>JAFRCK010000019.1 GCA_017404385.1 Bacilli bacterium
ATCTCTTAATTTTAATTGAACTTTACTATATGATTGTAAGTAATCAAATGTTCCCATTGTTACATCATTTTGTCTTGATGTTCTTTCATTACCTTGACTAAAGTCATTGAAGTAAAATTTAATTGTATCGTCTATTGCAATAAAGCCAACAACTTTTTGATATTCTCCTTTTTTAACAACCATATCTAATTTTTCATATATATTATTAGGGTCTAAAGCATAATATACTCTATTCTCTGGTTTATGTGTTGCTTTAGCAATTACAAATTCAAATGGAACATCTGCATTATTTTGAGTAAAGTTATTTAATGTAATTAAGAAAGCACCGTGACCATAATTTTGACCAACATAGAATAATTCTGTAGCACCATTTGGAAGTGGAGCATCAGTCATATCGCCACTAAATAATATATCACTTGTATTACTTCTATATGAAGCATCCCAACCAAATACTTCTGATTTATTCATTTGTTTTAAATCTAAATCTACTCTTTCAGTTGAATATTCATCATATTCTTCTTCTCCATAGAAGCCAGATTTTTTTGTTGTCTTATCAGATAAATTAGTCCAATGTATTCCATAAATCATATTATCTGTTCTAGGAACTTCTAAATATGAGCCATCTGGAATATTACCACTAAATTGTTTTTCACTTGTTGGAGCCATATAAGTAATATTTTCTGGAATATATACAGTTTTTAAATTAATTTTATTTTTTAATCTATTTATTAAATGTTTATACACAACTTCATAAATAGCATTTAATCTAATAACATATTCTTCAGTTCTATTATCTAATGTTTTTACAAATGATTTACCATTTCTAATTTTATAAACAATAGCATTTGAACCATTTAATCTATATAAAATACCATTAACAATTCTAATCTCTCTAAATATAGTAATATTATCTAACAATTCTGGGAGTTTTTCTAAATCAACATCTATATTTTCATCAGTTAAACAATCAAGAATATTTTTAGATAATGGTTTATGATATGTTATTGCATATTTTCTTAAAGCATTAATTATTCTATTCATATTTGCAGATAGTTGTAAATTATCTTCTTTTTTAACCTTAAATGCTAAAAATAAATTTTTATTTCTTAAGAAAATTGATGATAATTTAGCTAAACCATTTTTTGTTATATAAGATTCTAGCATTGCAAGAGCCTTTTCTTTATCAGAATTTTTAATTTTATTTATTAATTGAGAGTTATTGATTTTTAATGTATCACCAGTTGTTTTAAAAATTAAATATCTAAAAAATTCATCAGGGTTCTTTGGCATTATATTATATTTATCATATAATGTAACTTTAATTTCTCTATTAACAATTTCATCAAATCTATCTTTATCAATATAATCTGATAAAACCATTATATCTTTAACTGATTGTTCAGATAAAGCTATACCACTTGTTAATAAAATCATTAATTTTTCTTGTAATTCTTCTGCTGTAATAGGTTTAATTGGAACTAATTCTATATTTTCAACTACTAATTCTGGGATTTCTAATTTTTCTTTTGGTAAGTAAACTAAATTGCTATCATAAAAGCCTAAACTTTCAAACCCATAAGTAGTTATATAATGAATTAATTGTTGCATTATTAAATCTTCAATTGGAGCATTTTTAACAATTTCAAAATCTTTATGAAAAGTTTGATTCCACTTTTCTCCATCTTTACCATATTGTTCTATTGCTTCTTTAATAATTTCTTCACTAGCAGTATCTGGAATTAATATTCCATATTTTAATCCTTCTTTAGAAAAATTTTCTGATTTTTCTCCTAAATAACTTTTAAATAATCTTAAAACCTCTTTTTCCATAATCTCTACCTCTCTATCATTTCATTTATTTAAATAGGCGAAAAGTAATAAAAATACTG
>JAFRCK010000005.1 GCA_017404385.1 Bacilli bacterium
AATAATAATGAAATTACCAAATAAAGAAACTGCGACAATAGCGAAAGCATTAGACAAATTAGAAAGAAGATATGGATCAAAATTTTATAAAATGTTTAAATCTATAACTTTTGATAATGGAGTAGAATTTATGGGATATAAGGGCTTAGAAAAATCATGTTTAAGAAAAAAGAAAAGAACAGAAATATATTATGCACATCCATATTGTTCAGGAGAAAGAGGAACGAATGAAAATAATAATAGATTAATAAGAAGATGGATTCCAAAAGGAATAGATATGAAAGATATAAAAGTATCATTTATAAAAGAAATAGAAAATTGGATAAATAATTATCCAAGAGCAATGTTTGACTATAGAAGTTCAAATGATGTATTATTAAATATATAAAAAACTTACATTTTAGGTAATGAAATGTGCGGACACTTATTATTTCCATTTATAAACAATTATAATTGTTTCTTTTTTTATTTACTTTTAACTATTATTTTGATAAAATATTTCTTCGTGTAGAGGTGTTAATATGGACAAAATAAGAATAAATAATTACAAAGTAGAAAATCCAAAAGTTAAAGATAATATGAGAATAGCTAGTATAAGTGATATACATAGTGAAGTAGAAACTTTAGATAGAATATATGAATTATTAAAAAAAATAAGAGTAGATTTAATATGTATGCCAGGAGATATTATTGATCACGTCAATGATAATAGAAATAAAGCTTTATTAGAAGTCTTAAAAAAGGTTAGTTCTTTAGCTAAAACTTATATATCTATCGGGAATCATGATATATATGAACAAGGAATGGAAGTAAAGGTTAATCAAGAATATAACTTAGATTTTTTTAAAGAATTAGAAAAACAATCAGATTGTAAAGTGTTAAAAGATAGTTATGAATCAATAAGACATGATGATAATGTTGTTGTTAATGCGATTAATTTACCTTTAACTTATTACATAAATGATGAAGATGAAAGAGTTTTAAATGATGTAATAACAAGTCAAAATATTCATAATGATAAGGATGCATTTAATATATTATTAACTCATTCTTCAAATAGATTAATACATCATAATAAATTAATAACAATTATGGCTATATTAAACGAAATGAGTCTAGTATTAAGTGGACATAATCATGGTTGCTTAACACCTATGTTCATTCAAGAAAAATCAAAAAAACATATTGGTTTAGTTGGACCTTATAGCAAATTTTTTATGGAAAATGGATATGGAACATATACAGATGAACAAGCAAGTTTAATAATAAATAATGGTGTAACAAAGATAGCTAAGTCATCTGGTTTAGGATCTATTAGAAAACCACTTAATAGAGTATTAATCCCGGATATTGATATAATAAATGTAAAAAATGGTAAAGAAAACACTTTAACTTTAAAAAATAGAAAAATAGCTAGAATGTAAAGAGACAATTATTGTCTTTTTTTTGTTTATAAATACATGGTATAATTTATATAGGTGATTTCTATGAAAAAAATTGTAATTATTGGTGGTGGAGTAAGTGGACTAGTTTCTGCTTTAACTGTTAAAGATGATAATAATGAAGTTATTATTCTAGAAAAGAATGAAATGATAGGTAAAAAGATATTAGTTACTGGTAATGGTAGATGTAATTTTTTGAACGATGATTTTAGTATTAATCATTTTCATAGTGTAGAAGAAGATGATATTTCTAGATTTATAAATGAAGATGATAAAGATTTGGTTTTAGATTTTATAAATAAACTTGGAATTGAATATAAAGTGAAAAATGGTTATTATTATCCATTTTCTAATAAAGCACAAACTATTAGAGAAGCGCTAGAATATGAAGTGAATGAAAAAGGAATAAAAACTATTTGTAATTATGATGTTAATAGTATCAAAAAAGTTAATAATACTTTTGTAATTAATGATGATATAAATTGTGATTATGTAATTATTTCAGCTGGTTCTAAATCATATAGACAAATAGGTGGGTATGATTTAGTTAAAAAATTAGGACATAGTGTTACAAATTTATATCCTAGTTTAGTACAAGTAACTGCTAAAGGTGATTATTTTAGAAAACTAAATGGTATAAGAACAGATGTTAAAGTTAGTATTTATGATGGAGATAAATTAATAAAAGAAGAAGATGGTGAATTACAATTAACTGATTATGGTATAAGTGGTATTTGTGTTTTTAATATAAGTAGATTTGTTTCTTTATTAGATAATCCAAAAGTAAGAATTAATTTTTTACCATTTACAAATGATCCAGAAAAGTATTTATCATCTAGACCTAGATTAAGTGTTTATTATATGTTATCTAGAATTATTAATGAAAAACTAGCGAGAATACTCATAGATAATTCTAATATAGATAGAAATTCTTGTTATAGTGATTTAGATATATTTTCAAAAGAAAGATTATTAGATAACTTGTGTAGATTTGAAGTAGTTGTTACCGGAACTAAATCATTTGATAATTCACAAGTAACTGCTGGTGGTGTTAAATTATCTGAAATAAATGATAATTTTGAAAGTAAATTAGTACCTAATTTATTTATAACAGGTGAATTACTTAATATAGATGGTGACTGTGGAGGTTATAATATAGCATTTGCTATTATATCTGCATTAAAGGCTAGTAATTATATCGGAGGTTTAAATGATTAGGGTAAGAAATGTAAAAATATCAATTGATAATAATGAACCTTTGAAAGAAATATTAGAGAAAAAATTAAAAACTAAAATAAATAGTTATAAGATTGTTAAAGAATCATTAGATGCTAGAAAAGATATTAAATATGTATATACATTTGATATTGATATTGATAGTGAAGACTTATTTTTAAAGAAAAATATTTCTTCAGATATATTTAAAACACCAAGAGAAGAATATGAATTTAACATAACAGGTAATATCCACGTAACAACAAGACCTATTATAGTAGGATCTGGACCAGCAGGATTATTTTTGGGGTACATGCTTTCTAAAAATGGATACAAACCTATAATTATTGAACGCGGCGAAAAAATAGAAGATAGAATTAAGACTGTGGAAAAGTTTTGGAATAGTAATGAATTAAATACTGAATCAAATGTACAATTTGGTGAAGGTGGTGCTGGTACTTTTTCAGATGGTAAATTAAATACATTAGTTAAAGATAAATTATATAGAATGAAGAAAGTATTTGAAATATTTGTTGAGTGCGGTGCACCTAAAGAAATTATGTATTCTTATAAACCACATATTGGTACTGATGTACTTAGAAATGTTGTTATTAATTTAAGAAATAAAATAATTAGTTTTGGAGGAGAATTTAGATATAATACCAAGTTAACTGATATTATTATTAAAGATAATAAAGTAAAAGGAATAGTTGTTAATAATAATGATGAAATAAAAACAGATTATTTGTTTTTAGCTTTGGGTCATAGTGCTAGAGATACATTTGAGTTGCTACATAGTAAGAATTTAGATATGAAGTCAAAACCGTTTGCGGTGGGAGTTAGAATAGAACATAAACAAGAAGATATAAATAGGTCTTTATATAAAGAAAATTATAATAAACTTGGACCTGCTAGTTATAAGTTAACATATAATACAAAAGATGGTAGAGGAGTATATTCTTTTTGTATGTGTCCAGGGGGATATGTAGTTAATGCTTCTAGTGAAAAGAATAGATTAGCTATAAATGGAATGAGTAATTATAAAAGAGATAGTAAAGTAGCTAATTTAGCTTTAGTAGTTAGTGTTACTCCTAAAGATTATGGTGAAGGATTATTTGATGGAGTTAAATTTCAAAGAAATCTTGAAGAAAAGGCATATGAGTTAGGTAATGGAAGAATACCTGCTCAAAAATATATAGATTTTATAAATAATAAAAAGACATCCAGTTTTGAATTTGAACCACTTACTAAAGGCAGTTATACTTGTTCAAATCTAAATGATTTGTTACCAATTTTTATAATTGAATCTATAAAAGAGGCAATGCCTCATTTTAAAAAACAAATTGATTGTTTTGATAAAGATGATAGTATTATGCTTGGAATTGAATCTAGAACAAGTTCACCAATTACAATAATTAGAGATGAAGATGGTGAAAGTAATATAAAGGGAATTTATCCTGTTGGAGAAGGAGCAGGATATTCAGGTGGAATAACAACTTCTGCGATGGATGGATTAAAGCAAGCAGAAAATTTTGTTAAAAAATATAGACCATAGTGTGATATAATTTATTAGAGGTGTATTATGAAGTTAATATCTTGGAATGTCGCAGGTTTTAGAGCGTGTTTAAAAAAAGGATTTGATGATTTTTTTAAAGAAATAGATGCTGATGTATTTGCTATACAAGAATCTAAAGTGGAAAAAGATCAATTTGAATATAATCCAGAAGGTTATGAAATGTATCTATATCCAGCTGAGAAAAAAGGTTATTCTGGAACAATGGTATATACTAGAATAAAACCACTTAATGTTACTTATGGAATGGGAATAGAAGAACATGATCATGAAGGAAGAATAATTACTTTAGAATTTAATGATTTTTTCTTTGTTACAGAATATGTTCCGAATGTTAAAAGAGACCTTAGTAGACTTGATTATAGAATGAAATGGGAAGATGATTTTAGAGCGTATTTAAAAGAATTAGAACAAGTTAAACCAGTAGTTTTGTGTGGAGACCTTAATGTAGCTCACACTGAAATGGACATAAAGAATGCTAAAGCTAATATTGGTAATGCAGGTTTTACATATGAAGAAAGAGGAAAGTTTTCAGAATTATTAGATGCAGGTTTTATAGATACATTTAGATATTATAATAAAGATAAAGAACAATATTCATGGTGGAGTTACATGGGTAATGCTAGATCAAAAAATATTGGGTGGAGAATAGATTATTTTGTCGTATCAAAAGATATTATAAAAAAAGTAAGTAATGCTAAAATATATGATGAAGTAATGGGGTCAGATCATTGTCCAATAGGAATAGATATTAATTTAGAATAAGGAGATTTATGAAAAATAATAAAAGAATATATTTGTATTTAGCGCTTATTATTGTAATTGCGTTAACAGTATATGTAACAATTAAATTATTTAGTTTATAGGAGTTTTATATGAGTAAACAGACAATTAGAAAACTAATATTTACAATTTTATTTGCTATTATTGTTGTTGTTATATTCTTATTTAATTATGCATATAAAAAGAATAAAAAGACAGAAACAGTATCAATGGTTAAACAGATAATTGATGAAAAATATGATAAAGTAGGATATTCATTAGATAATAAATATATATATGGTATGGATATAGAAAATGGATATTATCATTATGATATATATGATTTAAATGGAAATAAACATGAAGATTTTGATTCAACAAATGAACTAAATATAGTTGCTTTATCAGAATATTATTATATTACTTATGATGATATTTATAGGTTATATAATTATAATAATCAAGAATTGTTATCATCTACTGAAATGACTAGATTAAATGATTATTTAATAAAAACTAGTAATAATGTTATTAATTATAAAGGAGAACTTCTTTATGAAAATGTAGATAAAATTACTTCTTATCATAACAATGCTTATTTTAATTTAGATAATAGTAAATTTATTGATGAAGAAGGAGAACTTATCTATGATAACTGTTCTGTTATAGAGGAAATAAAGAATAGTCTTATAACAGATTACTTAATAATTAGAAAAGATAATAAATATTATACTTATTTCACAAGTGTAGATACTACTATGGGATCAGGATTTGATTCTTATTATAAAAAAGATGATGAAGTATATATATTTATAGGATATGAAAAAAGTCAAATATATAGTTCTGGTATAAGAAGTTCATCCGATGAAATAAAATTTGATGAAAAAATGTTAAATGATTATAACCTTGAACCGGCAAATATTATTAATGATGAATTGATATTTGTAAAAAATAATAAGAAAAATAGTTATGGTCTATTAAATTATAATAGTGGTAGATATTATGATGTTTTAGATAATGTCATCAACTGGAAAAAGATTAATGATAGAATTTATTTGTTCATGAATAATGATACAAATGTGTTATATGATATTAAATCAAAAGAAGTTATCTATAAAAGTAAATATAATTTAGATAATATAATATACTTTAAAAATGGTTATAAAACAATAAAAATAGAAGATGAATATGTATTATTAGATGATAAAGAAAATAAAATTACAAGTAATAAAGAACAAATAGTTTTATATAATGAAGCAGTTGAGGTTGGAACATTTGAAAATTCAGTTTTATTATTAGATAAAGATAATTATATAAATGCTGAAATAATAAGAATTGGTATTAATGATTTTATTAAGTATGAAAGAAATAATAAAAAAATATATCAAGATTTATATTCTAAAAAGAGTTATTCATCTGGTGAATATATAGGAAATAGTAACAATTATATTATATTAAAAGAAGTTAACTCAATTAAATTTATTGATTTAAAAAATCAAAAAGAAACAAGTTATAGAATAGATGAGAATGATGACATATTATCATTACCAATTAAAGATTCTGTTATAATTGGAAATGATAAAAAAATTAAAGTAATAAATTCTAAAGGTAAAGAATTAAAAGAAGTCAAAGGTACAATAGTAGAAGACATATATTATAATAAAAATATTAACAAAATAGTAATTATAACATCTGATAATGATAAAAAAAGTGTAAAAAAAGGTTCTTATGTTTGTGAATAAGAACTTTTTTTTTAAAAAGATGTTGTTTTTGAATAAAATAAATGATATACTATAATGTATAGAATAAGGAGGACTAGTATGGATAGAAAGGTGACAATAACAAATGGCAAAGGTCAAAAGGTAGTGGCAGATATAGTTACAGTTTTACGAATAAAAGAATTTAATAGTGATTATGTTGTATATACCTTTAATCAAAAAGATGCTAGTGGAAACGTAAAAGATTATGTATCAAAATTAAGACTTGCTGATGGCAATTATTATTTTGATTCTATAAAAGATCAAAATGAATGGGAAAGAGTAAAAAATATATTAATTGAATATGGAAGAGGTGGAGCATAATGGATAATAATAATTTTATTAATCCTTCTGTAGTTGGATCAAAATTGCCAACTGATTTGAGTGAAAAAGTTGAAGCTCAAAATGAAATACTAAGTAATATTCAGAATAATATTCAAAATGAATTAACAAAATATCTTAAAGAAATGGCAACTGAATTAGCTAATATAAGAGAAGGAATAAATGAAATAAATGGAAAAATTAGTAATACTCCAGTGGCACAAGAAAATGTAGAAGTTCAAACTCCTGAAGAAACAATTGTTGCTCCAGAAGTTACACCAGTAGCTGTAGAAGAAAATATTGCTCCAATAGAGCCTGAAATAGCTCCAGTAGAAAATACAGTTTTAGAAACTCCAGTAGCTGATGATAATTTGAATTCAAACATTTTGTCTATGGATGATTTATTACAAAACGAAATACAAATGCCTGAGGTACCAAATATATCAGAACCAGAGTTAGTTCTTCCATCAATTGAAAATGTTGCTCCAGCAATTCCTGAAATTCCTCAAGTAGCTCCAGTTGAAAATGTTGCACCAGTAGTTCCTGAAGTTCCTCAAGTAGCTCCAGTTGAAAATGTTGCACCAGTAGTTCCTGAAGTTCCTCAAATGGCTCCAGTTGAAAATGTTGCACCAGTAGTTCCTGAAGTTCCTCAAGTAGCTCCAGTTGAAAACATTGCACCAGTAGTTCCTGAAGTTTCTCAAGTGACTCCAGTTGAAAGTGGAGTAGAAGAAATAAAAGATTTCTATCCAACTGAAGTAATAAGCAGTGATTCATTACAAAGATCGTTTATTACACCAGCAGGCTTTAACGAAAAATTTATAGGAAATACAAATTCTAATGTTATGACATTAGAAAAAGTAGCATAAATAATAAACAATAATCGTTGTTAGATTATTGTTTTTTTTGACTCTATATAGTATAATTAAAATGTTAGAGGTGTTAAGATGAAAGAAGAAAAGAATAAAATTGTTAAACCAGTTGTTAAGGATAATAACAAATCAAAAACTGTAAAAAAAATAAAGAAAATTAAGGTTGGATATGTACTAGCATTCATTATCATTATAATAATAGGAATATTAGTATTGAAACTAGTTTTACCATCAAGTACATCTAAATATGGTGATAGATTAGATGGAATAGAAAAAATAACATTTGGTGATAAAGAAAAAGAAGCTATTGTTAATAAAATAAAAGAAAGTGATAAAGTAACTGATGCAAAAATAGATGTTAAGGGAAAAATTATTTATGTAATTTATAATGTAAAAAAAGATTGTAGTAAGGATGATGCTAAAAATATAGGTAATGACTCTTTAGGAGTGATTTCTGATGAAGTTAAGAATTTTTATGATTTAAACTATATAGTATCTAAGAATGATGAGGAAGGACAAAAGGTTACTGAACAAAAAGAAGATGGAACATCAGTTGAAAAAGTTGTAAAAGAATTTCCTATAATGGGATATAAAAATAAAAAAACTGGTGGAATAGTTTGGTAAGAGGTTTTTTATGAAAAAAAATAAAAAGAGCTTTAATAAAAAGAAATTTTTATTAATTATTATTCCAATAATATTACTTGGTATTGTAATATTGGTTGGAATAGATATTAATAGGAAAAACGATAGAGAAGGTGTATTCTCTATTTTTGAGAAAAGATGGATAGAAAAGAATAAATCCAAAGTTGTAGATGTATCTATTGTAAACGATTTACCTATTTTTGGATCTAATGGAGAAGGAGTGTTCTTTGATTTTATTAATGACTTTAATAAGGACACAGGTTTACAATTTAATTTAATACCATATAAAACTGGTGGATCATCTGATAGTGAGTATTCATTTAAAATGACAGATAAAACAGATTTAGATGATAATGAATTATTATTTTATACAGATAATTATGTTTTAATCAGTAAAAACAATAAAGAAGTTAAAAAAATAAGTGATTTAGTAAATGTAACAATTGGTACATTAGATAAAGATTCTTCTAAAGTAAAAGAAATTTTAGATGATAATAGTCAAATAATTTATAATTCATATAATTCAATAGATAATATTGTGTCAGCATTAAATAATAATGATATTCTATATGCAGTTGTACCAAAAACAGCATATATAAATGTGTTATTCTCTAATAATTATTACATAGTTAATAACATTTCAGAATTAACTACAAATTATATTTTAACAATTAATGGGTCTGAAGATACATTAAATACAGTTGTAAAAAAATTCTATATTAGATGGAGTAAAAGTAGTCTAGAAAAATCATATAATAAGAGATTATTATCTCTATATTTTGATAAAAAAGATGTTGATGATGTTACAATTGCTAATTTTGAAGGTAAAGAATACACATATGGGTATATAAAAAATATTCCATACGAATCAAAGATAAATGATGAATTTATTGGTTATAATAGTGAAATATTAGATACTTTTGCTAAAAGTATGAATATTACTTTTAAAATTAAAGAATATAGTTCTATTGAAGATTTAAGCAAAGATTTAAATAGTGGGAATGTTGATTTAGCATTTAATTATTACGATTTTAAAGATTTAAAGGATGAATTTGATTATTCATTTTCTCCATACAAAGAAAAATTAGTTGGATTAACACATGAAAGTAATATTACTACTTCAATCCAATCTTTAAAATCTTTAAAAGATAAAAAAGTATACACAATGGATAATAAGATTGCTACATATTTAAGTAGTAATTATGGAATAAAGACTGATGTCTATAAGAAATCTAGTTCATTATTTAATGCTATTGATAGTGATAGTATTATAGTTGTTGATTATAATTTCTATGACAATTATAGAAATTCAGATTTTAATAACTATAAGGTTGTATATGAAGATAGAGCAAAAAATTTAGATTATAATTTCATTATGTCAAAAAATTCTAAGAATAAAGCATTTATTGGTTTATTTAAATTTTATATTTCAACATTGCAACAAGATTTATATATAGCTAGAGCTAAAGTAAAATATGGTGTTGATAGCAAAAAATTAGATTTAACATTTGTTTATATTTTAGTTGGTTTATTAATTTTATTAATGATTAGTTTATTCTATTTAAGAACTAAGTATTCTAGAAATAAAATTAATAAAAATGATAGAATGAAATATGTTGATGGATTAACTTCATTAAAAAATAGACATTATTTAAATAAGAATTATGAAAAATGGCAAGAAAACAAAATATATCCACAATCTATAGTTATTGTAGATGTTAATAAAATAGGTCATATAAACGATGTATATGGTCATGCAGAGGGTGACATGGTTCTTAAAAAAGCAGCAAATATCTTAATAAATAATCAATTAGAACAAAGTGATATTGTTAGAACAAATGGTGATGAGTTCTTAATATATATGATAGGCTATGAAGAAAATAAAGTAATAGCTTATATGAGAAAATTAAATAAAGAATTTAAAAATTTACCTTATAATTTTGGAGCAACATTAGGTTATAGTATGATTTTAGATGATATTAAAACAATAGATGATGCTATAAATGAAGCAGTTTTAGAAGTTAAGACAACAAAAGAAATGAATAATTCAGCTTCTAATAAATAATAATAAAATAGGTGATAATATGCAATCATTTATAAATAAATGTCGCAATTATATTAAAAAAGTATATGAAATATCAAGAAAGCCAGTAGTCTCTGTTTTACCGGGACATCTGTCTTTCTTTTTGTTGCTTTCAATAATTCCAATTTTATTGTTAATAGCAATAATATCAAATACTTTTTCAATTTTTTTTAATAAACTTTTTGATTTTGTTATATTAAGTATGCCAGCAAATACTAGTGAATTATTAGAACCTTTATTTAATTTTTCGTATACTGGTTTTGGGGTATTTATAATAATTATTTCTGCAATCTTTTTAGCATCTAGAGGAACAAAAGCAATAATAATTACAGCTAATAATATATATAATGTTAAGAAAAGAACACTACAAGATATATTAAAATCTTTATTATTAACTATAATATTATTATTGTTTTTTATATTTTTAATAATTATACTAATATTAGGTGAAAAAATATTATCATTAATTTTGCAAGTTTCTCCAAATGGTTTTATTACTTCTAATTTGGTAAATCTAATTAATATTTTAAAGTGGCCTGCATCATTAGTTATTATGTTTTTTATATTAAAAATAATATATTCCTTATCTCCAAATAAAAAATTACATAAAGGAAGTGTAAATAAAGGATCAGTTTTTTCGACAATTATGATATTACTATTTACATATTTATATTCATTTTATGTTACAAACTATGCATCATATGATGATATTTATGGCACTGCATCAAGTATTATAATACTGTTATTATGGATTTACAGTATTTCACAAATATTTGTCTATGGCATGATTATTAATTCAATTGAAGAAAATAAAATTAAAGAATAAAAAAATATAGAATTTATGTCATAAAAGTGGTATAATTAATATATTATGAGGAGTGCGTAAAAATGGGTAAAATAAAAGAAAAATTAGGTAATATAAAAAATTCAATTAAGAACTTTAACTATAAAGAATATGCTAATACAAATAGATTATTTATAACATTTATAATTGTTAATTTAATTAATGCGATGTTATTAAGATTTTTTACAGTAAAAAATTATTTCGCTATTAAACCGGTTATGGCAGATTTAGCAATTATATTATTGTTTGGATCATTTGTTTATTTGTTTAAAGCAAAAAAACAGTTTAGGTATTTGATGGTTATTACATTCATATTTACGTTAATATGTATTATTAACTCTTTGTACTATACATATTATATGTCATTTGCATCATTTTCATTAATAGCTGTTTCATTAACTGTTGTTGATGTTGGAGATGCAGTTATTCAAAATGTATTACAATTAAAAGACTTTATATTCTTATGGGGTTTGATTGCTATGTTTATTGTTAATCATTTCTTGAAAAAAAGAAAATACTATGATATAGTTGGACCAAAAGAAAATAGAAAGAAAAGATTTACTGGAACATTAATAACAGGAGTAGCTGTTTATGCTTTATTCTTTATGACTGTCACTTCATTAGAATTTAGTAGATTATCTAAACAATGGAATAGAGAATTCTTGGTTACAAAATTTGGTGTTTATACATATCAATTAAATGATTTATTTAAAAGTTTAGATGCTAAATTTAATACATTATTTGGATATGATAAAGCAGCTAAGGAATTTAGAGAATATTATGAAAAAAATCAAATAGTTTATAAAGATAATGATTATACTGGTATTTTTAAAGGAAAAAATTTAATAGTTATTCATGGTGAAAGTATTCAAAATACTGCTTTAAAACAATCTTTTAATGGAGTAGAGGTAACACCTACTTTAAATAAATTAAAGAATGAAGGAATATACTTTAGTAATTTCTATGCACAAGCAAGTAGTGGAACAAGTTCTGATACAGAGTTCTCATTCTCATCATCGTTATTACCAGTTACAAATGGTTCTGTAGCGGTTAGTTATTGGAATAGAGAATATGAAACAATGCAAAAACTATTAAAAAGTGATGGATATAATACTTTATCATTCCATGCAAATACTGGAGATTTCTGGAATAGAAATAATTTACATAATAGTTTAGGATATAATACATTTTATAGTAAGAATTCATTTGAAGTTAATGAAGAAAATACTATGGGATTAGGTTTATCAGATAAAGAATTCTTCAAACAATTAACTCCAATTTTGAAGAAAGAATATGATGAAAAAGGAAAGTTTATGGCTACTTTAATTATGTTAAGTAACCATACACCATTTGATGAATTAGAAAAATATGGACCATTTGATGTAGATATAAAAGAAGAAGTTAAGACTACAGATGAAAATGGTAATGAAGTAGTTAAAACTATTTCCCATCCTTATATGGAAGGTACTAAATTAGGTAATTATTTTAAATCTGTTCATTATGCAGATTCAGCATTAGGAGAATTATTTGATAGACTTGATAAAGAGGGATTATTAGATAATACTGTTGTATTAATTTATGGTGATCATGATGCAAAATTACCTAAGGGTGATTTTAACAAATTAAACAACTATAATAAAGAAACAGATGAATTATATTCTGAGGATGATGAAAGATACGTAGATTATGATTATTATAGCTATGAATTAGATAGAGCTGTACCACTAATTATATGGACAAAAGATAAGCAATTTAATGTTGATAAAACTACAGCCATGGGTATGATAGATGTATTGCCAACTGTAAGTAATATGTTTGGCTTAAAAACTAAATATTCATTAGGAAATGATATTATGAATTTGGATAATAATGTAGTTCCATTCCCTAACGGAAACTGGTTAACAAATGACATTTATTATAATAGTCAAAAAGACGAATATAAAGTTATTAATCCAAATGCAGTTATAGATAGTGATGAAATTGATAAAAATAATGAATTATCTACTGAAAAATTACAAGTTTCAAATGATATAATTCTTTATGACTTAATAAAGAATGAAGATAAGAATCTTAAAAAATCAGAAGGAGAGAAAAAATGAAAAAAGAAAAAAAGGTAAAAAAGAAAAAAAATGTCCTAAATAGATTACTATTATGTGTATTATTAGTTGGTGTAATTCTTTTAGGTTATTTTGTTTATACTAATTTCTTTAAAAAGAATAATGTAGTTTCTGCTCCTAAGGTTGTAGATGAAATAAAGAGTTTTGAATATACAGTAAATGAAAATGATACTAAATTATTTAAATCTACTTTTAATGAATTAAAGAAAGTATTGAGTACTAAAGAAGTGGATAAGAAAGCGTACGCTGAAGCTGTTTCAAAATTATTTGTTATTGATTTCTTTAGTTTATCTAATAAAACAAGTAAGAATGATGTTGGTGGAGTACAATTTGTTTTTTCATCATATAAATCAGATTTTATAGATTATGCAAGAGATGGTATTTATAAACAAGTTAACAATGCTATTGATGGAAATAAAAATGATAGTTTACCAACTGTAACAAAAGTTAATATATCTAAGTCTGAAGAAGTTAGTCCTAGTTCTATTTTTCCAAATATTGATTTTGGAGAAGGTTCAGTTGGTTACGAAGTATCTATTGATTGGGAATATGAAAATGGTGATGGTTTTCAACATAATGCTAAATTAATTGTTGCTACCGATAAAGAAAAATTATCAATTGTTAAAATGACAGAAGAATAAGGAGGAAATATGGCTAAGAAAAAGTATACTAAAGAGGAAAAAAGAGACTTTAGAAAAAATAACAAGAATTTATCTTTATTTACTAATGTTATTACTGGTATGTTTATAGTTTCAACAGCATATTTCATTCTTAATTTATTAAAACTTACTGGAATAGAAACTACTATTAGATATATTCTTATTGGAGTACTTGTTATATTTTGTTTATATATAATAAGAGTTAGTTTTAAATTAAAAAATCAACCTAAAAAATGGAAATTTATTGTATTAATACTATGCTTAATTGCTTTAGGTGCTGGTGAATTCTATGGAAGTTCACTAATATCTAGAGGTGTTGGAATAATTGATAATCTTAATAAAGATCAAGTAAGATATACCACTACTTTAATAGCTATGAAAGATAAAGATGTTACTAAGAAGAATATAGCTACTAAGAAAATAGGTATTACTAGTGATACAGAAGATTTAGAAGGTTATGAATTAGCTCAAGATTTAATATCTAAATATAAAATAGATAAAGGTAATTTAGTAAAATATGATGATTACATAACTATGTTAAAGGATTTGTATTCTGGTGAAATAGAAGCTACATTTATACCAGGTGGATATGTTGAAAAGTATTCAAGTATAGACCAATTTAAGAATATTGAAAATGATGTAGTAGTAATTGATAAAAAATCAGAATATAGAAAGAAAAAAGTTGATGAACATACTAAAGTTAGCGATAAGAGTGTAACAGAACCATTTACAATATTATTATTAGGTGTTGATTCACCAGAAGAGAATATTGCAGATGCAGTAGCTTTAGGTGATACTATCATGGTAGTTACATTTAATCCAAACACATTAAATGCTACATTATTTAGTATTCCAAGAGATACTTATGTACCAATTTCTTGTTATGGTAATTCATTAAGTAAAATTACACATGCAGCTTCTGGTGGAGATTCTTGTATGATTAGTACTGTTGAAAACTTTATAGATATTGATATAGATTATTATGCTAAAGTAAACTTTAGAGGATTAATTAAACTAGTTGATTCATTAGGTGGAATTGATGTAGATGTTCCATATAGTTTTTGTGAAACTGATGAGAACAGAATGCTTGCAAATACAGTATTTGTTGAAAAAGGATGGCAACATCTAAATGGCGTTCAAGCATTAGCTCTTTCAAGAAACAGAAAGTACTATCCAACTTGTGGTCCTGAGTGGAATGAGGGAGATAGAAGTGATTTTGTAAGAGGTCAAAATCAACAATTAGTTTTAAAAGCAATATTAAATAAAGCAAAAAAACTTAGATCAGTTGATGATTTCTATAACGTTTTAGATACTATTAGTAATAGTATGGATACAAATTTAAGTAGAGACCAAATACTAGGATTCTATAATGTATTTAAAAAAGTATTATTATCTACTGATTCATTAACAGATTCAAATGATGTAATAAGCATGCAAAGAACATTCCTAAGAGGTGGCGGAGGAATAATTTATGACTATGTTGCAGGAACTGGTTTATATGAATTTGTTCCATCTATGGACGGTTTAGATGCAATTACTAAAGCTATGAGAATTAATCTAGAATTAGAAAAAGAGGAATATAAAAAATCATTTAGTTTCTCTATAGATAAACCTTATGAACCAGAAATTATAGGTGAAGATGAATGGGGAGGAGTAAAATCTTATCCAAGTGCTTCTACAGCAAGTGACGATGATACACAAACTGATACTCCAACTGAAACTAAACCAGAAACTAAATGCTCTGGTAATAGAGAATTGGGCGCAGATGGAACAACTTGTGTTTGCAAGAATGGTTATGAAGAAGATTCATCTGGAAGTTGTGTAAAAAAAGAAGTAATTTGTGGAGAAAATGAAGTTTTAGGTGGAGATGGAGTAACGTGTTTATGCGCTGATGGCTTTGAAGATGATGGTGATGGAAACTGTATTGAAGAATCTTCTAATCAAGAACCACCAGAACCAGTAGATCCAGTAGATCCAGAAACACCAACACCTGAGGATTCACAAAATACATCTTCTAATGGTGAATAATAAAAAATGGTTTTAAAACCATTTTTTTATGTTATAATGATTAAAAGAGGTATGTTTATGAAGAAAAGAATTATTAAAATAATAATATTTGTTCTAATCGCAGGTGGATTTTTTATATTTATTCATAACGACTATGTTAGATACAAAAATTCAGATGCGTATAAATTTAAAGTAGAATATGAAAATTTAAATGGAGAAAAGAGTAAGACTGGTTCAGAAATTAGATCTGTTACTATTTCTAAAAAAAATAGAATGAAGTATGCAACAGCTGAAGAAATAGTTAAAAAAATAGATAATAATGAATCATTTGCGGTTTATTTTGGCTTTGCTTCATGTCCATGGTGTAGAAGTATGATTGAAAATTTAATTGATTTATCAATTGATGAAGAGGTAGATGTTTATTATGTAGATGTTTTAAATATTCGTGATACTATAGAATTAGTTGATGGTGAAGTAAAAAAGACAAAAGAAGGAACAAAAGGATACATGGATTTACTTGATAGATTATCTTCAGTTTTAAGTGATTATTCATTAAAAGATAAAGATGGTAATGATGTTGATACAAAGGAAAAGAGAATATATGCCCCTAATGTAGTAGCGGTTGTTAATGGATTACCTACAAAGTTAGTTGAAGGTGTTAGTTCTAAGTTAACAGATCCATATAGCAATATTACAGAAGAAATGAATAAAGATAGCATTGATCAATTAAAGTGTATTTTTAAATGTTTAAAAGAGAATAATGTTTGTAAAAAAGAAAAAGCATGTTAAAACAATTTCGTAACGAAATTGTTTTTTTTTCATACAATAAACTGGGTGATTGTATGAATATTAAAAAAATAATTATTGATACAGACATTGAATGTGATAAAGACATAATTATTAATAAAATAATCTGTAATTCAAAAAAAGTAAATAATAATGATTTGTTTGTAGCTATAAAAGGAACTGTTTTAGATGGACATGATTATATAGATGAAGCTATTAAAAATGGGGCTTCTGTTATTATTGTTGATAAAGATAGATATGAAGAATTTAAAAGTAAATCTGTACTTATTTTAAAAACAAATAATACTAGAAAAATAGTTAGTAAATTAGCTTGTAATTTTTATAATAATCCATCAAAAGAATTCTTTTTAATAGGCATCACAGGAACAAAAGGTAAGACAACATCTTCTTTTATGATTAGATCTATTCTTATGAGAGCTGGTAAAAAAGTAGGTTTAATTGGAACAATAGGTAATTATATTGATTCAAATTTAATTAGCGAAAGTTCTAGAACTACACCTGATTCAATTTATTTACAAAAATTATTTAGAATTATGGCTGATAACAAATGTGAATACGTAATTATGGAAGTATCATCTTTGGGATTAAAATATAATAGGGTTGATAATTCATATTTTAATCTAGGTGTTTTTACTAATTTTTCTATAGATCATATTAGTAAAAATGAACATTGTAATATTTATGATTATTATTTTTCTAAACTAAAATTATTTAATCAAGTTTCTATAGGTATTATTAATATAGATGATAATTATACCAATAAGATAACTAGTTTAATAGATAATTGTAATTTTTTAACTTTTAGTATTTTTTCTAATTCTAATTTAAAAGCAAAAAATATTATTATTAACAAAACTAATACAATTTTTAAAGTTAATATATATAATAAAGAGGAAGAAATTAAAACTATGCCAGGAATGTTTGAAGTTTATAATGCACTTGGTTCTATATTAGTTTCTACATTATTAAAAATAGATATAAAATATATAAAAGAAGGTTTAAAAAATGTGGTTGTTAAAGGAAGAAGTGAAAGAGTAAATAATAATATAATTATAGATTATGCACATAATCCAAATAGCTTAGAAAATATATTAAAAACAATTAATAGTTATAAAAAAGGTGAATTAATATGTGTATTTGGCTGTGGTGGAAATAGAGATAAGGATAAAAGACCAATTATGGGTAAAATATCAGGTTTGCTATCTGATTATACTATTATTACTTCAGATAATCCCAGATATGAAAAGAAAGAGGATATTATAAATGATATAGAACAAGGTATAAAAAAAGTGACAAATAATTATAAAATAATAGTTGATAGAAAAGATGCGATAAAATATGCGATAGAAAAATGTAAAAAAGATGATATAATATTACTTGCAGGAAAAGGCCATGAAACTTATGAAGAAATAAATGGGAAAAAATATCATTTTGATGAAAGAGAAATTATAAAAAAAATAATTGAAGAAAGAAGTATAAATATGAAGGAATATATAGTAGATGAAAATATAATATTAATGGACTATTTAAGAAAAACATTAACTAAGTTATCAAAGAATAATATTAAATCATTATTATCTAAAGAAATGATTGTAGTTAATGGAACTGTTCAAACTAAGTTTAATTATGAATTAAAAAAAGGTGATAAGATTGTAATAAGAAATACAAAGATTAAATCTAAAAAATTAAAACATGATTTAAATATTATTTATGAAGATGAAGATTTAATTGTGATTAATAAACCAGCCGGTTTATTAACTATCGCAACAGCTAAAGAAAAGGAATACACTTTATATCATTTTGTTATGGAATATATAAAAGAAAAAGAAAAACATAATAAAGTATTTATAATTCATAGATTAGACAAAGAAACTAGTGGTATAGTAGTTTTTGCGAAAAACCAAAAAACAAAGAATTTGTTTCAAAATAATTGGGAAAAGAATGTTATTTTTAGAGGATACTACGCTATTGTGGAAGGTAATTTAAAAGAAAAAAAAGGGACTATTAAATCTTATTTAACAGAGAATTCTGAATACATGGTATATAGTACGAATAATAAAAAAGATGGTAAACTTGCTGTTACTAAATATAAGGTTTTAAAAGAAAATAAAAATTATTCTTTATTAGATATAAATATACTAACAGGAAGAAAAAATCAAATAAGAGTTCATATGAAAGAAAATGGAAATGTTATTGTAGGAGATAAGAAATATGGTTCTAGTATTAATTCAATTAATAGAATGGCATTACATGCTTATAAATTAGAATTAATTGATCCTAGAAATAATAAGAAGATTAGTTTTAAAGCATCAATGCCAACTGTATTTAATAAACTTGTAAAATAAACTGTCAAGTAGTAAACTACTTGACTTTTTTAATGTTTCAATATGATATTATTAAACTAGGAGGAAACTATGAAAGCAAAAGAAAAAGAAGAAGTAAAAGAAATTGTTCAAGAAACTATAAAAGAACAAACTGAACCAATTAAAACAGAATTGAAAAAAGAGAAAAAAGATAAGAAAAAAGCAATAATAATTGGTTCTATTGTTGGTGTGGTATTATTCGCAGTTGTAATGCTACTAATGATTCTATATTTTAAGAAACCAACATATAAAGTAACTGTAAAAGATGGTGGAGGTAAAATAATAAAAGATATTGTTATTGAAAATAATACAGTTAAATCATTACCAGAATATACACCACCAGAAGGAAAAAGATTGGTTACATGGGTAAATAAGAAAGGTGAAGCCGTAAGATCAGGTATAAAACTTGAAGATGATGATGTATATGAACCTATAATAGGTGATCCTATAGAACAAGGTAAAACTGTAACATTAAGTTTTGATTCTAAAACAGGCGAAGTAATACCAGATATTATAATACCAAAAGGATCTGAAGTAATATTACCTGCTAGACCTAATCCATATAAAGATTGGAAATTCTTGTTCTGGGTTTATCATGATGATTATGTTGTAATAGAAGGTACTAAAATATATGAAGATACTCATATAGAAGCATATTGGTGGATACCTAGTGATGGTGATACTGAAGAAGTAACTATTAAATATGATACAGGGACAGATGAAAAATTAGATCCAGTTACAGTAGTTAAAGGAAGTCATTATGTATTTAAGACTCCAACTAAACAAAAAGATAAATTAAAATTTAAGGGTTGGTTAGATGAAAGTGGTAATTTATTAACAGCTGATTCTACTGTGGAAAAAGATATAACTATTAAAGCAAAATGGATTGAACCCTATACTTGTCCAGCAGATTGTATTCCAACAGAAGATGGAACAAAATGTACTAAAACTACAATTGTTGAACCATCAAAACAAACTATTTGTCCAGCTACAGAATGGACAAATGATTACGGTCAAACATATTGCATAGATTTAAATACAAAAGAATATGATAGACAATGTGCTTCTGCTGAACCATTTGGTACATCAGAAGTTGATTATACATATCAAGATGGATATGATCAATATGGACCTATAATAAAAATAGCTTGTGTTAAAAAAGTAGATTATGTTGAACAAAATACATGTCCAGCTGGTTATGATAGAGATGGAGAAAAATGTAAATTAGTTGAAACAATTGATTGCACTTCAGATTAAGAAACTTTAAAAAGTTTCTTTTTTTAGGGGATTTTTTATTTTGATGGAGTATATAATCTTTAGGGGGAAAAATGAAGAAAAGTTATATAGTTATAATTGTAGTCATAATTTTATTTACATTAGGTATATTCTTTAATTCGGATTCAAATGATGAAATAAAAAAAGAAGATAAAGTAAAGAAAACTGTTAAGAAAGATAAATTTAAATATAGTACTAAAAATTATGACAATATTAATGAACTTTTAAAAGAAACAGTTGTTGAAGAAATAAAAGTAATTGATATATGTGAAGTACCTGATGAAAAAAATGGATTTTTTGAAGAAGATGGGAATACTTATTATTATGAAAAAAATAAAAAGAAAATTGGTAAAACTAAAATAGAAAATGATAATTATTATTTTGATGAAAATGGAGTAATGCAAAAGGATATTGAAGTTGATAATGCTTATTATGGATTAGATGGAAAAATGGTTTTGGGAGAATATGATAAATATTATTATACTTCGGCTGGTAAATTAAAAGATGATTTTATTAATAATAAATATTATGATATAAATGGAGAATTTGTTGATGGAATTAAAATTGAAGATGATAAGATTTATTATTACTTAGCTAATGAAAAGTATAAAGGAGTTATAAAACTAAATAATGTTAGGTATTATTTTGATTTTTCTACAGGTGAGTTAAAGAATAAAAATATAAAACATGTTATAGATATAAGTACATGGCAAGATGAAATTAATTTTGATGAAGTAGTTAATTCTGATTTAGTAGATGCGATTATTGTTAGAATAGGGTTTGGTTCATTAACAGGTGAACCTGCTACAATAGATAATAAATTTGAAAGAAATATTTCTGAAATAAAAAGATTAGGAATACCTTATGGAATATATTTTTATGGTTATGCACAAAATGAAGAAGCTGCAGAAGTAGAAGCAAATTTTGTTGATGAAATGATAAATAAATATGAATTAAATCTTAGTTTTCCTATATGGTATGATGCGGAAATATCAACTTATAATGGAGTAAAATATACTAAATCAATGTATAAAAAAGTAATTAATAAATTTATAGAAGTTTTAAATAATAAGGGACATGATAATATAGGTGTATATGGTAACTTAAAAATGTTAACTAACGGATCATTATCTTTCCTAAGTAATAAGATTCCTAAATGGGTAGCACAATATAATAATGTTTTTCAGTATGATAAGGAATACTATGGTTGGCAATATACAAGTAGTGGTAAAATACAAGGAATAAATACTAATGTAGATTTCAATATTTTTGTTGAAAAATAAGAATTAATTTGTTATAATCGTATCAGTGTGGTGATTATATGTATGCAATAATAAGTATTTTTATGACATCAAGTATTGGAGCTTATATTATTTATAAGAATAATGGGAAGGATGGAAAGGCAACATTAATATGGTATCTTATTTTAACTGCGATTACTAATATTATTAGTAATACTATTTTTAAAATAGTATATTCATATAATGAAGGATTTGAAAGCAAAATAAACTATGATATTTCTTTCTTTACTAAATATTCTTTATTAAACATGTTTTTAGCTATAATCATTTCAGCAGTATTTGTATTAATTAGTAAGTCATTAAAGGTGAGTTTGGTAAATGAAAAAGTATCTAAAAAAAGCAAAAAATAAGTATATACCTTATTTTCTTATAATATTATCAATTGTTATAATATTAGTAAGTTATTATATTGCTGAACAAATTAATTGTTCGTCATTTGAACAATTATTATATACTATAAATACTGTTGAAGGAGCAAGTATGCAACCTGTCTATGAGGGGGCACTTTTTGTGTCTATTAGATTAATTGCGGTTGTAGGGCTTGTATTATTAATAAGATACTTAGTTAAAAGAAAAGTAAATATTACTTTTAATAATGTTTATTTAGAATTAAATAAAAAGAGAATAAAAGTTTTCCCTTTTAGTAGAATGTTTATTTCTGTTGTAGTTTTATTATTATCTTTAATTTACGTATTTTATGCATTTAAATTTAATGAATACTTAGATTCACAGTTTAATAAAGCAGAAATCTTTGAAAAAGAATATATTGATCCAAGAGGGGTTAAAATTACATTCCCTGAGAAAAAAAGAAATCTAATATATATTTATGTTGAGTCATTAGAAAATAGTGCTTTATCTACAACTCATGGTGGAGTAGAAAAAACATCGTATATACCTAATTTAGAAAAGTTAGCTTTAGAAAATACAAACTTTTCTAATACTCAAACTATAGGTGGAGGATACGCTACTTATGGTTCTACTTGGACTATTGCAGGAATGATTTCACAAAGTGCTGGTATTCCATTAAAAGTATCTGCTGGTAAATCAAATAGTTATACATCAAATAACTATATGACTGGCGCATATACTTTAGGTGATATATTAAAAGAAAATGGATATAATAATTACTTTATACTTGGAGAAGAATCATCATTCGCAGGGGCAGATGCTTATTATAAACAACATGGTAATTATGAAATATTCGATTATAATTGGGCTAAAAAAGAAAAATTAATACCAGAAGATTATTATGAGTGGTGGGGATTTGAAGATAGCAAATTATTTGAATTTTCAAAGCAAAAATTATTAGAAATTAGTCAAAATGATGAACCATTTAACTTTGTTATGGAAACAATGGATACTCATTTTATGGATGGCTACGTTGATAAATCATGTAAAACAAAGTTTAAAGAAAATTACGCAAATGCATATTATTGTACTGATCAATTATTAAGTAGTTTTATTAAATGGGTAAAAGAACAGGATTTTTATGAAAATACAACAATAATAATTTCTGGGGATCATTTAACAATGAGAAAAGGATTCTTTGTATCAAATGATATGTCATACCAAAGAACTGTATATAATGTTATTATAAATTCTGCTATAGAGGCATCATATACTAAAAATAGAAAATTTAATACAATTGATATGTATCCAACTACAATTGCTAGTTTAGGTGCTGAAATTGAAGGAGATAGATTAGGTCTTGGAACTAATTTATTCTCTGATAAAAAAACATTAATTGAAAGAACAAGTCTAGATTATGTAGAATCTGAATTTTCTAAATCATCCGATTTCTATAATGATAAAATATTAATGGATGATTACAATAGTAAATCAGATGTTTTTGGTAAAGAAGTAACAAAGAATGATAATGAATAAAAGGGTAATAAGAGGTTAATATGAGAGTAATTAATGTCATAAAAAGAAATAAAATTATTTTTGGAGTATTATTAGCGTTAACTATATTTAGAATAATGATAGCTGCTAAAGTGCCTTTACAGCTTCAAGCAGACGCTATGTATGATGATTTTCTATTTGTAAAATATGCAAAATCTTTAATGACATTTGATTGGTTAGGAAATTTCGGCTATCTTACGTTAGCAAAAGGAATTTCCTTTTCGTTGTTTTTAGTATTTAATTATTTAATAGGAATACCATATTCAATTTCATTAGTATTTATTTTTATTTTTTCAATAGTATTGTTTATATATACTATTAGAAAAATAATAAGTAATAAATGGTTTTTAAGTTTTTTATATATATTCCTATTATATACTCCAGTAATGTTACATGGAGAAAATGTTCAAAAAGTATATAGAGGTGGATTATTAATATCTGTTTCTCTTATAGTTATATCTTGTATAATAGGATTATATATTACAATTAATAATAAGAATAAAAACAGATTATTTTATTCTGTTTTGCTATGTATTAGTTTACCATTCTTTTGGTATTTAAAAGAAGATTCTATATGGATTCTACCTTTTTTATCAATGGCATTATTATTGACTTTAATAAAAATAATAAAAAGTAAGGAATTGGTTAAAAAGAAACTAGTAATTTCTTTTCTTCCAGTATTAGTACTGGTCATAACAAGTTTAGGTTATAAAACTATTAATTACATTAAATATAAAGAATTTGCAGTTACTGATAGAAATGGAACTTATTATAAAGAAGTAATAAGTGATCTTATTCAAATAGATGGTAAAAACAGAAATAAAGACTATTGGTTAACAAGAGATATGCTTGATAAAGCTTATGAAAATAGTGAAACACTTTCTTCATTAAGAGAAGCTATGAATAGAAGATATGAAATATGGGCTGATGATAATGGAGAAATACATGGTGATATTATATTTTGGGTTATTAAAGAAGCTGCTAATGATATCGGTGTATATTCTAATACTGGAAAAGAAACTAATGAATTTTATAAGAAAATATATAATGAATTAGAAGAAGCTTATTCTAATAACAAATTAAAAAAGAATAACGATATTTATATATCAAAAGTTGTTAAAGGTATTACTTTTGATGAATTACCAGAATACTTTCATTTCCTAATCGAATCAAAAAATGCACTAATAACTCATAGTCAGTTTGATTTAGGTTTATATCCATCAACAGGTGATAAAGATTCATTAGCATTCTTTAAAGAAATAACTATGGCTAAAACAGTAGATAAAGATATTAACCAAAATATATATAAATTAGATAATTATTTCATAAAAATATGCAAGTTAATAGCGAATATATATGGCAAATTAGGCTATATTTTATACTATACTACAATAGTCTCATTAATAATAATGACCGTAAAATATATCCATAATTTAATAAAGAAGAAAAAAGATGAATTATTTAGTTCAGTATATTTAATAACAATAGGATTATTTTTAACATGTTTTGTTCAATTATTTGGAACAACTTTCTTTGGTAGATTCTTATCTATTAGAAAGATGTATGATTACTCATCAATAATTTATCCATTATTTCAAATAGTAGAGGCCATATGTATTTATTTAATTGTTAAAAACATTAAAAAAATAAAGAGTATGATATAATGATTATAGGAGAATATATATGAAAAATAAAATAGTTAATTTTATTAAGAATAATGGTATCTTTATTGTTTTTTGTATTTGTTTTATTATATTAAATTTATATTATTTAAATAAAACTGTAACAAACGCAAATAAGGAAACAAAAATAATAATATCTAGTGTATTTATTATTATTGAAATTGTTTTTTTGATACTGTTAAAAACAAAGTTCAAGAGTGCTAAAATTGAAAAAATATTCTTATTAATTGCCGTTCCTATTGGTTTATTATATTTAGTAATTTTTCCAATAGGGCAAATCCCTGATGAAAATACTCATTATTTAAGAAGTTATGCAATTAGTGAAGGTTATATAGTTAGTGATGTAAATGATAAAGGTGTTGGTTCTGCTTATTTGCCAGATAATGTATTAAATAATTTTTATGGTGGAGAAAAAAACCATAGTTATAGTGAAGTAGCTAAAAATATATTTGAGAAGTCTGATAATTTAGAAAAAAAGAAATATTATTTCAGTAATACATCTTTATATAATTTTATTATTTATGTTCCACAAACTACAGGAATATTAATGGGAAAAATATTACATTTACCACCATTAATGATAGCTTATTTAGCTAGATTATTTAATTTTGCTACTTATATATTATTGTTATATTTTGCTATTAAACTAATTCCATTTTTAAAGAAATATGTTATGCTTGTTGCATTGCTTCCTATATCTCTTCAAGAAGGAGTTTCATTATCGCCAGATGCATTAGCAATTTCTTTATCATTACTATTTGTTAGTTTAATTTTATATTATAGATATGAGTATAAAGAAAAGATTAGTAATAAAAAATATACTTTGCTACTAACACTTTCAACTATACTAAGTCTATGCAAAATAGTTTATATTCCTATACTATTACTATTATTATTAATTCCACAGGAAAGATTTAAATCTAAAAAAGATAAATATATAAAAGTATTCTTATTAATAATGATATGTGTAATAATAAATGGTGCTTGGACTATATTTGCAACTAGATATTTAAATGAATCTAACCCAGGCGTTAATTCAAGTGATCAAGTTAAATATATTTTAACTTCACCATTTAATTATATAGGTGTTATGCTTAAAACTACTAAAGAACATTACACTGAATTTTTACATCAGGTGTTTGGTAAGGATTTAGGGGCATTGAATATTAGTACTTATAAGCTTTATCCTATAATATCAGGTAGTATTCTTCTTGTTTTATCATTTATATGTTCTATAAAAAACAAGATAAAGAATAATAAAGAAAGAATAATATATTTATTTATTCCAATTACCATTATATTACTTATTTTTACAAGTTTATATGTTCAATGGACACCATTAAAGAATGATGTTATTATTGGAATTCAAGGTAGATATTTTATTCCAATATTAATATTTGTTCCATTAATATTTATCGGTTTATTTAAAAAGAAAAATATAAAATTTGATGAATCAAAAATAAATCCATATATATTTGGTTTTATAATTTTTCAATTAATTAATGCAATAACTATGGTATTGTTGTATAATATTTAAAAGAGGAGTACAGAGTATGAAAAAGAATGATAAAAAAATAGCGGTTTTAATACCATGCTATAATGAAAGTAAGACAATAGAAAAAGTTGTTAAAGATTACAAAAAGGCTTTGCCGGAAGCAGATATTTATGTTTATGATAATAATTCATCTGATGGTACAGATAAGATAGCTGAAAAGGCAGGAGCTATAGTTAAATATGAATATAAACAAGGAAAAGGGAATGTAATTAGATCAATGTTTAAAGATATTGATGCTGATTGTTATTTAATGATAGATGGTGATGATACTTATCCTGCTGAACATGCTAGAGAAATGTGTAATTATATTTTAGAAGGTAAAGCAGATATGGTTATAGGTGATAGATTATCATCAACTTATTTTGAAGAAAATAAAAGACCGTTCCATAATTTTGGAAATGTATTAGTTAGAGGTTTAATTAATTCTTTATTTAAGAGTAAAGTTAAAGATATTATGACTGGTTATAGAGCATTTAGTTATGACTTTGTTAAAACATTCCCAATATTATCAAAAGGATTTGAAATAGAAACAGAAATGACTATTCATGCCTTGGATAAGAATATGGGATTAAAAGAAATTCCAGTTGAATATAGAGATAGACCAGAAGGTAGTGTGTCTAAACTTAATACATTTAGTGATGGAATAAAAGTATTAAAAACTATTGCTAGATTATTTAAAGAATATAAACCAAATATATTCTTTGGTCTATTTGGTTTATTATTCTTAATAATATCTTTAATATTTGGAATTCCAGTATTTATTGATTACTTCAAAACTGGATATGTTGAAAGATTCCCAACATTAATATTCTCAGGATTTATGTTAATGATTTCTGTATTAAGTTTTGTTTGTGGAATAATACTAGAAGTAGTTGTTAAGAAACATAGACAATTATTTGAATTTGTTTTAATTAATAATAGGAGAGATAAATAGTGGAAAAAGATAGAACTACTAGATTATTTGAAAAATTATTAAAAATATTTCACATAAAACTATCTCCAAGTAAAGAAAAACTATTTTTACAAATATTTAAATTCTTATTTGTAGGTGGTCTTGCATTTGTAATTGATTATGCAATTTTAATAGTATGTAAGGAAATATTTAATTTAGATGTACTACTTAGTGCTGCTATTGCATTTACTATATCGGTAATAGCAAATTATATATTAAGCGTTACTTGGGTTTTTGATGTAAATAAAGAAAAAAGTAAAACTAGAAATTTTATAATATTCATTATATTTAGTATTATAGGATTAGGTTTAACCGAATTAATTATGTGGTTTGGTACTGATATAATGCATATTAGTTATTTGATTGTTAAGATAATAGCTACAGCCATAGTTATGGTATTTAATTTTATAACTAGAAAACTATTTTTAGAATAAATTGACATATTTTATGTCAATTTTTTGTTTTTTTTTAATCAGTTTATTGACTAATTTTATTTTTTTTATTATTTGTGTTAAAATAATAAATAATATGGGGTGATAAAATGGCAAGAAAAAGTAAAAAAAATTATTTAAATATATTTTTATTTATACTATTAATTAGTCTAATTGGATTAATTGCTTTTAAAATATATGATGACAGAAAAAAAGATGATAATAATAGTAATAATAAAACAGAAGTAAAACAAGATAATAATGAAAATAAAAAAGAAGAAAAGAAGGATATAAAGAAAGAAGAAACAAAAGTAAATGATATTACTGAAAAACCTAGTGAAGATCAAAATACAGAAGTTAAGAATGAAACTCAAAGAAGAGGTGGGAATGTCACATTAGAATTATTAGGCGAAGAAAATATAACTATTTCAGTAGGATCAGATTATAAAGATGCTGGATTTAAGGCAAAATATTCTGATGGAAGTGATGCATCTAGTGAAGTGGATATTGATAATTCAGTTGATACATCAAAGGCTGGGACTTATACAGTTACGTACTATGCAGGAAATTCTGTAGTTATAAGAAGAGTTACTGTAGAATAGGAGG
>JAFRCK010000020.1 GCA_017404385.1 Bacilli bacterium
ATAAAAATGGATTCAAAGACCCTTGGTATAATCTGACTTGACTCTTAAAATCGATTACCTAAAAGTAGGTAAAAAATATTATATAGTAAATTAATTTTTAAATCACATTAATTTACTAAGTCCATTATACGTGGTATAATTTAGTTAGGTGATTAATGTGATAGGAGTATTTGACTCAGGAATAGGTGGAGTTACTGTTTTAAAAGAATTGTTAAAAATATTACCGAATGAAAAATATATTTATTATTCTGATACTATTAATAATCCATATGGTGATAAAACAAGTGATGAAATAATAAATATTTCTGATAAAATAGTAAAATATTTAATAGATCAGGGATGTACTATTATAGTAATAGCGTGTAATACAGCTTCTGCGATTGCTAAAGATTATTTACGAAATAAATATTCTATTCCTATAATAGCTATTGAACCAGCTTATAAGACAGTACCAAATAGCGATAAAACTCTAGTTATGGCTACTAAAGCTACTATTAATAGTGATAAATTTAAAATACTATTTAATAGATTTGATAATCATAATACAGTACTTCTATCTTGTTCAGGACTTGCTGATCTAATTGAAGAAGGTAACAAAGATAAGATAATAGGTTATTTAGATAATACAATTGGAAAATATAAAGGCGTTAAAAATGTTGTACTAGGTTGTACGCATTATCCACTTATTAAAAATGAGATTACTGAAGTATTAGGTAAAGTTAATTTTTATGATGGTAGTTTAGGTGTTGCTAAGCATACTAAAGTAGTAATGGAAGATAATAATCTTATTACTAATACTAAACAAGAAATAACTTTTATAGATACTTCTAATAATAAGAATAAAGAAGAATTGTTTTATAAATTATTAAAGTAAAGATATGTATAGTGATTGACATTAATCTTTACTTTGTTTTTTTACTTTGTTATGATTACAATAGAGGTGAAAATATGAAAAGTGGAAAAGTTTTATCAGTTATTCTATTTGTTCTATTATTAGGATGTATAGGTTTTGTAGTGTTTGGTTTTATTAAGTATAATGATATAAAGAAAGAAAATGATTCTTTAAAGAAAGCTTCTAATGAAGTAGTAAAGACTGATGATAATGATGGTGGATTAAAATATATTGAAATGATTAATAATAATAATAAAATAGTTAAAATTCATTCAATTTATTCATTGGGAGCTATTTTTTCAGTAGATGATAATTTATATTTAATTGCTGATCATGGAGGTTATGGATTAAAAATTAGTGATATTGCTTCTTCAGCTGATGCTGATTTACCAACTGTTGGAAATCCATCAACAATTGAAAATTCTAATTTTAACATGAAATATACAATATATAATTTAGGTGTAAAAACAACCGATGTAGTCAAAACTATAATTAAGCATTTACCAACACACCGTGATATTACAAGTGAAGTATTCATAATTTATAAAGATGGTGGGTTATCTAATTATGTAATTAATAATAGATTAATAGGACTTGATGAAAAATATTTAACTGAATATAAAATTAAGGACATTGAAGAGAAATGTTCTGGAGATATGTGTGATGATTTTAAATATATTATAACATTACAAGATGGTTCTACTAAAGAATTAAAAACTTTAGAATAATTATAAAAGATAATTATATGTACTTATGAATTAGTACTACATAATTATCTTTTTTTGTTGTGTTAGTTACTTTTATAAATTTATATTTACCAAATTTTCTAATAGAAAAAATATCTCCTTCTTTTAATTTATATGAATCATTTTTAAGATATTCATAATTAAGAAGTATTTCTCTATCTTTCATTTTTTCTTTAGTAAAATCTCTATTAGATTTTACAATTCTAGATATAATAGTATCTATTCTTAGACTAGATACAATAAATTCAATTTCTTCATATTTTCTTTCATAATCTTTTAAGTAATCTTTATCTAATTTTTTTAATTTAATTCCATTAATTCCTACTTTATTAAATTCAGAAATAAAATATTGTTCAATTTGTTTAACTATAAAAACATAATAATGATTATTATCAATAATAATATCCCCAAATAAAGATTCATCTATATTTAAAGCATAAAGAGAGCCTAATATTTCTTGATGTCTTAATTTATTAAAAGATATAATTTCATATAAACATATTTCTGGTTCTTTTTTATTATAAAATATTACTTTTTCAGCATCTTTAGTAGGACTATATATTTTATAATTCATTCCTTTTAATTTACCTTTTAATTCCATTACATCAATTGGATTTAAAAAATAAGTAGAATCACCATTTAACAATCTATTTAAATTTTTTTCTATTTTATACATAATAATACCTCAAGAAAATTATATAATATTGTTTTTATTAAATCAAACTAATTCTTTTGTGTTATAATTAACAATAGGTGATTGTTAATGAAATATAAAGTTATGGATGGAAATAGTGCATGCGCTCATATATCTTATATGTTTAGTGATGCAGCTTCAATTTATCCAATTACACCAGCTTCTACTATGGCAGAAAAAGTAGATGAATGGTCTAATAAAGGGAAAATAAATTTATATGGAGATAAAGTAAAAGTAGTAGAAATGCAAAGTGAAGCAGGTGCAATAGGTACTGTACATGGTTTACTTCAAACAGGTTTAGTTGCATCAACTTATACTGCATCTCAAGGGCTTCTTTTAATGATTCCAAATATGTATAAAATAGCTGGTGAATTATTACCTTCAGTAATAAACGTAGCGGCAAGAACTATTGCTACTCATTCACTTAGTATATTTGGAGATCATTCGGATATATATGCTGTTAGACAAACTGGTTATTCAATGCTTTCATCTAGTAATGTACAAGATGTTATGTATATGACTTTAATTTCTTATTTAAGTACTTTTAAAGGTAAAATTCCATTTGTAAATTTCTTTGATGGATTTAGAACTAGTCATGAACTAAGTAAAATTAAAGTTTTAGAGGAAGATGATATAAAAGATTTAGTTGATTATGATTTAATAAATGAATTTAGAAAAAATAGTAGTTTAGCTAAAAAACAAATTAGAGGTACTACACAAAATGATGATGTTTATTTTCAAAATATAGAAGCTAGAAATAAATACTATGATGAAATGCCATCTATTGTTAATGAATATATGGAACTAATTAATAAAAAATTTGATACTGATTATCATCCATTTGATTATTATGGAGCAGTAGATGCAGAAAAAGTAATAGTTGCTATGGGATCAGTATGTGATACTATTAAAGAAGTAGTGGATGAATTAAATTCTAAAGAAGAAAAAGTAGGTTTAATTATTGTTAGATTATATAGACCATTTTCTTCTAAATATTTCTTAAAAGCATTACCAAATACTGTTAAAAAAATAGCAGTTTTAGATAGAACAAAAGAATCTGGATCAGCAGAACCTTTATATTTAGATGTTGTTAATGTACTTAATGATGCTGGTAAAAAGATAAAAGTAATCGGAGGTAGATATGGTCTATCTAGTAAGAATACAGAACCATCTGATATAAATGCAGTATTTAATAATTTAGATAAGAAAAGACCTATTAATTCATTTACTATAGGTATAGTAGATGATGTTACAAATAAGAGTTTAGATAAAGTTGATATAAAAATTAAAAGTAAAAATATAGAAATGCTTGTATATGGATATGGATCTGATGGTATGGTAACCGCTACTAAAGATATAATTACTTTAGTAGGTGATAATACTAATGGTTATGTACAAGGATACAATCAATATGATTCTAAAAAGAGTGGCGGAGTAACTATGTCACACTTAAGAATAGGTAAAGAAGAAATTAAATCTAGTTACTATGTAAAAGATGCTCATATTGTAGTATGTACAAAAGACTCTTATTTAGATAAATATGATATGATTTCAAACATTAGAAAGAATGGAATATTTATAGTTAATACTACAAGAAAATTAATAGATTTTCCAGATAATTATAAATATTATATAGCTAAAAATAATGTTAAAGTATATATAATTGATGCTAATAAAATAGCAAATGAAAATGGTATACCAAATAAAATAAGTACTATTATGGAAGCTGCAATTATTAAAATAACAAAAGTACTTCCATATAATTTAGCAATAGAAAAAATGCAAGAAAGTATTAAAAATAAATTTGGTAAAAAAGGTGAAGATATTGTTAATAACAATATTAATGCAATTAAAAATGTAGAAGAAAATATAGTTGAAGAAAAAGCAGATACTTCATGGGAAAAATTAAAAATAGAAGAATATAAACCACAAGGTGTTCTTGATGCAATATCTCATTTAAAAGGTGATGAATTAAAGGTAAGTGACTTTATTACTCATGATGATGGTACTTTTGAAGTAAATACTTCAAAATTAGAAAAAAGAAATATTGCAGAAATGCTTCCTTGTTGGAATACTGAAAAATGTATTAGCTGTAATCAATGTGTTATGGCTTGCCCTCATGCAGTAATAAGACCTAAAATATTATCGGAAGATGAATTAAAAGAAAATCCTAATATTAAAACTATAGATGTACCTGGGAAGCCGGAATTTAAATTTGCATTAGAATTTAGTTATGATGATTGTACAGGATGCGGTGTATGTTCTTCAGTATGTCCAAGAGAAACTATTACTATGGAAAAAAATGAATGTAGTTCTAGAGAAAATAATAAAATAAAAGCAACTAATAAACATTTATATCCAGAAAACATAGTAAAAGGATTAGCATTTAATAAACCATTATTTAAATATTCAGGTGCTTGTGCAGGATGCGGAGAAACTCCATATATTAAAATACTTACTCAAATAGTAGGAGAAGGACTTATAATTGCAAATGCAACAGGATGTTCATCTATATATGGTGCCTCTATGCCTAGTTCTCCATATAATATATCTTGGTCTAATTCATTATTCGAAGATAATGCAGAATATGGATATGGTATGAGTTTAACTGTTTCTATTATGAAAGAAAAAATAGAAAATATTATGAATAGATATATGGATACAGTTAGTGATAAAAATAAAGAACTATTTAATATATGGCTTTCTAATAAAAATGATTATAAGAAAACTAAACTAGTTATGGAAAATATAGATTATGAAGAAGTAAAAGAATTAGAAGTTATAAAAGAATATATTCCAAGTAAATCTGTTTGGGTACTAGGAGGAGATGGTTGGAGTTATGATATAGGCTTTTCTGGTATTGATCATGTTATGAGTACTAATCAAAATGTTAATATACTAGTTCTTGATACTGAAGTATATTCAAATACTGGTGGTCAATCTAGTAAGAGTACTAGAGAAGGTGCAGTTGCTAAATTTGCATCGATTGGTAAGACTACATCTAAAAAAGATTTAGCTAGAATGATGATGCAATATAAGAATGTAACAGTATCTGAAATTAGTTTAGGCGCTAATATGAATCAAGCTATTAAAGCAATTAATGAAGCAAATAATCATAATGGGCCATCATTAATAATTGCATATGCACCATGTATTAATCATGGATTAAAAGGTGGTATGGGAAATTCTATAAAAGAAGAAGAACTAGCTGTTAAATGTGGATACTTCCCATTATTTAGATATAATTCAAATACTAAAGAATTTAATCTTGATTTTAAAGAACCAGACTTTTCATTATATGGTCAGTTTTTAGCAAATGAAACTAGATATAAAATGATAAGTGCAGTCAATTTAGAACACGCTAAAGAATTACTTGAGGATAATCTAAATAACGCTAAAGAAAGATTTGAATATTATAAATCACTAGATAACTAGTGATTTTTTTGACTTTATTAATAAAATGTGTTAGTATATCTAGGACTTTTGAAGGGGTGTTTTGTATTTAACTTAGGTTATTATATACATTTTTAAAAGGAAAATAAAATCAAATAAAGAAAATATTAAAAACAATTTTTAATATTATAATAATAGGAGGCTAACTATAAAAAGTCAAGTACTTTAAATAGTTTGTTAAAAATGGAAAGAAACCCATGCCAAAAAGATTTCACAAAGTGAAATTTTTGAAAAATTGATAAAATCAATTATTTTAATAAAGACGGATCAAATAGG
>JAFRCK010000006.1 GCA_017404385.1 Bacilli bacterium
TTACCACATCCTGTAATAGTAAATAAAGCTACTATTACTAATAAGCTTAAAATAATTTTCTTTTTCATTTTATTCTCCTATTCACATACATATCCGTTTTTATTTACGATACTTAAATAATTATCCAAATCTAATATAAAATCATCAGATATATTATCTCTTATATATTTTGTAGGGAATGCTTCTTTTGATTTCATTTTTGAAATATTATATTTTGATGTTATAGTTAAAATTCTCGTATCACGATTACAATCACCTACTTGAGTATAATAATTAAAGTTCTCTTTTGAGGCATCCTCACATATTTCATAATTCATATTAAAATCACTATCGCTATCAAAATCATAAAGTGTTTCAATACGTTCATAATTAATCACTTTATTGTTTTTATCAAGATATATTATATTTTTAACACGCTTTTTAGAATGAAATAAATACTCTTCTGCTACACATGATATTTATTTACAACTTCATCATTTTTAGCAGCATTAGATGATTCTTTATTATCACTTTTACCACATCCAGTTATAGTAAATAATGCTACTATTACGATTAAACTTAATAATATTTTTTTCTTCACTTTATCACTCCTTTTTTTATTTTTAATTTATTTTAAAATATAAGCTTGTTTCAAAAGTAGTTACTAGTTCATTAAATGTCCCTGATGTTGTATATACTGGAGATAACATAACAGAATATACTTTATTTCCATCTTTAATATAATATACTGTTGTATTATCCATAGTTTTTCCTTTTGTCCATACATTACCGTTAATAACAGTTTCTTTTAAATCACCAATAGTTGGATAAAATGAATGTTTATCCGATGTTATAAAAGCATTTAAATCTTCAACATTATTATCAACATAAAGTTCAACAATAAGGGCATTACTAGTATCACGATATGTATAACGATCTGTTCCGTCTAATTCGTATCCACTTGGCAAATTAAAAGTTAAATCGTCAATAAAATATTGCCCTTCTTGATAACCTTGTTGTTTTTTAATAGACTCTCTTTCTACTTGTTTCTTATTACCTGTTTCATTTGAATTTTCTTTATTATTATTGCTTCCACATCCAGTAATGGTAAATAATGCTATAAATACCAATATTCCTAATAAAATTTTCTTTCGCACAAATTATCACTCCTTAATATTACTAATTATTTTTTTGAAATTTCATTTACTCTTATAACATAAAAATCATCAACTGTTCTCTCTTTTATATCCATATATTGACCATCTAATAACTTATATAGTTTATTTAATTTATTTTTCATTTCATTTAATTCAGTACTCTTATCTTTTTTATTTTCTTCTTCCTTTATTAATTCATTATATCTATTATTAAATTCAATTTGTTTTAAAACTATATCTTTAGATGTCCCATTTTTATTTAATGAAACCATCACTCCATCATAATCTTTAGGTGCATAAATATAAGCAATCATTGTTAGTCTATGTGTGTCATTATATGTATCTATACTACCAGTACTATTAACTTTAGTTACTCCATCCCATTTAGAAGAACTTTCCATTCTAACACCTATTTTGTATTCTTTATCATTCCAAGTTATATTAGTATAAGCCATATCGTCTATTACATCATCAATATTATGATAATTCAAATTTCCAGTTACACTAATATTTTTTTCGCGATATAATTCTCCCGTATAATAATCAAAAACATTTGCCTGAAGAAATGCATATGAACGAGACCAATTAGTATTATTCAATTTTGATGTATCAATTGTATAACTAATTGGAACAACAACATCATACTTAAAAGAGTAAGTAACATAATTATTTTCATTAACATCGGACACATTATAGCCATAAAATTTATATGTTCCAATCGTATCTTCAAATTTAACCCCATCTATATCAATAGGTGATTTATCTTCTTTATTTCTTGCATATGGTTTAAATGGTATTTTAAATTCATCTTTTGAAGATACTACGCTAATATTATTTTGTTCAACATAAGGTTTTATAGTATTTTCTTTGTCTTTTTTTATACATAATATTAAAATAATTAATCCAATAACAAGTAATATAGAAATCAAACTAATTATAATTATCTTCTTTTTCATCAATTATCACTCCTTAATTTAATCATCTATATAAATCATATCATATATTTTACTTATTTTTTTACGCTAAATTGTAATTTTTTAAACAATCGCAATATTACTATTTTACGAATAATATAATAAAAACACAATTTTAGGTATACAAATTTTATACTTTTTTAAACAAAATTAAACTTTTTTAATCTTGTATACCTAATTGTAAACCTAAAATAAATAAAATTGGCTTAAAATAACAAAAAATGGAGAGCATTGCTCTCCTTCAGGGGGTTTGGTTACACTTTCAACTAATTCGTGAAAGCGTTTACGTAACTCTCGTTACGCTATAATAATGATATATTATTTTATTTTATTTGTCAATTGATTTTTTATTAAAATTAATAAAATGGACAATATTTGATATTAACTCTGCTATTACTATAACAGTTAGGATAATAGAAACTATAAACATTTTATTATCTCTTCCTAAAGTAATAACAATACAAAAAGCACACATTATTAAAGATAAAACATTAAAATATATCGAATAAAAAGTATGTTTCTTTATCATTATATTGCCTCCTTTAATCTTTATTTATACTATCACATATAATTCCTTTTAGTAAAGGGTATTCACTTATTTTCTTCAAAATTTCATTACTATCATCTTTAACTTTTAATAATAAATCATAATCTTTTCTTAAATTTGCTAATTTAAAATTCATATCTCCACTTTGTCTTGTACCAAATAAATCTCCAGAACCTCTTAACTTAAAATCTTCTTCTGCAAGCACAAAACCATCAGATACTTTTTCCATTATATTTAATCTTTCCGTTTCTCTATCAGTCATCAAAATACAATAAGATTGTAAATCATTTCTTCCTACTCTACCTCTCAACTGATGAAGAGTAGATAAACCAAATTTATAAGCATCAAATATTATCATCATAGTTGCGTTTTTAACATCTACTCCTACTTCTATTACTGTTGTACTAATTAGTATATCAATTTCTTTTTCTATATATTTATTCATTACTTGATCTTTTTCTTTTTGATTCATCTTCCCATGCAATATACCTATATTATAATTCTTAAAAGCTAATGAAAATTTTCTATATAATTTCTTTATATCTTCATCATCTGATTCTTCATTTTCAATTAGTGGAGATACTATATATATTTGATGACCACTTTCTAATTCTTCTTTCATTTTAAACAATACACTTTTTATTTCACTATTATTTTTTACTTTAGTAATAATTTCTTTTCTTCCTTCTGGTCTTGTTTTTATAATTGATATATCCATATCTCCATAAATAGTTAAAGCATAAGTTCTTGGTATTGGTGTAGCGGACAAATATAATACATCAGGCATATTACCTTTATTTCTCAAATTAGCTCTTTGATTAACTCCAAATCTATGTTGTTCATCAGTAATAATTAGGCCTAAATTATTAAACATAATATCATCTTGTATTAATGCATGAGTTCCAACTATCATATCTATTTTTCCATCCAATAGATCCTTCTTAATTTCATCTTTTTCTTTTTTACTAGTACTACCTAAAATCTCTTTTACATTAACATCCATATCTTTAAATAATTTTTTCATATTTTCATAATGTTGATGAGCAAGTATTTCTGTTGGAGCCATTAATGCACTTTGATAATTATTTAATTTCATAACATACATACTTATAATTGCGACAATTGTTTTTCCTGATCCAACATCACCTTGAACTAATCTATTCATACGCTTGTCTGATTTTAAATCACAAAATATTTCATCCAATGTCTTTTCTTGATCTATTGTTAAATTAAATGGCAAAGATGATATAAACTCTTTTACTTTTTCTAAATCTATTTCTTTAGAATATCCTTTATTCATTAAACTATTCTTATTTTTCAATTCATTTATTTTTAACATAAATAAAAATAATTCTTCATACTTACATCTATATATAGACTTATTTAATAATTCACTAGACTTTGGATTATGTATATTTATTAATGCATTTTTTTTATCAATAAAATCATATCTATCAACTAATTCTTCAGGTATATAATCAATTACATAACTAGAGGATAAAGCACTATTTATATAATTATTCATATTTTTATTTGTAAGTCCTTTTACTAAATGATAAATAGGTGTTACCTTAGTTTTGTCCCCTATGTCTTCAAGTTTAATATCACTGGCGGTTAAAGTGTTTTTATCATATTTACCTATTACAGTAATTGTTTTACCTACTAATAAGTGTTGTTTTAAAAAAGCTCTATTAAATATAACAACATTTATAACTCTATCTTCTATTCTTAATCTAAAACCTAACCTATTTTTTCTATTAAAATAATTAATAGTTGGGTTACTTTCTATAATACCAGAAATAACTACTTTATCATCATATAAACTAGTCTTTTTTAATATCTCATATCTGTATGGAAAATAAGTAATTAAATCTTCTAAATTATAAATATCTAATTTATTTAATTTTTCTATTGTTACTTTACCAATTCCTTTTACAAACGATAAATCTGCCATATAATCACACTTTCTTAAATAATTATAACATATTTTTAAAAAATCTATTGACAAACAATGTCAAAATAAGTAATATATTAACTACCAATTCCCAAATGGCGAATTGGCTGCTAGTATCACACTAGCCAACCCCTTTTTATTCTTTTTTATGGAACTGTTCTTCAGGGGGGCAGTTCCTATTTTTTTTTGCAAAATAAAAATAACTAGTTTAAGCTAGTTATTTTTTTATTAATAATTTCTTACATATTCAGTTGGTTCATATACTGTTCCAGTAAACCATACTTCATTAGTTGACTTATCTATAATTAAGAACAAATAAGGTTTATCAAATGATAAATCAATTTTTTCTACTGGTACATCAAAGAAGTAATAGAAACCACAGTCTCCTCCTCCTTTTCCACCTATTCCTGTAACAGCAGCTGCTTTAATACCATCATTTGAAAATTCAATATTAGCTTTATGTGAAGCATAACTAATATATGAAGATTTATCAGTAGTTAAATTAGATAATTCAGCTTTTGATTCTTCAAATACATCTTTAATTCCTAATTTTTGTAAATCATCTTTTAAATGTAAGTCATAATCAAAATTAAACATTGGAATATTTCCAGTTAATTCTGTTACAACTCCATCTTTAAAACTATCTATACTTGTATCTTTTAAACTATTTATTAATTTTGTTACATCAGATGCTTTTAAATTATTTACATAAGAACTTAATGATTCTGTTTTAGGCATAATACCTACATATTCCAATGTTGTTCCATTATATTCTTTTAAATCTTTTGCAAATACTTTTACATTATCATCTGTATACCAATAAAAATCTGTTGAACTACTATTATGTTTATAGTTTTCATTTAATTCATTTATATATGTATCTAAATATTTATCTATAAATGCTTGACCAGACTCTAACTTTTCTGCTCCACCAAATCCTGCTGTTTGTCCAAAATTCTCACAAGCTCCATCTGCTCCTTCATCCAACCATTTTTGATATTCAGTTTTTAATATTTCAGCAATTTTATCTTTACCTAATTCATTAACTATATCATATTTATTAGTTATAGCAGCTATCTTAGCGGATTTAACATCCTTTGACCCATTAAATTTAGAATTATCATATTCATTATATGGTGATAAAGAAATATTATATTTTTCACGCTTAAAGTTAACTTCATAATATTTTTTATCGGAACGAATTTGATTTACCCATTCCATATCAATTCCTAATGCATTTACTAATACATAATCTAATGAAGTTATTTCATCTCCGAACATATTTTTAATTAATCCAAGTGTTTTTTCACTAACCCAATTATTTAATGTATCTGGTGAAGAAAAACTATCAACAACTACATCAGCGTTATATTTATCTGATAAAGATTTTTTATAAGAATCTATAATACTATCTTTATAAGATTCTTTTATAAATAAACCATTAGCTAAAGATAAATTACTACTATTAGTATATTTATGTCCTTTATAATCTCCTATTACACTCTCAATTTGTGTTTTTGTTTCTCCATCTGAACCTTCTTTTAACATTTGCAATGCATATTTAATAGATAATGGACTATATATCTTATTTTTTTCTTCATTTTCAAGTTGTAGAAAATGTAAATCAAAATCTTGTATAGAGTTATCAGTAATATAATATGCTGACTTCTTCTTATCCTCTTCTTTCTTAGTTTCTTTCTTTGGGTCAGTATCCTTTTTTCCATTAAAGAATACAAAATAAGCTGCTAATGCACCCCCAATTAGTAATAATGTCAAAATAAGTCCTATTACTAATTTCTTTTTTTCTTTTTTGTTACTTGAAGTTTCAAAAGTTATTTCTTCTTTTTTACTATTATCTTCAGTAACAATTTCTTCTTTTTTATTTTCTTTCATAAAATCTCTCCTTCTATTTTTGATTATATCATAATTTAATATTAATAATTTTAAAAAAAAATTAGTTTACACTAATTTTTCTTTTTATAAAAAATCGAAATAAACTTTGCAAACTCATAAAGTATTATATTTCCTTTATTAATTGCAAAACTTTTTCCCATTGCTTTTCCACCTATCGTTAAAGAAGATATAATACCTGCAGTTATTAAACCTGTTAACATAAAATCAAAGTTATAGTTAGCTGCGATTGAAACAGATATCGCTGTTGCAGCGGCACCAGATACTATTCCACATATATCACCAATTACATCACAGCAAAAACTTGATACCTTTGATGCATTCTTTTTTAGTATAACAGCTACATTAGCTCCCTTTACTTTTCTTGAATTCATTGAGTGAAATACTGCTTCATCAGCTGATGTTACAGCAACACCAACTATATCAAAGAGTATACCTAATAAAACAAATAATAAAGTCAATATAATTCCAAGTGGAATATTAATATTAGGAACAACTTGATTTGATGCATATGACATACAAAATGATACTATAAATGCAATTATTATTACTTTATTAACCCATATTCTATCTGTTTTAATTTTGTTTTCTTTTTCTTTCTTTTTTGTTTGTATAACTAAATTTTTAAATTCTTCTTTTGAAATTTTACTCATATCGTTCTCCTAATAAAATTATACCAAAAAAAAATAGTATTTAATACTATTATTTTTAACAATTTCTGGCTTTAATATAGTTAACTTTGAATCATAGGTCAAGTAGAATTTCTCTGATACTAACTATCCCGTTACCAAAATAGCGGTTCCCCTTTACTAGTATCAATATGACGTTACCGTTCATACGACTTGATTACCACTTAGTATCCACTGCAATCCTATATCATTTACACTCTAGAAGATTTCCTCACTAAATGTTTTACTGCTAATTCTTTTTTGCAAGAAGTGTTTCATAATGCAATACATATATTAAATTGGCCGATTTAATATATGATGTTCATTAATCCCCAGTATCTCACTCAAGACTGGCTACACTATACATAACTTTCGTCACAATATAGGTTTAATCCTATTTCGTAATAAGTCCGTCAGAGATGTCCGTATAGGCTTACCACAAGAATAGGTCTCCACTGATAGTGGGTTCGAAAAACATATGCCATTATGCCTCGCCCAAAATCATTCATCTTCAGCATCCACCCCAAACTGGGCGTAAGAAGCAAACACCAAAGGTTTCATAGATTTGCCATATAACGATGTTTTAATCTCGTCTTCCTAGCAAAACAATTAACTAGAATAATGTGCCAAACAAAAATTGCAACCTAATTATAGCATATTTTATACTATTTGTCAAAAAATCAAGACCATTTCTAGTCCATGATTTCAGTTACTGTTGAGTTTAATTTACTATCAACTACTACCTTATATTTTTTTGTTTCTGATGTACCTTCATGATTAACCCAATTATAATTAAATGTTATAGTAGTTTCTCCTTCTTTTACAGTTTTAAATTTAAAGTGTTCATATACTCTTCCACCAGATAAATCTTTATCACTTTCTGGTATCTCAGATTTTTTTTCAACAAACTCTACTATAGAAGTATCCTCTATAGTATATTCCCATTGTAATGGTACTCCACCATTTGTTTTTTGAACAATTTCAAATTTTCTTGTATTTTTATTTAAGCATAAAACTAACGCAACTATTCCCCCAATTACCAAAACCCCAATTATTAATAATAAAATTACATTCTTTTTCACACTTATCTCCTCTCAATAATAAATTCTACACCTTTTTTTAAATTCTTCGCATAAACTTTATAGTTTAATGATTCTAAATTCTTTTTTACAATAGATAATCCTAGGCCATGCTCTCCTTTTTTTCCTTTAACATATGAATCAAATATTTTATTTATTATTTTTTCATCTATATTTTCCCCATCATTATAAAATACTATATTATTTTTATTAACAGTTATTCTTATATCTTTATTTGCGTATCTAACCGCATTACTTAGAATATTATCTATTATTGATTCCCATATTTCTTCAGTACCTTTAACTTGACTATTTTTATCACATTCAAATACATAATTTAAATCTTTGTTTATTACTTTATAATTCTCAATCTTATTTTCAATTAATGGTTTTAAATCTATTACTTCATTTGTATTATTTCTTAAATAAGTAACCTTATTAAGTTCAAGCATCTTTTTAACTTTCTTTTCTAATTTATTCATTTCTTCTTCAGTAACTTGAATTACCTTTTTAGGTTTTTCTATATTATCATTATATGCTTCTATATAAGATTTAACTACCATAATTGGTGTTTTAAAATCATGTGATATATTTTGATACATTTCCCTTTCATATTTTTCTTTTGTTTGAATCATATCTTTCATTCTATCTATTGCGCCATTCAAAACTTTTAACTCATCATCAGCTTCATTTTTACTATTAACTTTGTAATCAGGATTATTTAAATTATCTACTTTACTTTTTAATTTTTCTATTCTTCTAACCAAATGATTTGACCAAAATAAAAGAAGAACCATTATTATTAAGAATATTAAAACAACCGAAGGAATAGTTATATAAAGCATATCATTTCTTAATTCTTTAATATATGAATCATCTGTAATAGCTATATTTCTATTTTCTCTTCCTTTATTAACAGAATAATAAAATAATCTACCATTTAATACAAATTTACCACGGGTGTTTTTTATATATTTAAAAACTTCAGTAATATCATCTATTCCTAATATTTCTTTATAGTTTTCATTAGTATAATATTCCCCATTAATATTTTGAATATAAACAGTGTTTTTATATTCATATTCAAGATCCCTATTCTTACCCATTATTTCTAATGGTTTTTCAAGGTTACTATAAACTGTATTTTCAAAATATGGTTCAAGACTTTTTGGTATTACTATTGATATTAAAACAATCATTAGTAATAAACATGTTAATGTTATTAGAATCAATTGCTTTGATAAACTAAATTTAATCTTTCTCATACTAATCTATACCCATAACCATAAATTGTATTTAAATCTATGTTTAGTTTCTTTCTTAGTCTTCTAATTAAATCATCAACTACTCTATCACTACCAAAATAGTCTTCTCCCCAAACAGCGCTTAATATAGTTTCTCTATCAATTGATTTACCTTTATTATTAACAAAATATAAAAACATATCAAATTCTAATGTTGTTAAATCAATAATTTTATCTTCTTTCTTAACTATTCTTTTATCTACATCTATAACATAGTCATTATATGTTAAATTATTATAATCAGATTTATATATTCTTTTTACAATATTATTTACTCTTAAAACTAATTCCTTAGGTGAATATGGTTTAGCAATATAATCATCAGAACCAAGTTCTAAACCAACTATTTTATCAATTGATTCATCTCTTGCTGAACTAAAAATAATTGGTACTTGTTCATCATTTGATCTTATATGTTTTATAATATCATATCCACTAATATCATCTTCAAGCATTATATCTAAAATATATAAATCATATTTTTTTTCACAATCTAATACATCTTGTCCTTTTGAATAAACATCAACAGAATAATCTTCCTTTTCTAAATAAGTCTTAAGTAATTCTGATAAAGATTTTTCATCTTCAACTAGACATATTTTAATCATAATATCACCTACTTATATAATACTAAATTTTTGTGTTTAATACAAATTGTTATTATTAGTATATATATAAATAATGTGTAAAATATGTGATTTTTAAACTTTTTCAAGTATTACTATAAATCTTTTTTGATTATCATAAGTACAAGTTATTAATATTAATGAATTATCTATATTAAAATCACTAAAATCATCCGTATCAATATATTTTGTTTTTCTAACTAAATACTTATAATCTTTTCCTGAATCACTTAATACAATTTCATCATTTATATCTAAATAATATAGTTTATTAAAAACATATCTATTGTTATGACCAGCAAGTACAATTCTATTTCCACCTATAGAATCGCTAAAATCAAGCATTTCAATGTTGTTATCATCTAATGCACTTACACCTTTTTTTATAACATTTTTATAATTAAATTTAGGAATATATAATAATCCTTCAAATATTGACTCTCTTTTTTTACTATCAACTAATTCATCAACTTTTTCGTTTATTTTAATCTCATCTATTACTGGTATCAAAAATAAGAATAATGAAACAAATATTATTATCTTAATAACATTTCTTATAATACACATAACCGGATATATTTATTATTAAAAGAACAAGATAAATCATACTACTTTTAGATGTTGTATTTGGCATTATAAATTTTTCATGATCTAAACTAAACTTAGAAGCACATGTTATATCATTAACACTAAATTTTATTTCATTAGCATTTAATTTATAACCATCAGGTACACCTATTTCTTTTAACACATAATCTCCATACGGCAAATAGAAAGCACTTTTTCCATCAACAGTATTACCAGAATAAACAAGATTATTATTCTTATCATAAACATTAAAATTAACATTTAATGCTTCTTTTTTAGACGTAGTTACTAGAACTATTTCACATTTAATCTTCTTGTTAATAATATCTAAATTACCATATACAATTGACTCATCTTGATTATTATATGATAATTCAACTTCATATTCTTCATTATTTTTTTCATATCCATATGGTACCTCTACTTCTTTAACAGTATATTTACCAAGCGGAAGATTTATACTTGATGTCTTTTCTTCAGTAGTAACTATAGTATCAACTAGTTCATCATTTTCATTATATATTTCAAATTTAGCTCCACTTAAATTATTACCTTCTTCATCTGTTTTATTAATATTAATTTTTCCTTCAACCTTATCATTATATAATTCTAAATACTTTTTAGCTTCATCACCTTCAACTATTTCAAAATTAAGACCATTAGTATTTATATAATATCCATTTGAAGAATTGGTTTCTTCAATAAAATATTTCCCTACTGGTAAATAAAGCCATACTTTTCCACCATTAAATTCATATTCAGAATCTTTTACATATTGATTAGTTTCTGTATTTTTAATTTTAATTTTATTACCAGAATCAGTAATTATTTCATTTGTATCTATATCTTTTTTTAATATTTCTACATATGAACCTTTAAATACAATATTTAATTTAAATTCTTCAAAATATGGTTCACCAAAGATAGCCAATTTTTGAGTTCTAAGAGAATCATTATTATAAACAAGAGTTGTTTCATTTACTACTCTTTTCTTTTTAAAATTAATTTCAAAAGAACCTATTTTATTAGTTTTAAAGGTTATTCTATCACCATCAACACTATAAGTTATATTGTCAGGAACTTCTATCCTATAATTATCAAGAACATTATTTACATCTCTAATTGTCATATAATCAGTTTCTGATTCAAATATTTGTCCATAAAAAGATGGCTTTTTATTATGATTATTAACTAATCTTTGAATCTCATTTTTTTCATAGCTAACATCAATCATTTCTGAGTTTTCATCATTAGTAACAGTCCATTTTATCCAATCATCTGGTGAAAATAACCATAACAATTCCTGCGTAGCCATATAATATTTTAAAGAGTCATGACCTGGGAAACCATATCCATAATATGATATTAATTCCATCTGTCTTTTTGTATCCTCTGAATAACCACTCAAACCAAAATCTCCATAAGTATAATAAACATCTGTATTAATTCTTGAATCAGGTTCTATACAATATACTAATTTTCCATTTGCATAATTAAATGGTAAATTCCCAAATGTCCACCAATCTCCTCCTCTATAATGATAAGACCATACTCCATCAATAAACTCTCTAGTCATAGTAACAGTTTCAGCCTTTGCCCCTTTTATCCCTACTGTAAGTACAACAAATAATACTGCAATAAAACTAAATATTTTTCTCATATTTCCTCCTTCGAGAAGAGATACTATCACAAGAAAAAATATAGCGCAAATCACTATAATTGTTTTTTTTATTGTCCTATATGATAAAAACTTAATTTTAGTTATAACAAAAAAACTTATTTCTATATAAGAAATAAGTTCATTTTTTTATTATTAACTTTTTTTAATTATTTTCACTTATTAGATTATTGTATTCTTCTTCATTAATTATTTTTATACCTAATTCAACGGCTTTATCATATTTACTACCTGGAGAATCTCCTACTAAGACATAATCTGTTTTTTTAGTAACAGATCCTGTGACTTTAGCACCTAAACTTTCTAGTTTTTCTTTATAAACATCTCTAGACTTAGATAATGTTCCAGTTATAACAAATGTTTTACCATTTATATTTTCATTAGATGTATCTATCTTTTCACCTAAGTATTCCATATTAAGTCCAAGTTCTTTTAGATTACTAATTAATTCTTTATTCTTTTCCTCATTAAAGTAATCTACTATGCTTTTCGCAATTATATCTCCTACATCAGGAATATTCTTTAATAATTCATAATCAGCATTCATAAATTTATCCATTGTACCAAAATACATGGCAAGTACTTTAGCTGTTTTCTTACCAACATATCTAATTCCAAGAGCAAATATAAGTCTTTCTAAACTATTCTTTTTACTATTTTCTACTCCCTCTAATAAATTAGTAATACTTTTTTCACCAAATCCTTCTAATGTCATTAAATCATCTTTATATTTGTATAAATTATAGAAATCCTCTATCTTTCTAAGATATCCTTCATTATAAAAATCTTCAACTATTCTTTCCCCAAATCCATCTATATACATAGCATCTCTACTTACAAAGTGAGTTAAACCCTCAGTATGCCTTGCTGGACAATTTTCATTAGGACAAAAATGATTAGCATCTTTTTTTATTAACTCTGTTTCACATATAGGGCAAGTTGTTATCATCTTTGTTGGAGTACTGTTTTCTTCTCTTCTATCAAGTTTTACTTCGACTACTTCCGGAATTACATCTCCAGCCTTCCTAATGGATATAATATCACCTACTCTTATATCTTTATCTACTATGTAATCAAAATTATGAAGAGTTGCTTTACTAACAAGTGATCCATCTACGTGTACTGGATTAAATATAGCATTTGGTGTTATTTTACCTGTTCTACCTACTGTATATTTAATTTCATTTAATTTAGTCAATACTTGTTCAGCTGGAAATTTATATGCAATTCCCCATCTAGGTACTCTAGCAGTAAAACCAAGTACTTTTTCATCATCTAAACTATCAACTTTTATAACAACTCCATCTATTGCATAAGGAAGTTCTGGTCTTTTCTTATTTAATTCTTTTACATAATTAATAATATCAGTACTATTTTTAGCAAGTCCATTTAAATTAATATTAGTAACAAAACCTAGTTCTTTTAAAAATTTTATACTTTCTTCTTGGGTTTTAATACCATAATCTTCTGGATTAGGTAAAAAATATGCCATAAAATCTAAATCTCTTTTAGCAGTAATTTTACTATCTAATTGTCTTACTGAACCAGCGGCTGCATTTCTTGGATTAGCAAATTCTTTTTCACCATTAGCTTGTTTCTCTCTATTTGCTCTTTCAAAAGATAGTTTACTCATATATATTTCGCCGCGTACTTCTATATTAATATCTTTTGTAAGATGAAGAGGCACTGATTTAATAGTTTTAACATTAATTGTTATATCTTCACCAGTTATTCCATCACCTCTAGTAGCTGCCCTAACTAATACTCCATTTTCATATATTAATGAACCTGATAAACCATCCATCTTAGGTTCTAATGTGTATTCTGGTTTAGATACTGTTTTCTTAATTCTTTCATCAAAAAGAATAATTTCTTCTTCATTAAAAATATCATCAAAAGAAAGCATTGGTGATGCATGAGTAACTTTTTTAAAGCTATCTATTGCTTCACCACCAACCCTAAGTGTTGGTGAGTCTTCTCTTTTTAATTCAGGATATTTTTCCTCTAACATTAATAATTCATTATATGCATCATCATATTCTTGGTCTGTTATAGTTGGATTATCAAGGACATAATATTCATAACTTGCTTTATTAATTATTTCAATTAATTTATTTATTCTTTCTTCGATATTCTTCATGTTATCACCTATAAATATTATACCATTTTTATGGTAATAAAAAAAGATTAAACTAGTTAATCTTTAATCCTTTTATATACTTTTTAACATCAGTTTTTAAATCATCTCTTTTAAGAGCAAATTCAACATTTGCCTTTAAATAGCCTTGTTGACTACCTATATCAAAATATTTACCATCAAACTTACATGCATAAAAGTCTTGTTTATTCATTAAACTTTTCATTGCATCTGTAAATTGATACTCATTACCGGCACCTTTACTAAGTGTTTCTAATTCATCAAATATTTCAGGTTTAACAATATATCTTCCTAAACCAGCATGATTAGATGGTGCTTCTTCATTCTTTGGTTTTTCAATAATAGTCTTAATTTTACCTGTATCTTTATCTTCATATTCAATAATACCATATTTATATGCTAAAGATGGATCTATTTCTTGTACTCCAATAACATTACAATCCCTTTTTTCATAAACATCTATTAATTGACCTAGAACTGGTTTATCATACATCATAACATCATCACCATACATAACGGCAAATGGTTCATCACCAACAAAGTTTTTAGCTAACTTAATCGCATGACCTGAACCTAGTGGTTCACCTTGTCTAATATATGAGAAATTAGCTAATTTAGAAATCTTCTTAACTAATTCTAACTTATCTAATTTGCCACTTTTTTCTAATCTTGTTTCTAACTCAAAGTTCCTATCAAAATGATCTATAACTGAATTCTTATATGAACTAGTTATAAATAATATTTCTTCAATACCACTTTCAACAGCTTCTTCAACTATATATTGAATTGCTGGTTTATCAATAATTGGGAACATTTCCTTTGGAATAGCTTTAGTCCCAGGTAAAAATCTAGTTCCCATACCTGCGACAGGAATAACACATTTTCTAACTTTTTTCATAATTAAATACTCACTTTCTTTATTGCTTTATGATTTTTTAATAATTTTTTAACACCAGATTTACTAAATGATATTGTGGCAATAGATCCATCTATATTTAATACTACACCTTTTCCATATTTTTCATGATCTATTAAATCACCAGGCTTTAAATCATTATCAACAAGCATTTTTTCTTTGTCTATTTTTTTATTTTCATATAACTTTTGTTTTTTCTCTTCATCAAGTAATTCATCACCTATTTCAGATATAAATCTACTAGGTACATTACTCGATACTTTACCATATAGAAGTCTACTTCTAGAATTAACTATATATAATTTCTTTCTAGCCCTAGTAATAGCAACATACGCAAGTCTTCTTTCTTCCTCTAACTCTTCTTCACTATTCATAGAATTAAGATGTGGAAATAAACCTTCTTCAACACCTATAACAAATACATAATCAAATTCCAATCCTTTAACGGCATGCATAGTCATAAGAGTTACTTTTGACTCGGTATCAACTTGATTTTCTGATGCATCTGATACCAATGAAAGTTCATCTAAGAAATCTCCTAATGAAACAATACCATCTGCCTCTTCAACATTTTTAACTATTGATTTAAATTCCTCTAAGTTTTCAAGTCTTATATCTGCCTCTAAAGTTTTTTCACTTTTTAAACTATCTTTTATTCCTGATTTATTTAAAACAAGTTCTACAAAGTCAGTTAAAGGCATATTATCTTGTTCACGCTTAAGGTCCTCAATAATCTTTTTAAATTCTAGTTCTTTACCTGAATTAATTGATTCATATAAAGATTTATTTTCTGTTCTAGAAATAATTGCTAAATTTTCTAAAGATTTATTACCTATTCCTCTTTTTGGATAATTAATTACCCTTAGTAATGACACATCATCTTTTTCATTATGAACAAGTTTTAAATACGCAATTAAATCTTTAATTTCTTTTCTATTATAGAATGCGTATGAACCAACTATTCTATATGAAATATTATTTTGAAGAAAAGCTTCTTCTATATTTCTACTTTGAGCATTAGCTCTATAAAGTACACATATTTCATCAGGATTAATACCTTGATCTAATAACTTTTTAGTTTCTTTAACAACATAATCTGATTCGTCTTTTTCATCAAATGCCTTAAAATAAGTTATCAAACTACCTTCTTCATTTTCAGTCCATAGATTCTTTTCTTTTCTAATTTTATTATTTTTAATTACGTTATTCGCAGCTTTTAGTATAGTCTTAGTTGATCTATAATTCTCATCTAATATAACTACTTTAGCATTAGGATAATCTTTTTCAAAATTAAGAATATTCTTATAATCAGCTCCTCTCCAAGTAAATATTGCTTGGTCATTATCACCAACTACTGTTATATTTTTAAGTCTAGAACTAATTAACTTACTTAATAAATACTGTGGCTTATTAGTATCTTGATATTCATCTATAAATACATATCTATAAATATCTTGATATTTTTCTAATATTTCAGGATGTTTAGTAAATAATTCTATTGGAAGTAATAATAAATCATCAAAATCTATTGCATTACTTCTTCTTAAGCTTTTTTCATATTCATCATATACTTTATATACTACTTCATCATATTCTGTATATACAAATTTTTCATATTCTTTAACACTAACCATTTCATTTTTATTATCAGAAATACTTGATTTAATTGCTTTAGGATTAAACTTATTTGCATCTATATCTTGTTCTTTCATTATCTTTTTAATAACAGTTAATGAATCATCAGCATCAATAATCGTAAAATTATTATCATAACCTAGTACTTCATAATTTTCTTTTAATAACTTTAAACCAAATGAATGAAAAGTAGATATCTGTATCAAAAATGCTTCTCTACCAAGTAGTCCATATATTCTTTCTTTCATCTCTTTAGCAGCCTTGTTTGTAAAAGTTATTGCCAAAATGTTTCTTGGAGATATATCCCTGTTTTGTAATAAATATGCCACTTTTGTTGTTAAAACTCTGGTTTTACCCGAGCCAGCTCCTGCTAGTATTAACATAGGTCCATCTAAATGTTCTACTGCATCTCTTTGTTTATCATTTAATCTGTCTAAATCCATTTATATCACCATTATTTATTGTAGCATACTTCATCTTATTTGAATATGATAATATGAAAGGATGATAAAAAAAATGAAGAAAATAATATTAATATGTCTTGCTTTGTTAGTTATTGCTTTCTTTTCTTATTTACTATTCTTTACGAACAAGAATAAAGAAGATAATAAACTAACTAAAGTAAAAGTTGCGGAGGTTGCTCATAGTATATTTTATGCTCCACAATATATAGCTATAAAAAAAGGATTTTTTAAAGATGAAGGTTTAGACATAGATCTTATATTAACCCCAGGTGCAGATAAAGTTACAGCGGCTGTTTTATCTAAAGATGTAGATATTGGTTTTTGTGGCTCTGAAGCATCAATATATGTTTATAATAGTGGTAAAAAAGACTATATAAAAACATTTGCATCACTTACTAAAAGAGATGGATCATTTATAGTATCAAGAAATAAAATAGATAACTTTACTCTAGATGATTTAAAAGGAAAATATATAATTGGTGGAAGAGTTGGAGGTATGCCAGAAATGACACTAGAATATACTCTTAAACAAAATGAAATCAATTTAAATGATTTAACAATTGATACAAGTATAGAATTTGCATCTATGGCAAGTGCATTTATTTCAGGTACTGGAGACTTTGTAACTCTATTTGAACCAAATGCTACACAGATAGAAAATGAAGGATATGGTTATGTAGTTGGTTATGTTGGTGAATATGGAGGTTCTGTTCCTTATACTTCATATAATGCTTTAAGTAGTTATATTAAAAACAATAAAGATACAGTCCAAAGATTTACTAACGCAGTTAATAAAGGATTAGATTATGTATGGAAAACAGATAATGAAACAATCGCAAAAGAAGTAATAGATTTCTTTCCAGATATAACTATTAATGAATTAACTAAAATGATAAAAAGATATAAAGATAATGATGCATGGAAGAAAAATACTTACTTTAGTGAAGAAGAATTTAATCATTTACAAGATATTATGATTGAAGCTAAAGAATTAACTAATAAAGTTCCTTATAAAGAATTAGTAGATACATCTTTTTCTAAAAATGAATAGTATTCTTAAAATAGAGAACTTATATAAAAATTATCAGACTGAAAAAGAAGAAATAAAAGTTTTAGATAATATCAATATAAATGTAAATCAAGGAGATTTCGTTGGAATAGTAGGACCATCAGGTTCAGGTAAATCTACTCTCTTATCTATTATTTCTGGTTTAGAAACAAAAAGTTCTGGAAAAATAATTACTGATAAAAGAATTGCATATATGTTACAAACAGATACACTTATGCCTTTTTTAACAGTTTTAGAAAATTGTTTACTAGGTCTTAAAATTCAAAAAAAATGTACTAAATTAGAAATAGAAAAAGTTAAAAAACTATTAATAAAATATGGTCTAAAAGATTATATAGATAAATATCCAAAAGATTTATCTGGTGGTCAAAAACAAAGAACATCTTTAATAAGAGCTCTTTCTCTATCACCAGATATATTATTATTAGATGAACCATTTAGTGCATTAGATTATCAAAATAGACTTAAAATATCTAATGATGTAATTAATATTTTAAAAGAAGAAAAAAAATCTATGATTATAGTAACACATGATATTAGTGAAGCAATTAGTTTATGCAATAAAGTAATAGTTTTAAGTGATAAACCATCTATAATAAAAAGTATATATAAAATAGATTTAAAAAAAGAAAAAGATCCTATTAAAAATAGAATGAGTGATGAATTCATGAAATATTATAAAATGATATGGAGAGATTTAAATGATAAGTAATGAAAGAAAAAATTATTTAAAAAAGAAAAAAAGAAGTAAAAGAATAATACTAATATCACAAATATCAATATTAATACTATTCTTTGGTATTTGGGAATTACTTTCTAGATTAAATATTATAGATACATTCTTACTCTCTTCTCCTACTAAAGTATTTAATACAATAATTGATTTAGCTAAATCTAATAATCTATTTAATCATATTTCTACAACTCTAAAAGAAATATTAATTAGTTTTGTTTTAGGTAATATAATTGGATTTTTAATAGCTAGTATTTTATACTTAAATAAAACTCTATCTAAGATCCTTGACCCGTATCTAACTATATTAAATAGTCTACCTAAGGTAGCACTAGGCCCTTTAATTATAATCATATCTGGAGCAAATAATAAATCTATTATTATAATGGCATTACTCATATCAAGTATAATTAGTATATTAAATATTAATACTGCTTTTAAAAGCACTGATGAAAACAGAATAAAACTATTAAAAAGTATGAATGCCAATAAAATACAAATACTAACTAAAGTTGTTATACCAAGTAATTATTCTCAAATAGTTGATTCATTTAAAGTTAATATAAGTATGTGTTTTGTTGGTGTTATAATGGGTGAATTTTTAGTATCAAAAGAAGGTATTGGGTATTTAATTAATTATGGATCTCAAGTATTTAATATGAATTTAGTTATATCAGGTATTATTATTTTGATTATTTTAACAATAATATTATACCTATGTATTTCTTTTTTAGAGAGAAAAATAAAAAAATCTTCATAAGAAGATTTTTTATTTTTTTGTAATTCCTAATTGAGTTTTAAATAAACTAAATGCACCTATTATATTAAATAAATAAACTAAACCTAAATTAGTAAAATATGTAGAATTATTAAAATATCCTTCTCCCATATATTTATATAGATTAAAGAATATATCAAAGAAATCTCCCTTATATCCTTTAGCATCTAATTCTCTAACAACTTGCCAAGCAAATGATATATTTTCAGCAAGTAATGTCATTAATAAAGTTATAACTATACAAATAATTATTCCTTTTTTACTTATTGATCCAGCAAACTTTTCATATAGTTTAATTGTACAAATAGCCATTACAAGACCAGCGATTGAAGCTACAAAACCTATTCTACTTAATAATACAATAGAAGCTACTCCAGCTAGTGATCCAATTAATCCACCTATTAATCCTAAAAATACATTTTCATTTTTAACTTCTTTAATATTATTATTAACCGTTGATTCAACAACTAATCTTTCTATTTTTTTACCACAATAGCTACAAAAAGATGCACTATCTGGTATATTTGCTCCACAACCTGGACATATCATATTATCCACTCCCATTCTAGTATCAATTATAACACATAATGAATAATTTTTTTCTTTTTTCTTATCGTTTTTCACTAGGTATATATACAAACGTTTGGTATAATAGTATTGGAACATTTAGTTAGTTGGGTGTTACCTCTAATTATCTTGGATTGGAGGTGATGCATATGAGTAAAAAAGATTTTCTAATCTTTTTCTTAATCCTCATTATCCTTTTACTTATAACATTACTTTTTGTAATACTAAATTAAAAGAGCACCTAACTAAAGCTTAGTTAGGTGCACAACCAATTAAAGGTAACACCCAACACGCAAAAATTAAGTGTTCCTCTTTTTTATTCTATGAAGTTTCCTTCATTACATACATATTATCATATTTTTTTGTTTTTGTAAATTATAAATCTAAACCTGGATTTATTTTTAATGAGTAATCACTATATATCCCTTTTTTATAATAGTAATAACCAGCAGCCGCAATCATTGCGCCATTATCAGTACAATAAGCAAGTTTAGGAACAACTAACTTTATTTCCTTTTCTTTACATAGTTTATCAAAAGCTTCTCTAATACCAGTATTCGCAGATACTCCTCCTGCGATTAATAATTCTTTTACTTTATATTCTTCAACTGCTTTCATTGTTTTCTTTGTCAAATTTTTAACAACAATATTTTCAAAGGAAGTAGCTAAATCTTCTTTTCTTATTTCATTACCTCTTTGTTTTTCATTATGTACTAAATTAATAACTGCACTTTTTATACCACTAAAACTAAAGTTATAACTATTATCATCCATTGGTAAAGGTAATTCATATGTATCTTTACCTAACTTACTTAATTTATCAATAACTGGTCCCCCTGGGTATGGAACATCTATTACTCTTGCAACTTTATCAAATGCTTCACCTACTGAATCATCTATAGTAGAACCAAGTTTTTTAAATGATAAATCATCTTCCATATAAATAATCTCAGTGTGACCACCAGATATAACTAAACAAATAAGTGGAAAATCCATAGTATCAACTAAATTATTTGCATATATATGACCTGCCATATGATTAACACCAATTAATGGTTTGTTATAACAAAGTGCAAGTGTTTTAGCAGCTTCTACACCTACAAGTAATGAACCAGCTAAACCTGGTCCATAAGTAACTGCTATTGCGGTAATATCTTCCATTTTCATATTAGCTTTAGTTAAACAATCATCTATAACGATAGTTATACATTCAGCATGTGATCTAGATGCTATTTCTGGAACAACTCCACCAAATTTTTTATGTATATCTATTTGAGATAATGTTGTTGTAACTATTTCTTCTTTACCATTTTTAACTATTGAAATACTTGTTTCATCACAAGAAGATTCAATACCTAAAATATATACATCTTTCATTATTTCACTTCCTTAAGCATTAGAATGGCATCTACTCCACTATAATAACCCTTTCTTATAGAAACTGGTTTAAAACCTAAACTATTATACAACATAATAGCGTTTTTGTTATCTTTTTTTACTTCCAAAGTAACTTTTTCTATTTTTTTATTGTCAAGCATCTTATTAATTAGTGCTTTACCTATTCCTTTATTTCTATACTCATCTAATACAAATATATCAATTATTTCTGCACTTTCATATAACAATTGATATATTAAAAAACCAACATATTTATTATTTTCCTTGTATGAAAGAATAAAAGTATAATCATTTATGATAGGATTATACTTTTCTTTATACTCTTTAAATAATTTTTCTATTAACTTAATATCTTTTATTTCTTCTATCATAATTTTTCTTCCGCATCTATCTTCTTTAAATAATTTGGTTTTAATTCGTGAGCATTTATTCCTTTATCTTTATAATAATCGATTAATTCAATTACATCTAATTCTTGATTATCCTCTGTTATATATAAAATATTTCCTGATAATTTACTAATATCTTTTTCATATATATCTTTAGTTGAATACTTATCAACAACTATATCATTATAATCACTATCATATATTCCATAATATAAATTATTCTTATCTTTTATAGTAGAAACGTAATAATCATATCCATTTGAACTAAATATATATTGTTTTAATGATGACACTGGCACCACCAATATATCATTAGTATAAGCAAGTGTCTTTCCTACGGTAACACCAATTCTTGTTCCTGTGAAAGAACCAGGACCATTAACTACAAAGACTTTATTTATATCTTTTGTAGTCATATTATTTTCTTTTAATATTTCATCTATAAAAGGTACTAAATGCGAAGCATGATCATTTATTGATTCTAATTCTTTTTTTGATAATATTTCATTATCTTTTATTAAAATAACAACAAGTTTTTTGGTACTTGTATCTAAAAAAAGCGAGATCATAAAGCATCCTCGCAAAGTTCTTCGTATTTAGTTCCATGTGGTACAAATTTCATTACTCTAGTATCCTCTTCTACTACTTTAAAGTAAATATCAAGTCTTTCTTCTGGTAAATAATCTTCAATCATATTAGCCCATTCAATAATTACTACACCATCTTTATCAAAATAGTCTAATAAACCAGTAGATTCAATTTTATCTTCTAATCTATAAACATCCATATGATATAGTGGCATTTCACCATTTAAATATTCTTTAATAATATTAAATGTAGGACTAGTGATAACATCGTCTATTCCTAATGCTGCCGCAAACCCTTTTGTAAATACAGTTTTTCCACAGCCTAATTCTCCATTAAGGCATATTACCATACCTGGAAATTTTTCTGCTTCTAAATTCTCCGCAACTGATATTGTATCTTGTTCAGATCTACTTGTTACTTTATATTCATCCATTTATATCACCTAATCTAATTATACAAGAAAAAAAACATTTTACAATGTCTTTTTTGTAAAATGTTTTTATTACCACATTTTTTTTAAATTACCATCACCATTATAATTACCTGACATATCTATTATATGTGAGTATCTAGTATAAAACCTACTATATGGGCTTGAATAGTTATATTCATCTATTATTACACCATTTTGTAAAGATTCTGTAATATAAATATTATTATCATCCATTGCGGCAATTATAGCTATATGTCCATCCCATCCAATAAGATCTCCTGGGGAAACTTTCCCAGACATCAATAAATTATAACTATTTCTTTGGAAAGGACCTACATCAGTATAATCTCTTGCACCAGTAATACCTGCGCCTATATCACCCAAATCAAGACCTGCTTGTACTAAAGTCCAAGTAACATAACCACTACAGTCAAGGCCATTTCTTCCCATTAGTCCAGATTCAGCATCTCTAAGTGGACAACCCCAAGAAGCTGGGCCAGTTACGCTATTTGTTATTAATTTTTCTTTATCAGTTCCTAAATATAATCCTTTAAAATAATATCTTCCTTCTCCATCTACTGGATAAGAAAAAGTTCTTCTTCCATTCTCATAAAAATAAGGTATTTTATATTTTAATTCAAGTGTAATAAATCTTGCAGCTTCAGTTGCGGCAGCTCTTGTTCCTTCTCCAGCATCTTTAATTTTAGTTGCTAAAATAGAATCTAATAAATCAACTTGTTCTTTAGTAAAAGAATTACAAGGCATTACTTCCCTATAATTATCTATAGAAGGTGATCTAATCAAACTAGAACTAATTAATTCAAATTCATCAGTTTTTACACCGCCACCTGTAATACTAATTTTAACACGTCCATCACTTTTTCCGGTAACAACTCCATTTTCATCTACATTCGCGATATTAGAATCACTACTCTTATACTCAACCTTACTATATTTTTCACCTACGTAATCTAGTTTAGTATTTAATTTAAAAGAATCTCCCACAGGTATATATTTTCTTTTATCAGTTACACTAAAGCTGATAACTCCATCTATATCAAATTTTTCTTTAAACTTAACCTTTATATTTCCATTATATTTCAATGTTATTTCATAATCATCTGTCTTAACATCATAAGAACATATATCATCTTTTGCTTGTACCCATTTACTACTTCCATCTTTGTTAGTAAACTTACAATAGATATTATTTCCACTAAAGTTTTTTATTTTAACATTGGCTGTCTTAGTTTTGTTTTCATTATATTTATCACTATATGTAATGCCAATTATATATGGTGGTCTATTATATCTATGTAAAAGTATTAAAAGAATCATAATAATTAACAAAAAAATTAAAAGTAAAGCTATTTTATTCTTTTTTTTAACACTCATCTATCTACACCAATTCTAGTATATAAAAAATAACAAAAAAAAACAAGAATTATTCTTGTTCTTTTCCTAGATTATCAACTACATTGCAAAGTCTATTGAACTCTGCTTCATCATCGATACTAACTAATTCATCTCCATTTTCACTTGATTTTACTTCAAGTATATAACAATCTGTATCATTTCCTAAATCATTAGCGATAACATAGTGTTTTCCATTATCAAAAAATTGTTGTACTATTTCAACTTTTACTTTTTCACCTTTTTCATCTGTTAAATCAATAACTAGTGGATTTTCATTCATAATTTTTCCTCCTTAATATATCTCCAGTTAAATTATATCATATTCTTTTTATTTTCCATTATTTTTTTTTATTTTTTATAGCTATTTCAGCTTCTTCTATGTCATTAAAGTGTATAACTTTATCTTTTAATTTTTGATAAGTTTCATTTCCTTTTCCTAAAATTAGAACTATATCATTTTCTTTAGCCATATTTATTGCTTTATTTATTGCTTCTTTTCTATCAAGAACTATTTCATAATTTTGATATTTATCTTTAATATCTCTAACTATATCTTCACAAATCATAGCTGGATCTTCGCTTCTTGGATCCTCATAAGTAAATATTGCATAATCTGCATTTTCAAGTACTACTTTACCTACCTCCGGTCTTTTATATGCATCTCTTTCTCCAGCTTGTCCTATAACTACAATAGAACTATTTAATTTTAATGTTTTAACAAAATTTAATAAATTATATATTCCGTTTGGAGTATGTGCATAATCTACCATAACATAGTAATTACTATTAGTATTAAGCATAGCTAGTCTTCCATTAACTCTAATTTTACTAATATTATTCATAATATGATCTCTATTAATACCTAATTCTAGTAATGTAAGAAATGCTGCGGCTAAATTGTATACATTAAAATCTCCAAGCATTGGACTCTTTATAAATATACTTTCATCCTTGTATTTAAAATTAATATCTGTATGATCTGGATAAATATCAAAATTTTCTATAACTAAATCATTATCGCTTTCTTTTCCGTATGTTACTACTCTACCATTAGATGCTTCAACAAAATCTTTATAATGTTCATCATCTTTATTTATAACACAAATTCCATCTTCTTTTGTTTGTCTAAAAAGATTAAGTTTACAATCTAAATAATTTTCAAAAGTACCATGAGTATTCAAATGTTCTGAAGTAACATTTGTTAAAATGGCTACATCAAATTCTAGATATTTTAATCTTCCATTAAAAAATGCTTCAGATGATGCTTCCATTGATACATATTTACTACCAGTTGAAAGAAATTTATTTAATACTTTATATAGTAAATTTGGAGCTGGTGTTGTATTTGGATTATCTTCTTTTACTTCTTTAGAACTAATTCCATTTGTTCCAATATAACCACAGATATCATCACCAAGTAGTGTTTGAACAATAGTTGCAACACTAGTTTTACCATCAGTTCCAGTTACTCCTATCATTTTTAATTTTTGATTTGGATAATCATATACTTTTTGACATAATTTAGGTAATTCATCATCTGTATCTTCTACTTTAATAATAGGTACAGTTTTTTCTCCTACTTCTTTAGATACTACAATCGCAGAAGCACCATTATTAATTGCATCATCTATATAATCATGTCTATCCGCAGTCGCACCTTTTACGCAAACAAATATATCTCCCTTTTTACAATTCTTAGAATTGATTTCTACTCCTGTTATTTCAACATCAGAATCTACATTATATATGTTTCTTAATAACATACTCATCACCTAATTATATTATACCAAAATAAATATAAAATAAAATATTATTTTATTCTTTATTTATCCTCTTTATAGATTTATTTGGAGTAGAATAGTCTTCTGGCATTGTACCACCCATATCCTTTATAGCTTTTCTAACCTTTCTTCCTATTTCAAAATGTACACTATTGGCCTTATACTCATTATCAACCCTTTCTCTTTTTAATTTATCAGCAGCAGTTTCTCCATTATAAAGACCTTTATAACCTGCATTATGAAATTCCGCTAAATTCTTAACACCACTATTAATTGCAGTTTTATTTAAACCTAGATTCCCTTCTTTAACTTTTTTTCTAATACTTAATCTTTTTTTTATCTTCATCAAAATAATCTAGTATTTCTTGTTTTCTAGTTTGAACTGCAAAATATGTCTGTCCTAAAGCAATTACTTCTTTTCTAGAATCTCCATTTTGAACAATCAAATAACAGGCATATCTAGATAGTTTATAATCTTTAATAGGTTTACTTGAAACACCAGTATTTACAATTTTGTCCACTTCGACAAAATTGTATTTAATATTAATACTACTATTTATACATGATTTAATTGCCTTATCAATAATACCATTAAATTTTCTCCATTCTTTATACTCCAATGCCATTTGCAATTCTCTAGCATACCAATATTCATGACCATTCTCATCTATATGTTTAATACTTTCAAAAATAAATTTACTATAGTTTTCTATATCATTCATATTATAACCTCCATAGATTATATTTGCTATAAAAAACAAAAATCCCCTATAAAACAAAAAAAAGAATAAAAATTATTTTATTCTTTCATCAATTATTTCTTCTATTTCTGCTTTGATGTTTTCATCTAAAACATTATCTAATACTATTTTAAAATTAGCTTTTATTATAAGTCTCTTTGCTTCTTCTTCGGATATTCCCTTTGACATTAAATAAAATAGTTTTTGAGAATCTATTTTACCAGAACTCATACCATGTGCACCCATTACATCTTCTTCATGACATAAAAGCATTGGTAAAGATCTAGATTTTGAGTTTTCTGATAAGAGAATACAATTTTCATTTTCTTCACCCTTTGATTTAGATGATCCTTCTATAAAATCAATTGTTCCTTTTAGTGATTTATAACTGTTATCTAATAAAGCACCTTGAAATAACATATTAGAAACTGTATATTTATTATTATTTTTAGTGTAATAATTCATGTCTAGTCTTTCATCTTTATTACCTATATAAATAGTATTAAAAGAACTACTTGCTTTTTCACTATTAAGTTCGGAATAATAATTAGATATTCTTAGTTTACCTCTTAAATCTATATAATTTGTTACTATATTGGAATTTGTATTAACACTATTTTCAATAGATACTAAACCAGTACTTTGATCACTAGTTAGATTAACTACTGATATATTAGAATTTATATTTTCTTTAGAAGTAACAGTTAATTTAAAATTAAGAAAACCTGTTCCTCTAAAACAAATAATAGTATTTAAATCATAATCTAAATTAATATTAATATGACTAGTTAAATAATTTTTACTATCAAAAGTATAATTAATTATTAATAAATCATCTATTCTTTTTTTAGGAGTTATATCTACATAAAGATATTTATCTCTTTCTAATCCAATTTTTGAATTAAAATCACTCTTAATTTCAGTTTTAATATCTAAATCTTTAGTTGTAGAAAAAGAATAATCATTAAAATCAGTTTCTTTTATATCTAAATCTACTGTTATATTATTTATCCTAAAATTATTTGTTGTTTTAATAGGAGTTTCATTTAATATATATTTCATAATTACCTCCTAACCTATAGTACCTTCTAGTTCAAGATCAATAAGTCTATTCATCTCAACTGCGTACTCTATTGGAAATGCTTTTGATATTGGTTCAGCAAATCCTCTTACTATTAATTTAATTGCTTCTTCTTCTGATATACCTCTAGACATTAAATAGAATATAGTATCATCACTAATCTTACCTATCTTAGCTTCATGTGCATATTCTATATCATCATTTTCTATAAAATCTACTGGAATAGTATCACTTTTAGATTTACTATCAAGCATTAATGATTCACAAGAAACATTTAATTTAGATTTAGAAGCGTTACTCTTAACCCATATATTACTTCTAAAAGTACATATTCCGCCATCTTTTGAAATAGATTTAGAATTAATGGCAGTACTATTATATTTACCATTATGTATTACTTTTAAACCTGAATCTAAGTTTTGTCCAAAACCAGCAAATGATATATTAGTAAATTCACATTTAGCATAGTCTCCATTTAATATAGTCATTGGATATAACATAGATACCTTTGATCCAAATGAACCCATAATCCACTCTATTTTACCTCTAGTACCTACAAAAGCTTTTTTAGTATTTAAATTCATCATATTCTTAGACCAGTTTTCAATAGTTGAAAATCTAAGAAATGCATTATCTTTAACAAACAATTCTACACATCCTGCATGTAAATTAAGTTCATTATACCCAGGGGCAGAACATCCTTCTATAAACTGAAGAGATGCGCCTTCTTCAACAATTATTAGTGTATGTTCAAATTGACCTGCACCAGGGGAGTTTAGTCTAAAATATGATTGAAGAGGATCATTTAATACTACACCTTTTGGTACATATACAAATGAACCTCCAGAAAATAATGCATAATGCATAGCAATAAACTTATGATCATTAATTGGTACTGCTTTAGTAAAATATTCTTTTACAAGTTCTGGATATTCTTTTATCGCAGTATCAAAATTAGTATATATAACACCTTTTTCTTTTAATTCATCTTGAACTTTATGATATACCATTTCTGAATCATATTGAGCACCTACTCCTCCAAGTGATTTTTTTTCTGCTTCTGGTATACCTAATTTATCAAATACATTTTTTATATCTTCTGGTACATCTTCCCATTTATCAACCATTTTATTTTTAGGTTTAATATAAGTTGTTATATCATCTAGATTTATTTCACTTAAATCAGGTCCCCAATTAGGTAACTCCAATTTATTATAAAATTCTAATGCTTTTAATCTTATATCTAAAACCCATTTTGGTTCTTCTTTTTCTTTACTTATTCTTTCTATTACTTCTTTTGTTAAACCTATTTCAGTTTTTTCATATTCTTCAGTTGTTTTAATATTATAAATATTATTATCTATATTATCTATTCTAGTCTTCATTTTTTTCCATATAAGAAGAATAACCATTTTCTTCAATAGTTTTAGCTAAAGAAGAATCAGAAGAAAGAATAATTTTACCATTTACAAGAACATGTACATAATCTACTTTTAAATACTCTAATATTTTAGTTGAATGAGTAATAATAAGAACAGCATTATTATCATTCTTATATAAATCAATACCCTTAGATACAATCTTAATCGCATCTACATCAAGACCTGAATCTGTTTCATCTAATATTGCTAATTCTGGATTTAAAGTTAGTAATTGAAGTATTTCATTTTTTTTCTTTTCTCCACCAGAAAAGCCAACATTTAATTCTCTATTAAGATATTTTTTATCTATTCCTAATTTTTCCATATTCTCTTCCACTTCATTAGAAAAGGATAATAAATTAATCTTTTCACCAGTCACATTACTTTTAGCAGTTTTTAAGAACTGAGCAACTGTAACCCCTGGGATTTCTTCAGGTATCTGAAATGACATAAATAAACCCTTTTTAGCTATATCATTTACCTTCAATCCTTTAATAGACTCTCCATTAAACAATATATCTCCATCGGTAACAATATATTTAGGATTATTAAAAATAGTATTCGCTAAAGTTGATTTACCTGAACCATTTGGACCCATAATAACATGAACTTCACCTTTATTGATAACCAAATCTAATCCCTTTAATATTTCTTTTTCTCTATCATCTTCTGCAACTGTATGTATATTTTTTATTTCTAATAAACTCATAAATCCTTGTATAATCAATCTTATAGAAATGTTATTAATTTTTATAAGATTGATTAATTCCTTTCTATATATTTTTTTCTTATTATTTTATAATAAGATTAAGCACTGTGGATTTGTTTTTCATAAATTACGGCTTTGACTGTTCTAGGAGGCTCAAACCACAGATTTTTTGTTTTAATTGTTGATTAGTTAGTTAACACTTTGATGTTTTATACGTTCGGCAAGGTTACAAGATGGAA
>JAFRCK010000021.1 GCA_017404385.1 Bacilli bacterium
AGTTTCTACAAGACGAGCATTAACCACACAATTCTCAACATGAGTATTATTCGCCCTAATATCCAAGACATTACCACGAGAAACATTATCTTTATTCATATTAATTGTCACATTATACAAAGACTTAGTCCCATTACCAGATATCGTAACAAACTCCGTTTGATCATAATCATCATCATAAACAATATTTAAATCCTTCATAGTTACATTATTATTAGTATTTACATTTAAAAAACCATTAGTAATATTGAAATTTTTTGATACTGTAAAAAAGTATAGGCTTTTTTCGCAAAAAAAATTTTCTAATTTTATTAATTTTTAATGGATTTGATCTTTTAATTTACTAAATTAAATGATGAATGTCATTATAATAACCTTAATAAAAATAATTACCAATATTTTATAAATTTAAATTAAAATAAGCGTTAAATATATATTTAAAAAGAGATAGATAAGTATATATGACAACAACTAACAAATCTATCTCTAATAATAGTATACATTTCATTCAACTTAAACTTTTCGATTTTATGGATGGAAAACCTAATTTTAATGAAACTTTAAATAAACGATTAAATCAAGAAACTTCATTGTCTAATGATTATTCTTTAGAATTAGATGAAAATAACACTTTTAAATACATTAATCCAGAATGTCCTAAATGTGGTTCTCATAAAATAATAAAAAAAGGTACAATAACTAAAAATAAACAAAATATCCTTGGAAAATCATTCGAATTTAAAGAACAACAATATCAATGTAAAACTTGCAATAAAAAGTTTGGAATTAAGAACAAAGCATTATTTGATGATGATAAATATTTTTTTAAGCAAATATCAGATAAAATACCTGAAATAATGAAAAAAGGATATAATTCATTAAGAAAAATAAAATCATACTTCAAAATATTCTTGAATATAAATGTATCCCACACCACTATTAAAAATTGGCTAAAAATAGATGAAAACATACTAATTATTAATGAAAAAGCAAAATATAGTGGTTATTACTTATATGATGAACAATTTTTACGTTTAAATGGTAAAAGACATTATAGATTAACTATTTATGACTCAGTTTATGAGATTCCAATAAGTGAAAAGATTGTCAGAAATAGATCACCCCAGGCAATAAAACGATTTATCAAAGAATCACTACAGAATAAACCAATAATTGCAATAACAACAGATTTATATCCAATGTATAGAAATATAATGGATGATTTAAACATAAAACAACAATTATGTATAATACACCTAAGAAGAACAATATACACTAAATTAAAACGTTATAAAAGAAGAACCAAATTATCAGAAGAAGAATTAGATAAAATATATGCTAATGCTAAACAATTTACAGAAATATTCCATGAAACAAACTACTATCTGGCAAAACAAAAATATGAAGACTACATAAACAAATATAAAGAAATTCCAGAAGTATTACAACAATTCATGGAAAAACACATAATTAATTTCATAGACAGATACTTATTATACCTTAAAGACCCCCAAATAGAAAAAACATCAAACAAATTAGACAATTACTATAGAAATACTGATCCAGAAATAATTAAAAAGCGATACAAAACTAGAAATGGGATATTAAGTTATTTATATTATCAAATGGTAGATTGGACTGATAAAAAAGAAAAAGATGGTTTAAGCCTATAAAAATTTACAGCCTCAATTTTTTAAAGTTACATTAGCAAAACTTGCACGATAATCAAAATTAATACCATTTAAAGGTAAATCCTTTGCATCAACAACCAAATTAGATTTATTTAATGTAA
>JAFRCK010000022.1 GCA_017404385.1 Bacilli bacterium
ACAGTCAAAGCCGTAATTTATGAAAAACAAATCCACAGTGCTTAAACTTATTATAAAATAATAAGAAAAAAATATATAGAAAGGAATTAATCAATCTTATAAAAATTAATAACATTTCTATAAGATTGATTATACAAGGATTTATGAATAAAAAAGAATATATTGAAAATATAGCTTTAACAACTGTTAGTAATCTTGATGAAGAAGTAACTAATGACTATATAGATGAATATATAGCTGAATTAAATAAAACAACAAGAGTTAGTGGAATACCATTAATTGTTAGTTTTAAACTATTTAATACTAGATTTAGTTATTTTGTAGAAAAGGAATCATTACAAGTAAAATTAGAAGATACTGTGTTTGAAATAGTAAAAGGTGAAGATGGTATTTCTATTAACGAAGATATTAATTCTATAACAAATGGTTTATCAAAAGAAGATGCTGCTACTAAATTGATAGAGTATCAAAAGGAAAAGAAAGTAGCATGTAAAGTTTATTCTAAGCTAAAGAAAAAGTTTTTACCTAAACGTAAAAGAAAAGGTTTACATAGAAAGAAGAAATAATAATATTTCTTTTTTTTCAATAATAAGGGAATTTTGATTGTTTACGGAGAATATAATCTATGTAGGTTATATTATGTCAAATGAAATAGCAATTATTGAAGGAAATATAGAAGACAAGATTTATATTATAAGAGGCATACAAGTTCTATTGGATAGTGATTTAGCTAAGTATTATGGATATACTACAAAAGCTTTTAATCAACAAGTACAAAGAAATATTGATAAATTTGATGAAGAATTTATGTTTAAATTGACTGAAAGTGAAATGAATAATATTCTGAGGTCACAAAATGTGACCTCAAGTTTAAATAATTATGGAGGAAGAAGATATTTACCATATGTATTTACTGAACAAGGAGTCTATATGGTTATGACAATTCTAAAGGGTAAAAAAGCAATAGAGCAAAGTAAAAACTTAATAAGAGTATTTAAAAAGATGAAAGATTATTTAGTTAACAATAATATTATAGATCAAAAATATATAAATAATTTGGTTTTAAAACAACAAGATATATTAATTGATCATGATAATAGAATTTCTAAAATAGAGAATGTAAATAGAAATAAAATTTTTTTTGAAGGTGAAATATATGATGCATATTCAATGATTTTAAATATATTTGGAAGAATAAGTGAAGAATTAATTATTATAGATAACTACGCTAATAAAGAATTATTAGATATAGTTAGTAACTATTGTAATAAAGTAATAATAATATCTAAGAATATTGATGAAATATTAATTAGAAAATATAATAGCCAATATAATAATGTTACATTTATAAATAATGATTCATTTCATGATAGATTCTTAATTATAGATAGAAAAGAAATATATACTATAGGCTCATCAATAAAAGATATAGGTAAAAAGACTACTTGTATTAATAAAATAGAAGATGAAAAAGAACTTAATAAAATATTAGAACAAGTCACTAATATATAGATTTTATGATATAATTTATATGTCGGTGATATTATGTTTAAGATTGGAAATATAGAAATTAAAAATAATATTTGTTTAGCACCTATGGCTGGTTTTTGTAATAGTGCATTTAGAAGAATAGTTAAAGAAATGGGTGCAGGTTTAGTATTTGCTGAGATGGTTTCTGATAAAGCAATATATTATGGTTCAGAAAAAACTATAGATATGCTTAAAATGACTGAAGAAGAAAGACCACTTGCACAGCAAATTTTTGGTAGTGATAAAGAAAGTTTTGTATTTGCTGCTAAAAAAGTTATGGAAATAATGAAACCAGATATTATTGATATAAATATGGGATGTCCTGTACCTAAAGTAGCTGTTAAGTCACAAGCAGGTTCTGCATTACTAAAAAATCCTAATAAGATAAAAGAAATAGTTAGTGCAGTAGTAGAAGCAGTAGATGTACCAGTTACAGTTAAAATAAGAAGTGGTTGGGATAGTAATAGTATTAATGCAGTAGAAGTAGCTAAAATAATAGAAGAAGCTGGTGCTAGTGCTATTACAGTACATCCAAGAACAAGAGCTCAAGGTTACTCTGGTAAAGCAGATTGGTCTATAATAAAACAAGTAAAAGAAGCTGTTAGTATACCAGTTATAGGTAATGGAGATATAAAGAGTGTTGATGATGCAATTAAGATGATGAATGAAACTAATTGTGATGCAGTTATGATAGGTAGAGCAGCACTTTCTAATCCATTTATATTTAAAGAGTTAGATTATTATTTTTCTACAGGTAAAAAAATAGATAGTATTAGTGATAAGGAAAAATTAGATATTGCAGAAAAACACTTTAATTATTTACTTGAAATAAAACCTGAAAAGGTAGCAGTTTTAGAAATGAGAACTATTATGGCAAACTATATTAAAGGTATCCCAGGTAGTACTAAAATAAAACAAAGTATATTTAGCTGTAAAACTAAAGAAGAATTGTTAAAAATACTTGCAGAATATAGGAAAACACTATAAAATATGATATAATTAAAAAAGTTTAGAGGTGGAAAAAATGAGAGAATTAAGTGAACAAGAAGTTATTAGAAGAGAAAAGCTAGAAGAAATAAAAAAGGTATGTAATCCATATCCAGCAAAATATGAAAGAACACATACACTTAGTGAAGCCAAAGAATTAGAAGATGGAACTAAGAATGTTAAAGTATGTGGAAGAATAGCTTTTGCTAGAAAGATGGGTAAACTTGCTTTTGTTAAAATTAGAAATATTGAAGATGTATTTCAATTAGAATTTAGAGTAGATTTACTTGGTGAAGAAAAATATGAATTCTTTAAGAAATTAATTGATGGTGGAGATTTTATTGGAGCAAAGGGAGAAATATTTACTACTCAAACAGGCGAAAAAACTTTAAGAGTAGAAGAATTTGAATTTTTAGGTAAATCTCTTAGACCACTTCCTGAAAAATTTCATGGATTAACTGATACAGAAGCTAAATATAGAGAACGTTATGTTGATTTAATGATGAATGAAGAAAGTAGAAAGATATTCTTAGGTAGAAGTAAATATTATTTCTTTGTTAGAAAGTTTTTAAATGAACATGGATTCTTAGAAGTTGAAACTCCAATAGTACAAACTTCAGTTTCAGGAGCATCTGCTAAACCATTCTATACTCATTATAATGCACTTGATTTAGATTGTAATTTAAGAATAGCACCAGAATGTTATTTAAAGGAATGTATAGCAGGTGGATTTGATAGAGTATATGAAGTTGCTAAATGTTTTAGAAATGAAGGTATGGATCCACAACATAATCCAGAATTTACTCAAATAGAATGGTATTCTGCATATTGGGATTTTGAAGATAATATTAATTTCTTCCATGACTTAATGAAAGAAAGTATGGAATTCTTAACAGGTTCTTCAGTAGTAGAGTATCAAGGTAATACACTTGATTTTGGTAAAGAATGGGAAAGAATTAATTATATAGAAAAAATGAATGAAATCTTAGGATTTGAATTCTTAAATGAAACTGATGTTAATGAATTTAAAAATAAAGTAGTTGATAAAGGTTTATTTAGTTTAAAAGATATGGAAGAATATAAATCTATTCCACAATTAACTGACTTCTTATATAAAAAATTATTAAGAGCAAATATAGTTGGTCCAGTAGTTATGTATAATTATCCAGCTAGTTTAAAACCGCTTGCTAGGAGAAATGATAATGATCCTAAAGCAGTTGATTGTTTCCAAGTAGTAGTTATGGGTGCAGAAATATGTAATGCTTATTCAGAGTTAGTTGATCCAGCTATTCAAAGAAGTACATTTGAAGATCAATTAAAACAAAAAGAAGCAGGTGACGATGAAACTATGGATTTAGATGAAGATTATCTACTTGCTATGGAACAAGGTATGCCACCAATATCTGGTCTTGGATTTGGTATAGATAGATTAATGATGATAGCGTATAATCTTGAAACTTTAAGAGATGCTATATTATTTCCAACTATGAAACCAATCAATAGAGATTAATAAAAAAACACTAATAAATAAGTAAAAAAAGTAATTATTAATTACTTTTTTTTTGTTTTATGTTATAATTAAAATGTCTAAAGGTAGCGTAGAATACTGATTTTGAATAACAAAAGACAAAATAAAAAATAGGAGGAGATAAAATGTTAGAAACAATTATTAAAACATTAATATTTATTGCTGCAGCATTTGCTGGTGTAATATATTATAAAAAGACAAAAAGTGAAAAACATAATGTTATAAGAGTTTTAATAGCTGTTATGTTACTTGTAATGTTACTTAGTTATTTGATTCCAGGTAGTATGGTAGATTATAACTATGGAACAGTAAATGATGATGTAGTTATTCCTATGAATTTAGCTGGATTATTTACAAGTTTTTCTACAGCATTAAACTTATCTATATCAATGATTTTGTACATTGGTATAATTGCAATTTTCTATGCAATATTAAAAAAATCAGGAAAATATGAAGATGTAGTTAATACTATTGCTTACAAATTTAGAAACAATAAATCATTATTTATTGTATTAACTATATTTATATTAGGATTAGTAAGTATATTTACTGGAGAAATAGTAGTTATGCTTGCATTTGTTCCGTTATTAATTTCAGTAATAAGAAGATTAGGTTATTCAAAAGAAACTTCTATAGTTTCAACAGTAGGAGCTATACTATTAGGTCAAGCAGGTACAATATATGCAAATTATATGAATAATGCGCTAAAAATGGAATATACAGAAAATATATTAATAAAAGTTATTATATCAGCTATAGTATTAGTATTCTTGATAGCATTTGTATTATTATTTAATAAAAAACCTGTAGTAGAAAAAGAATTAACAAAGCCAAATAATAAAAAAGTATTACCAATTTTTATTACATTTGGAGTAGTATTTGTAATATTAATTATGGGATTCATTCCATGGCAAACTTTCTTTGGGTTCAAAGGATTTGAAGAATTCTTAACATCAATAAGAAAAACTGAATTTATGGGTGTTTCAGTATTTGATGCATTTATTGGAAACTCATCAACTACAGCTCCATTTGGAACATGGCAATTAATTAATGCTGGAGTATTATTTATATTTGTAGATTTAATATTAGCTATAATATATAAAGTATTCTCAATTGAAACATTAATAGATGGTGTTAAAAAAGCAGCTCCTTATATGGCTATAACTGTATTATCATATATAATAGTTGTATTAGTTATGAACTCTGGAATTTTTTATACACTTACAATGGGATTAACAAAAGCAGCTGTTAATATATTCACTGTAGGAACTACAGCAATTATATCAGCTTTAAGTGTTAGTGAATATACTTATGCATCTAATTTCTCATTAGTAGCTATTAGTTCTAGTAAATATTTTTCACAATCACCTGAGAATTTAAAATTGATTTCAATTGCTTTCCAATCAATATATAATTTATTCTTAATAATTTCTCCAGTTAGTTTATTATTGCTATTTGGATTACAATTCAATAATGTTAAATTTAAAGATTGGATAAAATATATTTATAAATTCTTTATTGTATTATTTGTAACAGTATTAATTATAATTAAAATAATGCTTGAAGGATTTGATATAGTAGGTATAATAGCATTATCTTTATTGGTAGTAGCAATTATATTAATAATTCTTATGAAACTTGCTTTTTCAAAGAAAATAGTATTAAAAGTTGTTGAAGATGAACCAGTAAAAGAATCTAAAGCTGTTGTTAAAACTGCAGAAGAAGTAGTTGAAAAACCAGTAGTAAAAAAAGTTTCTTCAAAGAAACCAGCAACTAAAAAAACTACAAATAAAAAGACAACAAAAAAATAAGGTTTAACCTTATTTTTTTTCATTTGTTGATAATTCAACAATTAAATCATAATTATCATCATTTGCCATTATATTTTTGTGTTCTTCTTTGCATTTTTCACATTTGTATAATATTTTAAATGTGTCTTTAAATTTTTCAATTCCAATTGGTTTTAGTAAACCTTTGCAATTATTTGATCTATCTCCTGGGGAAATATCAACATGTTTAGAGTATAAACAATATGGACAATGATCTCTTGCAGTGTATCCTAATTCATCAACTTCTTTTCCACAGTTTTCACAAACAAATTTTTCATCAATCATATTAAATCTTTTCATAACACTATTATAGAAGATTATAGTATAATTATCAAGTAAAATATGATATAATGATATTATGTGAAAGTAGGTGATTTGATGGAAACAAATTTTGTTATTAATGATTTTGAGGGACCATTGGATTTACTTTTACATTTAATTAAAACATCTAAGATGAGCATTTATGATATTAAAATAGAAGAAATAACAAAACAATATGTTGATTTTATTAATAAAATGAAAGAAATGAATCTTGATGTTGCCTCTGAATATTTAGTTATGGCTAGTGAACTTATAGAAATGAAATCAAAAATGTTACTACCTAAATCAGATGATGAAGAAGAAGAGGAAGATCCAAGAGAAGAATTAGTTAATAGATTAATAGAATATCAAAAGTATAAAGATATGGTTGAGACTTTTAGAAATTTAGAAACTGAAAGGAAAGAAATCTATACAAAAGAACCACTTAATTATAAAGAACTAAATGATGAATATGTATCAAATGATGGTTCTGTTTCTGTAGATGATTTAGTTAAAGCTTTAAGTAAGTTTTTGATGAGAAAAGAAGTAGAAAAACCAATTAGTACTAAGATAACTAAAAAAGAAATTTCTGTTTCAGATAGAACAAGAGATATAAGAACTATTCTTAATAAAAAGAAAAAAGTATCATTCTTTGATTTATTTGAAATAAAGACAAAAGAATATGTAGTTGTTACATTTTTATCTATATTAGAAATGGCCAAATTAGGTGAAATAGAAATAATACAAGAAAATAATTTTAACAACATTGTTATTAGTAAAAAAGAAGGTGCATTATGATAAGTAGTTTAGAAGCATTGTTATTCGCAGTAGGTAGTGAAGGACTTACCAAAGAAGAATTATTAAATATACTAGAAATAGAAGAAACAGAATTAAATAGTCTAATTGATTCTTTAAAAACAAAATATGAGAGTGAAGAATCAGGTATTGAATTAAAGGTACTAGGAAATAGTTATAAACTGGTTACAAAAGAAAAAGAAAAGAATTATTTAAAGAAATTAGCTCTAGAAACTAGTAATAATTTGAGTGAATCGGCATTAGAAACACTTGCTATTATAGCTTATAATGAACCTATTACAAGAATGCAAATAGATGATATAAGAGGAATAAATAGTACTCAAATGCTTCGTAATTTAATTGCAAAAGGTCTTATAGAAACAGCGGGTAAAGCTGAAGATACCCCAGGTAAACCAAACTTATACAAAACAACAGATTTTTTTCTAGATTATTTTAATTTATCTGGTATTAATGAGTTACCTGAACTCGATTTAGATGAAATTGAAGTATTAGAAGATGATGATTTATATAAATCAAAGTATAAAGAAGAAGGTGAATAATATGATAGAAACAGGTGTAGTAATAACATCAAGAACCGAATGGGAAGAATTATTAAAAATATATAATATAGTTGATTCTAAAGTACATAAATTTCCATTAGGAGAGTACTTTATTATAAATATTTATAATAAGGAAGTATTATTCTTTAGATGTGCTGGAAGAAAAGTTTTATCAGCAGCATCAGTTCAACATATGATAGATAAGTTTTCGTTAAAAAAAGTAATTCATATAGGTACAGCAACTGCAGTAGTTGATTATGTTGATTATGGTGATATATTTATACCAACTATGGTTGCGGAATACGACATAACAATAAAAGAAATTGAACCATTAATAAAAGAAAATTCAATTATAGAATTAAGTGAAAATAAGTTCTCAATGGATTATATCGATGGATTGCTTGGAACAAGTGATAAGTCATTAGTTACTAAAAAAGACTATTTGATGCTTAAAGAAACAAAATTAGTTGCGTCTGATACAGAAGCAGCTGCGATAGCTAAAGTATGTGTTATGAATAAGGTAGATATAATTATTATTAAGGGTATAAGTGATAGACCTTCTGTTGATGAAAATTATGAAGAACAATATGAGGTATATGCTGAAAATGCACCTATAATAATAAAGAATATTGTGGAGAATTATTTGCTAGAGGTTATATAATGAAAAAAATATTAATAGTTTTATTTTCATTTATATTATTAGTATGTGGTTGTTCAAAAGAAGAAATAGATGTTGAAACAAAGAATTACAATAACTATTTAAATGAAATAAAAAAAGTAGAAAAATCTAGTGCTAGTATACCATTTGATGTAAGGTTTGATTATGAAAGATTGAATGAAAAAGAATTAAGATATAAAGTAATAATAGATAATGTTAAAGAAGATATTTATGATATTGAAGCATTAGCGTATCATGATAAAGAAACAAATGATATATATCCTAGTATAGGAATTTTTGATAAAAAGGAAAAATTAGAGGTTGGTAAAAAACCATCTGGAATAATTTTATATGGTTTTATTAAATATGATGGTGATATTAGTGATTTTAAATGCAAAGTAAAAGTATTAATTAAATATAAAAATAAAGATAATAAAAATAAAAAAGTATATTTTGTGACAAATTAATAACATTTTTTTTGCTAGATTGTTATTGGTGATAATATGAAAGTAAAAGTATTTGATGAAAGTCATGAAAAAGATTTAGAAGACAAGATTAATGAATTTTTAGAAGAACATGATGATATTGTAGATATAAAATATCAAGTCAGTATAGCTATGTTTTCTGAAGAACAAATATATTGTTTTTCAGCATTAATAATATATAAATAAGAGGTGTTTATGAAGAAGAATTCGTTTATGCAAGGTGCCGTATTTTCAACTGTTGCGATTATTCTAACAAAAGTAATAGGAATATTATATGTAATACCATTTTATAAAATTATAGGTGATCAGGGTGGAGCATTATATGGTTATGCATATACTATTTATAGTACATTTTTATCTATATCTACTGTAGGAATACCTCTTGCTATTTCAAAAGTAGTTAGTGAATATAATGCACTTGGTTATACACATGCTAGAGAAAGGGTATATAAGCAAGGTAAAAGAGCAATAATGGTATTTGCGTTAATTATATTCCTGATATTATTTATATTTGCGGAACCACTTGCTAAAGCTATTATTGGTGATATAGAGGGTGGAAATACAATAGAAGATATAAAATTTGTTATTAGGGTTATCGCAACAGCTCTATTAATCATTCCTTCACTTGCTATATCAAGGGGATACTTGCAAGGTAATAAATATATAGCTACTTCTTCATTTAGTCAGGTAGTAGAACAATTATTTAGAGTTATTGTTGTAGTAGTTGGATCATGGTTAATGTTACTTGCTACAGGTAATGTAACTTGGGCTGTATCAGTTGCTTGTTTTGGAGCTACTATAGGTGGTTTAATTGCTTATTTATATCTAAAAAGAAAGATTGTTCAAAATAAAGAAGAATTAAAATTAGAAGAAGAAAAACCTGAAGAAAAAATAATAACAACAAAAGATATTTGGAAAAAAATATTAAAGTATGCATTCCCATTTGTAATGATTGATGTTGTTGGTAATGCATGTCAAATAATTAACATGTTTACTGTTGTTAAGATATTAGTAAATGATACTGGTTTTAATGTAAATGATGCAGAAATAGTAATGAGTACATTAACTACTTGGGGATCTAAACTATGTATGATAGTAACAGCAATTGCAACAGGTTTAGTTGTTAGTTTACTTCCACATATTACGGAAAGTTATGTAAAAAAAGATAAAAAAACAGTTACAAAATATGTAAATCAATCATATGAATTATTATTATACTTAGCCATTCCAATGACTGTAGGTCTTTCATTTCTAGCTTCGCCAGTATGGGAAATATTCTATGGTAACCATGGACTTGCAGCTGAAGTATTTAGTGTGTTTATATTTAACGGATTAACTTCTGCTTTATATACAGTTACATTAACTATAATGCAATCTGTTGATAAATATAAAGTGGTTTTCTATAGTCTATTTATAGAAGTATTAATAAAATTAGTTCTTCAATATCCATTAATGATACTTGCTTATAAAATGGGTATAGGACCATATTGTGGTAATATAGCTGCTACTATAATTGCTACATGTTCTACATTTACTATATCTATGGTATATATGGTTAAAAAAATGAATATAAGTTTAAAAGAATCATTAATAACAACTGCAAAAATTATGGGTGCTACATTTATTATGTTATTAGTTTTAGTATTATTAAGAGAGTTTATTCCAGTTACAGTAGATGGTAGAGCAAAAGCAATTCTTATTACAATTCTATATTCAGTAGTGGGTATAGCTGTATACTTTGCTATAACATATAAACCAATTTTTATGAAAAATTTTGGTAATGAAACATTAGATAGAATACTAGGTAAATTTAGAAGAAAAAAAAGGAGTGCTAAATGAAAAAAGTCTTAATAGTTTTATTAGTTATTCTATTAGGAATATGTACTTATTTTATTTATGATAAATTCTTTAAAGAAGAGACTAAATTCAACTTAAGCAAAAATGTTAAAAGTAATGATAATATTAATTTTATATTAGATTTATCTAATAATAAAAAAGGAGATATAACTGAATATAAAATAAGTAATAAACTAACGATTAAATTAGAATTTATTGGAATAGAGGATTTTGATAGTTTAAACTATTATAGATATAAATTTATTGTTAATGATAATTATATTTTAGAAGATGGAACAACAGGTGATGAAAGAAAAATATCAGTATTAGATAATTATTTAATATTGAAAAATGATCAAAATACTGATCAAAGAAGTACTAAATTATTCATTTATTCTTTTGATGGTAAAAAAATAGATGAAATATATCAATTAGAAGACGATGAAGGCATGATTACTAAATCATATGAAGTAAATGATGTTTTAAAAATAACAGGTACTAGATTAACTTATAATAATAATTTTGTATATAATGGAAAAACTTATACAGCTTGTAATAATAAGTTAGATGATTCATTAGTTTTAACAAAAGAATATGAGTATTTAATTAGTAATAATAAATTAGAATTAAAAAATGAAAAAGAAATAGAAAAATTAAAAGATTATAAAAAGAATAATTGTAATTAAAAAAGCAATTCCAATTGGAATTGTTTTTTAACGTATATTAGAATACGAATTATAATCTATAGCCTGAGGATACATGCTTCCTTCTAATCTTGATACTCTATTTTGTAAATTATCTATTTGTTTTTCTAATTTTTTGATCTTATTCTCCATATCATTATTCATAGAACAATTATTATTCATATTTGGATACATAATTGGTCCATTTGGATATGGAAAACTCATCATATTATAGCTTTCAACACCTGGGAATGTATTCATACAAAAACCTCCTTATTAGTTCTATTTTAATATATGCATTTGTACTAAATTTTGTGTAAAATTATGTCTAAAAATATTTAAAAAAAACTATTGTTTTTCTAAATTTTAAGTGATATAATCTCCGTGAGGGAAGAGTATGAAAGAAAAACATGTTAAGGGATTATATTGGTATATTAAAAGATTATTGGATATTATTTTTTCATTTGTATTGCTTATAATAACAAGTCCAATAATGTTAATAGTTTCAATTTGTTTATTAATAAATTTAGGTAGACCTATATATAATCAAAGAAGGTATAGAGAAGGTTTAAATAAGAAGAAATTTTTAATGTATAAATTAAGAACAAAAAAATTAGATTCTGATCATTTGCCTAGAAGACAAAGATATACTAATTTTTCTTATATTATAGATAAAAGTCATTTAAATGAATTACCACAACTTATAAATATACTAAAAGGTGATATGAGCTTTATTGGGCCAAGACCTTTTATACCGGATGAAGATTTACCAAATAGTAAAATAGATAAAAAAAGATACTTAGTAAGACCAGGGGTAACTGGACTAGCTTATATAAATGGTGGTAAATTTATGTCACATAAAAGTAAACTGAAATATGATTCTATTTATTATGAAAATTTTGGATTTATTCAAGATTTAAAAATATTATTAAAAACACCAATAGAAGTAATAAGACAATCAAAAGGCAAAAAATAATTTGTCTTTTTCTTTGACTTTAAATATCAATTACTATATAATAAACGCTTATCAAGGAGATATTAATATGAAATATACCTATGACGTTAATGATAATACAGAAAAATATGTATTCGCACCAAAAAGAAAAAGATTAACTCCTTATCATAATGGGAGATTCTTAGTTGATATAGAATTTTCTAGTTTAGGTAAAAGAGAAAAATTATTTAGATTATCAAGAGGAGAAAAACCTCAATGTAAACCTAGAACTATTAAAATAAATAAAAATAAAATATATCACTATGTTAACGGAGAACTTGATATATTATTTGAAAAGTTATCTGATCAAATATTAGACTTTAAATATAGAAAAGAGTTAGAATGTTATAAAAGATATGGTAAATGTCATGAAATGAGCATGTCTTTACTTGGTTCACTTAAAGAAGCAAATATATTAACTGGTTATATATCAATAGAAAATGAAGATATTCTTCACTCAGTTGTTGAATGTGAAAGAGATGGTAAAACAAAAATAATAGACTATACTAAGAATATTATTATGGATAAAGAAGATTATGTAGGTTTAACTAATTTTAGAGTATTTCAAAGAATAAGCCGTAAAGACTTTTTAAAAGATAGAAAAATACTAAGAAAGTATTTTAATAATTTATCATCAAGATTCTATTTATGTTTTAGAGATGAAATAATGAATGAAATTAAGAATAAGAAAAAAATATTAAAGTTGAAATAGGGGAATAATATGATTGATAATAAAAATGGAATAAATAGTAAAACTTTTGATTTATTATTAGGAAAAGATAAGTTTAAGATTAGAGAAAAAACAAAAAGCGCTAAAGAAGAAGCACTAAAAACAATAGAGTTATTTACTTTATTAAGTGATGAAGAAGAGGATGAATATTTATATGGTTATAGTGACATAGTAAATAAAGATGGGACATATTTTTATGTTGGAGGTAGAAGACAATATATGTTTGATAGAATGGATAAATATAGTAATCCTGAAGATGCTTCTAAATTAAGAACTAAAGATAGATATGGTTTATGTTGCCCAGAATCAATGAGATTAGCTTTTGAAAGAAATAAAGGTGGAAAAGTGGTAATAGGGTATATTCATTATACTGAAAAGAAGATAATACATGCGGTATATGAAGAAGATGGAATAGTATATGACTATACTAAGAATTTAGTTATGATGAGTCATGATTATTACAATTTAACTGATTTTGAGGAATTAAATACTGTTACAAGAAAAGAACTACAGTCAGATTATGAATATATACATAAATATGAATCAATACCATTAAAACTATATTTAATATTTAGAGATGAATTTATGAGAGATTTAAAAAAGAATAAGAAAGTATTAAAAATAAAGTGAGCGTAAAACACTTGCTTTTTTGTTGACATTTTTTATGGTGGGGCGTACCATTATTATAGGAGGAAAACGTATGGAAAATAAGAAAAGTGGAAAAGGTTTGGTTATATGTTTGACTATATTTATGTTAGTGTTTGCAGCATGTGCAGTATTATTATTCACTGGAGTAATAAAGAGTCCAATGGTAAAATGTGAGGATAAAACTACAGAAAAAACTAGTACAAAGACAGATGATGATACAAAGAAATCATCTACAACAGAAAAGACAGTAGATGAAAGATATAAAGATTATTTAAATAATCTTGCTAATGAAATAAAAGAAAAATCAAAATTTGATGATGGTACTTTAGAAGCTGATTTACCAGGAATTGTAAATAGTACATATGATTTCGAATCTAAAATGTATACAGTAAGTATTAATAAAAATTTAGAACTTACATTTACTGGTAATGGATATAGTAATTATAAAATAGCTGATAATGTAGTTCTTTATAATAGAATATTTTATGGAAATGGTGGATATAGTAATATATACTATATAACTACAGATGGAAAAATACATATGTCAAATATGGAGGCAGTAGCATTTTTAGGAAAGGAACCTAATATTACTGATGTTGATAAAAAGAATATAGTAAATATAATACAAGGTTCTTCATCAGCTGGATTCCCTATTTTTATAGATATAGAAGGTAATGTTTATACTAACTAAGCAAGTGATAACTTGCTTTTTTTATTGTTTTTAGTATAATAATTACTCGTTGGTGATTTTATGATTAGAAAAGATAAAAGTAATACTTTAGATGGTATTAATAACAATACATATGAATTATTATTTAGTGATGAAAGAATTACTTCAATTGCAAAAGATGATAGAGAATTTTTAGCAGCTGCGATTCAAGAATTTACTAAATTATCTGATGAAGATATTGATTATGTTATAAGAGAAACAAATATTTTTAAGAAAAATGGAAAAATGTATGAGGCTAGAAAAGAATCTAAAATATATAGATTTTCTTTATTAGATTATTTTTTAGAAGAACGTAAAGATGAATTAAGAAGTGAAGATAGATTAGGAAAATGTACCGAAAAATCAATTAGTCTTGCAATGGGCAATGTAAATAAAAGTAAAGTTGTAATAGGCTATTTAGATAACAGTGTTGATAAAGTGCTTCATGCTATATTTGTAGATTATACTTATGATAAAGAATATGTTTTTGATTATTCAATGAATATAGTAATGGAAAAAAGGCAGTACTTAGAGTTAATGGATTATGATATTATAAATGAAATAGAATCAGTGAATATTAAAAAAGATAAAAAAATACTTGATAGATTTGATCATTTTGGAACTAAATTTTATTTATGTTATAGAGATGAAATAATGAATAATTTAGAAAAGAATAAAAAGGTGTTAAGATTAGAAGACTAGTTTTTATTCTTTTTTTATTATATAATTAAGAAGGTGATTAAATGAGACTTAGAAATAATAAAAATGCTAAAGGAATTCTTGAAGAATCAAAATATGTTGTTAAGAATCCTGAAACTATTAAAGGTAAATGGAATAAGGAATTTGGTAATAATAATCCTATTGAAATAGAAATAGGCTGTGGAAAAGGCAATTTTATAATAGAAAATGCACTAACATATCCAAATAAGAATTTTATTGGTATAGAAATGTATGATACTGTTTTAATGTACGCAATTGACAAAATAGATAAAGATATTCCAAATCTTAAATTTATTAGGATGGATGCTAGATTAATCGAAGATGTATTTGATAAAGAAATAGATTTAATATATCTTAATTTTTCTGATCCATGGCCAAAAACTAGAAATGCTAAAAGAAGACTTACTCATGAAAGATTTTTAGAAAGATATGAGAATATTTTTAAAAAAGAAAAAAAGATATATATGAAGACAGACAATGTAAACTTATTTGAATTTTCTATAGAGTCACTATCATGTTTTGGATACAAATTAAAAAATGTTAGTTTAGATTTAGTTAATAGTAATTTTGAAGGAAATATCATGACTGAATATGAAAAAAAGTTTACAGAAAAAGGAATAAAAATTAACAGATTAGAAGCATATAAAGATTAATTTATAAAAAAGTACTTTTATAATATGCTTTTTTTTGGTATAATAATAAAGATAAAAGTAGGTGTTTAAATGAATAGACATAAAGTATTACTATTTTTATTAACAGTAGTAATCTTATTAGGTTCTACTGCTTGTAGTATTGTAAATATTAGCAGTAATAATTACATCAAAAATATTGAAGCCATTTTATCAAGAAATAGTAAATATGTTAATAAAGGCGCTATTGGATTTCAATACTTTTTACCTAATGGTGTATCAGTATTTGAAGTAAATGACTTTAATCAAAAGTTATTATCTAATGGTGATATTTATTATTTGTATGCCGATGTAGTAAGTTATTATCATGGGGTAAATAATTCCTATGAAGAAAACGAAAATGCTTATTTATCTAAGAAATTTGAGTATAATAATAAACAGGGCTATGTCGAAGTAAATGAAGCAAAGAATTCTTATTTTGTAGAAATGATGTTTAATTATGCAAAAATAGAGAGTGTAGTTAAGAAGAGTAATTTAAAAGATTCATTAAATAATATGGCATACATTTTATCAAGCATTAAATATAACGATGATGTAGTTGAAAATTTACTTGGCGATGAAAAATATAAAGTTTCTGAAGCTGAGAAATATAATATATTTGAAACTAAGAAAGTTACAAATGATAATTTCTTGAAGTATGATGAAGAATATGGTCACTATGATGGTGAAGATGCTGTAGATTTAATAGAGAAAAAAGAAATCAATCAGAATGAGGATAATTAGAGGTGATGATATGAGTTTACTTAATAAAGTTAAAAACTTTTTCTATGAAGAAGTTGAAGTTGATGAGGAAGAAGAAGCGCGTAAAGAAGAAGAAAAAAGAAGATTAAAAGAGCAAAAAAGAGAAGAAAGAAGAAAAGCTTCAATAGAAAAAATAGAAAAAATGAAACATGAAAGAGCTTTAAAAGAGGAAAAGAAGAGAGTAGAACAAGAATTACAAAGAACAGTTGAGGTTGAAAGACCAAAGCCAATTCAAAATGAAGATTTAACAGAAAGAGAATTATTCAAAAGTGAAAGAACTTTCAATTTTCCTATGGATTTAGGTGACGATATTTTTGATGAAGAACCAAAAAGAGAAGAAGTTGCTGTAAAGCCTAAAGTTGAAGAGAGAAAAACAACTTATGTTAGTCCTACTACTGTAAGAAGATATGAAAATATTAGTAGACAAACAGTAGAAGAAGTTAAAGAAGAACCTCATAAGTTCCGTCCAACTCCAGTTATATCACCAATATATGGTATATTAGATAAGAATTATAGTGTTGATGACGTTAAAGAAAAAAGTTTAGATAAAACAAAAGAATTTTCTATTGAAAAGAAAATAGTAGATTTTGATTCTGTTAGAAATAGAGCTTATAAAGAATTAGACGAAGAAATAGAAAAGACATTAACAGATTCAAAAGATATATTTTATAATTTAGATTCTGAAGAACCAGCTGCATCAAATGATATATCTGATTATGAAGAAGAACCACATAATGCCGAAGAAGATACAGACGTAGTTATTACATACGAAGATATTCCTGAAGAACCTGATTTTGAAGAAGCTAAGGAAGTAGAGATTCAAGAAAAAACAATTGAAGAAGAAGATGACGATTTTGAAATGCCTACTCCTGATATTGAAATACCAAAGAAAACAACAAAAACAAAAAGAACAAGAAGATCAAAAAAAGTAGATGATGAAGAAGAGGCAGAAACCTCAGAAGATTCAAAAGAAGATTTATTTAATTTAATAGATAATATGTATAGTGATGATGACGAGGAGGATGAAGATTAATGGATTTCTTAAGTCAATTATTACCTATAATAATTTATGTATTATTAATTGTCTTAATAATACTATTAATTGTTATAGCAATTAAAACTATTAAGACAATGAATAAAGTTGATGAAATAGTAGATAATGTTGATAAAAAAGTAAAAGCATTAGATGGAGTATTTTCTTTAATAGAAACTACAACTGATAAATTTACATCAATTACTGAAACAATAATAGGCTCAATTACAGGCTTTTTTGCAAGTCTATTTAGTAAAAAAAAGAATAAAGATAAAATAGAGGAGGATGAGTAATATGAAAAAGACTACAGGATTTTTATTAGGTGCTGGAATAGGTGCTGGTATTGCTTTATTATTCACTACAAAAAAAGGGGAAGAATTAAGAAAGTCTTTATCTGCTAAATTTGATGAATTAGTTAATAAAGCTAAAGAAATTGATCCAAAAGAAGTTAAGGCTAATATTGAAAAGAAAGTTAATGAAATTAAAGCTGAGTTAAAAGACTTAGATAAAGAAAAAGTAAAAGCCATTGCGGCTAAAAAAGGTGAACAAATTAAAGCTAAAGCTGAAGATTTAGTTGTTTACGCTAAAGAAAAGGGTACACCAGTTCTTGAAAAAACAGCTAATGCAGCTAGATTAGAAGCTATAAAAGTTGTTAAAGAAGTACTTAAAAAATTAGAAGCTAAGGAATAGCCTTCTAATTTTTTTGTAATAAAGGAGGAAAATATGTGTAGAATTATGACTTCAAATTACAAAAATTGTGTAACAGAAAATGGAATTTCTATCTCAGGTGATAGAGGAAGGAGTGCGGGTTTTACTGGTCTAGCTTTACCTGAACTTGCTCCTAAAAAAGAATTTTGGCAAGTATGGCATAATAGTTTAGGAAAGATTCCAAAAGAAGCAAGTGATAAGTATTATGTAAAGGAATATTATAGACAAGTTTTAAGTAAATTAGATCCAAAAGAAGTATTAAAAAAGATTCCAGATGGTTCAATTTTATTATGTTATGAAAAATCAGATGAATTTTGTCATAGACACCTTGTTGCCTTTTGGTTTGAATTATTTTTAGGTATTTCTTCTTCTGAAGTAATAGAGAATCCTAAACGAGAAACCGTTAGAAAGGTTAAAAGACCAGATTATTTAAAACAAGTACTAGAAGATGTTATAAAAGAAGAATTTGATATTAATAATTTTGATATTATAAAAAAATTATATGAAAAGAATCTAATACGAAGAAAAAGTTTGACTTTAAAAAGATAATATATTAAAATTAAATTGTTAATGTTGATTGGCAAAATAGTAATTAATTAAATGAATAGAAGAGATTTAAGTGGTTGGTGAAAACTTAAACATATAATTAATGAATATACATTGCTAGTAGTTAAATCGTATACGCGTTAAGTATTAAGAGCATAGTAATTTCTATGAAGTAAGGTGGTACCGCTGTAATTAGTCCTTACATCATAGGAATTTTTTTGTTTTATGGAGGCTTTATGATAAAAAGAATAATATTAGATGAAGATAATACTCTAATACCATGGCATAATGAATATATTAATTCATATGGATATGCATTAGATGAACTTGGTATAGAACATACTGATAAAGATATTTATGATATAGATGATGCAGTTGATAAATATGAACAGTACTTTAATATGTATGATAGAAAAAAAATGAATGATTTTGTTAATGAAAGAGTAAATATTGATTTACCAGATAATTTTATAGATATCGCAATTAAATATTTAGCAAAGTGTTATAAAGAAGAAGATAAAAGTATTTCAAAAGTACTTGAATATTTATCTAGTAAATATGAATTAGTAGTACTAAGTAATTGGTTTAGAGAAAATCAAGAATCTAGATTAAAAGATCTTGGCTTAGATAAATATTTTACTGACATGGTTTTTACTGATGAAGTACTAAATAAACCAAATAAAGAAGCTTTTATAAAAGCATGTGCTGATAAAAGCCCTGATGAATGTATAATGGTTGGAGATAATTTTGATGTAGATATTATAGGAGCAGTAAATGCAGGTATAAAAGCAATACTTATTGATCCTAATGATAAATATGAATATGAAAATAAAATAAAAAATATAAATGAATTGGAGGAATTATTATGAAATTTTATGATGAATTAAAATGGAGAGGTTTAATAAAAGATGAAGCAGGTGAAGATTTAGAAGAAAAACTAAATAATGGAGGATTAACTTTTTATATAGGCGCTGATCCTTCTGCTGATAGCTTACATATTGGTCAATTTCCTACATTTTTAGTTGCTGAAAGGTTAAGAAGAGCGGGCCATAAACCAATTATCTTAGTAGGAGGAGCTACAGGAAGAGTAGGAGATCCAAGAGGAACTAAGGAAAGAGAAAAATCAGATGAGAAAGTAGTAGATAATAATTTTGAAAAGATTAAAGCTCAAATGAAAAAACTATTTGGTAAAGAAACACCAGTATTAAATAATTATGATTGGTTTAAAAATTATAATTATGTTGATTTTTTAAGAGATGTTGGTAAATATGTAAATGTCGCTTATATGATTAATAAAGATTTAGTTAAAAGACAAATGGAATCTGGTATTTCTTATGCAGAGTTTTCATATATGCTAATGCAAGGATATGATTTTAAACATATATTTGAAGAATATGGTGCTACTTTACAATTTGGTGGTTCTGATCAATGGGGTAATCTAACAACAGGCATAGAATTAATTAGAAAACTAAATAATAAAGAAGTATATGCTTTTTCAGTACCATTAACAGTTGATTCTACTGGTAAAAAATTAGGTAAAAGTGAAGGTAATGCTTTATGGCTTGATAAAAATAAAACATCTAGTTATGAAATGTATCAATATTTATTAAACTTTGAAGATTCTATGATTGAAGAATATCTTAAAAAATACACATTCTTAACAAAAGAAGAAATAGAAAATATTATGAAAGAACAAAATGAACATCCAGAAACTAGAATAGCTCAAAAGACTTTAGCTAAAGAAGTAATAACATTTATCCATGATGAAGATAGTTATAATTCAGCTGTTAAAATAAGTGAAGCTTTATTTAGTGGAAATATTAAAGATTTAAGTGAAGAAGAATTAAAAGACGCTATGAGCGGTGTTGATACTTATACTATTGATACTGAACTTAATTTAGTTGATACATTAGTATCTACTGGTATTTTATCTAGTAAAAGAGAAGCAAGAGAATTTATAACAAATGGTTCTATTAGTGTTAATGGAGAAAAGATTACTGATTTAGAATATCTTGTAAATAAATCTAATGCATTATATAATAAATATATAGTTATTAGAAGAGGTAAAAAGAAATATTATCTAGTTACTATTAAGGAGGAATAAAAATGGCTTATTTATCTAAAGAAAAAGATATAGTTTTAAGAGTTATTAATTCAATATTAATAATGGGGATAGTAGTATCAATTATATTATTAACCGCAACAGGTATAAAAATAATTAATAAAGAAAAAATAGGAACATATGAAGAATATGCTAAAGAAGTATGTACTATTGATAAACTAGAATATGAATGCGCAGATGAAGATTGTATTAAAGATTTAGATAAAGAAAGAAAAAAGATCTGTACAAATTATTATCTAGAAGATAAAAAAGAAAAAGAAGAAATAAATAAATCTAATAGAAATAATTTTCTTGTATTTTTAGGTTCTACTGTTGTTTTATTTGTTGCTTTACGTTTATTAAATAGAAAACATAAATAATCACTTCTAATGAAGTGATTTTTCTTTTATTTGTGATAAAATAAGGTTAGGTGGTTTTTATGCAGATAGAGATTGACGGAATTATATATGATGTAATAATAGAAAAAAAACATATTAAAAATACTTATTTAAGAGTAAAAGAAGATTTAAATATATATGTAACTACATCAAATTTAACACCAAATTATCTTATTAAAAAATTTGTAAATGATAATATAAGTTTTATAAGAAAACAAGTAAATAAACAAGAAAAAAGATTAGAAAAGAAACTAGATTATTATTATCTAGGAGAAATAATAAATATAGATATTAATACCTCAAACAGGATTAAATTTGAAAACAATACTTTATATGTAAAAACTAAAAGTGATATTGAAAAATGGTATAAAAAACAAATGAAATTAGTATTCAAAGAACATCTTGATAATATATATAATCGTTTTACAGAGAATGTTCCATACCCAAGTTTAACAATTAGAAAGATGTCTACTAGATGGGGTGTATGTAATAAGAAGTTAAAAAAGGTGACATTAAATAGTGAATTAATATATAAGAAACCAGAATATTTAGATTACGTTATTGTACATGAGTTATCTCATTTTATACATTTTGATCATGGTAAGGGATTTTGGAAATTAGTTTCAGAAAATGAACCAGATTATAAGAGATTAAGAAAGGAATTACAAGAATGAAAGAATTATTAATAAGTTTGGGTTATTCAGAAGAAGATTATGAATTATTTAAAAATAATTATGCATTATCTAATTATAAAGAAGAAACATTAAAAGAAAAAATAATTAAAAATTATGAGTTTTTAGTAAGTGTAGGATATACTAAAGAAGAAGTAATAAAAATTACAAAATCGTTACCACCAATCTATAGTTATTCGATAGAAAAAATAAAACAAAAGATAGAAGATATAATTGCTTTAGGATATACTAAAGAAGAAGTAATAAAAATGACAAAATCGTTACCACAAATCTATGGTTATTCAAAAGAAAATATGAAACAAAAGATAGAAGATATGATTGCTTTAGGATATACTGAAGAAGAAGTAATAAAAATGACAAAATCGTTTACATCAATCTATAGTTTATCAAAAAAAAATATAAAACAAAAGATAGAAGATATGATTGCTTTAGGATATACGAAAGAAGAAGTAATAAAAATGACAAAATCGTTACCAACAATCTATGGTTTATCAATAGAAAATATGAAACAAAAGATAGATTTTTATGATTCGATAGGCTTACACGAACTACTAGTAGTTGATGCAAAACAATTAATGCAAAGTACAGTGTTAAGTTATGCTAGATATATGTTTTATAAAGATAAAGGAATAACTATAGATATGAATAATTATAGAAAATTATTTATTAATAATAAAAGTTTTGAAAAGGCATATGGGATCACTAAAGAAGAATTACTAAAAAAATATGATTATAATAAATATATAGAAAAAAAAGAATTTGGAGGGTTAAAATGATAGAACTATATAGTATAGGAATAAGTGAAGAAACTATAAAAAATATGTTAGAAGTTAATCCTGAAATAAAAGATTTGTCTGAAAAAGAAATAAAAGAAAAAGTGTTGATTTTAGAAAAATTTGGTTGTTTTAATGATCAAATAATTAATATAATAAGCAGCAATCCAACCTTTCTAAGTAGGACAAAAGGAGAAATACTGAATTTAGTTAAAACTCTAGTAGATTATAAATTTAGAACATTAAATATTTTGTTAGATTCAAATCCTTATATCTTAAATTTAGATCCATTTGAAATAAAAAATTATATTGAAAAAAGAGTTGAACAAGGTGAACTATTAGAGGATGTAATTGATGATTTAGATTCAAATCCAATTTTATTTAATGAAATGTAGGTGATTATATGATTCAAGAGTCAGTTAAAATAAAGAATTTGTTTTTATCATTAGGATATAAAGAGGAAGAATATAAAAGAGTGATAGAAACAATGGATATTAATGAGAATAATGAAGAAAGAGTAATAGAAAGAGTTAAAGAAATATATAAATATTTATTAAAGAATTATACTAAAGAAGAAATAATTAAAATGACTAATGCATTACCTTCAATCTTTTTATACAAAATTGATAATTTAGAACAAAAAATAAATAATTTAATTTCTTTAGGATATAGTAAAAATGATATTATTAATATGACTAAATCATTTCCATCTGCATTAACTCATTCGGTTGATAATATTAAGCAAAAAATAGAAGATATGGTATCTTTAGGTTTTGATAAGGAAGAAGTAATTAAAATTACAAAAAATAATCCTTCAGTTTTTATATATTCAATAGATAGTATCAAACAAAAGATAAATGATATTTCTGATTTAGGATATACAAAAGAGGAAACTGTTAAGATGTTAAAATCATTTCCATCTATATTTGGTTACTCGATAGATAATATTAAGCAAAAAATAGAAGATATGATATCTTTAGGGTACTCTAAAAAAGAAGTAATAAAAATGACAAATTCTACACCAACAATATTTGGTTATTCAATTGTTAATATTAGTAAAAAAATAGAAGATATGATATTTTTAGGGTATACAAAAGAAGAGGTAATAAAAATAACTGTTTTCTTTCCAAAAATATTTGGTTCATCAATAGATAGCATTAAGCAAAAAATAGATGAGATTATGTCTTTAGGTTATAGTAAGGAAGAAACTATTACTATGACTAAATCATTACCTTCAATTTTTACTATGTCTATAGAAAGTATTAAAGAAAAAATAAAGTTTTATGATTCTATAGATATGCATGATTTAGCAGTTGTTGCTCCAAAAGAATTAATGCAAAGTACTCAATTAAGTTATGCTAGATATATGTTTTATAGAGATAAAGAAATAAAAATAGATATGTCAAACTATACTAAACTTTTTATTCGTAACAAGAAATTTGAAAAACAATACGGAATAAAAAAAGAGGAACTATTATCAAAATATAGTTATCTAGGTGAAATAGAAGGATTCGGAGGATTAAAATGATAATAGAATCTGTTGATAATAAAAAGATTAAAGAATATAGAAAGTTAAAAGAAAAGAAATATAGAGAGAGTGAAAAGTTATTTCTAGTTGAGGGAGAACATCTTGTTCTTGAAGCATATAAATCTGACTTACTAAAAGAAATAATTCTATGTGAAAGAGATATTGATTTAGAAGTAGAAAAAGTATATGTTACTGAAAAAGTAATGAATACTATTAGTGAACTACCTTCTAAAGTAGATATAATTGGTGTTTGTGAAATTAAGTTTAATGAATTAGATTTAAATAGTCCTGTTATGATTCTTGATGGTGTACAAGATCCAGGGAATTTAGGAGCGATTATAAGATCAGCAGTTGCGTTTAATATAAAGAATATAGTACTTAGTAAAAATACAGTGGATTTATATAACACTAAAGCACTTAGAAGTGCTCAAGGTATGAATTTTCATCTTAATATAGTTAGAGACGATTTAGTAAAAGTTATTAATTTATTAAAAGAAAACAACTATACTGTTTATGGTACTGATGTAGTTGACGGAATAGATGTAAAAAATGTGGAAAATGATAGGAAATATGCTATAATAATGGGTAATGAAGGAAATGGCATCAGTGAAGAAGTAAAAAAATTAGTAGATAAAAATATATATATTAAAATGAATGAAAACTGTGAAAGTTTAAATGTATCTGTTTCTGCATCCATTATTATGTATGAATTAAATAAGTAGGTGATTCTATGGAATTTATAAATATTGGTAAAATTGTTAATACACATGGTATTAAGGGTGAACTTAGAATACTATCTGATTTTAGACATAAAGATAAAGTATTTAAAGTTGGTATGAAATTTTATGTTGGTAGAGAAAAAGAAGAGTTTATTGTTAATAGTTATAGATTCCATAAGATATTTGATATGGTTACCTTTAAAGGATTTAATAATATAAATGATGTTTTATATTTAAAAGGTAGACAAGTTTTTATAAATAAAGAAGATTTAGTTTTAGATGATGGAGAAATATATATAGAAGATTTAATTGGTTATGAAGTTTTTATTGGAGATAAAAATATTGGAAAAGTTACTGATATAATTTTTAATCCAAAAGCTAATGATGTATTAAAAGTTGGAGATATATTAATTCCATACGTTAAAAATTTAATTATAAAAATAGAAGATAATAAAATTTACTATACTGAGATTGGGGGTCTAGTATAATGTTAAAGATAAATATATTAACTCTTTTTCCAAATATGTTTGATGGTTTTTTAACTGAATCAATCATTAAAAGAGCAATTGATCAAGATAAAGTAAAAATTAATATAAAAAATCTTAGAGATTATGCCAATAATAAACATAATCAAGTAGATGATACCCCATATGGTGGAGGAGCAGGTATGGTTCTTAAATGTGAACCAGTATTTGAGGCAGTAGAAGACTTAAAGAAAAAAAATAGTAAAGTAATATTAATGACTCCACAAGGTAAACAGTTTACTCAAGAAATGGCTAAAGATCTTAGTAAGGAAAAGGATTTGATTTTAATATGTGGTCATTATGAAGGATTTGATGAAAGAATTGAATCTATTGTAGATGAAGAATTATCTATTGGAGATTATATTTTAACTGGTGGAGAATTACCATCTATGGTTATAACTGATTCAATAACAAGACTAATCCCAGGTGTAATAGAAAATGAGTCTAAGGAAAATGAATCATTTACAGATAATCTTCTTGATTATCCTACTTATACTAAACCAAGAGAATATAGAGGTATGAAAGTACCTGATGTATTATTATCTGGCGATCATAAAAAGATAGAAGAGTGGAGAAAAGAAGAACAAGTTAAAAAAACAAAAGAAAAAAGACCGGATTTAATAAAAAATAGAGTTAGAAAAGTTATTGGTAAGTATTCATTAATGGATGATACTGCTAATAAAAAAATGATTAATATAAATATAGATGGGGCATATAAATTTAAACCTAAAAAATATGATGTTAATAAGGTTATGCTTGTTGAACCATCATTTGTAAATAAAATAGCTAAAAAGAATTTACAAAAGAAATTAGATACATTAATGAAACAAGTTGAAATTGTTTTAAATGACGAAACTGATGATGAAGGTGGAAATTATGTATTTGGTGAAATAGATAGAATGCAAGGACTAATTATTACTTTATATGCTCAATATTTAGAACCAGAATATTTATCATTAGTTATGATGAAATTAGATGCATTAAAAAAAGAAATAGCTATTAAAGAAGTAGAAAGAATAGAAACAGTAAATTATAATAAAAAGGGAAGGAGTAGATAATATGGGTAATATTATTTTAACTGGAGATAGACCAACAGGGAAGTTACATTTAGGTCATTATATAGGTTCATTAAAAAATAGAGTAAGAATGCAAAATGAAGGAAATTATGATGAAATGTATGTTATGATTGCGGATGCTCAAGCTCTAACTGATAATTTTGATAATCCAAAAAAAATACAAGATAATTTACATGAAGTAATATTAGATTATTTAAGTGTAGGATTAGATCCAAATAAAGTAACATTTTTTATTCAATCAGAAGTTGATGAATTAACAACATTAACATATTATTATATGAATCTTGTTACAGTATCTAGATTACAAAGAAATCCAACTATTAAGACAGAAATAGTTCAAAGAGGTTTTGAAAAAAGTGTTCCAGTAGGATTTTTAAATTATCCAGTTAGTCAAGCTGCGGATATAACTGCTTTTAAAGCAAATCTTATTCCGGTAGGTAATGATCAATTACCACTATTAGAACAAACTAATGAAGTAGTTAGATCATTTAATAGAATATATGGTGATACTTTAGTAGAATGTGAAGCAATTCTTTCTGAAAAGGAAATTGAACAAAGACTTCCAGGTTTAGATGGAAGTGCTAAAATGAGTAAAAGTTTAGGTAATTGTATATATTTATCTGATACTAGTGAAGAAGTTCATAAAAAAGTAATGAGTATGTATACTGACCCAGATCATATTAATATAGAAGATAAGGGTAAAATTGAAGGTAACATGGTATTTACTTATTTAGATGCATTTAGTAATGATGAACAAATAAGTAAATATTCTGAATTTAGTTCACTTGATGAAATGAAGAATAAATATAAATCAGGTGGGCTTGGTGATGTTAAAATTAAAAAAGTTTTATACGAAGTATTGGAAGAATTATTGACTCCAATTAGAGAAAAAAGAAAATACTATGAAGAACATATGAATGAAGTAAATACTATTTTAAAAGAAGGTACTATTAAGGCAAAATCAAGAGCTAACAAAACATTAAAAGAAGTTAAGAAAGCTATAGGTATTGATTATTTTGAATAAAGTTAGTGTTATAGTACCAGTATATAATGCAGAAAAGTATTTACCAAAAACCCTTAATAGTATTATTAATCAAACATATAAAAATTTAGAAATAATTATTATAGATGATTGTTCTACAGATGATTCTAAAAAATTAATTAAATCTTATGCATCAAAAGATGATAGAATAAGACCTATTTATAGTGAAATAAATCAAGGTGTTAGTAAATCTAGAAATATGGGTTTAAAAACATTCACAGGTGATTTTGTGTTATTTGTGGATTCAGATGATATATTAACAAAAGACGCTATAGAAATAATGGTTGATAGAGCTGAAAAATATGATGGTGACGTTATAGATAGTTATCATCTAGTAGTATTCGAAGATAAGGGTAAAAAATATTTCTTTACTGAAGGTAAAATACCTAAAGAAGATTTAGTAATGGGCTCTTTGGAAGATAATTTAGAAGTTCTTAATAAAGCAACTTATATAACTGGTAAAATAATAAAAAAAGAATTGGTAGATGGTTTATATTTTGATGAATCATTAAGTAGATATGAAGATATGTTATTTGAACATCAAATTAAATTAAGATTAAAGAATATGATATTTTTAAATACAATAGTTTATTATTATGTTCAAGTATCTGGTTCATTAATAAATACTTTAGGTGAAAAACATAAAGCATATTTAGATTCAGCTAAAGAAATAATGAATAATTATAGTAAATCTAGTAAAAAGATTAGAGATAAAATGGAAAGTATACTTGTTACTAATGCATTTTTAACAGGTATTACTAAAGTAATTAAAAATGATAAAAGTATTATAGAAAATACTAATATATTAATAGATTATTTAAAAAGAATTGATGAAGTATTTCCAAAATGGAAAGATAATAATGAAATAAGCATATTTATTAAAAAGGGTATAATTAAATATCAAAATGAAGAAAAAGCATATAAATTAGTTAAAAAGACTAGTAAAAAGAATTTTATTAAGATATATTTTAAATTTATGGCATTTAAGAATAAATATAAGGGTGATAGATATACAGATTAGTAAAAAACAGTTGATTTTTATATAATTTTATGATAATATTATAAACGTTGTGAAAAAAGCAATCCGCTTATCGTAATAATGATTGCTGGTTATATAATTAGGAAAGGAAGATATAGTATGGATATTATTAGAGAAATCACAAAGAAACAAATCAATCCAAACGTTCCTGAATTTAGAGTAGGAGATACTTTAAAAGTAGACGTTAGAATTATTGAAGGAAACAAAGAAAGAATCCAAGCTTTTGAAGGTGTTTGTACTGAAAGAAAAGGATCTGGTGTTTCAGAAACTTTTACAGTTAGAAAAAAATCTTCAGGAATTGGTGTTGAAAGAATTTTTCCAGTTAATTCGCCAAAGATTGATAAGATTACAGTAGTTAGAAAAGGTAGAGTTAGAAGAGCTAAATTAAGATTCTTAAGAGATAAGATTGCTAACTACAGGATTAAAGAAAGAAATAAAAACGTTAAAGAAACAAAGTAAAGAACAAGTAAATACTTGTTTTTTTCTTGTAAAAAAATTAGTAGTATTATATAATTTTTATTGAGGTAATTAAAATGGAAGAAAATAAAATTGTAATTAAACAACCAGAGCAAAAAAAACAAGTAGATAAAAAAAATAAAGTAATAAAAGAAATAATTAGTTATGCCTTGATAATACTTGTAGTAGTGGTTATAAGAATCTTTATATTTGAACCAGTAAGAGTTGATGGTCCTTCAATGGATACTACACTTGCTGATGGACAAGTGTTAATTCTAAATAAGTTAAGATATAGAATGACTGATATAAGACGATATGATATTGTTGTTGTGGATGTTGATGGAACAAGAATAATAAAAAGGGTAATAGGTTTACCAAATGAAGTAATAGAAATAAAAGATAATAAAGTTTATGCTGATGGTAAAGAATTAGATAATTCATTTGCATCTACTGTTTCAGCTGATTTTAAGATGAGTGATATAGGATTAGTAAAAGTGCCAGGTGATTCTTATATTGTAATGGGCGATAATAGAGCTATATCCCTAGATAGTAGAACACCAAAAGAGGGAGATAGTGGTATAGGCCCAGTAAAAAAAGATCAAATAATTGGTAGAGTAACTTTTAGAATTTGGCCATTAAATAAAATAGGTGTTGTAGATTAACTACACATTTTTTTCTTTTATATGTTATAATTATAATAGAGGGATAATATGGATTATAGTAGTAAAAAATTAGAATTATGGCAAAAAGTAGGAATTGCTTGTTTATTGTTTGTAATAGCGGGAATAATAGGATGGGTTACTGAATTTATATTTTATTTTTTTAATGGAGGAATGAAAGAATTATATTGGCAAGGAGGTAATTTTCTTCCTTGGATGAATATATATGCCATAGGTGCTTTTTTAATGTTTGGATTAACTTATAAATTTAGAAAGAGTCCTGTTTTAATATTCTTAGTATCACTTATAGTTGGTGGATTATTAGAATATTTGGCGGGTTTTCTATTATATAGGATAGCTGGATTAAGATTTTGGGATTATAATGTTGAAATACTTAATTTTGGTAATATAAATGGATATGTTTGTTTAAGAAGTTTATTATGCTTTGGATGCGCAGGTTTATTTTTAATGTATGTGTTAATGCCTTTTTTAATTAAATTATCGAAAAGTATTCCAAAAAAAGTATTCTTAACGATAAGCATTAGTTTATTTTCATTATTTTTAATAGATGAGTTATATAATCTTTTCTTATATAAGATATTTAATTTACCTAATGCAATGGAAATATATGAGTCAAAAGGGTGTAAATACTATGAATTTAATAAATGAGTGTGTTTTTAAACACTCTTTTTTAATGTTATAATTATTGTAAAGGTGATAAATATGAATAAAAGTAGAAATATACTAATAATAGTATTATCTGTTTTTGTTATCGGAGTAGTAGGTTTATTAATATTTAATTATTTTTATAAACAAAGTCATGATTTTGTTTATGTAATAAATGTAAGTAATTTAACGTATTCTAATAAAAAGATGAAAACATATTCACAAAGTGATTTTGATACTTTTTTAAGTGATTATAAATCTAAAACTTTACCTGAAGTATATGTAACAGAATTTTTATTTGATGGTGTGTCTATGTATAAACCATTAGATTATGATGATTTTGTTAAAGAAGGTAATAATTTAAAAGTAGAACCCTTAAAAATAACAAATATTAATATTAATACAACAAAGAAATTAGAATTTACGGGTAATTTAAAAGGTGGAATGGTTAGTATAAATACTAATCATTTAGATGCCGACTTAAATATAACATTAAATGATTTAAAAATAGATACAGATTCTAAAAAAGTACCAGTAGTATATGCTTATAATAAAGATATAACTTATACTGATCATAAAGTAACTATAAGCACTAAAAAGAATACTCATAATTATTTAGATGGAGGTAAATTAAAAAAAATAAGTTTAATACCTTCAGAAGATTTAAATAACTATAGTGATAATTATTCGGCAAATATTAGCTATAGTAACTATACTAATTACTATGGAGTTTATTCTAGTTCTGATATAGATAATATTTTATTTGCCAAAGTTAAAGCAAATGAAGAAGATCTTAAAGATGGAGATCCATATTATTTTTATAAAGCATCAGGAGCGATTAGTTCAGATATTGATCTATATTTTGAAGGAGAAGGTTATTTAGAAGTAAATAGCAAGAATGATGAAGGAATAGAAACTAAGGGGAATCTTACTTTTAGTGGAGCATCAGGGGATTATGTAGTTAATGCGTATGATGATTGTTTAAATACTACAACAGATAAAAGTGATAATGAAAATGCTAGAAATACTATAACTATAAATGTTAATAGTTTAACAGCTATAGTTTCTTTAGATGCTAAAGAGGGGGATGCGATTGATTCAAATGGAGAATTAATATTAAACGGAGGAAAAATAATTGCAATATCATTCCCAGGTTCTGATTCAGGTTTAGATTCAGAAGATGGAATCTATATAAACGCAGGAGCAGTTATTTCTACAGGAGATATGTTAGATAGCATTAGTCCTAATAGTAAACAAAAGTTTATAGCTCTATCATTCTCAGTAAAACCAGAAGAAAATGATATTGTAACATTATTAAATAAAGATAATAAAAATGTATTTGCATTTAAAACAGATAGATCATATTCTAATTTAATATATAGTAGTGGTAATTTGGATATAGGAAATTATACTTTATATAAAAACGGAGAAATTGATGGAGAAGAAACAAATGGTTTCTATACAAAAATAAATAGTTATAATTTAGGCGTACAATTAGCATACTCATCTCTTGGTGATAAAAATGGTGGTATGCCTGAAGATAGAAATGGTAATCCACCAGAAAAACCAGAAGGTGAACCACCAGAAAAGCCTGATGATAATGAAGATATATCCCGAGGTAACAATCAAAATATAATTGCAACAAATAAGACATTCACAATAACAGATTTATCTACATATTTTAATGGAATTGCACCTTATGCAGAATTGTAAAAACAAGCTTAGCTTGTTTTTTTAGTTATATAAAATAGTTATAATTTTATTAATTTCATATCATAAATTGAGGGTGATTAAAATGAATATAACAATAAAAATATATAATAGTTTTTATAAAACAAATGTAAGAATATATAATTGCTTTAAAGAAAAAGTTTGTGATGAAATTATTGATAATAAATTAGATATGTTTTTAGAAAAAGGAATATATAAAATAGTATTTAATTCTTGTGGGAATTTATTAATAAGTACCTTTTTGGTTGATAAAACTGATGTTTTCGTTTTTTCGTATAACAGTCTTAAAAATATAACTTTTATATTAACTGATTATTATTATGGTAATTTACCCATTGAATATGGGTTATTAACTTTTAAATAAATATGTTAAGTATTAATTTTACTTGTTTCAAAATAATAACTTATGTAGTATAATACATATGTAGATAACTTTTTATTGAGTTAGAAAGAGGTTGTAGTATGGAAGAGAGAGGTTTAACATCAGCTGAAGTAGCTAAGATGGTTGAAAAAGGTAAAGTAAATGTAATTGAAAACAAAGCTAGTAAAACAGTTAAACAAATAATTATTTCAAATGTAGTTACATACTTTAACATGGTTTTTGCTTTTTTAACAGTTTTATTAATAGTAACTGGTTCATTTAAGAGTTTAACTTTTTTACCAGTTGTTATAGCTAATACATTAATTGGTATATTTCAACAATTAAGAGCTAAAAAAGTTTTAGATGAATTAGCATTATTAGATATATCTGAATATACTGTAATGCGTGATGGTGAAGAAGTAAGATTAAAATCTAATGAATTAGTATTAGGTGACGTAATTAGACTTGAGAGTGGAGCACAGGTTCCAGCAGATGCTGAAGTAGTTTATGGTATGGCTGGGGTTAATGAATCATTACTTACTGGTGAAGCAGATGAAGTAGAGAAAAAAGTAGGGTCTGAATTAAAATCTGGTAGTTTTTTAACATCAGGTAATTTAATGGCTAAGTTAACTTATGTAGGTGAAGATTCTTATGCAGCAAAGTTAACTAAGAAAGCAAAAGAAGTTAAAGAAAAAAAATCAGAGATGATTAAAGATATAGAAACTATTATTAAAGTTGCTAGTATTATCATTATACCAATAGGAATAGCATTATTTTATGAAGCACGTTATATAAATGGAACATCATTACAAAAATCAGTTACTCAAATGGTTAGCGCTGTAATAGGAATGATTCCAGAAGGATTATATTTATTAGTTACTATAGCTCTTGCTTTGAGTGCAGCAAGACTAGCTAGAAAGAAAGTATTATTACATGACATGAGAAGTATTGAAACTCTTGCTAGAGTAGATGTATTATGTGTTGATAAAACTGGAACAATTACAACTGATGTCATGGAAGTTTATGAAGTATTTGGTGCTCATAAAGAAACAAATGAAGAAATAGCTGAAGCAAAAATATTATTATCTAAATATATAATGACATTACCTGATAATAATATTACAATGCAAGCTATGAGAAATTTCTTTAGAGAAAGAGAAACAATGGAATATATTGAATTAAGACCATTTGATTCAAAAAAGAAGTATTCTGAAGTTATTACTAATGATTATATATATAAGTTAGGTGCACCTGAATATTTATTAAGTGCTAGAGATCAAAGTTTAAATAGCATTAATATAGAAAATTATACTAACACAGGTAAGAGAGTTATTGCCTTTGTTAAAGAAGATAGAAATGGCAAAGTAACTCCAATATTATTTATTGCTTTACATAATGAGATAAGAGAAAATGCTAAAGCAACATTTAGTCAATTTGAAAGACAAGGTGTTAATATAAAAGTAATATCTGGTGATAATCCAATAACTGTTTCAAGAATAGCTAAATCTGCAGGGATAACTAATGCGGAACAATATGTAGATGCAACTATGCTAGATACTAAAGAAAAGATACTAGATGCTGTTACTAAATATACAGTATTTGGTAGAGTTAAACCAGAACAAAAAAAATATTTAGTACAAGCTCTAAAGGCTAATGGACTTAAAGTAGCTATGACTGGTGATGGTGTTAATGATATACTTGCCATGAAAGAAGCTGACTGTTCAATAGCTATGGGTGGTGGTAGTGATGCTGCTAGACAAGCTGCTCAAGTAGTATTATTAGATTCAGATTTTTCACACATGAATGAAATTGTATCTGAAGGTAGAAGAGATATAAATAATATAACAAGATCTGCAATATTATTCTTATATAAGAATATATTCTCATTATTATTAGCGTTCTTCTCTATATATAACGCATTTGCTTATCCACTTGAACCTAACCAAGTATCATTAGTATCAATGTTTAATATAGGTATACCTGCATTTTTACTTGCACTAGAACCTAATGAAAAGAAACAAGAAGGTAGATTTATAAAGAGGACACTAATTAAATCTTTACCAGCTGCATTAACTTCATTCTTTACTATTGCAGCACTTGTTATGTTTGCACAATTATTTGAAATACCATCAATAGAAATAGGTACTGCTAGCACATATTTATTATCAGCTGTAGGATTCTTAATTCTATGGGATATAATAAGACCAATGAATAAATATCGTTTTATGGTATTAGTAATTTGTGTACTAGGATTTATAGTAGGATGTAACTATTTCTATCATATATTTGATATAACTAATATATCTGTTAAAGCAACTGCTTTATGTGCAGTATTTGCAATCGCAGAAATATCTGTTATGAGAAACTTAACATTTGTATTTGAAAAGATAAATAGTTATAATGGTAATTTAAAAGAAAAAATACGAAATACAATAAGAAAAAGAAAATAATAATTCTTGTTTAAACAAGAATTATTTTTTTATTGGTTTAATGTTATGAGTTAAAAATATTTATTTGAATATTATAAATTGGAATGAATAATTCCAAATAAAAAAGGGGGGATTTATATGTCTAAGACGATTGTTATTACAAATGGTACAGGTACTGGTAGTTTAATTAATGATACATATTCTGTTACAGCTGAAGTAACAGGCTATGATAATAGTTCTATTAATCCTAGTTCTGTTTCTATAGTTGAAGGTACAGATACATATTCATTTACTATAGGTTCTACTGGTACATTAACATTACATGTTACTGATGATGGTACATCAACTGGTAATCCAATAGTAGGAGCAACTTTTATTAGAGCGGATAGTACTGGTAATGAATATGGAACAGTTATTACATCTGATTCAAATGGTGATGCTGTATTTAATAATGTTCCATTTGCTGAAACTGGAGCTCCAGCAATATATTTTAAACAAACTGCATCAGATGGTGATCATGAGTTTGATTCATCACTGCAAAATACAACTATGACAACTGAAACAAGTACTATACAAATAGAAAACGTTGTAGGAGCAACCAGAACAATTAATTTAACTGATGCTAACTATACTAATTTACCAATAGATGGTTCTTTAACTTTAACTAATTAATAAAAGACGCAAGTTTTATCTTGTGTCTTTTATCAGTAAACAAGGTATACAAATTGTATACTAACGATTGTAAAATGTGATATAATTTAGTAGAAAGGTCTAAATAAAAAATGTGTGCTGATATGAAAATTAAAGTTTTAATAATTTGTTTTTGTGTTATAATAATTGGGGTATTAATTGGATTATTATTAATGAGTAAAAGTGGAGAAGATATTAAGAAAATAAAAAGATTATATTTTACTTATTCAAAAGGTTATATGGTAAATAGTGGAGTCAAATATGAATTAGAAAATGATAAAAATGGGTGTAAAGTTACTATTAAACCATATGATGTACCTGATAAAGATGAAATCTCATTATATGTAAGTGATAATTACTCAAAGAAAGTAGAAGAAGTTTTAAATAAATATAGTGTTGTTAAATGGGATGGTTTTAAAGGTAATGATCCATATGTGTTAGATGGTGACTCATTTAGTATGACCCTTACTTTAGATGATGGCAGAGAAATAAATGCAAGTGGTTATATGGACTGGCCAGATAACTATATGAAAGTAAGAAATGAATTAGATGATATATTTATGGAAATATATAATGAAACAGATAGGAGTAATTAATGGAAAAGGGTTCTTGGAAGAATGTAATTTTTTTAGATTTTGATGGAGTAATAAATACTTGCAAAGATAATTCTAAAGAAGCTACAGAAAAAAGAATAAGGATACTTGGGGAAATGTGTAAAAGATATGACTGTAAAGTTGTAATAGAGGCATCAGTAAAATGTTTTATAGATGAAGAAACATTAGAAACAGATGTTAAATGGGTAAATGAAATATATAAATTATTTGAAAAATATGGAATAGATTGTATAGGTAGAACTCCAGAAGTAAGTAAAAAAATAAATGAATTTTCTGAAATGCCAATTTGTAAAGAAGATGAAATATTATTATATTTATCTAGGCATCCAAGTATTGAAAACTATGTAGTTATAGATGATGATGACTTACCTAAACATTCTGATTTAGACAAAGTAAGAGATCATTTAGTTACGCCTCTAATGTATGCTAAAACTGCTGAAGAAGAAGGATTACAAGAATTTCATATTGAAGAGGTAGGAAAAATATTAAAAAAACAAAAGAAAAAATTGTAGGAGGTTTTTATGGAAGAAAGAAAAAAAGAAAAATCATGTGGAATAATCGTCTTTGATGATCAAAAAAGAGTTCTTATGGTAAAACATAAGGAAGGTCACTATGGGTTTCCAAAAGGACATGTAGAACCAAATGAGACAGAAGAGGAGACTGCATTAAGAGAGGTAAAAGAAGAAACAAATTGTGATGTTACAATAATTCCTGGTTTTAGAGAAGAAAACAAGTATAGTCCTAAAGAAAATGTTGATAAGACAGTTGTTTTCTTTGTAGGTAGACCTACATCATTTAGTATAAAGAATCAGGAGAGTGAAACTGATTTTGCTGGGTTTGTTTCTTTGAAAGAATCATATAATTTATTAAAAGATTTTCAAGATGTAGTTGATATATTAGAAAAAGCAGAGAGATTTATAGAAAAGGAGAATAAAAATGATAGAGATTAAAAATGTTGTTAAAAAATATGGAGATAAAGTAGCTTTAAAAAATATTAGTTTTAATGTTGAAGATGGAGAAATATTTGCTTTTATTGGACATAATGGAGCAGGTAAAACTACATTAATTAAGTCAATTGTAGGTATTCATGATTTTGATGAAGGTGAAATATTAATTAATGGAAAATCTATTAAAGATGATACTGTTGAATGTAAAAAGGAAATTGCTTATGTACCTGATAATCCAGAATTATATGAAAATATGAAAGCAATTGATTATATAGATTTTATTTGTGATATGTATGAAATTACTCAAGAAAGAAGAAAAGAAAATATTAAGAAATATGCGAAGATATTTGAAATAGAAGATAAATTAAATGATACAATTAATTCATTTTCACATGGTATGAAACAAAAGATTGCTTTAATATCAGCTTTAGCTCATGATCCTAAAGTATTAATAATGGATGAACCATTTGTAGGCCTTGATCCAAAAGCAGTATTTGATATGAAAGAAATAATGAATGAAATGACTAAAGAAGGTAGAATAGTATTTTTCTCTACGCATATACTAGATGTAGCTGAAAAATTATGTTCTAGAGTAGCTATTATTAAAAAAGGTGAATTAGTTAAAGTGGGAAGCATGAAACAAGTAAAAGGAGATAAGTCTTTAGAAAAGGTCTTCTTAGAATTGGAAAACTAATATGAAAAAGATATGGTCATTATTAAAAGCATGTCTATCTAATGACATGGAATTATTTGTATTAAATAATAAGAGTAAAGATGGAAAAAAGAAAAGTAAAGCTTTACCTATAGTTATTTATTGCTTCTTAGCTTTATGTATGTTTGCATATGCAAATATGTTTATTGACAATTTAAAACAAACACATTTAGAGTATGTTACATTATCATTATTTGTATTTTTATCTTTCATATTAACTATTATAGAAGGTATATATAAAACAGGTAATTTATTATTTAATTGTAAAGATGATGATTTATTATTATCTTTACCAATTAAAAAATCTACAGTATTATTTGTTAGAATATTTAAATTCTATTTATTTGAATTATTGTTTAATTCAGTATTTATGATACCAGCTATAGCGGCTTATGCAGTTAATTGTGATGTAGGGGCATCATTTTATGTAGTATCATTCTTTATGCTTATATTACTTCCAGTTATACCAGTCGTAATATCTTGTATAATAGGAGCTATCACATCAGGTTTAGCATCTAGATTTAAATATAAGAACTTAGTTCAAATAATTATTACATCAATAGTATTCTGTTTATTAATGTATGTATCATTTAATTTAAACGAAATAATTAAAAATTTAGCTGAAAATGCTACTAGTTTAAATGATATTATAACTAAACTATATTATCCAGCTGGTGCATTTGTAAATATGGTTATAGATTTTAAAATAATGGATTTACTAATATTTATTCCAATAAATATTGGTTTACTAGCTTTAATAGTATTTTTATTAAGTTTAGTTTATTTCAAAATTAATACTAGAGTAAAATCTGTTAGTAGTAGAAAATCAAGTAATAAAGCGGCTGTTATTAAGTCTAATAGTCCAATGAAAGCATTAATTAAAAAAGAATTAAAAAGATTTACATCTTCACCAGTATTTATTACTAATGCTGGTATAGGATTAGTATTTTATTTAATATTATGTGTAAGTGTATGTATTAAATTTGATTTATTTGCTAGTATGTTTTCTAGTCAAGGAGTTAAGATTACAGAAGCAGATGCAGCTTTATATATACCACTTATAACATATGGTCTTATTTGTTTTGCATCATTCTTAACTTCCATTACTAGTTCAATGATTTCGTTAGAAGGTAGATCATTTAATATATTAAAAAGTTTACCAATTGAAACATCAAAGATTCTTTTATCAAAAGTATTAACTGCGGTATTAGTTATGATTCCTTGTATAATAATTGGAGTAATAATAATATTTATATTCTTTAATATATCAATAGTTCAATTATTAATACTATTAGTAGCTTCATTTGTACTACCTTTAATATCAGAATTAGTTGGTATAATAATGAATTTAAAATATCCAAAAATGGATGCTCAAACTGATGCTGAAGTAGTAAAACAAAGTACAAGTTCTACAATGTCAGTATTTATAGGAATGGCTTTATTAGGATTAAGTATATTTGGTTTAATATATTTAAAAGAACCACTTGGTTCTACACTTTGTTTATTAACAATTTTAGGTATACATTGTTTAATACTATTTGGTTTATTAATATATATGAAGAAAAAAAGTGTTAATGAATTTAATGATATTAATGTGTAAAGTAGATATTTTTATCTACTTTTTTTGTGTTATAATAGGTCTTGGTGATTTTTTATGAGAAAATTTATAGTAAGTGACTTACATGGTAATGGCAAAATATATGATTCTATTATTTCTTATTTAGAAAATATTAATAAAACTGAAGAAGTTATTTTATATATAAATGGTGATTTATTTGATAGAGGCCCAGAATCAGCTAGACTTCTTTTAGATGTTAAAGATAGAATAGAAAATAAAAAAGGTTTTAAAATTGAATACTTAGGTGGTAATCATGAATTAATGATGTATCAAGCCTATTTAGAAAAAGAAAATGGTAAGTGGAGATTAGATTCAGATTGGTTCTATAATGGAGCTGAAACTACACTATATGGTTTAAAAGAATTGATGACTAAAGATGGTGAAAAAGATATAATGAATTTTATTTCTAATTTAAAACTATACCATAAGTTTAATGAAAAATTAAATGATAAGCCTATAGTTTTAGTTCATGCAAAATGTCCTAAAATAGTTAAAGATGACTGTGATATGTTTATTAAAGATAATACTATTGATACTAGTTTAACAGTTTGGACTAGAAGAGAAGATTATTGGACTATGTTATTGAATAATGTAGGTAATAAAGATTACTTTACAATTATAGGTCATACACCAGTAAACAATTATTTGGGTTATGAATATTATAGAAATGATAATACATTAAATATAGATGGTGGATGTGCTAAATATGCTTGCGGATTAACTGAGTTTGACCATACACCATTAGTAGAAATTGATGAAAAAAATGATAGATTAATAATATTAACTTTCAATAACAATAATAAAATAATTAGTGGTAATTATTTTACAAATGGAATGAGTACAGAAATTAAATCAAAAGAACTAGACAATTATAGTAAAAAACTAAAAAAAATTCTAAAAGAATAATATTAAAAATGATATAATAAACATAGGAGAATACATATGAAAAAGAAATTAAAAGTAAAGAATATTATATATATAATGTTTTTGATTATTTTTTTAGCTATGTTTTTATATTCTGGATATAAAATAGTATGTTATTTAATAGATAATAAAAATAATAGAGACTTAGATGAAAAAACAAAACAATATATTGAAATAAATGATCAAGCAACAAAAATTGATGAAAAATATGAAATTGATTGGGCTAAATTAAAAAATCATAATCCCAATACAGTTGCTTATTTAAAAGTAAATGGTACTAATATAGATTATATAGTTGTTAGAGGAAATGATAATAGTTATTATTTAAGAAGAACATTTGATAGAACATGGAATGCTTCTGGTTGGATATTTGGTGATTATAGAAATGATTTTGATGGTAGTGATAAGAATTTAATTATATATGGACATAATACAAAAGATGGTTCTATGTTTGGTACATTAAGAAATGTTTTAACAGAAGATTGGCAATCAAAAAAAGAAAACTTAAAAATAGAACTTGTTACTGAAAAAGGAAAATATATTTATGAAGTATTTTCTACTTATATAATAAGTCCAGAAGAATACTATATAACAACATATTTTGGTAATATAGATTTTAATAACTTTGTTAAAGAGATGGCATCAAGATCTAATAAAGATTATGGAGTTGATTTAAGTAACGTTAGCTCAATTCTTACTTTATCGACATGTAGTGATAATTTAGTTGACAGAGTAGTTTTACATGCTAAATTAATTGAAAAAACAGAATAGGTGGGTGTGATTATATGAAAATTAGTACTTTTAATATACAAAATGATTCTAAAACTTATAAAAGAAAAAAAGTTGATGAATTACATAGTTATATAGAAAAAAATAAAATAGATGTATTAGGTCTTCAAGAAGTTTTTCCTAAACTTGATAAAGATATAAAAGATGATTTAGGATATGACTATAAAGTAGAAGGTAAATTTAGATTTTTATCTAGAATTATTCTAAGAAGAATTAATGAAAAGAATCCAATTATTACTCCTTTAGAAGTAATATCTTCTAAAACTTATCATTTACCATCTTTTCCATCATTAACTAAAAGAGTACTAACTCATGTAGTAATTAAATATAGAAATAAAGAAATAAGTATTTATAATACTCATTTAGAAGTATATATTCCATCTGTTAAAATAAGACAATTAAATAAGATATATGAAATTATAAAAGATGATAATAGACCTAAAGTCTTAATGGGAGATTTTAATTTAAAAAACAATAATAATATTTTTAATGAATTTGTTACAAAGTTAGAGGAACTTGATATTAAAAGAATTCCACTTGATGAAAAAACTTATAAACCATCTAAATATAAAAGAGAAATAGATCATATTTTTATAAGTAAAGAATTTAAATTAAAAAGTAAAAATGTAATAAAGGATTTAGTTATAAGTGATCATTATCCTGTTTTAATAGATGTAACTTTTAAGGGATAGAAAGGAGTTTATATGAAGAAACTGTTTTTGCCGGTAATTATACTAGCACTAGTATTAATAACTGTTGGATGTGGTAGTAAACCAAGCATAGTTGGATCATGGGAAAATAAAGAAGATGCTGTTGTTATTACATTTGATAAAAATGGAACTGGTTATACTAAAATAGAAAATAATTATTATGATAGTTTTATATATACATATAAAGATGGTATTTTAAAAATAAAATATCAAACTATTATGGAAGCAGAATTAAGTTATAAATGTGAAATTACTGAAGATACTTTAGAAATAAATATAGATAATAAAAAAGTAATATATAAAAGAATAAAAGACTAATTATTTAGTCTTTTTAGTTTTAAATATTTTTCATTGTATTCTTTTTTTAAACCTAATTTATTATTAATTTCTTCATATATTCTTTTATATATATTAAAACTACTAGATTCTACTTTTGATGAAACATAATAATTATTTTTTGTAATACAATAAAAGAATACAATTTTATCTAAAACATCTTCAAATACATATAATTTATCTATGTTATTTATATTATGTAAAACAAAATTTCTAAAATCAATTTCTGATTTATAAACTATACTATTTAATTTCATATTTAATTATATGTTATAATATAATTAATATTACAAAAAATTATATATAAGGTGTTAATATGAATGAATTACTAAATAATATTGATAAGATACATACAACTAAACTAGGTATAGGAAGAATCAAACGTAATGATAATATTTATGATATTGAATATATAAAAAAATAATATTAAATAAAAAATCAATTATTAATAAAAAAGGAAAGAATTATTATGTAGAAATAGAAAATATAATAATAACAATTAATTCATATAATTATTGTATTATTACAGTTCATAGGAGGTAGTATTATGGAAATGATAGATGTATATAATGAAAATAATGAATTCTTAGGTTATTCAAAAACAAGAGATGAAGTACATGAAGAAAACTTATTTCATAGACATGTATCTGCTTGGATAATGAATTATGAAGGTAAAATATTACTCCAACAACGTGCATTCACTAAGAAAAAGAATCCAGGAAAATGGGCAAAAACTGGTGGACATGTAGATGCTGGTGAATCATGCAATGATGCTTTAAAAAGAGAAATAAAAGAAGAAATAGGATTGAATATAAGTGATATAGAAGAAATTAATGTTTTTAAAAGTGAAAATCCTAATTATTTTTCATATAATTATATAGTTTTTACAAATTTAAATGAAGAGGATTTTATATTGCAAAAAGAAGAAGTTAATTCTGTTAAGTATTATGATATAGAAGAATTAGAGAGTTATAAAAAAGACAATAATAAAGATTTTACTTTTTGTAAATGGAATGTTGATGATTTTTATAATCAAATGAATATACTAAAAGAATATAGAAATAAAATAAAAGAACTTGGTCAAAAAAAGTAATGACTAAAGAATAAGTAGGAGTAATCCTACTTATTCTATGTTATAATGAATATGGACTTAAAAAGAGGTGAATATATTGGATTTTAAATATGATGCTTTTATAAGTTATAGGCACTGTGATTTAGATAAATTTGTAGCGGAAAATTTACATAAGATTTTAGAAACTTATGAATTACCTAAAAATGTTAAAGAAAAACTAGGTATAACAGGTAGAACAATTAGAAGAGTATTTAGAGATCAGGATGAATTACCATTATCAAGTAATTTAGAAGATCCAATAATTGATTCATTAAAAAATTCTAAATACTTAATAGTTATTTGTTCACCAAGATTAAAAGATTCTTTATGGTGTAAAAAAGAAATAGAGACTTTTAAAAAACTAAGAGGTAGAAAAAATATATTTTGTGTATTAATTGAAGGTGAACCAAAAGATTCATTTCCAGAAGAAGTACTTTATGATGAAGAAGAAAAAATATTAAAAAATGGTAAAAAGAAAAAAGAAAAAGTATTAGTAGAACCACTAGCGGCAGATGTTAGAGGAGAAACAAAAAAAGATGTATTGAAGAAATTAAAAGAAGAAAAACTTAGATTAATCGCACCAATGTATAATTTAGACTATGATGATTTAAAACAAAGGCATAAAATAAGAAGACAAAAAAGAATACTAATCATTTCATTAATAGCGGCATCATTTTTATTCTTACTAGCTCTTTATACATCTATTATGCTTATTAAGATTAATTCACAAAAGAATACTTTAAGATTACATCAAGCAGAATCACTATCAACTAAATCTAAAGAATCATTAAAAAATGATAATAGATATGATGCGATTAATTATTCATATCAAGCTTTAACTGAATTTGATGGAGTTAATATGCCCTATACATCAGAAGCTGAATATGAGTTAGTAGAAAGTTTAGGATTATATGATGTAGGATCTTCATATAAAAATATTTCTGAATTAAAAACAGATGGAGTTGCGACATTTATTAAAACTAGCGATAATAATGAATATGGTTTAGTATATGATGAATCTGAAAAACTAACTTTATTTAATACTAAGACAATGAAAGTTATAGATAACTATGATTTAAATGGAACATTTGATGAAGAATCATTTTCATTCCTGGATAATGATAGATTTGCCTATATAAATAAAGAAGGGAATATAAATATTATTTCTATTAAAGATGGTAAATTAATAAAAGAAATAGAAAAGAAAGATGAAAAATATAAATCAGTTATAGGTAGTAAAGACTATTTATCATATATAGATAAAAAGAATGTATATGTTTATAATTTAAAAGAAGATAAAGTAGTAGGTAGTATTTCAACAAACGATAAATTTATAGATGATTTATATTATTCTGATAATGATGAATATTTATTCGCAACTACTACAGATGATAGTTTTAATGTAGATGAAGAAGACTATTTAGAAGTTCATGTAATAGAATTAAAAACTGCTAAAGAAATTAATTCCACTAGAATAGATGCTAGTTATGTATCAGGAATGTTAACTAAAAATGGTAATCTTTATATGCTTTTAAATAGATCATATGGTACAGAGTTTAGTATGATTTCGGTATCATATAATTATACTTCTGGTGATACTAATTGGACTAGGATATTCGAAGGTAATTATGGTAGATTTATAACTAAATCATATCCAGAAGATATTAATCATATTGTAGTAGTTAATTATCAAACTGTTAATATTTTAGATGGTGATTCTGGAGAAGTAGTAGAAGTCTTTAATTTAGATGATGAAATAATAAATATATATTCAAATCTAAATAAAGAACTTTATCTAGCTTTCTTAAAAAATGGTTCTGTTAATTATCTAAGCATGGAAAGTAGAAAGAGTTATGAACTTCTAGGTAAATATGAATTTAATATAGATAATTATTCTAAAGTAGCGTTATCTAAAGATGGATTCTTATTAATACCTAATAATGAAAACAGAGTAGTATTATATGAAACAAAGTCAAATAAAGATATTAAAAGTGTAGATATGAAATTTGATTTTGTTAAAGATGATTCAATAAAAATAACTGATTATGATAAGATTAAAGAAGAATATGATATAAAAAATAAAAGCTTAGTAGAAAAAATATTTTATGATGATAAAAAAGAATTATTATTTGTAAATTATACTAATGAAGATTTAGTTATATATAATGTTAAAGATAAAAAACAATTAAACAAAATAGAAAAAATTGGTAAAGTAAATCATTATTTTGGAAAAGATAAGTATGGTAGAATCTATATTGGAGATAATTCAAATTCATATATAATAGATAATTATGAAAAAGTAGGACACATAAAAGGATTAATAAAATTAGAAAAAGATAAAGTATATATTTCTAATGATGAGAAGTTCTATTCTATAAAGATTTATAATTTAAACGAAGTATTAAAAGAAGCCAAAGATTATTTAAAATAAAAAAGGAGGAAATATGAAAAAGAGATTTTTAATATTAATTTTATTAATAGTAGGATTATTTACTATAACTGGATGTGGTTGTAGTAAAAAAACAAATGAAGATACAAAAAATAAAAAGGAAATAATAACACCACTAATGTATAAAGTAACAAAAGAAGGAAGTAGTAATACAATTTATATACTTGGTACAATTCATGCCGGAAGTTTAAAAAATACAGAATTTGCTAAATATGTAACTAAAGCATTTGATGAAAGTCATTATGTAGCCGCTGAAATTGACAATGAAGAAGACGAATCTTTAGATGAAGTTCTTGAACAATTAGAAAAATTCACATATGATGGGGATGATACTATTAAGAATCATATGTCGTCAGAAGAAAATTATAATAAACTAATGAAATATGTAGAAGATAATAATTTAGAAATAGAATTAATAGATAAAGAAAAATTAAACTTAGAATACTATTCTAGGTCATTAACACAAGTTGTTATAGAAAAATCAGGTTTAACTGCTGAAGAAGGAATAGATGAATATTTTGTTAATATGGCTAAAAAAGAAAAAAAGAATTTCTTAGTTGTTGAAGGTACTGAATTCCAATCAGAAGTATTAGCTAGTCTATCTGATAAATTTTATGAAAATATGATAATAAGTGCAATTGAAAATTTAGATGAACAAATAAAAGAATTAAAGGACTCTTTTGAAATTTGGAAAAAGGGTAATGAAAAAGAAATATGGAAAGATGATGGTTCATCAATAAAAGAAGAAGATAAATCTAAATATAGTGAAGAAGATATTAAGGCAGCAGAAGAATTTGACGAAAAAATATTATATTCTAGAAATATAACTATGACTGATAAATTAGAAGAATACTTTAAAGATAATAAAGATGTATTTTATATGGTAGGACAAGATCATGTTATAGGTGATAGAGGAATAGTATCATTATTAAGACAAAGAGGATATACTGTAACAAAAATATCAAAATAAAAAGTTCTAACATTCGTTAGAATTTTTTTATTATAAAATATGTTATAATAATCTTAGATTATTAAAAGGAGGAAAATAATATGTCTAAAGAAAGCGCAAAAAGTTTTGTTGATAAGTTTTATAATGATGATGAATTTATAAGAGAATTAACTTTAAAAGGTGGAGTTAATTCAAAAGCTAGTGAAGAAGAAAGATCAAAGTTACTAATGAAGGTTTCAAAGGAAATGGGATTTAATTTCACTGAAGAAGAATATAGTGATGCTGTTAAAAAGTATTTTGAAGGAAAAGGTGTTTGGACTGCTATAAAAACTTTTAGACATTTTAATAAAATAGCTAAAAAAGCAGAAAAAGAAAGAGAAAAGAATAAAAAGCATAATTAATTTAAGTTGATATATTTGCTTTTAGTAATAAATAAAATAAGATTAATAAAACTAGTATAAACTAGTTGATTATGATACTATGACTAATAAACTTAGGGGGATTATAATATATGAAGGTAATTAAACATGAAGACGAATTTGGATTAAGAGTATCTTTTCAAGAATTAGATAAACAATTTGATGTATCATTTGGTGGTAATTTAGATTTATATTGGACAATTCGTTCAAAAAATGAGAATGATAGACATGAATTTATAATCACAAAAGAAAATTATGAAGTATATAGATTGTTTGAAGAATTATTTGATGATATTGAAAATATAAGAATATTTACTGAACCTACTATTCCTTCTTATATAGTAACTGAAGAAGAAAAACAAGATTATATTAAGGAACTAGAATGTGAAAAAAATAAATATAGATTATATAATTATTCAAATTATAATGAGTTATTTGATAAGGAGAATAGTACTATTACTTGGTATTCAGATGAAACTAATCATGAGGTTTCTAATATACTAAAAATAATAAAAGAAAAAGAATCTTTTAGATTAGAGTTTTCTATACAAGCACATAAAAGAGAATATGATAGAGATTTTAATTCTTTGAATTATATTCCTATTAGATTTAGAAATTCTGGTAGTTCATATGAACCATTTAATGTAATATTTATGAGAATGTATGAAAAAATGAAACAAATTGATGATATTAATGATTATGGGCATCAAATTCATATTGAAGAATTCTTTTACAATAAAAATAAAACGAAAAAACTAACTAAATAATTTAAATGACATATGACCAGGAAACTATATACTAATAATTGATTACGGTTTATAGTAACTTTTGTAGAAATCCTTTATTTATAAAGCTTTGTAAAGATTAACATCTTGCATGTTTATACTAAAATATATAAAAAATGATGATAATTAGTGAAAATAGAGTGATTTTAAGTAAAATCAGATTAGAAATTGACATAGTGAGAACGGTTAGTTAAGACCAGATGAAAGGAGATGAGAATCATGGCAAATAATTTAGTAATTAGAAGCAGTAGTGCGGAGTTTTTGATATTTGAGAGACAAACACATGATATGGGAATTCAAGTTAGATTTGAAAATGGAGATTTATGGTTAACTCAAAAAGCTATGAGTGAATTATATGATTGTACTACTGATAATATTTCTTTACATTTAAAAAACATTTATAATGACTACGAACTTAATAAAAATTCAACTACTGAGGAATTCTCGGTAGTTCAAAAAGAAGGAAATAGAAAAGTAAAAAGAAATATATTATATTATAATTTAGATGCAGTCATTTCGGTTGGATATAGAGTTAATTCTGATAAAGCAATTCAATTTAGACGATGGGCAACGAATATATTAAAAGAGTTTTCCAAAAAAGGATATATTATTGACAAACGAAGAATGGAAAATGGTGCATTTTTTGATGAGGATTATTATGATTCATTATTAGCTGAAATAAGAGAAATTAGATTATCAGAAAGAAGATTCTATCAAAAGATAACTGATATATATGCTACTAGTATAGATTATGATTCTAAAGCACCAACAACTATTAAATTTTTTAAAAAAGTTCAAAACAAAATGCATTATGCAGTATCTCATCAAACAGCAGCTGAAATAATATATAATCGTGCTGATTCAGAAAAAGATAATATGGGACTTACATCATGGAAGAATTCTCCAAATGGGAAAATTTTAGAAACCGATGTTGTTATTGCTAAAAACTATTTATCTAAAGATGAATTAGAAAGTTTAGAGAGGATAGTTTCTGCATTTTTAGATTTAGCAGAGAATAGAGCTAAAAGAAATATTCCAATGACAATGGAAGATTGGTCATCAAGAATTGATAAATATTTACTTGCTGATGATTTGGATATATTAAAAGATGCAGGAAAAATATCTCATGAAATAGCTTGTGATAAAGCATTATCTGAATTTGAAAAATATAGAATAAAACAGGATAAATTATATAAATCTGATTTTGATTTATTAATAGAAGAAGGAATTTCATTTAAAAAAAATGATGAAATTTAAAATTAATTATAAGAATTACTTATAAGTTGAGGTTAAACTAACAAAAATAACTTGTATGTTGGAGATGATGAAGTAAATATGATATTGTATGTAACTAAGAAAACTAAAGAGAGATTAAATATTCCTATGATAGATGAATTAAGTGATATATCTAAAAATAACGCATCAATAGTTTTAAATAATGAGGAAGACACGGAATTACTTAAATGGGGAATTAAAATCTTTTATATGGATAGAAGAAAATGTTTGCAAGCCGTCAATTTTGCTTCAAAACTAACTATATATTTATTTGACATTCATAATGATAGTATTGAATATATTGGTGATGCAATGGCAAATTATATGTATCATATATATGATAATGATGAAAAAATGACAAATTTATTAAACAGATTATTTAATGAACATTCACTTTGTGTTTTTTCTAATTTAACAGATAAAACAGCAATTTCAACTTTAAATTATAATGAACGTTGCTATGTCAATACATATAGATTTTATGATTACATTGAAAATAATACATTAAAAACAATAGAAATAAATAAAGATGTTAATTTTGACAATTTATTAACTGTAAAAATTAATGGTAAAAGAGAATATATAGTTCCAGGTGAATATTTTAAAGAACTATTAACAAATTATTATAAAAGGAGTTGATCCAAATGAATGAAAGTAAAACTAATATAAATTGGTTGATTACGATTTATTTAACCCCTTTAAGAAATCCTTTATTTACAAGGCTTTTCGAGAATTAACATCTTACATGTTTTATATAAAAATACTTAAAAATTGATGAAAATTAGTAAAAAAGGCTATTTTTAATTAAAAATAAGGTGGAAATTACTAAGGTGATTACACCTTTTAACTAGATAAAATGAGGTGATTAGAATGTATTTATATAAGAAAAATGATAAGTCAATTACTATTTATTCTTTTGTTCCTAATAAAGAAGAATTGATTAAATTAAAAAAAAGGTATCTAGAAGATATAAAAAGTGTAATTCTTCATATTAATGATAATGACACAGAGGAATTATTGTTTAGTAGTCCAACTATTATGTTTTATGCTTTAGATAGAAAAGAAACTAATGGTAAGATAACATACATAGAGGAAGAAAAAAATGATAAAAATATTTCTAGGTATATTAATGGAGAATTTGATTCTTTAGATCCTTTATGTATTATTGGTGATACGGTTAATAAAAAATCTTCTTATAGTGGCGAATTGTATAATTGTGATAGCGCTTTACTATTTACTGGTGGTTATTATTACAATAATGAATTTATAACTAATGATGGAATATTATTAACCGGATATTTAGCAGATTTTCAACCATTATTAAGTAGTGATATAAGTAATGTTCTTTTTCCAGATACTTTTAGATATTTAAGTGATGAAATAATAGATTCCTTAAAAATATTTAGTTGTAAAAAAGAACGCATAATAAAATTGGATGATTTAAAATTTATGCAAGAACATGGACTAATTCAAATTAATGATAGTCTTCAAGATACTTTTGAAAAAAGTGAAGAAGTTTTAAATAGTTATAATAAAGTTAAAAAGTTAACTCAAAAAATGTAGATATAAAGCAGATGACTATTATGAATGAAAATAAAACTAATATAAATCGGTTGAGAACAATTTAGTCAAGACTAGTTAAAAAAGAGGTGAATAACATGAGTTTTAAAGAAGAAATAAATGAATTAGAATTATTAAGATTTGAAAGTGATTATATTATAAAAAAAGGGAATCTTCCTATTCTTTTTACTGCACCTCATACTATGAAACAAATAAGAGAAGATGGTTGTGAAAAATTAAGCGAACCATATACAAAAGCTATAGCTTTATATTTAAATAAGCATTTTAATGTTAACTGTATGATTAAAATAAATGATACTGGGTTAGATGCTAATAGAAATCCAAGAGATGAATTTAAAACAGAATTGCTTAGATTTATAAAAGATAATAATATTAAATTAGTAATAGATCTACATGGTTCAAAAAAATCACGAGACTTTGATATCGAGTTTGGAACACTTAATAATTTATCCGCAGATTTTTCTACTATAAAAGAATTAGAAGAAGCATTTAATGAAAATGGCATTTCTAATATAATATATAATGACCCTTTTAAAGGAGGCGCTATTACTGAATATGTTTATGGTTTAAAAGATGTAGATGTTATTCAAGTAGAAATAAATGGTAGATATAGAGATTATAATAATTTAGAAGAATTAGAAAAACTAATAAAAAGTCTTGAAAATTTTATAAAACAATATAAAGAATATATAAATAGATAGTAAGTGACTTTCATGAACGAAAATAAAACTAATATAAATTGGTTGATAACAATTTAGTCAAGACCAAGAAAAAATGAGGTGATGTTATGATTAAATTATTTGATAGTAATATGAATGAAGTGACTATCAAAAGAGAAATGTATCAATGGGATATTTTTCCACTTGACAGCTTTTCCGCTTTCGGGTTTGTTATGAATAGTGAATATTTTCAAACAAGTGAACATGCGTTTCAATATTTAAAGTTTGTTGATACCAATAAAGAGATAGCTAATAAAATTAAAGAATCATTTTCACCTAATGATGCAAGAAATATTGCTCATGAAAATAAAGAATATAGATTATCTAATTGGTCAGATGTTAAGTATCAAAATATGGAAAAAATTTTAAGATTAAAAGTAGAACAGAATCCTATTGTAAAAGATGTACTTCTAAATACAAAAGATTATATAATTGTTGAAAATTGTATTGATGAAGATACTGATTGGGGATTAGATAGTAATAATCAAGGAGATAATAATTTAGGTAAAATTTGGATGAAAATCCGTGATGATATAAAAGGAGTTGATCCAAATGAATGAAAATAAAACTAATATAAACTGGTTGATTACAATTAATTTAAACCCCTTTGAAAAGTATTGTAAAATAAGGTAAAACTCAAAATAGCATCTTACATGTTTTATATAAAATATGTTAAAATTGATAAAAATTAGTAAAAAATCACTATTTTTAAGTGAAAATAGTATAGGAATTAATAAGGCGATTACAGAAGTTAAACCCCCTAGAAATTTGAGGTGAGATTCATGATATTACAGTATATTGATAATGAAGAATACAAGAATAAGATAGAAAAGTTATATTTAGAATCTTTTCCAGAAGAAGAAAGATTTCCATTTTGGATATTAGATGAATGTTCTAAAGAAGATAAGTCTGATTTATTAGCTGTATTAGATAATGATAAATTTATTGGAATGTGTTATTTAGTTAATTGCAACGAGGTGTATTATCTTATGTATTTAGCAGTTGAACCAGAACTTAGAAGTCAAAATTATGGTTCTCAAATACTAATGGATTTAAAAGACAAATATAAAACATTATTTTTATCCATTGATGAACCTATAGATGATTTAAGTATAAGACGTAAAAACTTTTATTTAAGAAATGGATTTTATGATACTAACAAGTATTACGAAGATACAGGTGTTAATTATGAAGTATTATGCACAAATCCTGAATATGAAATAACAAATGATAATATGAAAATGAGATATATTAATATGACAAATAATCCTGAATTATCTAATGTAATAGCAAATACATTTAATGCAGATTTTGTTAATTTAAGAGATAAGAATAAACACTTAAAATAAAGGAGTTGAGTGGGATGAATGAAAATAAAACGAATATCAATTGGTTGATTACGGTTTTTCGTAACTTTTGGAGAAAGCCTTTATTTATAAGACTTTGTGAGAATTAACATCTTGCATGTTTATGATAAAATATAATAAAAATTGATAAAAGATAGTATAAAAAGACTAAAATAAGTTAAAAAAAGTATAGGAATTACGATATTGATTACGCTAGTAAAAGAGGAGTGAAATAATATGAATTATGAAAGGGAAATAACTGTAGAAGTTTGTGTTGATTTAAGCAGTTTAATTAAAATACTTGAAGAAAATGGCTTTGAATTAAAAGAAGTTTATGATTTAAATGATATATATTTAATTAATAAGAATGATAAGGAAGATGATTACTTATCAATGTTAAACAAATGTGTTTTAATTAGAGATATTATTGAAGAAGATAAAGAAACTAAATTGTTAACTTATAAATATAAAGAGTATAATGAAAATAAAGAAATTACAAAACAAGGAAAAGTAAAAGTAAAAATTGACGATATCAACAATTCTAAATTATTATTTGAAAAATTAGGCTTTGAGGAGTTAATTAGAATAAATGACCATATGCTTGTATACGCAACAGATAAAGATGAATTGGTTATTCAAAATGTAAATGGTAAGCATATTTATATTGAATTAGAAGATAAATGTAATTATGCAAATAGATTTTATAATTCTATAGATGAGATGAAAAAAGTAATTACTGATAATAATATTCCAATTAAGAATAATGATTTTTTCGTTAAAAAGGCTGAAATTGAATTACAAGAAACTTATAATAAAGTAGGTGAATAGATATGAATAATGAAGAAAAAAACTTACAAAAAACTAATATAAATTGCTTGAGCATGATTTATCTAACCCCTTTAACAAATCCTTATAAAACAAGGAAAAACAAGAATTGAATCTTACATTTTTTTATAAAAAATGAGTAAAAATTAACAAAAAACACCAAAAATTATTAAAAATGGTGCTTTTTTTATATATTTTTAATAAGGTGATGTTTCCAGCTAACCCCATTGAAAAATAAGGGCTTTTTAACTTTTACTGAGTGTTCGGAAAATAGTAATATTGCGATGTAATATGATTAATATTAGATTTTCATGATTATATGGTATAATATTATTGATTTATTGCAAATTTTTGATAAGAGGTTTATTATGGAATATTTGGTTGAAAGTCATTTAGGTGGTTATTATGTTAGTAATTTAGATCCAGAAGTAATAACTGCGTATTGCGAATCTTGTGGTGATTCTGATTGGATACTACTGTCTTGGGAAAAAGGACATATGATGGAAACTCTAATTCAATATTTTTCAGAATTAAAACATTCAACGGAGAATATAGAAAAAAACCGACAAGCAGGAATTACTAAGCAAGAGGCAATTGAAAGTGCTTTGTATGAATATTCTTTTAAAGATAAAAATATAATTGAAGCTCTTTATGAAGAAAAAATTATTTTGGAAGATGAATATAAACAATTATTAAAAGAAAATCTTCAAGCACAAAAAAATCAAATAACTTTAGTGTGTGAAGTTTATCCAAGAGAAGTCAAAAAAGTATTAAAAAAGCAAAAAAAGAAAAATAAGAGATGATCGTAAGATTAAGATATTACGAACTGATGAGTAGGAGAAATCCTACTTTTTGTTATATAGTAGAGGCCATATGTCCTAACAACTATATCAATATTTTTGATGTTGCAATATCTAATCCAATAAAAATGACTTAAAAATGGACGAAGCTATACTAAATTTCGTCTTTTTTATGCTATAATTGATTAGAAATGGAGTGATTCCTATGGATAATAATACTAATATTAATTGTTCGATAGGAAATTAGGCAACATTTTTCGAAAACTCCCATAAAATAAGGGTAAAACAGCTATCAAGTAATTACATTTTTTTAATAAAATTTGTAAAAAATAGCAAAAAATACCCAAAAATACCTTAAAAATGGCACAGCATTTAAGGGGTGGTGTTCGGACGCAACACTTTAAAAAAGTAATTAATATCAGATAGTTTTATCTGATTTTTTTTATGCAAAAATTTAGGAGGGTTTTATGAAAGAGGAAGTCGTAGAATTAAATGTTAAAGACATATCAGATTTTCCAAAGCATCCATTTAAAATAAACAATGATTTAAATTATGAAGAACTTAAAAACAGTATTATTGAAAGTGGAGTTCTTGTTCCTACTATTGTAAGAAAGAAAGAAGACGGAAAATACGAAATGTTATCTGGACATAGAAGAAAGAAAATTTGTGAAGAACAAGGTATTAAAAAAATACCATGTATTGTCAAAGATATTTCAGATGAGGAAGCTATCATATTAATGGTTGATTCTAATCTTCAAAGAGATAAGATACTACCAAGTGAAAAAGCAATAGCTTATAAAATGAAATATGAAGCGATTAAACATCAAGGTAAAACTTCCGACCCAATGGGTTCGAAGTTATCAATCGAAGATATTGTAAAAGACACAAATGATAGTGCTACTCAAATAAGAAGATATATAAGATTAAATTATTTAATTCCAGAATTATTACAGTTAGTAGATGATACAGTATTAAAAGATAAACGAGCTACTTTAACAATGGGATTAAGACCAGCTGTAGAATTATCTTATTTATCTAAAGATGATCAAGAACTTGTTTATGAAGAAATAACTTATGAAGATTTAACTCCAAGTCATGTACAAGCTAAAAAAATAAGAGAACTTGGAGAAAAAGGTGAATTAGACTCAGATGTACTTGAGTCTATTTTTTTGGAACCAAAACCCAATCAAAAAAATAGAATATCTTTAAATGAAGAAAGAATACGAAAAGTATTACCCAAAGATATTAAGGATTATAAAATTGAAGATTTTATAATAAAAGCAATTGAGAGTTATTCTAAAACACTCTCTAATGAAAGGGGTGATTCATATGATTTAGATATTTAGCACCCTACAATAATTATTTTGTTTCTGATAGGATTTATGTAAGAGGTGAAGAAGAATGAAAAAAGTTATTATTAGCTTAATCATTTTATTTCTTATTGCTTCAGGATTCTTAACTTATAAATTTATATTTATGAGAAATAAAGATGAAAAAGAGCCAGTAGTTGAATCTACAGTTATTGAATCTAAAGTTGATTCAAAAGAAATGGAGGAAGAAGAAAATGAACCTATTACAGAAATTATTGAAAACGATAATAATATTGTTAAAGACAACAGCATTAATGACAATAATGCTAATTCGAACAATATGGAGAGCAATACTGTTCGTAACTCTAATGTCGTAAAAGAAAATACAACAACTAATAATGTTAAAAAGGAAGAACCTAAACAAGAATCTGCTCAAGTACAACAACCAGTAGTACAACCTGAACCAGAACCACCAAAACATGAACCAACAGCATGGGAAAGTTTAGGAATAAGTGAATATGATTATTATCATTCACCAATGTGGAGTTGGGCTAGAGTTGATTATAAAATAGAAGATTATGGATCATTTGAAGCAACACATCAAGCTTGTATTGATGCTGGATATCAATTAGAAGACATAATTAGTTTTTCATGTACAAACATTAATAGTTATTCGGGTGCTTATTTAGGAGATATGCTCAGAGTAAAAAAATAATGAAAGGAAAAACAATATGAAATCGAAATTATTTAAGTGTGCTATGATGAGCATGCTTTTTTTATTGTCAATTTTTAATATTACAACAGTACATGCTGAAAAATATACTGGACAAGCTATATGGCCTAGTGAATATATCAGCAATATTTATATTAAAAAAGTAAAACCAGATGGTTATACAAAGTATCAACAAGCAAGATTTATTAGAAGAAGTGAAGATAATAAATTTGTTTATTGTTTACAGCCATATACAGATATTGATAATAATTTACCTTATTATGATGTAATAAGAGAGGATTATGAAAGAGTTTTAGGTTTTAGTGAAGAACAATGGGAAAGAATATCTTTACTAGCTTATTATGGATATCAATATGACCAAAATGGATATAATCATAATGATCAAAAATGGTATGTTATTACTCAAGTTATGATTTGGAGAACAACAAATCCTGAATCTCAAATATTTTTCACAGATACTCTAAATGGAAATAGAATATCTAAGTTTGATAGTGAAATAGCAGAACTTGAAAGTTTAGTAGCAAATCATTATAAAAGACCACAATTACAAAGTGGATTAGTTGTTCCTATTGGAAGTACAATTGAAGTTAATGATAGTAATAATGTATTAAGTAATTATAAAGTTACTTCTACAGATAAAGTGTCAGCTTCAATTAATGGAAATACTTTATCAGTAACTGCAAATAGTATTGGTGAAGGATCTATTACTTTTGAAAAGAAAGCAACTAAATATGAAATACCACCTATAGTATATTTTAGTGATCATTCACAAAATGTATTTAGAGTTGGTAACTTTGACCCAGTAGTAAGTAAATTTACTTTAAAGGTTATAGGCGGAAAAGTTACACCTAAGAAAGTTGATGTTGAAACAAGAACAAATACACCTCAAGGTGAAGCTAAATTAGGTGGAGCAGTATATGGAATATATAAAGTAGATGGAACTAGAATAGGTTCTGTAACTACTAAAGATGATGGAGCTAATACTTCAGATTATTTACCAGAACTTGGTAGATTCTACTTATTAGAAGAACAACCATCAGAAGGATATTTATTAGATAGTAATAAATATTATTTTGAAATAACAGAGGATAATTTAAATCCTGAAGTACAAGTATTTGAACAAGTAATCAAAAGAGATTTTGAATTTACTAAAGTATATGCTAGTGCTGAAACTCAAATAATGGAACCAGAAGTAGGTATTAAATTTGGAATCTATAATAATAAAAATGAACTTGTTGAAGAAGTAACTACTGATTCACAAGGAGTATTTAGATTTACTTTACCATATGGGACTTATACTGTTAAACAATTAACTACAACTAAAGGTCATGAAAAAATTGATGATTTTACTGTTGAAGTAAAAACTACTGGAGAAGTAGTTAAAAAAGTTATTTCAAATGCTCCAATTACTGCTAAGTTAAGAGTTGTTAAAATTGACTCTGAAACAAAAGAAGTTATTAAGAGAAGTAATATCAAATTTAAAATATTTGATGTTAAAAATAATGAATATGTATGTCAAACAATTACATATCCAGCTAAAGAAACTATCTGTGTATGGGAAACAGACAAAGATGGTGAATTTACAACAGCTTATCCATTAATGACTGGAACTTATAGACTTGAAGAAGTTGATCAAGTAATTGATGGTTATTTATGGAATAGTCAATCACATGAATTTAGTATTGATGAAGATTCAAATTTAAGAACTGATTCAGAGTATGGAATTATATTCGATACTGATTTTGAAAACACTAGAGTAAAAGGTGAAATCAAAATTGAAAAAACTGGAGAAGTTGCTGAACTTACTGAAAATGGATTTGAATTTAAAAATCAACCATTAGAAGGAGTTAAATTTGGATTATATGCTTTAGATGATATTGTATGGAATGGTAAAACAATATATACAAAAGATTCTTTGGTATCTGAAAAACTAACTGATAGTGAAGGTAAAATTGTATTTGATGAATTATATCTTGGTAAGTATTATGTAAAAGAAATTGAAACATTAGATAATTATGTTTTAGATGAAAATACATATGAAGCTGAACTAGTATATAAAGATCAATATACACCAACTATCTTCTATTCAGAAGCTATCTTAAATGTATTAAAAACTGGTAAATTAGAATTTACTAAAACTGATATATCTGAATCTAAAACACTTCCAAATACATTAATCGAAATTTATACAGAAGATGATGAACTAGTATTTAGTGGAAGAACTGATGAAGAAGGTAAAATTGTTATAGAAAGACTTCCTCAAGGAAAGTATTATATTCTTGAAAAGGAAGCCCCAGAAGGTTATAAACTTAATGAAGAAAAAATGCCATTTGAAATAAAAGAAAATGGTGAAGTAGTTAAATCAACTATGAAAGATGAAGACATAACTGGAACACTTGAATTCACTAAATTAGATTTTTCAAATGATAATCCACTTCCAAACACTTTAATTGAAATATACAATGCTGATACAGAAGAATTAGTATTCTCTGGAAGAACTGATGATAATGGAACTATTACTATAGAAAAACTAAAATATGGTAAATATTACATTTTAGAGAAAGAAGCACCAGAGGGATATGAATTAAATCCTGAAAGAATGTATTTTGAAATTAAGGAAGATGGAGAAATTGTTAAATCTATAATGAAAGATAAGCAAATAGTTAAAGTACCTAATACTGAAGCTAATGATTATAAAGAATTATTATTTAGTGGAATTACTTTACTAGTTTGTGGAGCAGGTGTGATTATTTATGGAATCAAAAATAAAAAGAAAAAATAAGAGCTGGTTAATATTAATCGGCTCTTTAATCTTTCTTAGTGGTATTGGATTAATAACATATGATTATTTATCTAATAGAAAGATAGATGAAAAAGAAACTGAGTTATTAGAAGAATTCTATGAAATAGAAGACGACATTGAATCTATAGAAGAACCTCAAGTTATAGAAGAAGTGAAAGAGCAAGTTAAAGTTAACTATATTGCTGTACTTAAAATTCCTAAAATTGGTTTAGAAAGAGGTTTAGTAGATCCAAATAGTTATCTTAATAATGTTAATTATAATTTAGAGTGGTTAGATGGTTCATCTATGCCAGATGAAGTTAATGGTAATGTAATTATTGCTGGACATTCTGGTAGTGCTAGAATATCTTATTTTAGAAAATTAGATAGACTAGAAATAGGTGATGAAGCTTCTATTATATATAATGGTAAAACATATAATTATAAAGTAGTAGATATTTATGATATAGAGAAAACTGGAACAGCAGAAATAGTTAAAGAAAGAAATACTACAACTTTAACATTAATTACATGCAGACATAATACTAATAGACAGATAGTTGTCATATTAAAACAATTATAATTTTGCACAATATTTATTTATCTTTATGATGATATAATGTTTTATGAGGTGTTAGTATGCAACGATTCTTTGATTATTCAAAAGGTAAAGTAGATAAAAAGAATAAAGATAGAATTATCTTTATAAATAGAATGGCTATGCTTATGCAAGAATTTGAAAGTTCTAGCCCAGAAATAAATGAACTTGTTAATTGGTTATTTTGTAGATCTGAAGGAGTTCCTTATCATGATTCTGATACGGAAATAATTAGTGATATAAAATTAGAACCCATTAAATGGCTAGATAAAAAAAGAGTAATTAAAGAAGTATGGGAAAATGATGTTCATTTATATTCTTATGCATTAATGTTGCATGATTTAAATTACTGGACTAATAATGATGTTTTAACTGAAATTATTAGAGAAATGTATTTTAGATTAGATTATTTAATACACCCTTACGAAGAAGAACAACATGATAGAGATTTAGAAGATATAAGATATTTTATAGAATTTGATTATGTGGATAGAGAGCAATAGCTCTTTTTATTTTGGAAGGAGGTTAATTGTGAATGAAAACATAAGAGACTTCGAAATACATGGTATCACAGGATATACTGTAATGAGTAATTATCATTTACGAGATCCTAATTTATCATTTAAAGCAAAAGGACTTCTTTCTATGATGTTATCAATGCCTAAAGATTGGGATTATTCTATTAGTGGTTTAGAAAAGATATCTAATGAGGGTAAATTTGCAGTTAGATCAACTTTAGATGAATTAAAAAAGGCTCAATATGTAAATATAAGCCGACATAGAGGCGAAAAAGGATTATTTAGGTATAAATATACTGTTTATTATTTACCTTATCCTATGTGGTTAAAAATGCATAATTATCCAGATATCAATTTTCCGTATATGGATAATCCGAATACGGATAACTGCACACAAATAAAGAATAATAATAAAAAAGATAAAATAGATAAAACACCAGATGAAACTGGTGAGGAAATTAAACATAATATTTTTACTAAAGAATTAATTAAAAGGAACTATATTTCAGCAGATGATAGTAGTTCTTTTTTGTTTGACCAATTATTTGAAGATTTATTAAAACAAGGAAATAACTATAAAGATTTATTAATCATGACTAATTATGTTGTTTCTAGAATTAAAGAAAGAGATTATAAAGATGAGAATGGTAATGAAATAAAAAATAAATACGGTTATTTTAAAAATGCATTAATCGGAAATATAAGAAGATTTGAAAATCTAGAACACTTATATGAAGATGATGAATTTAATTGGTTAGATGATGATTCAGAATATGATTGGTTAAACGATAATGAGGAGGATTATGAATTATGAAAAATATAGAAGAAATTAAGCTGATGGAGATTGAAGCTTTAAGTGATTTTGAAGATCATATAGGAACAGTTTTATCTGATATGGATATTTTTAGAGAATATCTAGATAAAAAAGAATTAAAGAAATTTAATAAATGCTATGACTACTTAGATAATCTTTGGGAAAAGATAGAAAATATCATAGCAAAAATAAGTGATGCTGATGAAAGAGGTAAATAATATGGAAGACAAATTTACTTATGTAGGTAGAATGTATGATTGGTATGAAGTAAAAGAAGATTATTTAAGAGTTTTATTTCAAGTCTATGATAAAGAAACTAAATCATTCTATTTTTATGAATTACAAGTTTATGAACCAGAATTAATTTCTAAGTTTATAAATTTAAAACCAAAACAAATAATTGGTGTAGAAGGTCATTTTGAGGAACTTATAAGTCATCCAGATAGAGGACTTTCTCATATTGAATTAGAACATGTAGTAGATAAAATCATTACTTCTGAATAGAGGTAATTTTTTTATTGAAAGGTGGTGGTTCTATAGAATGAAAAAAATTCAGGAATAGTCAACTGAATTAAATAAAATGGCTAAATATTTTGATTTATAGAAGGAGGATTAAAAATGATGAATCAAATAGTTATTGTTGGGAGATTAACAAAAGATCCTGAAATTATTAAATCTGAAGATGGAAAGGAAAGAAGTCAAATTACACTAGCAGTACCAAGAAGCTATAAAAATGCTGATGGAGTTTATGATACTGATTTTGTTGATTGTGTTCTTTGGGGTGGAGTTGCTGAAAATACTTCTGAGTATTGTAGAAAAGGCGACTTAATTGGACTTAAAGGTAGAATACAAACAAGCAACTATGAAACTGAGAATGGAGAAAAGAAAAAATCAACTCAAATAGTTGCTGAAAAAATAACTTATTTATCTTCAAGAAAAGAAAAAGAAGACGACATTGAAAAATCAGACGATGAATTAGAGATGTAGTCATTTATGAGAATAAAGCAAAGAAAAAAGAGTTAAATCGCCAGCCAGCAAAATAACTCTAGTGATATTATATCACTTCTTTGCTTTTTCTTTTTAATTTTTTACAAAAGAAAGGAAAAAACATATGAATTTATTTTATGAATTAATCAGCGATGATGCTGGAAAGAAATTAAAAAAAGAAAGACAAGCATGGGGAATGTCTAGAAGAAGATTAGCTAAATTAGTAAAAACAGATAAGGAAACAATTGAATATATCGAAAAAGGATATGTTTGTATGTTGGATTCTGATTTACTTAGAAGAATAAGTGAAACTTTAGATGTTAATATGTTTGATTTCTTTAAAAGAAAATTAACATTTAAAGAAATGTTAGCAATAGTATAAGGAGGAATATTTATGGGTAATTATTTACAAATGTTAAAAATCGAACATCTCGAAGGTGGAGGATATAATGTAGATTCTATTATTAAAGCGATTCAAACTTTTTCTTCTTGGGCTTTAAGAGTTGGAATTGCAGCAGCAGGAGTTTCACTAATTGTTGGATTTATTTTATATGCTGTTGTTGATGTCGATAGAAAAGCTCAAGTAAAACAAAGAATAATTCAAACAATGTTTGGTATTGTAGGAATTATTTTAGCAATATCAATTGTAAATCTAATCATTGATTTATTCTAGGAGGTGATTTGAATGTTATTAAAAGCATTAGATTTATTAAGAACTCTTGGATGGGCATTAGTACATTTTATTTATAATCTAATTGATTCATTATTTGATATTTTAAAAGGATTAAATGCTTTTGATATAATCAATTCTGTTTCTGGAGATAATAACTTTATTACATTCCAAAAAGGTGTAATAGCAATTGCAGTTACACTTTTAGGATTATTTGCAATAAGTAGATTTGCTAAAAAGATAATTGATCCTGATGAGGGATTAAGTTCTAGTGGAATAGTAAAAGAAATTGTTAAATGTGGAGTACTTATAATTATGAGTACTTTTTTATTTGTACAAGCTTCTACATTTTCAATAAAACTTGCTGGATTTACATCTAACATATTTTCAAATAATAATGTAACTATATCTGATTCTATGTTAACAATGTTTATTGATTATTCAGAAGGATATAAAGAATGTGATGATTTTAAAGGTGAAGATATTGCAAAAAATGTTTCAAATGGAAACTTTAATGCAAAAGAAATGTATAACGATAAATATGTAACTTCAAAAAGATTTATCTTACCAGATAAAAAAGATTATAAGTATAAAATTAATTGGATAATGGCTGTAATAGTTGGAGGCTTCTTCTTATATTCATTATTCTTCTGTGGAATGATGTTAGCAAGAAGACAAATAGAATTTTTATTCCTATTTGTAATTAGTCCAATTATATTTGCTACTTCAATTGGAAATAAAGAAAGAAGAAGTGCAGTTGTTCAACAATTAGTTTCATTAATGTTGCAAGGTGCAGTCATAATGTTAATTATTTCTTTAACAGCTATTGTAATGGGGCAAATAAATAGTACAACATTCTTTAGTAATACATTTAAAGATATTGTAATTAAGTCAATCATGTATATTGGTTGTGGTTCATTCTTACTAACTGGATCTCAAGTAGTAAATAAGTTTATTGGTGGAAATGTATCTGCTAATAGTGGAAGAGAACAATTAATGGCTATGATGGGATTTGGTCAAGCAATGGGTGGAATAGCTTCAACAGCCGGACTTGGAGTTGCAGGTGCAGGATTAATGGGAGCTGGAGCTTTAGCAAAAGGTGGAGATGTAGTTGGCTCTAAAGTTGGTAAAGCTGGAAATTCTGCTCTAGGAAAAGTAGGACAAGCAGTTTCTAATTTTGGTTCTAAGATGGGTGGCAAAGATTATACATCTGGTGGAATTGGAAGTAATTTAAAATTTATGGGAGATTATTTACAAGCTTCATCAATGTCTAAGAGTGGAAATGCTGGAAATCAAAGATCTAGTAAACTATCTAGATTTGGATCTGGAATGATGAATGCAGGAAAAGAATCAATGGCTCAAGCAATGTCTAATGTAATGCCATCAAGAAGTATGTATAGAAGAAGATACAGAGGGAGAGATGATTAATGTATATAACAGTACCAAGTATTAAAAAGACTCTAGGAAAATATATAGAGATGAAAGATTTATACATAGGTCTTCCTATGTTATTTTCATTTTTACTATTATTTTCTTTTTCGAGTCATAAATTATTTTCGTTATTATATTTAACAATTTGTGTTTTTCTTATGTTACCAGTTAAGGTATCAAAGAAAAATAGAATGTATAAAGTTGTGGCTCTTTTCTTTAGATATATAACTAGATGTAAAGAGTTCGCTTATAAAAGAAATGGAGATGAGGTAGATTGGAAAGAAAAACTAAAGATGAAAAAAATCTAAAAAAAGCAAAAAAGATTGATTCCAAGACAAATAGAAAATATTCATCTAAAAGTCAAATGAAAAGAAGAATTAAAAATTCTAAGACAATTACCAATGTTAAAGAAATAGGTGATGATGGATTAATCTATTTAAAGTCTGGAGAAGTTGCTACATTAATTGAAGTTAAAGCTATCGATTTATCTCTAACAAGTAATCATGAAAAGAATCTTTTCTTTTCTATGTTGAAAGCATTATATCAAGTTCCTAATTTAAATTTAAAATGTTATAAGTTAAATGAGAAATTAAACTTAAATGCTAATAAAGTTAGTTTAGATAATAAGATAGAAAAATTTCAAGATGATGAAGGTAAGAAATTATTATTAGAGGAATCAAGAAATTTAATTGATGATCTAGAAGAGAAAAACTTTACTGTATCAAGCAAATACTTTTGGGTATTAATTGCAAAAGATACAGCAGTATTAAATAAACAATTAGATGAGATAGAAGATATAACTTTAAATATTGTTCCAAGAATTTATATTGAAAGTGTAACTAACAAATTAGAAATATATAAGTTCTTATCTAATTTATATTTAACATCTAATTCATTAGATGAATTAGTATGGAGTGATTTACCAAGTTTGGTAAGCCCAATGAATATGTCTGAAAGAACAGATAGAATTAAATTTGATGATAAAGAATTTCAAATTTTAACTGTTAAAAATGTTCCACCGTTTGTTAGTGAATTATTTTTTGAAGATATATTCAATTACCCAGATGTTAGAGCTTCAATAGGAATACAAGAATGTATTACTCAAGAAGAATTAATTAGATGGGTTAATTCACAATATCAGTTTTTATTAACTGATAGAAATACTACTAAAAAATTAAGCGATGCTACTGAGTTAGATACTCAAAAAGAAAACTTTCAAGCTTTAATGCAAGATATTAAAAATGGTGATGAAAAGATAAAAGAAGTTTCGCTTATTTTAATAGTAGAGGGAGATAAAAAACATAGAGAAGAAGTAATAAGAGATTTAAAAAGAATAGCTGATTCATATCAAATTAAATTAGATGTTCCTAGATTAAGACAAATGGAAGCATGGCAAAGTTATGATTTATCAACTAAGACTTTTGAAGATTATTGCTTTTATCTACCAACACTAACATTAAGTGCTGGTTTCCCATTTACTAGAACTTATTTTAATGATTCAAATGGTTATATGTTTGGTGTAGATATTCATACATCTTTACCAATATTCTTTGATCCATTTGTTTTAAATAATTCTAGAACTTCTCATAACATGGCAATTATATCTTCAACTGGTGGAGGTAAATCTTACACTATGAAAAAGATGATTGTTAATGAGTATGGAAGAGGAACAAAGATATTTATATTTGATGCTGAAAATGAATATAAAAGAATCGTTGAAGCTAATAAAGGAGAATACATAGATCTTTATTCAAAAACTGGTGGAATTATAAATCCATTACAAATAAGATTTATTCCATCAGATGATGAAAATCATGATACTAAAGAAACAGATTGTCCTTTAGCTAAACACTTAGGATTCTTAGAAGCATTCTTTAAAACAGCATTTGAAAGTATAACAGAAAAAGAACTTGTAATGTTACTTGCTATAGTTGAAAAACTGTATAACAAAAAAGGTATATTTAAGAATACATCTATAAATACACTTCAAAATATGCAACCTGAAGAATTTCCTATATTCTCTGAATTATATGAATTCTTACCAGAATATAAGAAAGATGTAGATAGTAAAGAAAAAGAAAAAATAATTGAACAATTAGATATTCTTTTATCTAGATTCTTAACTGGAACAGATTCATATTTGTTTGATGGACATACAAATATAGATTTATCAAATGACTTAATCGCATTTAACTTACAAGAACTTTTATATAGTGGTAATCAAAGATTAATTAATACTCAAACATTAAATCTATTAACTTATTTAAATAACAGTATTGTTGCTAATAAAATTAATAATGATAAAGTTAAATTAGAAGATAGAAAACATGTAATGATCATTGCTGATGAATTTCACTTATTCATTGATGAAAACAATTTTGAAGTATTAAGAAACTTTGGACAACTAGCAAGAAGAATAAGAAAGTATTCTGGATCACTTGTAGTTGCTACTCAATCTGTAAAAGATTTTGTGGGTAGTCAATCAATATTAAGACACTCAACAGCTATATTTAATAACTGTCAATATCAGATGATTGGAATGTTAAAAGAAGATGACTTACTTGCATATCTAGAACTATTTAAACAAAATCCTTTAACAGATACTCAGAAGAATTTCTTAATGTCTGCTAGAAGAGGAGAATTCTTACTTAATATAGATTCTAAAAATAGATTAAGAATTTGGATTAGAGCAACCGAACTTGAAAGAGAAATGATGGGAGAGGGTGATTCTAAATGATAGAAGAATTATCAACTAAAGTAACTGATTTTTTCTATGACTATGATCCATATGAATTTAAAGATAATTATGAAAACTATAATGAAGGTTTGGAGGAAACACAAAGAGTGTTATCCTCTAAATCTGAAACAAGAAATCTTATATTTAATTTAAAAGAGATTAATGATGATTTATACGGAGATGAAGATAAAACAATTAAAGAATTTTTCGATAGAAGTTCATCTTTAATTGAAGAATTGAAAGAGTATGAAAAATCATTAAAAGAAGAATATGTATTATGAAAAAGAAATTATTAAAAATTGTATTGGGTAGTAGTACAGGAATAATCGTACTTGCTTTAGTAATACTTGTACCAGTATTAATGGTATTGGATTTTTTTGGAGCTAATATAACTGACAATTATGTAGAGAATAATATGGATTATGCCGATAGATATAAAGAGGCAGTTAATATGGCTATGAAAAATAAAAAAGGTTATGTACCTTTAACAAGAATTCTTTACTTCTTTTTAGAAGATGAGAATCAATCATTTTATCAAATTTATGTAGATAATTTAGATAAAGAAACTAATAGGTTATTACCAATTAGTGAAGTGTGTGAACTTCAAAAATATAAAAATTTTGATGGGTGTAAAGATTATGAATCTGGAGATCAAATTGATGAAGAACAAAATAAACCGTTCTCTCCACCAATTGATTTTTCAAAAGTAACTGTTACATCTTTTTTTATGGAAGAAAGAATAGTTTTTGGAAATTCAGATGTACATGGTGGATGGGATTTAGCATGTGGTAATAAGACACCAGTTAAAGCTGTATGCGATGGTAAAGTAACAAAAGTTAGTTTTCCTTATAAAGAAAATGTAACTAATACAAGTGGAGGTGGAGGTAACCAAATTCATCTCGAATGTGAAATTGATGAAGATGTAACTTATGAAGTTATATATGCTCACCTTTATCCAGACACAGCAAAAGTAAAAACTGGTGATACTGTTAAAGCAGGAGATGAACTTGCTGGAGTCGGTACAACTGGTTATTCAACTGGACCTCATTTACATTATCAGGTAGAACTAAATGGAAACAAAGTTGATGGTATGAGTTTAATAGATTTTGCTGATAATACACCTAACTTTAATCAATATCCAGATTTAACACCTGACCATAATTATAATTTTAATAATAATTATAATAATCAATTCAGACCATAGTTAAGACCATAAAATATTATTATAAAATAAGGGATTATTTAATCCTTATGACCATGAATATGGTTGAATTTTGCAAGTGCAAAATAAGTTTGTCCCCATTAAAAAAGCCGTATTTTCAAAGGAAAATGAAGGCTTTGGGGACATTCTCTTATGCTCTTAAATTATTTGACAAAATAATTATATATTTTATGGTCTGAATTGAACCATAGTATGTACATATAAGAAGGAGGTAATGTATGAAAGAAGTTAAGATTAGATGTAATGAAGAATTAATAGAGATGATCCAACTAATGGCAAAAAGAAGAGGAATAAGTTTGAACAAAATGCTTATTCGATTACTTGAAGCTGGATACTTAAAAACATATGCAGAGGAGGTTGATTATGGAGAAACTAAATCTAAATAAATTAATTGCTAATGATATAGTTAACTATGGAATGGATGAGACTACTAGTTTTAATTATATAGTTAGTTTAAATGATTTTCTAGATGATTATGATGAAGATTCTATAACATATATTAAATCTCATATTAACGACATAATTGAAGCTGTACATCAAAATGAAAATGTTGCACAGTTAGATTATGATGAATCAAGACAAGAATTTGATATGGTATTTTATTTTGATGGACTATTTAGTAAATTAGATAAAAAAATCTATAATCTATCTCAAGAGATGGGAATAGATTTTGAACCTGAAGAAGTTTGGGAGATATCTTATGATATAGAAAATTCTGAAGAGTATAATGATTTGATCACTAGTGCAATTAAAGAAAATTTTAAGACTAAAGGAAGGGAGATTTAATTATGGCTGATCCACATATATATTTAACTCAAGATATTAAAGATAGAGTAAAAGAATATGCAAATAACAATGGATTAAATTTTTCTCAAGCAATTAGAAATTTAATAGATATAGGATTAAACACTAGTGAAGAAAATATTTTATTAAAACAAAATAGTGCTTTATTAGAAAAGATATTTTCTAGACAGTTATATCTAAGAGATTTAATAGAACAGTTTTATTCTGATATGGAAATAGAAAAATTAAGTAATCCTAGAAATAACAAAGCATTACAAAAGTTTAAAACTAATAAGGATAAATTAAAATACGATGAGTAGTCCTAATGTAGTAGTAAAGAATATGTTTACTCCTAGTTTTAAAAATCTTAATCATATTTATAAAACACAAAATCAAGTACATAATTCAACAATGAATATGTTTGATTATTATGCTAATGAAAAGAAGAAAGCATTTTTTATGCTTGACTACTTTAGTGGAAAAATAGGTAAAGATAAAGAAATGAATATTATATTTGAAAATGGAGAATATGCTACTAAAAATGAAATTGAAGCAAGAAAAAAACAATATGCTAAATATATAGAAAATTCCAATATTTATAAGTTAGTTATTTCTTTTCCAGAAAATTATTTGGAAGAGAATGTAGATATTAAGAAGTTTGAGAAAGATTTAGCAAAGGATATTATTCCAATGTTTTTGAAACAATGTGGATTTGAAAATATTGAAAATATGAGTTATCAGTTTTCACTTCATACTAATACAGATAATCTCCATTTTCATTTATCATTTACAGAAAAGAAACCTAATTATAAAAGAACTTTCAGTAAAGAATTAGAATATAGACATGCTGGTAAGTTAGAACAAAAAGAATTGAATTTTTTAAAGAATGAAATTGAACATTATATTAATTGTGATAAACATATTTATACTTCTTTAGTAAAAGAGACTAATGAAGAAATAGAATTGCTAAAAAAATATTTTAATCCTAAAGAAAAGAATTTTTTACTAAATGATAAATCAGATATTTTAATTGAAGAAAAGATTAATAAATTAGGAAAACTTTTAGAAGAAAAAAGAGATTCAAAAAATCAGAGAATAAAATTTAATTCAATTAAAAACAAAGAGATAAGAGATTTAACAAAAGAGATAAAAAGAAATATTTTTTCAAAAAAGGATACAGAGTTATATAATGATTATCAAAATTTTAAAAATAGTTTAAATGAAATTAATAAATATTTTACAGAGATAGCAAAAAGGAATCATTCAAAAGAAGTGGATGATTCTTTTATTAAGTCAAAACAAAAATATTTAGATAATTATGTTTTAAATGCAATTGTTAATTATGCTCAATATAAAAAAATAACAGATTCTAAAATAATACAAGAAGCTGTTTATAAAGAATATAAGAAGAATAAAAAGAGAAATAAGTTTGATATTTTAACAAGTTATTTATCTTCAAGTAACAGAAAGTCTCAATTTGTAAGTAAATACAAAATTAAAGAAGCTGTTAGAAATATAAATGATGAGTTAGAGCAAGCTGAAAAAGAATTTGAGAATTTATTTAAGGAGGACAAAGAACATGTATATGAGTGAAGAAGATGAGAAAAAAATCTATCACATATTTTGTGATATTTCAAAAGTTTGTAGAGATTATTTTTGGTTTAGGTTACATATGCCAAATGATGGTTGGAGTATAGATGGTGAAGTAAATGAAATGATTGCTTCACTTGAATATCTAAAGCAAACACATAAAGAACTTAGAGCAAAATATCCAGAGGAGGAAGAAGTATGGGATACAGATCAGATGTCAGAATAATGACTTCTAAAAAAGGTTTTGATGAATTAAAAAAATTTACAGATCAATATTTAAAAGAAAAGAATTATACATATGGTAATTTACTTGATCAATTAGATTTAAATCATGAAACAAAATATGCTAAATATATTGGTTGGAATTCTATAAAATGGTATGAATATTCAGGATCAGATTATGAAGATGTAAATGCAATTATGGAAGGACTAAGTCATTTAAAAGATAAAGACTTATCTTATAGATATGCAAGAATAGGAGAATCATATGATGATTATGATGAACATTATTATGAAAGTAATAAAGAGGAAGAACAAGATTTAGAATATCCATCAATGGAAAGATATTTTGATGATGATTATGTAATTGATAATATGAAACTTGATTCTAAAGAACCAGAACTAACTTAGAGGTATATTATGTATGATGATATTTTAAAAGACTTAGAAACTAATTTAAGTTTTACATATGGAAATAATATAACTCAATATGATAGTGGATATATATGTGATGTATTTTCTGAAATAGCTGACAGTAATGTAGATATTTATACTTCAGATTTATTTGAATGGGGTAAAAGCAATATGTATTATATAGATGAAGCTACTAAAGAATTTGGTAATCCTAATGATATATTAAGACAAATTCAACAAGGACAATACTATGCATATGAACAAGAATTATATGAGAATCAAGATGATATTATTAAATACTTTGCATATTCTTATTTAAAAGATAATAATATTAAATTAAATATTGATCAAGAAGAAGATTTAGATGATTATTTATCAGGTGTAGATTCAAATGATAAATTAGAAGATATTATTGATTATTGTAGAAATATTAATAAGGATTATGAATTAGCATGAATATAGGATTAATTGTTTTACTTGTAATAATGGTTATTTTTATTATTGGATTTATGTATATAGAACCTATATTAATGAAACATAAGGTAAAGAATGATAATGAGTATGGCTCTGCTAGATTCAGTACAAATAAAGAAATAAAAAAGAACTTTAAGAAAGAGAGTATCTATCATATAAAAGAGGCTGGGTTTCCAGTTTCTTTTAGTAAGAATTTAAAAAGTATTTATTTTGATAGAGAAACACCTCACTATGTTTATTTAGGTTCAACTGGATCTGGTAAGTCAGTAACAGCAGTAATACCAACATGTATTTTTATATCAAAAGCAAAGAAAAAAAGAAGTGTTTTTATTACCGACCCAAAAGGGGAGATTTATCAAACAACATCGAAGATGTTTCAACATCAAGGATATAAAATATTAACTATTGATTTTAGAAATCCAGAGAAGTCAAATAAGATAAATATACTAGAACCAGTAATAAAAGAGTATGAAGAATATATAAACTATGAAAAATTATCAATCGAATCAGATAACGAGAATGATAAATTAAATTACAATAATAAATCTATGAGTTGTTTAGCTGAAACAAATAGATTAATATCTTCACTTGCAACAATGGTTATGCAAGATAAAGTAGAACAGAAAGATCCGTTTTGGAATGAATCTGCTAAGAACTTATTAGAAGGACTAATTGGATTCTTTTTAGAAGAATATAAAGCTGGTAATATTACTAGAGAAAAAATTACTATGACTTCTATTAGAAAATTTCAAAATAGTTCTATGGAGGAAAATAACTTTAAAAAGTTTAAAGATTATATAAATACTAAATCATATGGAAGTAAGTCCAAAGATGCTTTAGTAAGTATATTAAGTGCTAGTGAGAACACTTATAAATCAATTACAGCAGTTTTTGGTCAAAAGATGAATATATTTGATGACATTAATGTAGCAAATGTTACTAGTACAAGTGATTTTGATTTTAATATATTAGGAAGTGAACCAGTAGCTTTATATGTAATTGTTCCAGATGAAGATAAAACATATTTTACTTTAGTAACAATTATAGTTGGATTATTATATAGAGACTTAGTAAAACTTGCTAATAGTAATGATAAAAAGAAATTGCCTTATGAAATTGATTTTATATTAGATGAATTTGCTAACTGCCCACCACTTGCTGATATAGAGGCAATAGTGTCAGTAGCTAGATCTAGAGGTATGCACTTCCATTTCTTTATACAATCATTTTCTCAGTTAGATAATGTATATGGAAAAGAAGTAGCACAAATTATTTTAGATAACTGTGGTCTTGTTTATTTAAAAACAAATACACAAGAAACAGCAGAAGCTATTTCTAAAAGATTAGGAAAAAAAACTATTGAATCAAATAGTATGAGACAATCAGTTTCTCTTATGAATTATAATGGAGATAAAACTACTAATTTAATTGGTAGAGATTTAATGACTCCAGAAGAGGTAAAACAACTTCATTATAAAACAATAATATTTCCTATAATTGGTTTTCCTATTTTTAGGAATACAGTTTTATATAATAAGTTTAGTTGTTATGAATCTGGTAGAGTAGAAAGAGAATCTAATCCATTAAAAGATTTATCTTATACATATTTTACTGTAGAACAAATAAAACATGAGATAAAAGAAAAAAGGAAACCTAATCCAAGAGAAGTTAAAGAGATGAATCAGTCATTAGAACAAGCTGATAAAGATAATTTAAAACCAGTAGAAGATATAATTGAAAAAATCTTTAAAAAAGGATATCAATTAAAATATCTTGCTAATCCAGTTCATAGAATTTATATGCAAATAACATTAAATCGAAATTTGATTCAAAAAGAGAAATCATTATTAAGTAAAAAAATAAAAGAAGAATATTATCATTTTCAAATTATTGAAAAAGATAATAAAACAATAATAGAAGTTCATAATGAAAATCCAAATATTAATTTATTAAATAATATGAATAATGAAAGGTAGTCCGAAAGGGCTACCTCTTTTTTTTCTTGCAAAAAATTTCTCTATATTTTAAACTAAGTATAGTATCAATCCTATTTACTGGCAACAGCTTTACGCATATTTGACAAAATAACGTTTTTGTGCTATTATATACAGCCAAACAAAGGGATTGGTTTGATTGTGAGGGGTTTATATGAAAAATATTAATGAAACCAAATATAATTATATGCTTGAACAAAACAAAGATTACATGGATTTAACTGCTTTGTCTTTTGGTGATAGAAAAATAACTTATGAAGAAATGCATGATAGAATTGAAAAATATGTTAGATTATTATATTCAAAAGGAGTAAGACAAGGAGATGTTATTGGTATTTGTGCTTATAATACTCCGGAATCTGTATATCTACTTTATGCTTTAGATATCATTGGTGCTATAGTCGTTGGTTATAGTCCATTTGATAGTAAAGAAAAAACAAAATTAGATATAGAAATGACTAAACCTAAAATGGTTATAAGTGTTGATATGTGTTATAAAAATTTTAAAGATTGGGAAAAGGCTTTAAATTTTTCTACAATTTTGTACTCGCCAGTTGATTCTTTAGATGATATGAAGATAAAGGTTGGATATAAATTATTACAATTAAAAAACGGTAATTTTAAGTTATCAAAAGATAGCAACTTAAAATCATTATTAAAGAAAAATTATAGTGATGTTGATTATGTAAAAGCTCCATTTGAACAAGATGGATTAAGAGATATTTTATTTACAGGTGGATCAACAGGAATTCATAAGGGTGTTGAATTATCAGATAATGGATTAAATTCAGTAGTGGAAGGAATGAATTCTATATTCCCAGCTGAACCTGGTATGATCCATTTAGGAAATATTCCATTTGGTCATATGGCATATGGTCGTTCAATATTACATTATGCTTTATGTAATAATATGGAATATGCTTTAACTATTAAAGCTATGCCAAGCGACTTTTATGATGAAATTGTTAGAACACATGCAACAGCAGCAGTTGGTGGACCTCCACATTGGGTTTCTTTAATTGAGCAAAATGGAGATAAATTTGTTCCAAATAGTAAATTGAAACCAGGATCACTTAGCGAATTACATTATGCTACTTCTGGTGGTGAAGCTAAAAAAGCTACTACTGAAAATGCTATTAATGAAGCGTTAAAATATTGTGGTAGTGATGCTAAATTAGGTGATGGTTTAGGTGCTACTGAAACATGGGCTTCAATGATGATTAATAATGGTAAAATTCATCATAGAGGTACAGTAGGTGAACCTATATCTACATTAGATGTTAAATTAGTTGATCCAGACACTGGTAAAGAAGTAAAAGATGGAGAAAAAGGATTACTTTATGTATCTGGTCCATCTATCATGCTAGGATATCATAACAATCCAGAAGAAACATCAAAAGTAATTTCTTATGATGAAAATGGAAAAAGATGGATTAATATTGGTGACTTCTTAATGAAAACGCCAGATGGTGAATACAAATATGTTGGTAGACAAAAAAGAAACTTTGTTTCAGGCTGTGATAATATCTATCCAGAAGAATTAGAAAGTTTATTATTATCAATACCGGAAATTAGAGAAGTAGTTGTTACACCAATATCTGATGAAATGGTTCAATATATTCCAAGATATCATATATCTTTATATGATACTAACATTGATTATAAAGAATTAGAAGAAAAAATAAATACATTAGTTATGTCAAAATTAAATGAAAGCTGGTTGCCAGGATCAATTGCATATTACGATAAACCACTTGAAAGAATGCAAAATTCAAAAGTTAATATTTCATATTATAAAGAATTAGATCAAAAAGCTTTAGAGAATAATGAAATAGATAACACAAGTGCAAAACAATTAAGATTAAAGAAAATATAGAGTTTTAAATTACTCTATATTTTTTTATAATATTTTTTGATATAATTAGATAAGAAATAAAATGGAGGTCTTGTATGAATACGAAAATTGTTTTAACTGGAATTTTAAAATCCAATGATGAATTTTTAGTAGTTAAAAGAAGTGAAAAAGATGATTTATATCCTGGAGCATGGGAATTTCCTGGAGGTCATCTAGAAAATGGTGAAACTTTAAAAGATGGTTTAAAAAGAGAACTATTTGAGGAAATTGGTTTTAATTCAGAATTTGAACCAATTATTACACATTATTACGATGAAGTTAAAAATAAGAATGATGAATTAATTCATGATTTAGAAATTGATTTTGTTATTAATGTCAATAAATCAGATGTTAATGTCATATTAAGTGAGGAACATTGTGATTATAAGTGGGTAAATAAAGATTCTGAATTATTAGATGACTACATTAAAGATAAATTATCAAACATATAATAAAATAGGCGAGTTAGAAATAACTTGCTTTTTTTCTTTTAAGTAAATATTTTTGTTAGTTTTTGATAAATATATGATATAATTGATATAGTACGGGGTGAAATTATGGGAATAGGTGTTTATTTTTCGACAAGTTCATTTATTATTATTGCCATATTGACTTATATATTTTATTCTAAAAAAAGAGTAGAAAATATTGAAACTAAGACATATGGAAAAATATTATTTTTAACTTTATTTGGTTTATTTTTAGAGGTTGCTACATGTGTTTGGTATGTTGCTGGAGTTAGTTTGGACAATATTATATATCAATTTGTTTCAAAATTAACTTCGTCATATTATATGGTTTGGAGTAGCTTATTTGTTAATTATTTAATGAATATATGTAATGTTAATAAAAATTTTAAAAAAGGATTTAATATTTTTAATATTCTATGTTTTATTGCAATTTTAGTTTTACCAATATCTTATGATACTGATAGAATGGGAGTATTACCAATTGGACCTGCAATTTATTTAACATATTTTGTTTGTCTTGTTTATGCAATTGTTGATTTAGTTATATGCTTAAAATATAGAAAAAGTATTTCTAGTAAAAAATTTACTCCTGTTTATTCGCTATTGATATTAGGTGGTATTGATATTATTTTAGGAGTGTTCTTTCCATTTTTATTCTTAATTGGTTATGTATATTCTTTAATTGTAATTATAATGTACTTTACAATAGAAAATCCAGATATAAAAATGGTTAATCAATTAGAACTTGCCAAAGATCAAGCTGAAAGAGCAAATAGAGCAAAAAGTGATTTCTTGTCTAGTATGTCACATGAAATAAGAACACCACTTAATGCAATAGTTGGATTATCTGAAGATAATATTAGCTATGCCGATAAATGTCCACCTGAAGTTGTAGAAAATTCGCAAGATATAATGACGGCTAGTCAAACATTGCTTGAAATAGTAGGTAATATATTAGATATAAATAAAATAGAAGCAAACAAAATGGAAATTGTTGAATCACCATATAATTTTGTCAAAGAAATATCAGATATGTGTAAGATCACACAAACTAGAATTGGTGAAAAAAATGTAATGTTTAATTTAAATATGGCAGAGGACATTCCATATGAATTGATTGGTGATAAATCAAAAGTAAAAGAAATTATTAATAATTTGCTTACTAATGCTATAAAGTATACAGAGCAAGGTAACATTAATTTAAATATTAAATGCATTAATGATGCAAATAAAAATATTTCTAATTTAATTATTTCTTGCCAAGATACTGGAAGAGGAATTAAGGCTGAATATATTAATAAATTATTTACTAAATTTGAAAGATTAGATATAGAAAAAAATACAACAACAGAAGGAACTGGTTTGGGACTAGCTATTACTAAAGCATTAATTGAAATGATGGGTGGAAAAATAAATGTTCAGTCTCAATTTGGTAAAGGGTCAATCTTTGTAGTTCAAATTCCTCAAAAGATAAGTAAAATTGCTAAACCAATGACAGAAAGAGAAATGATGGATACAGCTACTAGATTATATTCTAACAATAATATTAATAATGTAGTAAAACAACCTAGTGAACCTCAACCGACAACAATATCATCTACAACAGCAACTGCATCAAGCAATTATGGTAATAAAAAAATATTAATTGTTGATGATAATAAATTAAATATTAAGGTTGCTCGTAGAGCATTACAAGATTTTAATTTTGAAATTGATGAATGTTATGATGGACAAGAGTGTTTAGATCATGTGGTAAACGGAAATGAATACGATTTAATATTAATGGATATAATGATGCCTAATATGAGTGGAGAATCAGCAATAGCTAGATTAAAAGAAAATCCTAACTTTAAAATTCCAACTATTGCTTTAACAGCAGATGCAGTTGCTGGAGCAAGAGAAAAGTATATTAGTGAAGGATTTATTGATTATATAGCTAAACCATTTAACAAAGATCAAATAAAGGAAAAATTAGATTTAGTATTTTCTAGTGTGCAATCAACAAATGAAGTAATTAATAATGAAAATGATATTGTAAAAGCATTTTCTGATATGTCTAAACCAATTGGTGAAATCAATGTAGATAATCAAGTTCCAAAATATGATCCTTCAGTTGATAGATTTAAAGATGCTGAAGTTCATGTTATAACTGATAATACTGATAAAAATGAAAGTAATGAGTAAAATCATTACTTTTTTGTGGTATAATGATAATTGATGAGGTGTAACATGGAAATAATTGAATATGATGATAGTTACTTAGATGATATTAGGGACTTGCTTACTGAACTCGAGAAATATATTGTTTCGATTGATAAAGATAAATTAGATATTGTGCATCCAGAATATCATGAAAAAATGGCTTTGGTAGATCTAAATGAGGTAAATAAAAATAATGGTAAATGTTACATTGCTGTTGAGAATGATAAAGCAATAGGACTTATAATGGGAATTATACCACAATATAATGAATATGATTATTTAGATTATAAATGTCCAAAAAGAGGTGTAATTACTGAATTGATTGTTACATCAAAAATTAGAAGTAAAGGTATAGGTAAAAAATTAATGGATAAAATGGAAGAATACTTTAAATCCGTTGATTGTGAGTACGTTTTAGTGGATGTATTTGCTTATAATGAAAATGCTATTAGTTTTTATGGTAAAAAAGGTTATCATCATCGTATGTATACAGATATTAAAAAACTATAAGAAGATAAGAGGTGTATTAATATGAATATTGATTTAAATGCTTATAAAACATTTTATTTAGTTGCAAAATATCATAGCTTTACAAAGGCATCGCAAGAATTATATATATCTCAGCCAGCTGTTACCCAAACGATAAAAAAACTTGAAGATCAATTGAACATTGAATTATTTAAAAGATCTTCATCTGGTACAATTACATTAACACCTGCTGGTGAAGTTGTATATTATTATGCTGAAAAAATATTTAATTTGGCAATTGCAAATAAAACTGTTATACAAAAGGCTAAAGATGCCTCCTTTGAAATAATAAATATTGGCGTTCCAGCACATATCGGAGCTTTTTACCTTTCTAAATATTTGAAGAAGTTTAATGAAATATATCCTAACATTAAATTTAATATCGTTAATAAAAAGTCAGACGAAATGATTATAATGTTGAAGAAAAGAGAATTAGATGTTGTAATAGATACAAATATGAATGAATTAGAAGATGATTTACTTGCAACAACTAAAATATTAGATTTAGACAGTTGCTTTGTTTGTGGAGAGAAATATGCTAACTTATCAAAAAGTGAACAAATAAATTTAAAAGAATTGTTAAAGTATCCTTTAATTTTACCTGGAGAAACAACATCTAATAGAAAAATGATTGATTATAAACTAAAAGAACGTGGTATAACTTTATCACCATTAATAGAAGCAAATTCATCATCGATTTCAAGGCAATTAATTATTGAAGGATTAGGAATAGGTTGGATGATTAAAGAATTTGTACAAGAAGACATTGATAAACATATTCTTTATGAATTGAATGTTGATTTTGAACAAGTATTAACACCTGTTTCAATTGCTTATAATAAAAAATTTAACCATGATATTATAAAAGAATTTATTAAAACCTTTAAACAGGACTAATTTAATTAGTTCTGTTTTTTACTTATAAGCAATACTTATACAACATAAATTTTTAATATTGGTAAAAAAAACCAATTTTCTCTATAATTTTATTTAGGAGGAATAAATATGCCTGAAGATAAAATTATAGATTTACATGTACATTCAAATAATTCTGATGGCACTTTTTCGCCAAAGCAGTTGATTAATTTTGCGTCAGATAATAATGTTGGAATATTTGCAATCACTGATCATGACAGTATTAGTGGGTTGAATGAATTTAAAAATAATATTTCGGAAAATATGCTTGGAATTAATGGAATCGAATTTTCATCATATATTTATGATGCTAATCAAATTATTAAGATACATATTCTTGGATACTGCTTTGATGAAAAAAATCTTTTATTTCAATCGCTTGTAAATGAGATGAAATATAAAAGAATAAATGCACATTTAAAATTGTTGAAAGAACTTAAAAGTAAAATAAGAATGCTTCCAGAAGATGAAATTAGAAAATTAGATATTACTAGATACTGTTGGTTTGATAGAGAAGTTATAAAATGTTTAGAAACGGCTGGATTTAAAACAGAATTGTTAGATGAAATCAGAAACTATTATAAAATCAATAGATTTAGTTATGGAATTGATTATGAATTAGATGTTAGAAGAGTAATTGATGCTATTCACTTAGCTGGAGGATATGTTGTTTTTGCACATCCTATGGCTTATAAATTTTCAACTGATCGAGATATAGTTAAACGAATTATTGATAAATTATCTGTTATGGGAATAGATGGTATAGAAATTTATCAATCCGATTGTACACAAAAAGATACATTATGGTTAAAAGATATTACAGATAGTAATAATTTGTTATATTCTGTCGGAAGTGATTTCCATAGAAATGTAAATTCAGATGGTAGAAAAATTGGTTTAGGGATTGAAAATAATTTATGTATATCTGAAACTACTTTAACAAACGAAATTATAAAATCAAAAAAATATTTTAAGAAGGTGAATTAATGAGAGTATTTATTTCATGTCCTTTTACAGGATTATGTGATGAGCAAAAATATGAAATTAAAGATGAATATAAGGAATTTTTTAATAATTTAACAAGAAAACTAGAAGAAATGGGTTGCGAATATTATTTGGCAATAAAAAGAGAAAATTGGGGTATTGACCATAAAGGACCTGAAGAATGTACTAAAAGTGATTTTGAAGGCGTAAAAAGTAGTGACTTTTTAGTTGTTATACCAGGAAATAATATTTCAAAAGGAATATCTGGAGGTGTTCATGTTGAATTAGGATGGGCATCTGCATTAGACAAAAAAATGCATATTTTAATTGAAGATAATTATCAATATTCCCCAGTTTTAATGGGACTAAATGTTTTATCTCCAACAGAATATCATAAATGCAATAAATTTTTAGATAATGAAATGCTTGAAACAATCATTAGTATTGTTAAACAAGAATTGCTACTTAAAGAAGGTGTATAAAATGTATTTAAAACTTATTGAAGAAACACCTAAAGAAATTTTTTCTTATTATGAAAAACCTTTTTATGTGTATTTATCTTTATCAAATATATGTAATGCAAATTGCGTTTTTTGTGATGTTAGAACTAATAAAGAAAAAAAATGTAATATAGATATATTTAAATTGATAGATGAATTATCTGTTCTGGGGACAAAATATATTCATTTTACAGGTGGAGGAGAGCCATTTATAAATGATGATATATTAGAATATATGGATTATTGTACAAAAAAAGAATTGAATATTATATTTATTTCTAATGGTTATAATTTAAACGAAGATAAAATAAAACAATTGTCTAGCTATAATATAAAAGCAGTATTTTTTTCTATAGATAGTTATAAAGCTGACGTACATGATTCTTTGAGAAGATTGCCAGGATTATGGGAAAGAGTTACTAATAATATAAATACAATTAAAGAATATATACCAGACGTAAAAATTGCTATAAATCATGTATTGAATAAAGAAAATATAGATGATTTTGAAAATTTTATTAAGTTGAAAAATAAATTTAATTTTGATTTTATTAATCCAATAGTTATAAAGGATTGTGATGAGTTATTTTTTTCTGAAGAACAAATAATAAATTATAATAAAAATTTATCTTACTACTATGAATTAGCTCATAAATTAGGCGTAGAATTTTTATGTGATAATATTGATTTTTTTAAAAATGATATTTCTTCTTTAGGAGACAGATCATCTAATAACGATTTAAGATGTGTATATCCTTCTTTTTGTACTTTTATTGATGCACCTACAGGATTTGTTTATCCATGCGATTGTAGTATTCATAGGGATAGAAATATTTACAAAATAGGTGAACTGAAAGAACAATCAATGGACGAAGTATGGAATGGTGAAAAAAGAAAAGTCTTAAAAAAGAAATTATTAAATAGTGAATTGAATTGTAAGACTAAATGTGATGAAGCTAATTGTCAGTTTAATTATTGCTATTTTAAATATAAGAGGTGAAGATAATGAAAATACTAGTATCAGCTGAAAGCTTTGGTTATGGACCAATTGCAACCTGCTTAAGTGTAGTTAAGGAGTTAAAAAAACATAAAGATGTAGAAGTCGATTTTATAGGTTCTGGTATTTCGCTAGAACAAGCAAAATTAAGTGGACTTTTTGATAATTTTTATTTATGCGATACATACGATATAGAAGAATTAAAAAAATTTGATAATGTATTTAAAAAATATAATATTTTTTTCTCAAGTGAGAATGTCAATGGTGCTATATACGGAATGAAATTTATTAAAAATACTTATTATGTTGATAATTTAGTATGGATGTGGGATCAAATTCCAAATGAATTAGGAAAGGTAAAAAAATTTTTTATATCAGAAACTTTTCCATGTCAGGATAATTTTAAACGAGTAGGTACAGTTATTGAAAATCCTATTTTTGTTGGCCCTGTACGAGATATGAAGTCCTCATTATCTAAGAACAAAAAAAATCAATTAGTTATAAATGTTGGCGGAGCTTCGTCTTTCTTATTTGAACAATCAACAATTAATGAATTCTATAATAAAATAATAAATGATATTTTATCAACTGAAGAGGTAAATCAATTCAATTCAATTATTATATGTGGTGGTAGTAAAGTTATTGATAACTTAAAGTTAGAAAAACAAAATCAAAAAGTAAAAATTGCTACTTTAGCAAATGAAGATTATTTAAAAATAATGGAAGAATCTTCACATTGTATAATGTCATCTGGGTTAGGTAATTTTATTGAAACACTGGATAAAGATATTAATATTATGTATTTACCAGCGGTAAATTATAGTCAATTATTGCAATTACAATATTATGAAAAAATGAAATTTGGATTTAAAAACTTAAATTGGGATTCGTTTGATTTTTATAAAGAAATTCCCATGTATTTAGATGAAGCAACTGGTGTTAATATGGTTGTTGATAATATTAAACAATTTAATTTAGGAGATTATAGAAATCTAATTAATAAATTTGTACAGGAATATTTAAATACTTCTCAAGAAAATAGTTTTGAATTGCGAAAAGGATTTTTTAATAAATTTGATAAAAATGCGTCTGTTATAATTGCAGATACAATTTATAGTGAAAATATATAAGAGGTGGTAATATGAAAATTCCTAATGATCCATTTATAGGTACTCATTATATAGGTAAGGAAGAAATTAAGGCAGCAAAAAAGGTATTAAAAAGTAAAAGCTTATTTAGATATCATGGTCCTAAATTACTCTATAAAACAGATGAATTTGAGAAAAATATGAAAGAATATTTGGGGGTGAAATATGTTTTAGCTTGTTCTAATGGTGGTAGTGCAATTAAATTATGTTGTATTGCAAATGGTATAGGACCAGGTGATGAAGTTTTGATGTCACCATTTACTTTTATAGCATCTGCTAGTAGTGTTTTGGCATGTGGTGCAGTTCCAAAATTTGTAGATATAGATGAAACAATGAATATAAATCCAAATGAAATAGAAAAAAACATTAGTTCAAAAACTAAGGCAATTTTAGCTATTCATATGCAAGGCCAACCATGTGATATGAATAAAATTATGAAAATAGCTAAAAAACATAATTTAATTGTTATAGAAGATACTGCACAAGCATTTGGCGCTGAATTATATGGTAAAAAAGCTGGTACTATTGGAGATTGTGGGGCCTTTAGTCTTCAAGCTGGTAAAACTATTACATCTGGTGAAGGTGGATTTATAGCCACTAATAGTAAAAAAATATATGATATAGCAAAAATGTATCATGATAATGGTGGGTTTAGAGTTGGATGTGATTATCCAACTTGGGAGAATAAAAATACTATATTTGGTGAGAATTTTAAAATTACAGAGTTACAAAGCGCTATCGCAAATGAACAATTAAAGAAAATTGATATTATATTAAAAAAGCAAAAGAAAAATTATGATTATATTATAAATCATATAGATAAGAAGTTTTATAAACTTAGACCTTATGTTAAAAATAGTAAATTAGTATTTTCAAATATTTCGATAGAATTTGATACAGAAAATGAATGTAATAAATTTATTAAATATATGAATGATAATGGTATAGGATTTAATATATATTGTAGTAATCTTATTAACGCATTTGATACTTTTAAATATGAAAGTTCATGGCATCATTCAAAATTTCCATATAATATTTCTAAATATGACAAAACTAAATGTCCAAATGCTGAATCATTATTTAAAAGAGTCGCTTGGTTTAGTTTATCTGCTTCCGTA
>JAFRCK010000023.1 GCA_017404385.1 Bacilli bacterium
CAAAATATTCTGATGGAAGTGATGCATCTAGTGAAGTGGATATTGATAATTCAGTTGATACATCAAAGGCTGGGACTTATACAGTTACGTACTATGCAGGAAATTCTGTAGTTATAAGAAGAGTTACTGTAGAATAGGAGGTTTATATGAAAAAGAAAATATTGTTTTTACTTCTTTTATTCTTAGCACCTTTAAGTAAAATAAATGCATTAGATATTAGTTATCAGTCTCACGTACAACAAAAAGGATGGATGGATTGGGTGCAAGAAGGAGAACTATCAGGTACCACAGGCCAAAGTTTGAGAATGGAAGCAATTAAAATAAATGTGGAAAATGGTGAATTACCTGGGGATCTATTGTATCAAGTTCATGTACAACAAAAAGGATGGATGGACTGGGTTAAAGGTGGAGAAATAGCAGGTACCACAGGCCAAAGTTTGAGAATGGAAGCAATTAGAATTAAACTTACAGGTGAATTAGCAGAAAAATATAAGATCATATATAGATCTCATGTACAACAAAAAGGATGGATGGATTGGGTAGAAGAAGGAGAACTATCAGGTACCACAGGTCAAGGTCTTAGAATGGAAGCGCTAGAAATAAAGTATATAGAAAAAAATTCAGTTTCTATTAATACTTCAATCCACAATGTAGATGGATGGACTAGTGATGTAAAAAATGGTGAAATAGCGGGTACCACAGGTCAAGGAAAAAGAATTGATTGTTTAAAAGTATCTTTAATAAATACTAGTAAATATTCAGGAGATTTAAATTATTCTTTATATACAAGTAAAAATGGTTGGACTGATTATGCATTATCTAACCAAGACTTATGTAGTAATAACGAAAACATAGAAGCATTGAAATTTAAACTTACGGGTGAATTAGCAGATAATTATGATGTTTACTATAGAGTACATGTTGCCAATTTTGGTTGGTTAGATTGGACTAAAAATGATTTACCTTCAGGAACAGAAGGTTGGTTTAAACGAATAGAAGCTGTACAAATTAAAATAGTAGAAAAAACAAGTAATGAAATAACAACTGGACCAAATTCATTTAAAAAATGTGTTACAAAATTAACTTATCAATCACATGTTCAACAAAAAGGATGGATGGACTGGGTAAGTGATGGAGAATTATCAGGTACCACAGGTCAAGGTCTTAGAATGGAAGCATATAAGATAAATGTTTCTAGTGAAATGTCAGGTCAAGTTCAGTATAGTACTTATGTTCAAGGAATAGGATGGCAAGGTTTTATTTCTAGTTCAGATATATCCGGAACAACTGGCCAAGGTAAAAAAATAGAAGTTGTTGCTATTAAATTAACAGGTGAATTAGCAGTTAATTATGATATATATTATAGAGTTCATGTTTCACAAATTGGTTGGATGGGATGGACTAAAAATGGTAATAATGCTGGTTCGATGAACTCTGATACAAGAGTTGAGGCTATACAAATTAAACTAGTTAGAAAAGATGATTATTTTGATACTGGTTCTAACAAAGCGTATGTTACAGGAAAATGGGAAGGTAACAAGTATATAGATTATTTTGGTAATATATCTACAGGCTTTAAATTTATTGATGGAATAAAATATTATTTTAATTCAGAAGGAACATTATATGGTAAAAATGTTAAGAAGGTTATTGATGTTTCTACATGGCAAGGAACAATTGATTGGGATACTATAAAATCAAAACAAGATGTAGATGAGTCGATAATTAGAGTTGGATGGGGGACAGATGATGGAGCTCCATGTGGCACAGATAATTATTTTGATAGAAATATAAAAGAAGTTCAAATATTAAACATTCCATATTGAATATATATTTATGCTTATGCTAATACAGTTCAATATGCTGAAATGGAAGCAGATTTTGTAGTAGCAAAAATGAAAGAATATAATATGCCTAAAGATACATGGGTATGGTATGATGCAGAATTAAAATATATATCTAGAGATACTTATAATAAAGTAATACCAGCATTTATTAATAGAGTAAAAGCTGCGGGTTATAAAAATGTAGGTGTATATTCAGGAGTTAGTCAATTAGATACAACTAATGGTAATACAAATACATCAACTATTAGATCATATCCAATATGGGTAGCTCAATACTATAAACATCTACAATATACAGGTACTTATAAAGGATGGCAATTCTCATCACAAGAACACATTGATGGAATTGATGGAAATGTTGATGTTAGTATGTTTTTTAAATAATAAAAAGAGAAAACTGTTTTTTCTCTTTTTTTTTATTGTTTAAAATGGTATAATTATTATGTATTATTTAGGAGGCTTATATGAAGCAAGATACAAAAGAAGCTATTAGAATAAGAAATCTTTATAAAGATTTTAAAATTAATACAGATAAACCTAGAACTTTAAAAGAAAGATTGCTTTTTTTTAAGAGAAATAAAGTTGAAAGAATAACTATCTTAAAAAATATTAATCTTGATATAGAAAAGGGAGAAACAGTTGCTTTAATAGGAACAAATGGATCTGGTAAATCAACATTATTAAAACTAATGACAAAAATTATTTATCCTACAAAAGGTACTATTAAGACGCAGGGTAAATTAACTTCCTTATTAGAATTAGGAGCTGGTTTTCATCCTGATTTTACTGGAAGAGAAAACATATATTTTAATGCAGCTATTTTTGGTCTAACTAAAGCTGAAATTGAAAGAAGATTAGATCAAATTATTGAATTTGCTGAACTAGGAGATTTTATAGATAATCCAGTTAGAACATATTCATCAGGTATGTATATGCGACTTGCTTTTTCAATAGCTATTAATGTAGATGCAGAAATATTATTAATAGATGAAATATTAGCGGTAGGTGATCAACATTTCCAAGATAAATGTTTTGCAAAATTAGAAGAGTTAAAGAAAAGTGATAAAACAATAGTTATTGTTACTCATAATCTAGATCAAGTTAAACATTTATGTAATAGAGCAATATGGATAAAAGATGGAATTGTTGAAATGGATGGTAAACCAAAAGAAGTTGTAGAAAAATATTTAGAGATATGTGGGTGATTAAATATGAGTTTATTTAAAGAGTTATTTCAATATAGAGAATTACTAAAAACTAATGTCCATAAAGAAATAAGAGGAAAATATAAAGGATCTATTTTAGGAGTATTATGGTCATTTCTTAATCCATTATTAATGGTTGCAGTTTATGCAATAGTATTCCCATATTTAATGAGAATGGAAGGAATGGAAAATTACTTAGTATTCTTAATTACAGGTGTAATACCTTGGGTTTTCTTTACAACAGTAGTAACAACTGGTTGTAATTGTGTGTGGATTAATGGTGGAATTATTAAAAAAGTTTATTTTCCAAGAGAAATATTACCTATTAGTGTAGTTATCGCAGGATTAATAAATTTCTTGATTTCATGTGTGATTATTTTGTTATTTGCTATTTTTGGAGGAATCGGTATAGGTGTTAGTCTAGCTTGGCTTCCAGTTATAGCCTTGATTCAAAGTGTATTTTCACTAGGATTATTATTTATATTATGTGCTATAAATGTATATATTAGGGACGTTGAATATATAGTTCAATTTATTATGAATTTAGTATTCTATGCAACTCCAATTATCTATCAACCATCAATGTTACCAGAAAAATTTAAATGGATTTTATATATGAATCCTATGGCACAAATAATTGATGCATATAGAAGTATATTCTATTATAAAACTTCACCAGATATTATTTCATTAATAGTTATGGCAGTTGTTGCTTTTGTCGTTTTAATTATAGGTTATGGTGTGTTTAAAAAATTAGAAAGAGGATTTGCGGAGGAAGTATAATGAGTAAAATAAAATTAGCAGGTATGGTTACTTTGTATAATCCTACTGATGATGATATAAAAAATATAGATACTTATATAGATGATATAGATGTATTATATGTTATTGATAATACAGAGGGTAAAAGTAACGAAGATAGAATTCCTAAAAGTAAAAAGATAAAATATATTTTTAGAAATGAAAATGTTGGTGTGGCTACTGCACTTAATGAAGCCGCAAAGATGGCTTTAAAAGATGGTTATAAGTATTTATTAACTAATGATCAGGATACTACTTTTAGAAAAGGTGTTATTAAAGGATTAATTAAAGATATAGAAGAACATGATATGAAAGATATAGGTATCGTAACACCATGGCATAATACAAAGTTAATGGATAAAAAGCCAGATACTAGATTTGATGATCCACATGATGTTATGACATCTGGGAATATTTTAAATCTTGAAATTTGGAAGAAAATAGGTGGATTCAAAGATTGGTTTTTTATAGATGGTATTGATATTGAATATTGCATGAATTTACATAAAAATGGTTATAAAATATTGAGAGATAATAATTTGATTATTGATCATAATCTAGGGGATTTATTTTATAAAAAGTTACCAGGAAGACTATATTTATGTACTAATCATGCTGCAATAAGAAGATACTATATTATGAGAAATTATCATTACATTTTTGATATGTATTATAAATATGATAAGGAAACTAGTTATTGTTATTCTTTAATTGCTCAAAGACATAATATAGTTGGAGTTTTATTATTTGAAAAAAAGGATAAGTTCAAAAAAATAAGAAATTATATAAGAGGATATAAAGATTATAAGAAGGGTATAAAAGGTAAATATCCATACAACAAGTAGGAGGTAAACATGAAATCAAGGGTAAAGGAATTATATAGAAAAACAAGACAAACATTTAAAAATGAAGGATTTGTTAATCTAGTAAAAAAGACAGGAAGATTTTTTAAATATAAAGTTACAAAAAGAAATAGAAAATATGATTATGGGTATAAAGATATTTTATTTATAAATGGTTGTAGTTTACCTCATCCTCAGAGATATAGAGTAACGCATCAAATAGAACAATTAGAATCTTATGGTGTTAGTTGTGATAGAATTGATTATGATAAATTAACTTTAGATTCTATTAAATATTATAGGGGTTTTGTATTTTATAGATGTCCAGTTTTACCTGTCATAGAAGAATTTACAAGAATAGCAAAAGAAAATAATAAAACTATTTTTTATGATATAGATGATTTAGTATATGATACAAAATACACTAATCAAATTAAATATTTGGATGAAATGTCTAAAGAAGAAAGAGAATTATATGATGATGGAGTTAACAGAATGGGAAGAACTCTTGATTTGTGTGAGTATGGTATAGCAACGACTGAAAGATTACAAAAAGAAATGTCTAAGAGATTAAAAGATGTTTATATTAATAGAAATGTAGCTTCTGGAGAAATGGTTAAATATTCTCAAATAGCATTAGAAGAAGTAGAGAAAAATGATAGTAAAATTATTATGGGATACTTATCTGGTAGTATTACTCATAATGATGACTTTAAATTAATTATGCCAGCAATTATTAAATTATTAAAAGAATATGATAATTTATATTTAAAAATAGTTGGATTATTAGATTTACCTAAAGAAATGGAAGAAGTAAAAAATAAAGTATTGACTTCACCATTTGTAGATTATACTGAACTTCCTGCTTTAATTAGATCAATAGATATTAATTTAGCACCACTTGAAACAAGCATATTTAATGAAGCAAAATCTGAAAATAAATGGACAGAAGCAGCTTTAGTAAAAATACCTACTGTAGCTTCAAATACTGGCGCATTTAAAACAGAAATAAAGCATAATACTACAGGTGTTTTGGTAAATGATAATGATTGGTATAAAGAACTAAAAAGAGTAATAGATAGTAAAGAATTAAGAGAAGAATTAGCAAATAATGCTTATGAAGAAGTAATGAAAAATAGAATAACTTATAATAGTGGAAAAGGTATAGCAGAATTTATTAAAAGCAAACTAAGAAAAAACATTTTACTTGTATTTCCATCAACTAATATATCAGGTGGAACAATGGTTGCCATTAAGCATGGTTTAATACTTAGAAAACATGGTTATGATGTAACTGTAATAAATATTGATAAAGAAACAGCTAGTATAGATAAAGTGTTTGAAGGAAATGAATTTCTTTATGTTGTAAGAAAAAGAAGAGTAGAGTTTTTACAAGAAGTAGATACTATAGTTGCTACTATGTGGTTGACTTTAGATTTTGCAAGAAAGTATTATAATGCTAAAAATGTTAAATACTTAGTACAAAACATGGAAGCAAGATTTTATGAAAATAACAGATATGAAAGAATAAAAGCAAATGCTACTTACAATAATATTCATGATGTAGAGTATATTACTATTTCTAAGTGGTGTGTTGATTTCTTGAAAGAGGATTTTGGAACAAAATCCACATATGCTCCTAATGGAATTGATTTAAAGTTATTTCCATATAAAGAAAGAAAATTTGAGGGTAAAATTAAAATATTAATTGAAGGAAATTGTAAAGATAAATATAAAAATGTAGATGAATCTTTTAAAATAGTAGAAAAACTTGATAAATCTAAATTTGAAATAAATTATTTATCATATCTACAAGAACCAAAAAAATGGTACTACGTTGATAACTTTTATCAAAAAGTACCTCATTCAGAAGTAGGTAAATTATATCAAGAAAACGATATTTTAATTAAAACAAGTATATTGGAAAGTTTTTCATATCCTCCATTAGAAATGATGGCAACTGGTGGTTTGGCATTAGTTGTTCCTAATGAAGGAAATATAGAGTATTTAAAAGATGGGTATAATTGTCTATTTTATAAACAAGGAAATATTGATGAAGCAGTTGAAAAAATTAACAAATTAGTTGAAGATAAAAAATTAAGAGATAGTTTAATTAAAAATGGATTAGAAACTGCAAAGAAAAGAGAATGGAGTAATATAGAAAAGGAGATTATAAGTTTATATGAATAAGGTGAAAAAATATATTATTCCATCTCTTTTTGTTATTGCTTTTATTCTTTGTTTAATATTTCCAATAAAAAAGTACTCAACTAAATCATTTGAAAGAAAAGATGTGTATTCATTTAATCTAGATTCAAGTAAAGAAATAGTTCAGGATTTTAAAGCAGATGCTGATTATGAATATGTAGGTTTTACTTATGCCAATTATGAAAAAATAATAAAAAAGGGTAGTTTAATAGTTACTTTAAAAAGTGATGAAAAGGAAATTATTTCAAAAAGTTTTAAAATTTCATCTTTACTAAATAATGTAACTATATACTTAAACCAAAAAATTGAAAAAGGAAAAGATTATCAATTAGTTATAAAAAATTCTTCAAATGAAAATGTTGCAGTATATCTTACTAAATCAACAATAGATAATGCAAATTTATATTATGAAGGTGAAAGTGTTGATGATAATGCAATAGTTATTTTTAGAAATGAAAAAAAATCCTATAAACATTTATGGTATTATTTCATGGCATTATCAATTTATTTGGTAATTATAGTTGTTAATAAGGGGGAAAAGAAAAATGTTCAATAAAAAAAATATTAGATTTATTTTATTAACTGTTTTTATTTCACTATTTGTTTCCTTTTTTATAGAAGTGTGTGTGTTTAATTTCAAGAATTTAACCAAAAAAAGTGATAGTTTTCCAGAAATTGTAGATTTGGATGTTAAAGATGTTCAAGGGAATAATTATTTAGTTACTAAAGATTCATATATAGTAATTAAGAATAAAACTGGTTATATTAATTTTTTAAAGTTGAATTATAAATCAAGTAATCCTTTTTCATGGGGTATTATCACTAATAATGGCACAGTGGAAAAAATATATAAATCAGATTCAAAAAATATAAATACCGCTATTAAAAAAGTAGGGACTAAAGATAGTACTATAAAAATAAAATTTTATGATGATGCCACTATCAGCAATATTTCGATTGATAATGACATTCACATATATTGGGAAAGATTCTTTTCAATACTATTTACTTCAATGCTATTAATATCAATAATAAAAAAAAGGTCCTTCTTTTTAGCAAATTTAGACAAATTATTTTTAATGAGTATTATTTGCATTGGAATTTCATTTATTCTATTAACTCCTAAGGCAGTATATGTTTCATATGATGATCAAATACATTTTAAAAATTCATTAAATATATTTCAAAAAGATGAGTACAGATTATCATATGCAGAACAATTGATATTAGATGATTCAAGTGTTAAAGATAACAAAGTATATACAACTATTCTTGAAAAAAAAGAAGTATATAAATATCTAAATAAAATTCATAAAGAATCTAAAGACAGGTTTATTAATTCAAATGATAAAGGTAATTTATATACTAGATTTATTTATTTACCATTTACAATAGGGTATAGAATTGCTGATTTTATTAATCTTAGTTTTACTTCATGCCTTTTTGTAGCAAAGTTATTTAATATGTTGGTATATGCATTTTTAATGTATTTAGCAATAAAATTAGCAAAATATGGTAAAAAGATATTATTTGTATTTGCTTTATTCCCATCCAATCTTTATTTAGCTACTCATTTTTCATATGATCCAGGGATTATAGCATCATTAACGTTAGCATCAGTATTATTTATAAATATAATAACTTCAGATAAGATTAATAAGAGATATTTAATTGGCTTTATGCTATTAGTAATATGGGCTTGTTTACCAAAGGCAATTTATTGTCCGTTACTATTATTACCATTATTTATAAGTAATAAGAAATATGATAGTAAAAAGCAAGCAATTATGTTTAAATTAATGCTAGTGTTTATTACATTTTTATTACTGTTAACGTTTGTTTTTCCAGCAGTTTCTGGAAGCATGGCTGGAGATAATAGGGGTGGCAATACTTCTGTATATGAACAATTACAATTTATTATGCATCGTCCCATTAATTATGTTAAAACATTTGCATTATATACATATTATAACTTAACAGATTATTTATTGGGATTATATTCTTTTGTTGATATGAGATATATTTTAGAGGATAGTATTTATTTCCCATTATATTTTGTATTACTATTAAATTGGATTTATACCATTTTGACTAGTAAAACACCAAATCTTAATAAGAATAATAAAGTAATAATCTTTTTGGAGAGCGCTGCAATATGGATTCTAATTGGAACAGCATTTTATCTATCATTTACTCCAGTAGGATCAGGTGTGATACTTGGTGTTCAAAATAGATATTTCTTACCAATACTAGTATTGTTCTCATTATTATTTATTCCAAAAAACAATAAAGTAGAAAAAGATTCAATAACAAATATTCTAATACCTATTTTGGTTTTAGTTGTTTTATTGGGAATACTATCAATTAACGTTATTCCATAAAAAGACTTATTGATATAAGCCTTTTTTTTTGTTATAATTAATATAGGTGGTTTAATGAAAAAAGATGATAAGGTATTAGTAGTAATACCAGCATATAATGAAGAAAAAAATATAGAAAAGGTGATTAATGATGTTAAAAAGAATATTAAATTTGCAGATATATTAATCATTAATGATAAATCAAAGGATAATACTTTAAATATAATTAAAAAATGTGATGTTAATTATGTTGATAACGTATTTAATTTGAAATATGCTCTTTCTATTCAAACAGGTATAAAGTATGCTAAAGAAAATGATTATGATTATGTTATTCAAATGGATGCAGATGGTCAACATCTAGCAATAGAAGCAGAAAAACTATATCAAACTGCTAAAAAGGAAAAATCTGATATTGTTATTGGATCTAGATATTTGGTGGATCTTGGTTATCCTTGTCCATTTTTTAGGAGAGTAGGAACAAAGGCTTTTGAAATATTAATTCGTTTGTTCTGTCATAAAAAAATTGTAGATCCACTTTCTGGTTTTCAATGTATTAATAAAAGAGTTATAGATAGATATTCAAAACTAGGAGGATATCCAGAATTTCCTGATGCAAATTTGGTAATTGATATGTTATTATCCGGATATACAATTAAAGAAGTTCCTACAAAAATGAAAGTAAGAACAGATGGTGAGAGTATGCACTCAGGTATAATTAAACCAATTAAATATATGTGTGTAATGTTTTATACATGTATTATAGTTTTAATTAAAAATATCGGAAAAAGAAAGGAAAATTAAAAATGAAAAATATATATTTTATTATATTATCAGTATTGGTTATTTTATATATTCTTTATTCTATTAGAAAAAATAAGATAAGTATTAAAACTAGTTTTAGTTGGATGATACTATGTATAATAATGTTATTCTTGTCAATATTCCCAAAATCTATAGATTTTGTTGCTGAACAATTAGGTGTTTATTATGCACCAACACTATTATTAACAGGATGTGTAGTTCTATTATTAATTAAAAATTTTAATAGTAGTAAAGAAATATATTATTTACAAGAGAAGGTTAATTATTTAGCTGAAGAAGTATCGTTATTAAAATCAAAAAAAACAGGTAAGAAATAATGCCTGTTTTTATTTTTTATAATTTTCTAAGAAATATAACCATTTTTTCAAAGCTTCCTTTTTTGAAAATGTATTATAGCTTTTATATGCGTTTTCAGAAAGTTTTTTTTGTAATTCTTCGTTAGTTAAAACTTCATTTATTTTTTTTACATATTCCTCATTATCATTGACAATAAATCCATCTACTTTGTTATTAATTACTTCCTTGACGCTTTCTCCCCAAACATTTGATATTGTTGGAATACCATTTGCTTTAGCTTCTATTATTGACATGGGTAGTCCTTCATATTTAGATGTGACAAGTTGCAATGTGTATTTTGAATATATATTTTTATTTGTAGTAAAACCTTTCATATTAACTATGTTTTTAAGGTTTAATTCTTCAATTTTTTTCTTACAATCATTTAATAATGAACCATCACCATATATATCAAGTATAAAGTTTTTATTAATTTTTCGTAGATCATTTGCTATTGTTATTAGTCTTAAAGGGTCTTTTACATCTTCAATTCTTCCTACAAAACATATTTTATTTTTAATTAATGTTTTACTTCTTTTTGTATCTTTGTTATCGAAAAAATTATATATGTAATCTGGGTTAAGATATTTAGGAACATTTTCTGAATCATATTTTGTTCTAAACAATGTTAGAGTAGGTTTTGTCATCATTTTTCCTTGAAGTTTACCTAGAAAATTGTTTCCAAAGAAATATTTATAACTTGTATGAATTTCTAGTATAAATTTTATACTTTTATGCATAAATATTCCTGCTGAGGGGCATGAAACAATTACTAAATCTTCATCCTTCAATATTTTTTTAATTCTCTTTCGATTCATATGAATTGACAAAAAGTATATAAATAAACTTAGGATACTTTTTCCTACTTTTTTAAATTTTAATGATTTTATATAAGAAAAGAATTTATAAAATCTATTATCAATTTTATAATTGTTTATTATATGGATTCTATTGTTATCAAATGTAGTAGTATTCTTTTCAAAATTAAAGACACTTATTATATGAATCTCATATTTTTCTTTTAACAAATTATATAAATTAATATATGAAGATATTAAACCACCTTCTTTAATATCAGGTAATTGATCGAAAACAAAATATAGTTTTTTCATTTATAACACCTCTTTTTAATTATATCATATTATTTGATTAATTATTTCTTATTCTGTGTTGTTATGTTATAATTATATTAGGTGATGAGTAAATGGATTTAGTGTCAATAATTATTCCTTGTTATAATGTTGATAAATATATTAAGAAATGCATTGATTCAGTAAAAAAACAAAAATATAAGAATATAGAAGTTTTACTTATAGATGATGAATCTACTGATAATACTAAAGATATTATAATAAAAGAAATAGAAAATGATAATAGATTTATTTACATAAGAAAAAAAAATGGTGGGGTTAGTGATGCTAGAAACTATGGATTGAAAAGAGCAAAGGGAAAATATATTTGTTTTATAGATAGCGATGACTATGTACTTGAAGATTATATTTTAGAATTGTATAAAAGTATTAAAGGCAAAAAAAACACTATTTCAGTATGTTATTTTGATAGAGTGTATGATAATAAAACAACTATTAATTATTTAGAAAATAATATTCCTTTTTTGATTAAGCATCCTGCAGTTTGGAATAAAATGTATAATTTTGATGAATTAAAAAGTATTGATTTGAAGTTTTATAAAAATATTTGGTATGAAGATTTAAACTTTTTTTTAAAGTTAATAATCAATATTGATAAAATTGAGTTGGTTGAAAAAAGCTTATATAAATATATACAAAATCCATCATCAATTATGCACAAATCTGATAATAGAATATTTCAAATTTTTGATTGTTTGGAAGATGTAGAAAAATATGCTAAAAAAAGAAATAAGTTTAATGACATATGTGATTATATTGAATTTGCATATGTATATCATGTTTTGGTAGGGACTATATTTAGAGCAAGTTTTTTTAAAGATTTTTCTAAAAAATATGTTGAAGATATAATAAAAAAAGTAGTAGATAAGTATCCTAATTGTTGGAAGAACAAATATATAAAATCTTTACCATTATCATTTAAATTATATCTTAAACTATTAAGAAGAAAGTGCTTTAGAGGTATTATTTGCTTCTTGTTAAAGAGACTAAATAAGCACTTAAATATTTAATATGGAGTTGAGTTAAATGAGAGTTAAGAATTCTTTTTTGAATGTCAGTTCAAATTTTATTATTATTTTTTTAAAGATTATTTTAGCTTTTGTAGTAAGGACAGTTTTTATTAATAAACTAGGTGAAGAATACTTAGGTATTGATGGCTTATTTATTAATATTTTAAACATGATATCTTTGACAGAGTTAGGAATAGGAACGGCTATAAATTATTTATTATATAAACCTTTAGCAAATAAAGACTATAAAAAAGTATCAACCATAATGAGTTTTTTTAAAAGGACTTATTTTATTATAGGGTTAATAGTATCAGCAATTGGTATTATAATAATGTTTTTTATACCATCAATTGTTGGTAATATATCTATTGATGTAAATCTATATTTAATATTTGCTTTATATCTTATTAATACAGTATTTATTTATTTTATATCATATAAAGATACACTTATTTTGGCAGATCAAAAAAATTATAAATTAACAGGAATCTATGTTTCTATTAATATTTTAACAAGCATATTCCAAATAGTAGTATTATTCTTATATAGAAGTTTCATTTTATACTTAGTAGTTCAGCTAGTATTGAATTTTATACAAAGAATTATTATCAATAAATATATAGGGAAGCTTTATACAGAAGTAGATTTCTATTCAAAAGAAAAAATGACAAAAAGTGAAAAGAAAGAAATAAAGAAAAACGTTGGGGCAATGTTTTTACATAAAGCTGGTTTTTATATAGTTAATAGTACTGATAATATTATAATTTCTACTTTTTTAAATGTTTCATTAGTTGGAATATATACAAATTATTTATCATTAGTAAATATGGTAACAACTGCATTGAATACATTATTTATGTCTATAACATCAAGCTTTGGAAATCTAGTAGTTGCTGAAGGAAAAAGCACTCAAAAAAATACATTTAATGTTCTTAATTTTACAGCTTCAATATTATACGGTTATGTAACAATTGGATTTGCATTATTTATTAATAATTTTATTTGTCTTTGGATAGGTGAAGGTTATTTATTATCTACTGAAATAGTTCTTCTAATGTGTTTAAATTTTTATTTACTAGGTATGATTTCACCAATAGATATTGTAAGACAAGCTTCTGGCAAATATACAAAAGATAAATATGTATCTATATTACAAGCAATAAGTAATCTAATAATTTCAATTGTTTTAGTTAAACAAATTGGGTTAATAGGAGTAGTCATTGGTACGACAATAAGTACATTCTTTTTTCCAGTATTAGTAAAACCATATGTGATTTATAAATATGTATTTGAAAGTGATTTTAAGGAATACTATTTAAATTATTTTATAAATCTAATTTTATTAGTTTTGACTTATTTAGGACTAAATTATTTATTTTCAAATATCTTGATAAATGTTTCATGGCTTAATTTCTTTATTAGGTTGATATTATATACAATTATCTATATGGCACTATATTTAGTATTGAATATTAGAAATAATAATTTTAAGTTTTACAAAGAATTAATTAAAAATAGGAGAAAAAAACATGAGTAAAGATTTAATTTCAATAGTAGTACCTTGTTATAATGTTGAAAAATATGTTAAACAATGTATTGATTCAATAAAAAAACAATCATATGATAATATAGAAGTTTTAATGATTGATGATGGGGCAAAAGATAAGACTAGTGAAGTAATAAAGAGTAATATAAAAGATGATAAGAGGTTTAAATATTATAAGAAGAAAAATGGTGGTTTAAGCGATGCTAGAAACTATGGCTTGAAATATATAAAGGGCAAATATGTATGCTTTATAGATAGTGATGACTGGGTAAAAAAAGATTATGTAAAAAAGTTATATGAGGCTGTATCAAAGGGTAATTATGATGTAGCAATATGTAATTATATTTCAAAGTTTGTAGATAAAGAAGAATATAGTGATATTACAGATTATCATATTAAAAATTATATTACACCTAATGCTTGGAATAAAATATATAAGGCTGAAATATTTAAGGATATTAAATTTCCAGTAGGAAAGTGGTATGAAGATTTGGGAACTTTTCCGATAATAAATATGGAGTATCCAAAATTTACAATAATAAAAGATGCTTTATACTATTATAGACAAAATAGTAATTCAATAATGAATCATGTTGATGATAGAATATATAATGTTTATGACGACATTGATGGAGTAGAAAAATACGCAAAAAATAAAAATTATTTTGAAAAATATAAAGATCATTTAGAGGTCATGAACATATATCATGTTTTAGTTGGGACTATTTATAGAAAGAGTTACGATAAAAATTTTAAAATTAAAGATATTAAAGAAATAAAAAAATATGTTGTTAATAAATATCCAAAATGGTATAAATCAAAAATAATGAAGAAAAACTTTAGTAAAGGTTACAAGATTTATTTGTTCTTTTTAAACTATAAAATGTATTTAGTAGTATATCTATTCTTACTAAAATTAAGGAAGAGAAATTTGAGAAGGTGGTAAAATGGTTAATGCAATAAAAAATGTTGTTTTATCTATTTTTGATTATATAACACACGTTTTTAAAGTTAAAGATAATCGTGTTATATGCAGTAATTTTAATGGTAGAAAATATGATGGAAATAGTAAATTTATGTGTGAGGAAATAAAAAAGTATTATCCTAATATTGAAATATACTGTTTAGGTAAAAAAAATGAAATTATTGATAATATTAATTATGTAAAATTTCCTAGTTTCAAAGCATTTTATATATTTTCAACATCTAGATTATGGATTAGTAATGTAAGATTACCTATTTGGCTAAAGAAAAAAAAGAGTCAGTTTTATATTCAAACTTGGCATGGAAAAGGGCCTTTTAAGAATGTTGAAAAACTAGCTATAGATTCTTTAGATAAGAATTATATTAAAACCGCAATTTCTGATTCAAAAAAGATGGATTTATTAATAGCACCAGATAAATATAATGCTGATTTTTTAAGAAGTTGTTTTTGGTATGATGGTGAAATTGTTGAGTATGACTTAAGTTATAGTTTGAAAATAGATTTTAAAAATAATTCAAAAGAAATAATTAAAAAAATTAAAGAAAAATATAATATCAAAGAAAAAGAAAAAATAATTCTTTATGCACCAACTTTTAGAAAATATGATTATAATTATGATTTTAATTTAAAAAATATTTCTTCTGACTACAAAGTATTAATTAAGTTACACCCAGGAATTAAGAATTATAATATAACTGGAAAAAATATAATAAATGTTTCTGATTATAGTAGTCTAGATGAATTATTAGTTGCAAGTGATATATTGGTTAGTGATTATTCAAGTGTTGTTTATGATTATTTATTCTATAATAAAGAAGTATATTTATACGCACCTGATTATGAAGAATATAAGAAAGATAGAGGCTTTTATGTTGATTATAAAAATATGCCTTTTCCAATTTCATATAGTATTGAAGAATTAGAAAAACAAATAAAAAATAAAGAATTTAAAAAATATGAGAAAAAAATAGAGGATTATATAACTAGTAACTCTTTTTATAAAGATAATAGAAAAAATATAAAAATTATTATTGATAGATTGAGTAAGGTATTAAAAAAGTAGTATTTTAAATACTACTTTTTTTTGTAATAATTATATAATTCTTTTTTATTAACAAATTTGTCTTTTGCTATTCTTAATCTATTTATTTTTAGGTATTTTAAAATATATTTTATATTTTCTATTCTCCATTTTTTATTAATTAGATTGAAACTATATTTATAATTATTATCTTCAGAATATTTTTTTAATTGATCAGTTTCTTTTATGATAAAAGGACCAAGACCATATAATACAGGTAGAATTGATTTATGTGTGTCGATAAATATACAATTACATTTGGATGCTTGGTTAATTAAAAATTGATGCATATTTAGAGCGTATGTTTTATTTAGAATAATTATTTTTGTATTTTCTTTAGAAAAAAGAATATTATGTGGTAATGTGCCGCTCATACATGCAATTTCTTTTGCATTATAAATATATGATATTTGTTCTTGTAATGATAGTTTTTCCATGTGAATTGGTTTAAATCCATTATTTATAAAAAAATCTTCTATTCTTTTTTCTCCAGTTTCTTTATTTGCATTAAGAAGTTGTCTAGATAAATAAATTTTTGGTTCATTAGTTTTTTTAATTTTACAATTTTTAATAACAGTTTTAAAAGTATTAATATATTCTTTTGTATAATATTTACCAGGATAAATTGAGTTTTCAGGAATAATTATTTTTTTAAATTTAGTTGGTTGATTTATTATAATTATGTCTTCTTTTTTTAACCCAGATAATTCAATAAAATCTAAAAAAGAACCTTTTAATTCCATTTCACTATTTAAATCTGTAGTTAAAACATACTTTGTATTATCTTTTCTATACCATAATCTTCCAATAACATCTATCAAAAAGTGACCCCAATGATTAATATAATGATTTAAATATACAACTGTTTCATCAATATATTTAACAGTATCTTTATTAAAATTATATTTTCCATTTAATCTATCGCTCATGTTATATCCCAATTGTGCTGATTGTTCTACATAGTTTAAATCGCAATCCAAAACGCCACCATTTCCACATAAAGGTTCTCTTTGCATGAATCTTTTTTTTGCTGGTAATATAAATCCATTTTTTATTTCAATTGTGCTCAGTTTTTTATTATTTAAATAATCTTTACTTATATATTTTTTATATTGATTTATCATTGGTTTATCAATATATAATTTTGTTGCATTCATTTTTTATCACCAATTTAATTTTAACATATTTTTTGTATAAATAAAATGTGTTATAATGAATAAAACAGGGGATGATGAAGATGGTTAGAGTATTAACATATGGTACATATGATTTATTACATTATGGGCATATAAGATTATTAAAAAGAGCAAAAAAATTAGGTGATTATCTAATCGTTGCTTTATCAACAGATGAGTTTAATGAAATAAAGGGTAAAAAAGCATATCACGATTATAAAACTCGAAAAGAGATGTTAGAGGCAATTAGATATGTTGATTTAGTAATACCAGAAAATGATTGGGAACAAAAAATTGATGATGTAAAAAAATATTTTGTAGATGTAGTTGTTATGGGTTCAGATTGGGTTAATAATGAAAAATTTGAATGTTTAAGAGATTATTGTGAAGTAGTATATTTACCTAGAACTGAAGGTATTTCAACTACTAAAATTAAACAAGATTTAAATTTAACCGAACCAATTAATGGGTTGAATCAAATCCCTGAAGTAAAAAAAATAGTATTTAAAAAGCAAGTGTAAAATACTTGATTTTTTATTTGACAAAGAGGCTGATATAGGCGTACGCTTATTATAGGAGGAGAAATATGGAAAATACAAATAAGAAAAGTGGAAAAGGTTTGGTTATAACTTTAGTAATATTTATGTTAGCGTTTGCAGCATGTGCAGCACTATTATTTACTGGTGTAGTAAAGAGTCCGATGGTTAAAGAAAAAGATTGTAAAGAAACCAAGTGTGATACTACAACAAAAAATGATACAAAGAAAACAGATACAAAAACATCAACAACAGCAGATGAAAGATATAAAGAATATATTTCTAATTTAGCAGCATCAATTAAAGAAAATTCAAAATTTGAAGAAGATCCAATGACACAAGGATTAGTAGGTATCTTTTTTGAATCATATAAAAATGAAGTTTTTGGAAGTGAGGTTAAATACTATAGTGTTGAATTAACCAAAGATTTAGAATTAGTATATTCATATGGAGATACTAAAAGACAAAAAGTTGCAGATAATGTAGTATCATATTATAGAATTCATGTAGGTAATGGTGATAGTTATCGATTCTATTATATTACTACTGATGGAACTATACATAGTGTTAATTTAGAAGAAACTATATATCTTGGAAAAACTCTTGATGTAAAAGATTTAGAATATAAAAATATTGTTGAAGTTAGACAAGGATCAACAGTAGCAGGATTTCCTGTTTTTGTAGATATAGAAGGTAAAATATTTAAAAATTAAGGAGGAAAAGAAAAAATGGAAAATAAGAAAAGTGGAAAAGGTTTAATTATAACTTTAGTAGTATTATTGATAGCGTTTGCAGCATGTGCAGTATTATTATTCACTGGTGTAGTAAAGAGTCCAATGGTGAAATGTGAAGAAAAGGTAGTTGAAAAAACAAGTACAAAAACAGATGATGATGCAAAGAAATCATCTACTACTGAAAAAACAGCTGATGAAAGATATAAAGAATACGTTAGTAATTTAGCTTCAGAAATAAAAGCTTATTACAATAATTCTAAAGGAAGAACTACATCATTAAGTTCATATGCATCTGATTCATTTAAAGTTTATTATGATGTATATAGTGGATTTGGATCATATAGATTATCAATTAGTAATAATTTAGAATTATTAATGGATGCATCTAATCCAAATAACGAAGAACTATATAGTAAATATAAACTAGCTGATAATGTAGTAGCTTATTTTGTAAAACATCTTGGTAATGGTGTTCCAAGTACACTTTACTACATAACTTCAGATGCTAAATTACATAGTATTGAAGTTGAAACAACTTTAAGTCAAGGATCAAAAGATTTTACAGCTAAAGATTTAGATAAGAAGAATATAGTTAATATTGAACAAGCAACATTTGTTGATGCCGGTGGAGAAGACGTATTATTTATAGACATTGATGGAAATGCTATAGGTAGATAATAAGAGAGGATAATAAAAACATTAAAATACAAGCAATGCTTGTATTTTTCTTATGTACAAAAGTGTTTATTTATGTTATAATTTAATTAGTTAAGATAGTCTAAGGACTTGATATTGGAATAAAAAGGGTGAAAAATGTAAAATAAGTGTTAGAACTAATTTACATTTTTCTTTTGTTTGCTTGTAAAAACCAAGCATTTTTGTTATAATTCTTATGTTTGATACTAAAGGAGGATGTATATGGCAACTAAGTACGATGAACATTCAATAAAAATTTTAGAGGGATTAGAAGCTGTTAGAAAAAGACCTGGTATGTATATTGGTTCTACTGATAAAAGAGGTCTTCATCATCTTGTTTGGGAAATAGTAGATAACTCAATAGATGAAGTTATGAATGGCTATGGAGATACTATTAAAATAACTCTTCATAAAGATGGATCACTTAGTGTAGCGGATAATGGTCGTGGTGTTCCAGTAGGTAAACATGAATCAGGTAAAAGTACAGTAGAAGTTATATATACAGTATTACATGCTGGTGGTAAATTTGAAGAAGGTAACTATAAAGTATCAGGTGGATTACATGGTGTTGGTGCATCCGTAGTTAACGCATTATCTAGTTTTATGATAGTTAATTCAAGAAGAGATGGTAAAGAATATACTATTAGCTTTAAAGATGGTGGTAAGGTTGCTTCTAAATTAACTGAAGTAGGTACTACTAATAGAACTGGTACATTAGTTAGATTTACTCCTGATAAAGAAATGTTTAGTACAACAGAATTCTCTTATAGTGTTATATGTGAAAGAATGCAAGAATCAGCTTTTTTACTTAAAGGATTAACAGTAGAAGTAGTTGATGAAATAAATAATAGATCTGAAAAATATCATTATGATAATGGTATTAAGTCATTTGTTGAATATATTAATGAAGATAAAACTCCAATAAATAATGTACTTCATTTTAAAGGAAGTAAAGATGGTATTGAAGTTGAAATAGCAATGCAATATACAGATTCTTATAATGAAAGTATAGTATCATTTGTTAATAATGTTAAAACAGGTGATGGTGGATCTCATGAAGTAGGTTTTAAGAGTGCTTTGACAAAAGCATTTAATGATTATGCTAGAAAGAATAATTTCTTAAAAGCAAAAGATAAGAATTTTGAAGGTGGAGATGTTAGAGAAGGTTTAACTGCGGTTATATCTTTAAGAATACCTGAAGCATTACTCCAATTTGAAGGACAAACTAAAGGTAAACTTGGTACTCCAATTGCTAAAACAGTTGTAGAAAATATTACTTTAGAAAATATTCAATTCTATTTAGAAGAAAATAAAGATAGTGCAGTTAATATAATTAATAAAGCTTTAAAAGGAAAGATGGCAAGAGATGCTGCTAGAAAAGCAAGGGATGAAGCTAGAAAATCTACTGGTACTAAGAAAGAAAAAAATATTTCAGATAAACTAGCGCCAGCATCTAGACATGATTCATCTAAAAATGAATTATTCATAGTCGAAGGTGATTCAGCTGGTGGTTCAGCAAAATCAGGAAGAGATAGAACATATCAAGCAATACTTCCATTAAGAGGTAAAGTATTAAATACTGAAAAAGCATCTTTAGAAGATGCATACAAGAATGCAGAAATAAATACACTAATATATACAATTGGTGCGGGTGTTGGAGAAGACTTTAATATAAAAGAGTGTAATTATGATAAAGTAATTATAATGACCGATGCCGATGTTGATGGATGTCATATTCAAGTATTATTAATTACATTCTTCTATAGATATATGAAACCATTAATAGAAGAAGGAAGATTATATATAGCTTGTCCTCCTTTATATAAATGTACATTTAATAAGAAAGAATCTATGTATGTTTATTCAGATGAAGAATTAAAAGAAGTTACTAAAGGTAAGAATTTAGAAGACTTACAAAGATATAAAGGACTTGGAGAAATGGATGCTGAACAATTATGGGATACAACTATGGATCCATCTAAAAGAACTCTTATTAGAGTTAATTTAACAGATGCAGTACTTGCCGAAAAGAGAGTATCTGTTCTTATGGGAGAAAAAGTAGAACCTAGAAAGGTATGGATTGAAGAAAATGTTGAATTTTCTTTAGAAGATAATTATCAAATTAATAAGAAGTAGGTGAAAATATGCCAAAGAAGAAACAAACTGAAGAGATATTACAAAAGATTAATGATTATGCCTTAGAAGAAATAATGGGTGATAGATTTGGTAGATATGCTAAAGAAATAATTCAAGATAGAGCAATACCAGATGTCAGAGATGGTCTTAAACCTGTTCAAAGAAGAATTCTATATGGTATGTATAAGAGTAAAAATACATATGATAATAAATATAGAAAATCAGCTAGAGCTGTTGGAGAGATCATGGGTAAATACCATCCACATGGAGATTCTTCTATATATGAAGCAATGGTTAGAATGAGTCAAGATTGGAAGATGATGACTCCATATGTAGATATGCATGGTAATAATGGATCTATGGATGGAGATTCAGCTGCAGCAATGCGTTATACAGAAGTTAGACTTTCTAAGATTGCAGGTGAAATACTTAAAGATATAGAAAAAGATACTGTAGAGATGGCACCTAATTATGATGATACAGAATTAGAACCAACAGTGCTTCCTTGTAAGTTTCCTAATCTTTTAGTTAATGGATCTACTGGTATATCTGCAGGGTATGCAACTGATATACCTCCTCATAATTTAGGAGAAATAATTGATGCTACTGTACTTAGAATAGATAAACCTAATTGCAGTATAGATGATATTCTTGAAGTAGTACAAGGACCAGATTTTCCAACTGGTGGTACAGTTGAGGGTAAAGATGAAATTAGAAAAGCAATGGAAACTGGTAAAGGTAAAATTGTTGTTAAATCTAAATACAGTATTAATAATGAAAAGGGAAAGAATCAAATAATTATTACTGAAATTCCTTATGAAGTAAATAAATCATTATTAGTTAAAAAAATAAATGATATAAGAATAGAAAAGAAAATAGATGGTATTAATGAAGTGATAGATTCTTCATCTCGTGGTGAATTAATAATAACAATAGATCTTAAAAAAGATGCTAATACTGAATTAATATTAAATTATTTACTTAAAAATACTGATATGCAAGTAACATATAGTTATAATATGGTTGCTATAGTTAATAGAAGACCTATGGAAGTAGGTATTATAACTATATTAGATGCATATATAAATCATCAAAAAGAAGTAATAACAAGAAGAAGTAGATTTGATTTAGCTCACGCTAAAGCTAGATATCATATAGTTGAAGGACTTATGAAAGCTATATCTATTTTAGATGATGTAATTAAGACTATTAGAGCATCTAAAAATAGAGCGGATGCTACTGAGAATTTAGTAAAAGAATATGATTTTACTTTTGAACAAGCAGATGCTATTGTTAAATTACAATTATATAGATTAACAAATACAGATATACTTTCTCTTCAGCAAGAACTAGAAAATTTACAAAAAGTAATCGAAGGATTAGAAGCTTTGCTTTCTGATGAAAAGAAATTATTAAAACAAATTAAGAAAGAATTACTTGATATAAAGAAAGAATATGCTATTGATAGAAAAACTGTTATTAAAGATGAAATAACAGAAATAAAAATAGATCAAGAAGCATTAATAGTTAAGGAAGATGTAATTGTCGCAGTAACTAAAGAAGGTTATGTTAAACGTACACCAAAGAGAAGTTATAATTCTTCTAATGATGAAGATTTAACTTTAAAAGAAAATGACTATTTAATTGGTCTATATGAAATGAATACTATTGATACTTTATTAGTATTTACTAATTTAGGTAATTATTTATATATTCCAGTTCATGAATTACCTGATATGAAATGGAAAGATATGGGTAAACATATAAGTAATATAATAACTATTAAAGATGAAGAAAAGATAGTTTATTCTATGCCAGTTTATGACTTTAACCAAAAAGAAGTAATAACTATATTTAGTAAAAATGGTATGGTAAAACGTTGCACTTTATCTGATTTTAAAGTTCAAAGATATAATAAACCAATTACATGTATGAAACTTAAGTATGATGATGAAATTGTTAGTGTAACAAATAGTCCTTATACAGAAGTATTCATTGCTACTAATAATGCATATGGTTTATGGTATAGTGCTAATGAAATACCTATAGTAGGTGTTAGAGCAGCTGGTGTTAAGGCAATTAAATTAGATAATGACTTTGTCGTATCTGCTGAAATATTTGATAAGACTGCCGAATACATAACAGTATTTACGGATAAACAAACTGCAAAGAGAGTTAAATTAACTGAATTAGAAAAATCTAGTAGAGCTAGAAAAGGATTATTATTAGTTAGATTAGTTAAGACTAATCCACATAAGATAATAAGTGCTTATATAACTAATTCAAAAGAAAAGATTGGCATAGTTAATTTAAAAGGAATAGATGTTATTAAGAATACTGAAATAACAATTGGAGATAGATATTCAACTGGTAGTAATATTTCTTCAACTAGAATAATAACTACATTTATATGTAAAGAACTAGAGAATAAAGATCAAAAAGTTGAAGTGTTAGAGATGCCAGAAGAACAACCTGTTAAACCTGAGGTTAGTCTTCAAGAAATAGATGAAGAAATATTAACTATAGATGATTTTCTAGATGATTTTAAAATAGAATAGAATGCATATATGCATTCTTTTTTCATATTATTAATTAGAGGTAATAGTATGAAAGAAGAATTTAAATTATTTGTAAGTTCACATCCAGAACTAATCAAATATGTTAATAAAAATGAAATGACTTGGCAAAAGTTTTATGATATGTATTCACTTTATGGTGATAAAAGTGAAGTATGGAATGATTATATATTTAAAAAAAATAAAACAGAAGAAAAAAAAGAAACGAGTTTATCATCTTTAACAGAAATAGTTGATGCCTTAAAAAAGGTTGATATGGATTCTGTACAAAAAAATATATCTACTATTAATAAAGCACTAACTTTAATTGGATCACTTTTATCTAAAGATGAAGAAAAAGTGAATTATGAACCGAGACCCTTATATAAGAAGTTTGAGGATTAATGAAATTAGATACAATAATTAAAATAAATAGTGATCCAAATTTAAAAAGGTATTTGCATGAACACTCTTATTGGTATAAAATATTAAACAGACATCCTGATATGATTGATAAAATGACTGAGGAAATGAAAAAAGAATATAAATTAACATTTAGTGATAAGATTGATGATATAAATGGTAAAATGAATTTAATAAAAGCATTTATGGATGCGATAAAGTAGGTGAAATTATGATTGAAAAAAAACAAAAAGAAATAATTGAAAAAATAGATAGTTCAAGCAAAATAAAAAGATTTAAAGAATTAGAAAATTTAATTAAAAACAATAAAGAGTACATTAAATTAAAAAAAGAATTTGATGATAATAAAGAAATATATGAAAAAGAAAATAGATTAAATGAAGAAATTATTAAATATAGAAAGAGATTATTTGAAATAGAAGGCGTTAAAGAGTATTCAAAACTTGAAAATGAAATTAGATTATTATCTAAAAAGGTAAGTAAAACTATTTCTTCAATTGTTGAAAAAGATAAATGTTAATTAAAGAATAATATGATATAATTATGATAGGTGGTAGTATGAAAAAATTATTAATTTATTTTAGTATGACTGGTAATGGAGATTATGTAGCCAAGTATTATAAAGATCATAATTATGATATAAGAAAAGTTATTACTAAAAAGAAATATCCAAAACATAAATTTTTTATGATGATGACAGGTGGCTTTAGAGCGGGATTTGGTTTAAAAGATAAATTAATTGATTTTGATAAAAGCGTTGATTCATATAAAGAAATAGTAATTGGTTCACCAATATGGTTTGATAGATTAAGTCCAGCTATTAATTCAGTGCTTAATCAAATTAATATAGATGATAAAAAAGTAACGTTTGTTTTATATAGTGCAAGTGGAGTAGCGAATAAAGCAACTGAAAAAATAAATAAACTTTATAAGGGTAAAGTTATTGTTTTAAAAGAACCAAAGAAAAATAAAGAAGAGATAAAGAAATTATGAGAATTATTAGTGGAATATTAAAAGGAAGAGTAATAAAAGGGTATGAAATAGAAGGTACAAGACCTACTATGGATAGAGTAAAAGAATCTATATTTTCTAGTATTCAAAATTATATACCTGATTCAGTAGTATTAGATTTATTTGCAGGTTCTGGTAATCTTGGTTTTGAAGCAATAAGTAATTATGCTAATAAGTGCTATTTTGTAGATAAGAATAAAAAATGTACAGATATGATTAATGAAAATATTAAACTATTTAAAATAGATAATGCTTCAGTCATTACTTCTGATTATAAAGAAGCTTTAATTAAATTTAAAGATACTAAATTTGATATAGTATTCTTGGATCCACCATATAAAAATAATGATTATATAGATTATTCTGTTAAATATATTATAGATAATAATATGCTTAATAAAAATGGAATTATTATTTGTGAATATGATAATAATATTATTACTGATTATGATAATTTAGAGATAATAAAAGAAAAAAAATATGGTGATAAATTTGTATTAATATTTAAAAATAAATTATAGTATAATTTATTTTTTTTTCGACACTTTTTAAGTAAAGTGTCTTTTATACTTATATTGGTGATGAAAATGAAAGTCTATATAGATATTATTCTTATTATTAATTTCATATTTGATTTTATTGTTTTATTAGGTACAAGTATTATTTTAAAAAGAAGAGTAAAACTATATAGAATTATTCTTGGAAGTTTAGTTGGATCTTTATCTATGCTTGTTCTTTTTATTAGATTTAACACAATATCCTTATTCTTTTTTAAAATAATTATTGGTTCTTTAATGATTCTAACAACTTTTAATTATAAAGATATAAGATATTTTATAAAAAATACGTATTATTTTTATTTAATAAGTATAATCTTAGGTGGAATATTATACTTTTTTAATAATCAATTTATGGTATCAAATGATTTGATGTTTAAAAGTTGTTACAAATATAATGTGATCATTGGTATAGTCATATCTGTTATCGGATTAATTATATATTTAAAAAATATTAAAGATTTAAGAAATAATTATAATAAGTATTTAAAAGCTACTATTTATTTTAAAAATTATAAGATAGATGTTAATGCTTTTTTAGATACAGGTAATAAGTTAAAAGATCCATATTTATTTAGACCAATTATATTAGTTAAAGAAGAATGTATTAGGGATAAAGAACATGTTTTATTAGTGCCTTTTAATACATGTAATAATGATGGAATACTTGAATGTATAAAAGCTGAAAAAATATATATAGATGGTTATGGTTATAAGAAAAATTTTTTAGTGGGTTTATCAAATAATATTTCTTTAGATGGAATAAGTTGTATTTTAAATGAAAGATTATTGGAGGGATAATATGATTAATTTAATAAAAAGGATTATAAGATGTATTGTTGGTAAATATAATGAAGTGTTTTTTGTAGGTAGTACTGATAAATTACCAGAACCACTTTCTAAAGAAGAGGAAGAAAGATTAGTTAATGAATTTCATAATGGTAATTTAAAGGCAAAAGAAAAACTTATTGAACATAACTTAAGATTAGTAGTTTATTTATCTAAAAAATATGAGAATACAAAGATAGATTTAGAAGACTTAGTATCAATAGGTAGTATAGGTCTTATAAAGGGAATTAATACATATAAAGGGGATAAGAATATAAAATTAGCAACTTATGCATCAAGGTGTATAGATAATGAAATACTTATGTATCTAAGAAAAAACAAAAAAAGAAGAGCGGATGTTTCATTAGATGAATCTCTTAGTTATGATAAAGAAGGTAATGAACTTACTTTGGAAGATGTATTAGGAACTGAAGAAGATATAGTTACAAGAGGATTAGAGGAAGAAGATACTAAGAAATTGATGCTTGAGGAAATTGATAAATTAAAGAAAAGGGATAAAGAAATTATGATAATGAGATATGGATTAGATGGCAAAGAGGAATTAACTCAAAAAGAAGTTGCGGATAAATTAGGTATATCACAGAGTTATATTTCTAGAATTGAAAAGAAAGTTATAAAAGAAATTGGTAATTTAATTCGTATTTGATAGGGGAATTATTGTTATAGATGGAGAATATTATAATTAGGGGGATTATAATATGATTCTAAGAATAGATAGTTTAACGAAAGAATATGGAAAAGGAATTAGTTATCAAAAAGTTCTTGATGATATTAATTTGGAATTTAAGAGTGGAGAATTTGTTTGTATACTTGGTGAAAGTGGAAGTGGTAAATCTAGTTTATTAAATATAATTGGAGGACTAGATAATAATTATAAAGGAAGTATTAATATTAATAATAGAAATTTAAAATATATTGATTTAGATGAATATAGAGGAGATAAATTAGGTTTTATTTTTCAAAATTTTAATTTAATTCCTAGTTTATCTATATTAGATAATATTATTCTTCCAATAGAAAAAGTAAAAGAAAATTATAAAGAAAAAAAGAATAGAGCATTTCTTTTACTTAAAAAACTAAATATATATTCAATTAGAAATAAAAATATTAATGAATTGTCTGGTGGTCAAAAGCAAAGAGTAGCAATCGCAAGAGCACTTATAAATGAACCAGAAATAATAATTGCGGATGAACCAACAGGAGCATTAGATGAAAAAAATAGTATAGTTATATTAGACATATTAAAAGAAATACAAAAGATGGGTAAACTTGTTATAGTTGTTACTCATTCAGAAAGAGTTAAAGACTATGCGACAAGAGTTATAACTATTAAAGATGGAAAAATAGATAGTGATAAAAAACTAAAAAGGGTTAAAGAAAAAGATAATAGTAAGATTGAATTTAAAAAGAATAATAGGTATTATCTATTAAAATATGGAATTAGAAATATACTTAATAATAAAAAAAGAAATCTATTTATAACACTCGCATCATCTATTGGTTTAGTAGGTATTATACTAAGTTTATTTGTTGGAAGTGGAATTAAAAATTATATGCATAATTTAATAATAGATAAAGTAGATCCACTTATTTATAATATAGAAAAGATAGATAATTCTAATTTGTATTTTAATGAAGAAGAAATTGAAGATATAGAAAAAATAAACCATGTTAATAAAACAATAAAAAATATTAGTTATCAAGTATCTAAAATAACAATTGATGATAAAGATTATAATATTGATTATTTTGATTCTTTTAATGATATAGATATAGAAAAAGGTAATACAGATGGTCTTGTTGTTAATAATTATTTAAATAATAAATTAGGGTTATTAGATAATGAAGTTTCTATTTCTATAATAGATAATTATAATGTAATTAATTTTGATATAGATGTAACAGGTATAAGTAAAGAATCTGGTTTGTCATTAGTTGATGATAGTAAACAAGTTTATATTAGTTATGATAAATTAAAAGAGATTTATTCTAATAATAAATTAGAACTTGAACCAACTAATTTAAGCATTAAAATAGATGATACTGAAAATATAGAATATGTTAAAAGAGAATTAAAGAAACTAGGTTTTAAATGTATAAACAATATAGATTTATATAATGAATTAAATACATATTTAGATATAGCAACTTTTGTTTTATCTATGTTTTCATTTATCTCATTAATAGTTAGTATAATAATGATTAGCATAATAACTAATATCACTATTATAGAAAGAACAAAGGAAATAGGTATACTTAGAAGTATAGGATTTTCAAAAATGAATATAAAACATATATTTAATACAGAAGCTATATTACTTGGTTTTGTAATAGGGTTAGTTTCCATAAATATATCTAAATATGTTATAAAAATTGTTAACAATATGTTAAATAAAAAGTTTGACATAATATTAAATGTATCAGTTACTAAATATTATTTATTTGGTATGATTCTTAGTGTTTCTTTATTATATTTATCTACTTATTTTTCATCTAAAAAGGCATCTAACTTAGATCCTATTATATCTTTAAGATATGAATAAATTATGATATAATTAAAACTGGAGTGAGATATATGAAGAAATTTTATATTATTGTTATATTAGGCATATTAATAGATAGAATATTAAAAATATTAATATCTTCTTTTGTAACTGAACCTATTCATATTATAAAAAATTTCTTTTATATAACATATGTTAAAAATGATGGAGCTGCTTTTTCTATATTAGAAGGACATCAATTATTATTTGTTATTATAGCTTTGATAGCGCTTGCATTAGTATTTTATTATGTAAAAAAGAATAATATAAAGAATATTGGATATGCCATGGTATTTAGTGGAATAATAGGTAATTTAATAGATAGATTATTCTTTGGATATGTTATTGATTTTATAGGATTTAATCTCTTTGGTAGAAGTATGCCTATATTTAATTTTGCTGATATACTTATAGTAATTGGAGCAGTTATAGCGTTATTAGGAAGTGATAAAAATGAAGTTAGTAGTAACTAGTGAAAATGTTAATGAAAGATTAGATGCTTTTTTATCAGGTGTTGAAGAATTAGATTTAACTAGAAGTAAGATTCAAAATTTAATAAAAACTGGTAATATAAAAGTAAATGGTAAAGAAACTAAAAATAGTTATAAATTAGAAGAAAATGATGAGATAGAAATAAATGTTGTTAGAGAAAACTTAGATATACTTCCAGAAGATATACCTCTTGACATAGTATATGAAGATGATGATGTATTAGTTATCAATAAAAAGAGTGGAATGGTAGTTCATCCAGCGCCAGGGAATAGTTCTGGTACTCTTGTTAATGCATTAATGAATTATAGTAAACTTAGTTCTGGTTCTGAAGAATTTAGACCAGGTATAGTTCATAGAATTGATAAAGATACTAGTGGTTTACTTTTAGTTGCGAAAAATGATAAAGCACATTTATTTTTAGAAGAAGAATTAAAGATGCGAAAAATAAATAGAACATATATTGCTTTAGTTAGTGGAGTAATAAAACATGATTCTGGTGAAATTGACGCACCAATTGGAAGAGATAAATTTGATAGAAAAAAAATGGCTGTTACTAGTAATAACTCTAAACCAGCAATTACACATTTTAAAGTACTAGAAAGATATAAAAATGCTACTTTAGTAGAATGTAAACTAGAAACAGGAAGAACTCATCAAATAAGAGTACATATGAAGTATATAGGTCATCCAATAATAAATGATCCTATGTACTCTAGAGGAAAAAATATAGATGGTTATGGACAAATGTTACATGCCAAAAGTATTTCTTTTACACAACCTACTAGTAAAGAAAGATTAACATTTACTTGCGAAGTTGATAAAGAATTTGATAAAATATTAAGTATGTACAAAGATGAATAGAGGTGAATAAATGAACGAACATAATCAAAAAGATTTATTTGTTATGAAAGTAATACATTACTTTATGACAAAAAAGAATTATTCACCAATAATAATAAAAGGAATAGAAAATGAGATTTGGTTAGATAATCCAAAAGAGGAATTTAGAATTATTAGAATTATTACTAAAAGTATTTATAATGATGAACAATTTGAATTTGATACTTTTAAAATGAAAAATATCATTAGTCAAATAAGAAGAAAAACTTTAAATCCTTTTGTGGATGTACTAACAATTTATACATCAGTTGGAGATAATTTTAATAAAAAAATAGAAAATAATAAAAAGTATAAATATATAGTTGCTTCTAATGAAGAAGAGTTGCTTAATAATGAAATAATTAAAAAGTATTATAAGGATATTGAAGAAGGTCTTAAATTTGAAGAAGATGGATTTCCATTATTAGGTAAAATAGCAACAGATATAGGAAAAAAGAATATAGAAGAGAATGTGAGGTATAATGATATGTTTCAACCTAAAAAACCGTATATAACTTATTTATTGATAATTGTTAATGTTATAATATTTGTATTAATGTATATTTTTGGAAATGGTAGTGAAGATAATAATACATTAGTAAAATTTGGAGCTATTGTTCCAGAGTTAGTTAGAAGTGGAGAATACTATAGACTTATTACTAATGCTTTCTTACATATAGGAATATTACACTTAATATTTAATATGTATTCATTATTTATTTTAGGACCTAATATAGAGCATTTATTTGGTAAAGGTAAATATATATGTATATATTTGTTTAGTGCGATTATGGGGTCATTATTTACATTAGTATTACAAGGATCTAATACAATATCCGCAGGTGCATCTGGAGCTATATTTGGTTTATTAGGATCTTTATTATATGTAGGTTATAATTATAAAGGATATTTTGGAAATAGAATAATAGGTCAAGTATTACCGGTTGTTATAATAAACTTAATTATTAGTTTTACAATGCCTGGTATTAGTTGGTCAGCACATGTAGGTGGGTTACTTGGTGGTATAGCTGTTTCATATATGCTTGGAACTGGTGATGAAAAAGATAACTATAAAAGAATAACTGGATTAATATTTACATTAGTATTAACTGGATTTATGGTATGGATGGCATTCTTTAAATAAAATAAAAAATCCTTAATTAAGGATTTTTTCTGTGTTCTTAAAATTAAGTTTAGCTATTTTATTAAGAACTTCTTTTCCATATTTATTAACTAATTCTTTTCCTTTATCATCAACTATAGTACTAGCACCTAATGGCAGAACAGTATTAACAGTTTTTCCAAGTTTATCCATTTCATTTATAAATATATATCTACTAATAATAGATGAACATCCAACTGATAAACATTTATCTTCTGCTTTAGTTGTAAATGTTATTTTTCTAAATACATTTTCATTAACATCTTTTAAATAACCAAAATAATTTCTTGGTGGAGTAAACTGATCTATTACAACCATATCATATGAAAAATTATTTTGTTTTAATAAACCTAGAATAACTCTATTATGTAATATAGACTTTATTTTATTCATGTTGTATCCTTTTTTTTGCCATTCATTATATTCTTCATTACTTAGTATATAAGTAAAATGAGGAATTTTTTTTATTATTTCAGGAGCTATTTTCATAATTTTATCATCAGTTACTTTTTTAGAATCACGTACTCCTAATTCTTCTAAGAATGTAATATCATTTTTATTAACATATGATGCAGTAACAATAATAGGTCCAAAATAATCACCAGTACCAACTTCATCAGAACCAATAGAACTTATAAAATAATAATCAGTATTGTCTTCTTTTTCTTCTTTCTTATTCTTTTCTTTTTCTTCAGGCATAGAACCAGTTAATATTTTTTCTGTTTCTTTCCAAAACTCTGCATCTATATCCGCAGAAACACCTTGAAATACTACTTTACCAGATTCATATAAAGTAACAACTGTATCTTCTTCATCTGCTTGGAATATTGCATAAGCAGGAGTTTTTTCTCTTTTTAAATCTTGAAAATGCTCAATCATTTTTTCTTTAGTCACATCACTAACTTTAAAAGAAATAGTCATAATAATCACCTAATAATATTTTATCATAGATTCTTTATTTTTTGTAAAAAATATAATATAATTAAAATGGAGGTAACTTATGAGTATATTAGACATAATTATAATTGTTTTTATAGGTTTAGGATTCTTTGCTGGTTTTCAAAGAGGTATAATAAAACAAGGAGTATTAACAGTTGGTACAGCTTTAGTAGTGTTCTTTGCATTTTTATTTAAAAATTCTCTTTCTATGTTTATGTATCAACATTTTCCATTTCTTACATCTGGTATACTAAAGAATTATTCTATATTAAATATATTAGTTTATGAATTAATAGCATTTTTTATATTAGTTGCGATATTTGGTTTGATACTAGCAATAGTAGTAAAAATAAGTGGTGTAGTAGAAAGGTTAGTACGTGCGACTGTAATATTAGCTTTACCATCTAGAATATTAGGAGGACTTCTTGGTGCGATTGAAATGTATATTTATACATTTATTATTCTGTTTATAGTAACTATGCCAATATTTAGTGTAAGTAAATCTGATTTTATAACTAAATCTAAATTAAAAGATGGAATATTAAAAAATACTGTTCTATTATCTCATTATAGTAATGATGTAAACAATAGTGTTACTGAAGTTAATGATCTTTTAAAATCAAAGAACAAGTTAGGAACAGAAGAATTCAATTGTAAAGCATTAAATATATTTTATAAACATAAGATTATTAATGATGAATCAATAGATTATTTAAAAGAAAATGATAAAATAGATAAAGCTTGTAAAGTAAAATAAACACATATGTGTTTATTTTTTTTGTATTTTAATTATTTTTTGGTATAATGTCTTTTGTGGTGATGTTTTATGAGAACTGTTGTACATAATCATGATAATCTAACTTATCAAGATATTGATGAAGTTGTATTACGTGCAAGAGCAGTTATGATTAATTCTAATAATGAGTTATTACTAGGTTATTTAGATAATACTTATCAATTTCCAGGTGGTCATGTTGAAAAGGGAGAAAGACTTGCGGAAACACTTTATAGAGAAGTATTAGAGGAAACAGGTATTAATATAGAAAGAAAAGATTATGTTCCTTTTTATCAAATAAAGTATTATTCTAAAAATCATGATGGAACAGGTATTAATAGATATATTGAGTTTAATTATTATTTAATTTATACTGATAAGAAATTTAATTTAAAAAAGAGAAAACTAGATCAATATGAAATAGATAATAATTATACTTTAAAATATATTAAATTAGATGAATTATTTGATGTACTTGATAAAGGTATGAAAGATAATGAGAGAAATGTTAGAGTATATGATGATTTAAAAAATGTAATAAATTATTATTATGAAAAATATCAATAAAAAAACCAATCAATGATTGGTTTTTTTATATTGCTCTATATTTATCAGCGTTTTTAAATGGATTTTTCTTATCTATATGATCGTAGAATAGTATTCCGTTAAGGTGATCATATTCATGTTGGAAGACAATTGCTAATTCTTCTCTAAATCTCATAGTTTGTTTATTACCATCAATATCATAGTATTCAACCCTTATTCTTGCTGATCTTGGAACTATTCCTTCAATAGGTCTATTTATACTAAGACATCCTTCTCCTTCTTCAACATATATTTTTTCTTCAGATTCACTAATTATTTTTGGATTTATTACTACATAATTTTCAAATTTTCCTTCTTCAACTTCGTAAACTATAACAAACCATCTTTTTGTTATACCAAGTTGAATAGCGGATAATCCCATTCCTGGTCTTAAATTATATTTTTCAGCTTCTTCTTCTATTTGACTTAGTCTAAGCATTTCTAAAGAATCATTTATATATTTTTTAGTTTTATCATCTAGTGGAAAAGATACATCGTTACTAACTTTTCTAATTCTACTATCAAATTCATCAATAATATCTTTAGTTTTAATCATACTATTCACCTCAAAACCAAATATATTCTAACATATTTTTAATAAAAATCAAAATTAATTACCAAAGAATCTAGAACCAATAACAATAACAAGTAATATAAATAATACTAAAATGATTGCGCTTCCATATCCAGTACCTGATCCATAACCATATTGTGGATATACTGGATAACTTTGACAACAAGGGTTATTATAACCATAACCTCCTGAATAACCGTAGTAATACATAAATATACCTCCTTTTATAATATATATTACTCAGCTTGTAAATAAAGTGTTATTTAATATACCCAATAGTAGTTTAAAAACTATTTTTATGATATTATTATATGTGTAAAGGTAGAGGATTTTATGACAAGATTATTAAATAAAATGGATAAAATTTTGTTAATACTTGCTATTGTAATGTTTATATTTGGTCTATTCATGATTTTTGATGCTTCGTCAATGAAATCATTTATGGAATATGGAACAAATACAAAATATTTTACAAAGCAATTGGTTATATTAATTGTTAGTTTAATAATTTCTGTTCTGATAATATTTACTCCTTTAAAAAGGTATAAAAAGATAGTACCGGTCGCGTGTATAGTAATAACCATTTTTTTATTATATTTAATTGTTAGCGGTGTAGAAACAAGTGGCGCAAAGAGTTGGGTTTATATTGGTTCATTTGGTTTACAACCTAGTGAGTTTGCTAAAATAGGTATAATTCTTTTTGCTGGATTTTATTATAGATCTAATTTAAAATATTTAAATACATATTTAGCTTCATTAATACCAGTAGCTGTAGGCGCAGTATTTACTTTTTTAACTTTATTACAACCAGATGGTGGAACAGGTTTAATAATATTTTTAATAACAATGTTAATGTTTTATGCTTCTCCAGTTAAGAAAGAAATAAAAATTAAAACAACAGCATATGGAACTATTTTCGTAGTTATAGTAGTTTTAATATTAATGATAAGCGGAAAAAATATTTTTTCAGCTACTCAACAAAGTAGATTTAATTTCTTAAAACCATGTACTAGGTATGAAGAATCAACTGGTTATCAAGTATGTAATGGTTATATAGCAATTAATAGTGGTAAATTATTTAGTATATCCCCTGGGAATAGCAATCAAAAGTTTTTATATCTACCTGAAGCATTTACTGATTTTATATTCCCGATTATTGTAGAGGAATTTGGTCTTATCATAGGAATACTAGTAATATTATTTTATATGATAATAATATATCGAGTCCTCCTTATTGCAAAAAAGAGTGTAAATGTTTGTAATGCTCTTATATGTTATGGGGTTGCGTGTTATATAGGATTACATGTAATTATTAATTTGGTTGGAGTACTAGGTTTATTGCCATTAACAGGTGTACCATTACCATTCTTAAGCTATGGTGGTTCATTTGCATTAACTTTAGCTATAGCTTTATCAATAGTTCAAAGAATTTCTATTGAAAATTATAATTATATGCAAAAAAAAGTTTTAGAAAAATAGGGGAAAAAACACATCCTACGGAGAATATTATAGTAGGAGGTGTTTTTTTATGTATAAAAAATTAAAAACAATTAGTTTTATAGTCGCAATATTTATGTTTATTATAACTATTTATTGTGCATTTGATAGTACGGATACTAATGCTAGAGAAAATGTTAATAATGAATATAGTGATACTGTGTATGCAGATGTTAAAGGGGCTGTTAATTCTCCTGGGGTATATGAACTTGATAAAGGAGCTAGAGTAATTGATATGATAAAAGCAGCAGGTGATTTAAGGGATGATGCCGATACTAGTATAATTAATCTTTCAAAAGAAGTTAAAGATGGTATGTACATAATAATATATACTAAGGAGGAGATTAAGGCTTTTAAAGATAAAATAATTCCTTCAAAAAAAATAATTAAAGAAATTGAAAATAAAATAATATGTCCTGATACTGATAATGATGCATGCATTACTTCAAATGATAAGGTTGATTTAAATGAAGGACTAGTAAATATAAATGAAGCAAGTGAAGAAGAACTAACTTCTTTATCAGGAATAGGATCTAATAAGGCTAAAAAGATTATTGAATATAGAGGAACTAATCCATTTGAAAAAATAGAAGATATCAAGAATGTAGAAGGTATTGGAGATTCTTTATATGAAAAAATTAAAGATAGTATTACTACAGAATAGATATACTATACTTGTTTTACTATCAGTTCTTTTTGCATTTATATTTTATGGTTCGTATCATTCTAAATTAAAAGGGAATGAAAAAGAAATTATTGGGTATATTAGAAAAATAACTATAGATGGAGATAAACTATCTTTAATAATTAAAACAAAAGAAAATATGATTGTTAATTATTATTTTAAATCAGAAAAAGAAAAAGATAATCTTGATTTAGAGTTAAATGATGAAGTAAAAGTAAGCGGTTCTATTAAAGAACCAAATAATAATACTGTTTTAAATACATTTAATTATAGAGATTATTTATATTCTAAAAAAATATTTTATATATTTAACGCAAAAAAAATAGGGCTTATTAATAAAAATAATAATATTTATTACTCAATTAAAAATCATATATTTAGTAAAACTAATAATTTATTATCAAAAGAATACATAAATGCATTTATATTAGGTGATAAAACAGATATAAGTTCTAGTGAATATGAAATATATAAAAATTTGGGTATAATTCATATATTTAGCATATCAGGAATGCATATTTCTTTTATAATACTTATATTAAAAAGAATAAAAACTAATAATATTATAACAATTCTATTTTTGATTTTTTATTTATTGTTAATAGGACCACAGGTATCAGTTATAAGATCTATTTTTATGTTTATATTATCAGTTTTTATTAATAATATAAAAAAGATAGATTTATTAAAAATTTGTTTTTCAATTATGTTAATTATTAATCCATTATACTTATATGATATTGGTTTCATATTTACATTTATCATTACATATGGAATATATTATTTTAAAGATATATTAAATAAAAATTATTTATTAAATTTAATAATAATATCTATAATAACTTTTTTATGTTCCTTACCAATTGTTATTAATACAAATTATAGTGTTAATGTATTATCTATATTAATAAATATAATATATATTCCAATATTTACATTTGTTATTTTCCCGTTAAGTATAATCACTTTTTTTGTACCAGTTTTTGATAGTGTTTTAGCTAATATCATGAATATATTTAAAAATATATCCTTCATAATTAATGAGTATACATCTACTATTTCTTTTTCTAAAATCCCAGTTTATTTTTATATTATTTATTACGCATTGTTATTTAATAAAAATATTAGAGTTAAGATTATACTTATTATTTTGATTATTTTTTTCTATTTTTACAATTATTATCTATTTAATTCTTATATATATTATTTAGATGTAGGGCAAGGCGATAGTTCATTAATCAGAATTAATAATAAAAATGTATTAATAGATACTGGTGGTAAAACAGAATATGTTAAGGAAGAATGGCAAAAGAAAAAACACAACTACAATCTAATAGATAATAGTATTTTGTTTTTTAAATCTATTGGTATTAAAAAAATAGATTATCTTATATTAACTCATGGAGACTACGACCATATGGGAGAAGCTATTAACTTAGTTAATAATTTTAAAGTAGATAAAGTTATATTCAATTGTGGAGAATACAATGATTTAGAAAAAGAATTAATTAAAGTATTGGATAAGAAAAGAATAAAATATTATTCATGTATTAAAGAATTAAATATAGATAATAACAAGTTGTATTTTTTACAAACTAAAGAATATGATAATGAGAATGATAATTCAAATGTTATTTATATAGAGCAAAACGGATATAAATTTATGTTTATGGGAGATGCATCAGTGACTACCGAAAAAGAAATAATGAATAAATATAATTTGCCTAATATAGATGTATTAAAAGTGGGACATCATGGATCTAAGACAAGTAGTGGTAAAGAGTTTATTAATGAAATTAATCCTAAATACAGCATAATTAGTGTTGGAAAGAATAATAGGTATGGTCATCCAAATAAAGAAGTATTAGATAATTTAAATAATTCAAAAATATATAGGACAGATGAAAATGGCAGTATTATGTTTAAAATTAAAAATAATAAATTGAGGATTGATTATTGTGAACCATAAATATAAATATATGTGATATAATAATTATAGGAGTGTGATATATATGAAAAGTAAGCATATTTTGATATTAGTAGTGGTGTTATGTCTATTGGTATTTACTGGCTGTAACAAAAACGATAAAACTAAACTTAGAGATGGAGTTGATTATAAAATAAATGGTGAATTTACAGGTAAATATCTAGATATATCAAAAAGAGGGTATTATATAGATACTTTGAATCAACCTAATGCACCATATCTTTATATCATATGCATGGGTCAAAAAAATACTGGAGGATATAGTTTAAAAGTTAAAGAAGTAAATTCAATTGATGGAAAAACTGAAATAATAGTAGAGGAAATTATTCCAGATAAAGGTGATAGTGTTACAATGGCAATTACTAATCCTACTATTATTGTAGAATTTTCAAAATATCAAGAAAACATTATAATAAAAAACACAGAAGGTCAAATATTTGAAAAATTAAATTAAATTATATAAAAAGAAATTACGATTTTGTAGTTTCTTTTTTTGATGTTTAAATTCGTATGCATAAACGTATGTCACCACATGGAGACTTTGATCATATGGGTGAATCTGTTAATTTAGTTAATAATTTTAAAGTAGAAAAGGTAATCTTTAATTGTGGACCATATAATGATTTTGAAAATGAATTAATTAAATAATTAAACAAATAAAAACAAATTAAATAAATAAATAAATAAAATATTTAATACTAAAAAAAATTATTTGATTTTAAAAAGACTTTTCTAATTATGAAAAATATGATATATTTATAATAGAAAGAGAGGTGTAACGATGACAAAGAGAAAAGTATTTAGTATTATTGGGTTAGTTTTAACAGTTTATTTAATTGTAAATATGTTTTTACCATTATTAAAGAGCGATTATACATCGTTGTCAACATGGGAATATTTTGATAAGAATGACGCTATGCATGTTAATATTATAATTCTAGTTGAATTAATAGTAGCAGCTTTATTCTTTATTTTACAACTATGTGGAGCAATAAAAAATGCTACTTTTTCATTATTTGTAATAGGATTTTATGTAACATATTTCGATTTAATTTATTTTATTACATTTGCTAAAAACGATTATCTTCAATATTCATCATTTGGATTCTGGTTAGGATTTGTTATGTCTATAGTTTTATTCGTAGTTACAGCAATAGGATCTGTAGTAAGTAATGAAAAAAAATATGTAGCTGGTCCAGTTCAATATGATCCAACTACAGGACAACCAATTAATCAATAATACTAAAAAAAATATGTGTTAAAACACACATATTTTTATTTTGTTTGCATATACTATTATTGTACACAATAATTATTGTGTTTATATAGATAAAAGGAACTAAGATAATAGTTCCTTTTTATATTTTTCTATATAAACCAATTGCTTTTCCAATTATATAAACTTTGTCTAGTATAATTGGATTCATAGTATCATTTTCAGGTTGTAATCTAAAATATCCATCTTCTTTATAGAAAGTTTTAAGCGTTACTTCATTGTCTTCAGTCATAGCAACAACAATTTCACCGTTTCTAGCTGTAGATTCCTTTTGTACTATAACTATATCTCCATCATGAATACCAGCATTAATCATAGATGTTCCTTGTACTCTTAAAGTGAATACTTCTTTCTTTGGTGGAATTAAATATGCAGGTAATGCAAAAAATTCATCTGGCATTTCAATTGCTTCAATAGGAGAACCAGCTGTTACTTTACCTAATAGTGGAACATCGACTATTTGCTTTTCTTCATATTCGTTGTCTACAAGAAGTTCAATAGCTCTATTTTTAGAATCTCCTCTTTTAATATATCCTTTTTCTTCTAGTGTATCAAGATGAACTTGTACGGTAGCAGGTGAAGATAATCCCATAGCTTTACCAATTTCTCTAACAGTAGGTGGGTATCCATTAGCTGCTATACTTTGCTTTAAAAAATCAAGTACATTTTGTTGCTTTGAAGTTAATTTTTCCATTTTTATCCTCCTAACTAAATTAATAATAACACAAAAAATGTAAAATGTCAAACAATTGTTCGAAAAATAATTGACGCAAACAAGTGTTCGTAGTAAGATTAAATCATGAGGTGAGTAGTATGAATAAATTATTTAAAATTGTAACTATTTATATAATAGGAATTGTTTGTGTTTTTACTTTAATTTGGAGAGTTAATACTATTGATGAACATAGTAATAAAATTGTATGTGCAGAAGATACGAAGGTTGTTTGCAATAATTAGACTATTGTTTAATAGTTTTTTTATTTTTTTCTTTTATTATTTCTTTTTTTTTGTTATAATTAATAATGAATAATAAGGGTGTGAAAGAATATGGATCAAAAAGCAATAAATGTTATTAGGAATTTAGCTCTAGATATAATGCAAAATTCAGGTGCTGGGCACCCAGGGATAACTATGAGTTCCGCTCCTATTTTATATACACTTTTTACTAAAAATCTTAATATTAATCCGGCAGTAACAGATTGGATAAACAGAGATAGATTTGTTATGTCTGCAGGACATGGTTCTGAACTTTTGTATGCAACTATGTTTTTATGTGGATATTCATTAATGCTTGATGATCTTAAACAATATAGAAAATATGATAGTAAAACCCCAGGACATCCAACATTAGGTATTACTCCAGGAGTGGACTTGACTACAGGTTTATCTGGTGAAGGATTAGCAACTGCTGTTGGTATGGCTCTTGCTGAAAAAATATATGAAAGCAAATATAACTATAAAAGTAAAGGTTTATTTGATAAAGTAAAATTAGGCAAACTATTTGATTATTATACTTATGTTTTAGTTGGTGATGGCGATCTAATGGAAGGTGTTTCTTATGAAGCAGCTTCATTTGCTGGCACATATGGACTTAGTAAACTAATTGTTTTATATGATGCAAATAATGTTAGTGTTGATGGAAGTTTATCTAAAACATTTACAGAAGATGTTTTATCCAGATTTTCATCTTTAGGATGGGATACTCATTTAGTTAAAAATGGTAATTCAGTTGGTGAAATTGATAGAGCTATTAAAAAAGCAAAACAAACAACTAAGCCATCTATTATTAAAATAAATACTGTATTAGGTGATGGTTTGAAAAATCAGGGCGATAGTATTTTACACAATAAACCTTTATCAAAAGAGGTATTAAATGAATATAAAGAAAAAATAGGTGCTGGACAAATACCGTTTACAGTTTTAAAAGAACCAGCTTCTTATATTAGAGAACAAGTTGTTAATAAAGGTATAAAGACATATGATTATTGGCGCAATTTGTATGAAGAATATAAAAAGATATTAGAACCAGTACAGTTAAAAGAAATTGAAAATATAAATATTAATAGTTTTTCATATGATATGAGTAAATTAGATTTAAATATAGATTATGAAAATAAAGAACTTCTTAGAGATAGTAATCATAGAGTAATGAATATAATTGCCTCTAATTTATATAGTTTTATTGGAGGTAGTGCAGATTTAACTAGATCAACTAGAGTTTATTTAGATAATATGGGTGATTTATCCGCAACAAATCTAAGCGGAAGAAATATCTCGTTTGGAGTTAGAGAACATTTAATGGGAGCAGTTTTAAATGGTTTAGCTATTTCAGGATTTAGACCATTTGGTTCAACTTATATGGCTTTTTCAGATTATCTTAAACCATCTATTAGAATGAGTGCATTAATGAATTTACCTGTTACTTATATACTTACTCATGATTCAATTACTATAGGTAGTGAAGGACCAACTCATCAACCAGTTGAACAATTAGCTACGTTAAGAGCTATTCCTAATCTTTATGTATTTAGACCTGCTGATATAAAAGAAGTACTTGGTGTTTGGAATGTTATTGTTAATAATAAAATTCCATCTGTCATATCACTTCCTAAAACTGAAATAAAAGCAGAACAAGGAACAAGTGTAGGAGAAGTAATTAAAGGTGCTTATATAGCAGGTAGGGAACAGGCTATAGTTAATGCAGTAATAATAGCAACAGGCGCAGAAGTACAAGTTGCTAAATCTATACAAGTTAAATTATTACATGAAGGAATAGATGTTAGAATAATTAGTATGCCATGTATGGAGTTATTTAATGTTCAATCACCATCATATAAAAGTGAATTATTTCCAGAGGGAGTACCAATATTTGTTATAGAATTTGCTTCAAGTTATGGTTGGGAAAAATTTGTTCCAAGTTCAGATTATTTATTTACACTTGATAGATTTGGTGTAAGTGCATCTAAAGATGATGTTTTAAAATACTGTGGTTTGGATTCAGAAACAATTATAGAAAAAATAAAAAGTTTACTTAAGTAAACTTTTTTTGACAATTTTTTTTTATAATTAACTATATAATAAAATAGGTGATTATATGAGAACATTTTATATATTTAAAATAAATACTATATTAAATCCTATTTATAAAACAAATAAAACTGCTGTTTTTAAGATATTATCTAATATTAATAAATATAGTTCTAAAGAATATAAGCTAGCTAAGAGAATATATCATAAGATAATTATTCCTATTGATAAAGATAAAATAAATAATTACATTTTAAATATGCATTTAAATGATATTTATTATAAAAAAGAATTAAATAAACATATATTAGATTCTTCTTTAGAAAAAAGTGTTTTAATAATTAATAATACTTATATTAAGATACAAACTTCAAATAATATATCTTCGTTTTTTAAAGATTTAATACCAATTTGTAATGATATGTTTTGTATTGACTTTAAATCAATTGATTATTTTTATTTAAAAGATTTAGGGTCAAAAGTCCTTGTATAAATCTATATTTTTTATTATAATATTATTGTTAAGGAGGAATGAGATATGTCTTTAGGTCATGATATATTAATGATTGTAATAGGATTAATTCCAGGTTTAATTATTGGATTCTTTATATCAAAAACAGTTATGAAAAAATATTTACAAAAGAATCCACCAATTAATGAACAAATGATAAAAATAATGATGAGTCAAATGGGTAGAACACCAACTCAAAAACAAATTAATCAAATGATGAAAGCAATGAATAATGCAAAATAAAAATACCATATTGGTATTTTTTTGATATAATAAAAAGGTAAGAGGTGCTTTATGGGGGATTATAATAATAGAAAAAGAAATAAAGGTAGAAAAAGAAAACTAGTATATAAAGCAAAAAAGGATTTTGATGATGAAAAAATAAAAAAGATGAATAAAATTAAGTATAACGAAAGAATAGGTAATTATGATAAAGCAATCAGCTTAAACAAAGATTTTATCGAAGAATATCCTGATGATAATTACGCTCATATATATTTAGCTAAATTATATCAAAAGAAACAAGATTATAATATGGAAAAACAATTATTGATGAAAATCTTAGAAGAAAGAACTTTGAATAAAAAAGAAGCTTCTTTTGTTAATTTTTTATATGGAGGATTACTAGCTATTGAAGAAAATTTTGATCTAGCTATAGAATTTTTTAAAGAAGGAATAAAAGATAGTGATGGTTTAGAGTTAGTTGCTAGAAAAGATTTAGCTGGTATATATGTAAGAAAACATGACATTAATAATGCTTTAGATGTTCTTACTATTGATGCATTTAATAATCAGTTTTTGAATAATGAAAGAGCAAGAGTATATAGTAGGTTTAATAAACATAAATTAGCCTTAAAAGCATTAGATTCACCTGTTTATAATGATAGAGATATTACAGTTGTAGAAAATTTTGATGATTCGTTTGTTGAACAAGATAAAAAATATATAAAAGGGCATTGTTTATTTAAATTATATAAATATGATGAATCAATAGAAGAATTGGGAGGGGCATTAACATATAAAACAAGAGATGTATATTATCAATCTTGTATTGATTTAATTAGAATATTTCTTGCTAAAGGTAAATTAGATAGAGCTAGTTTATTATGTGAGGAATCTTTAAAAAGTGATTTAATAAGAGATAAATATGCAGATACTATAAAAAAATTAAATGCTGCTATATATCAAAAAGCACAAAATTATGAAAAAGCATTAAATTTATATAGTAATCCAATGTCACCAAGTGATAGCGTTAATTTAGCTTATATATTATATAATTCAGGAAGATTAGAAGAAGCAGAAAAACTATATGAATCAGTTAATATTACTAGTTTACCAATTGACGATTTTTATGAAGCATATTTAAAATATGCTTTAGTTGAAACTACATTAGGTAAACATGATAAATCTAATGAAATTATAGAATACTTACTTAATAGCAATAATAAAAGTCTTAAAGTCGAAAGAATAGCTTATATATTGAAAAGATTAAAAGTATTAAATGATACTGTATTAGGTAATGAAATGGAAGAAAGAGATTATTCTTATTCAGAAAGACAAATGATAAATTATAGTGAAGAAGAAGCAATTAAACATATTTATGAACATCATTTTTTAGTAGATTCTTTTACGAATTTTAATACAGATATTGAATGTAGAAGTATCTTTGAATTTGCTAAAGAAAAAATAATTAATATGGAACCTGTTCATGAAGAGATATTTGATAGATATATAATAGATTATGAAGATATAGGTTATTCTGTTGAATCTGGTGAAAAATTAAATCAATTAGAAGTAATAACTATTTTGAATACTAAAAAAATTATAACTTTGTACCCATCTAAATTTGTAAAGGTTCGTATGTATGAAGAAGATGATTATGCTTCTAAAAAAACAGTTAAAAAAATGAGCCGTGTTGAATGGTTTAAAACAAAATATGGAATTGAATAAAATTATTCTATTTTCTTGAAAATAACTATCTATTATTTTATAATTATATAAAGAAGGTGATAAAGTGACTAATATTTTACCAGCTGATACTTATGTTGTTATTAATAAAACAATACTAAGTGAAAGTGATAGAAGAATAATTACTATGCTTTATCAACCAATTATAGGTGGAATAGCTACCAATTTATATTTTACACTATGTATGGATTTAGATAAAAATGAATTTATGTCTGAAGAAATGTCTCATCATCATTTAATGACAATTTTAGGTTTATCATTAGATGAATTAAAAATATCTAGAGAAAAATTAGAGGCAGTAGGATTATTAAAAACTTATTTTAAAGAAAGAGAAGAAGTAAATAATTATATATATGAACTATTTTCTCCATTATCAATTAATGAGTTTTTTACTCATCCAGTATTAAATGTTGTTTTATATAGTGTAGTAGGTAAAAAAGAGTATGAAAGAGTTACTAATTATTTTAAAATACCTAAATTAAATATTTCTGATTATGAAGATATAACTAAATCATTTTCAGATGTATTTAACAGTAGTCCATCTACAGTATTTGAAAATACATTACAAAATATTAAGGATATAAATAAACTTGGAATTAATATAAATAATAAGATAGATTTTGATTTTTTAATATCATCTATACCTAAAGAGACTATTAATGAAAAAACATTTAATAATGATAATAGAAAACTAATTGAGGATTTATCATATATTTATAATTTAAATGTAGAGGAAATTAAGAATATAGTCTTAAGTTCTTTAAATGATAGATTAATGATTGATAAAACAATGTTAAGAAAAAATGCTAGAAACTATTATTTATATCAGAATAATGGTAAATTACCTAGTGTAGTATATAAAAATCAACCAGAATATTTACGTAGTCCGATTGGTAAAGATAGTAATCGGGCTAAAATGATTTATACTTTTGAAACTACATCCCCATATAATTTCTTAAAAAGTAAGAATAAAGGAACTAAACCTACTGAAAGAGATATGAAACTAATTGAAAGTTTAAGTATAGATTTACGATTACAACCAGCTGTTATTAATGTATTAATTGATTATGTTCTTAGAATAAAAGATAATAAATTAGTTAAGAGTTATGTAGAAACAATTGCGGGTCAATGGAAAAGATTAAATATAGAAACGGCAGAAGAAGCAATGAATCAAGCTGTTAAAGAATCTAAAAAAATAAATAAAACAAAGACAACTTATAAAAAGAAAGAAAAAGAGTTGCCAGAATGGTTTGATCAAAAAATAGAAAAACAAGAAGTAACTATAGAAGAAGAAAACGAAATGAAAGACTTATTAAAAGATTTTAAATAGAGGTGCCTATGAAAGATATTTCTAAGATTAAAAATTTAAAAACTAATAATAAAGAGTTAGAAGAAGAATTTTTTAAAGCTAAAAAAGATCCTACTTTTAAAGAAATAGTAGATAGAATAGATCTAGATGATAATGAATTAATGAAATATACTTCTAAATTAAAACAAGCTTCTGTAGAACTTGATAATTCAAAAAAAGATAAAAATTGTTTGTTAAATGAAATTCCAGGTTTTATATTTACTCCATATTTAGTTGATGGTGTACTAAATTTTACATATAAAGCTTCTAAAGAAAAAGAAAAAGAATTAAATGAAATAGATTATATTAAAAATGGATATAGATTTGAAGTAGCTAAGAATATTAGAAATGCTAGAATGAGTGATATATATACAAATGATAAAAATAGAATAACTTTAATTAAATGGATTACAAAGTTTATTAAAGAATATAAAAAAGGCGTTGCTTTTAAGGGACTATATTTAAGTGGTAATTTTGGTTCTGGTAAAAGCTATATAATATCAGCTATGATTAATGAACTTGTTAAAGATGGATATACAGCTGCTTTAGTGTATTATCCAGAATTTCTTAGAATACTTAAATCATCATTTAAAACGGATTTTGATGAGCAATTTGATTATGCTAGAAAAGTAGATATATTACTATTAGATGACATAGGAGCTGAAAACTTAACTAGTTGGTCTAGAGATGAAATATTAGGCCCAATTCTTCAATATAGAATGGATAACAAACTTGCTACTTTTTTTACATCTAATCTTTCTTTAGAAGAATTAGAAGTACATTTAAGTGAAGGCAAAGAGTCTGTAGATAAATTAAAAGCTAAAAGAATAATTGAAAGAATTAATTATTTAACAGAAGAAATAAAATTAGTTAGTGAAAACTATAGAAAATAATCAGTGGGGTATGTAGTATGTATGAAATAATAAGTTTATTCAAAAAAGATGTTCCAAGACAAAGAAAAGTTTATCAAGAATATAATAATTATTCAAAGATAAAGAATCTTTCTTATGCCAATTTTAAATCACTAAATATTGCTTTTATTGAGATAAAGGATTATATCGCAAGTTTAGATGAATATTATTATTTGTCTGAAAATCAAATAGATAATATGTTTGATTATTTAAAAGAGAATATTAGTATAAGTAGATTTACTCAAATGAAAAAATTATTTAAGCAGGTAAATGAATTAAGTGAACTTTTGAGTAATAAATATAATAGTTATGGATGTTTACACGGTGAACAATCAAGAAATAATTGTTATAGAATAATTAATAAAATTAATAGTTTAAAAGATATATTAGCTATGAAGTATTATAAAATGCCTGCTATGAAAATAGAGCAAATATCTATTTTTGAAAGTATAACTGGTCAATTATTAAATCCCAAGAACATGAATTTTGAAGAACATTTATTATTTTTAATTACTAACGCTGAAGTGTTAAATTATCATAACAGAAATGGATCTGATTTTAATAAAATATTTTGTAAACATGTAGAAACAGCAAAAATAAATAGAGAAAATACTAAACTAAATTATTATAAAAAACTATATTTATATTTATCTAGTGTTAATTCTTTTAATCTAGATACTGAATATCTAGATAGTTTATTTGAATTAAATAGAATTGAAATACAAAGAAATGTTTTAAGTAAGAAAATAGATTCTATGAAATATCATCCTAAAACAGGCAAAAGAATTGTTGATAACTTTATATTATCAATAGATAATAATGAAACTAAAAAGATAGATGATGCATTTTCAATCGAAAAAGTAGATGATGCATATATAGTAGGTATACATATTGCTGATGTTTGTTCATTAGGTTATTTTGAAGAAAATGATTTTACTATTGGACCAAAACATAATGTTAAAAAGAAAGATGCATCTTTAACAAGAAATAAAGAAAGAGATGCAATTAGTTTATTTGTTTTAATAGATAGTAATGGGATAATTAGGGGATATAGAAAACTAGCAACTACACTTGTAAATGATGTTAATTTAGTATATGATGATATTCCTAAAATACTTGCTAATCGTGATCCATCAAATTACTATTTGTTACAAAGTGTATATAACTTAATATCAGTTTATAATTTACTTGAAAATGATAGATTTCCTTCATATCCTACAGTTAGTAACTTAGGCTATGTAATTGTAAGTAAATTAATGGTACTTTGTGGTGCTATATATTCTTTTGAACTAGCTAAGAATAATGCTCCTGCGATATATATATGTGGTGATGATGATTGTAAACATTACTCAATTGAGGAATTAGAGTTTAGAACAGGATTTGATGGTTATAATAATTATGCAAGAGTCACATCACCTATAATAGATAGATTATCGTTAATAAATCAGTTTTTTATACGTACGTGCTTGTTTGGTAATATGACTGAAGAACAAAAGGGTAAAGCAGTTTTAAAGCTAAGACCAATAGTTGATAAATTTAATAAGAGTAAAGATAAAAAAGAATTATATTGACATATTTAAAAAAAAGATATAAAATCAATTTGTAAATCTTATTTGAAGACGAGATTATTTAATGATTCTTTATAGAGAGTTAACGTTTGGTGGAAGTTAATAGATAGTTAAATAGTTACTACTTCAATAGAGGAATAATAATTCCCGGTTAAAAGCCGTTATCTAATTAAGTTAAATAAAGGATGGTACCGCCATTATGGCTCCTTGGTAACCATTCTTTTTTTTATTATAAGGAGGAGATAATATGATTAATTTTAAAGAAGATGAGTATTTACACAATTTAAACCATAGCTGTGCGCATATGCTTGCGCAAGCTGTAAAACATTTATATCCAAATGCTAAATTTTGGGTAGGACCAGTAATTGAAGAAGGTTTCTATTATGATATGGATTTAGGTGATAAAGTTATTACTGAAGAAGATATTCCAGTTATAGAAAAGGAAATGAAAAAATTAGCTAAAGATGGTAAAAGAATAGTAAGACATGAATTATCAAGAAAAGAAGCATTAGAAATGTTTAAAGATGATCCATATAAAGTAGATTTAATTAATAATATGCCAGAAGATGAAATAATATCTGCATATTCACAAGGAGATTTTACTGATTTATGTAGAGGTGGACATGTTGATACATTAAAAGAATGTAAAAATTTTAAATTAGTTAAGTTTTCAGGAGCATATTATAAAGGTGATTCAAATAATAAAATGCTTCAAAGAATATATGGTGTTTGTTTACCAACTCCAGAAGAATTAGAAGCACATTTAAAAGAATTAGAGGAAGCTAAAGAAAGAGATCATAGAAAAATAGGTAAGGATCAAAACTTATTCTTTACTCATAAATTAGTAGGAGCAGGACTTCCATTATTTACTCCAAATGGAGCAACTATAAGAAGAGAACTTGAAAGATATATTCAAGATAAAGAAATAAAACAAGGATATAAACATGTTTATTCACCAGTACTTGCTACTACAGAAATGTATAAGATAAGTGGTCACTGGGATCATTATAAAGATGATATGTTTCCTATTATGAAACTAGATAATGAAGAATTAGTTTTAAGACCAATGAACTGTCCTCATCATGCATTAATATATAAAAATGATTTACACTCATATAGAGATTTACCTTTAAGAATAGGAGAAATCGCTAATGTATTTAGATATGAAGCAAGTGGAGCAGTATGTGGTCTTGAAAGAGTTAGAGAAATATGTCAAAATGATGCACATTTATTTGTTAGACCTGATCAAATTAAAGATGAAGTAGGGAATGTTATTAAATTAATATTTGAAACTTATATAGATGATTTTGGTTTCTCAAAAGACTGCTTTAAATTTAGATTATCTAAAAGAGATAAAGATAAGGCTAAATATATAGATAATGATGAAATGTGGGAAACAGCAGAATCTCAGTTAAAAGCAATCATGGATGAATTAGAACTTGATTATTATGAACAAGAGGGCGAAGCAGCATTCTATGGACCAAAGATTGATATTCAAATAAAAACTGCTTTAGGACATGATATAACAATTCCAACTTGTCAATTAGATTTCTCTTTACCAGAAAGATTTGATTTGACTTATGTAGATGAAAATGGTAATAAAGTAAGACCAGTTGTTATTCATAGAGCGATACTTGGTTCATCTGAAAGATTTATGTCATTCTTACTTGAAGAAAAGAAAGGTATACTTCCTTTATGGCTAGCGCCAGTTCAAGTTAATATAGTACCAGTAAATAATGAATATCATTTAAGATACGCAAAAGAAATAGAAGAATTATTACAAAAGAATTTAATAAGAGTAGAACTAGATGATAGAGATGAAAAATTAGGTTATAGGTTAAGAAAATCTGTTATTAAAAAGATTCCTATTACTTTAATTCTAGGTGATAAAGAAAAAGATAATGAACAAGTGTCATTTAGAAGATATGGTTCAGAAGAAACAATAACTGTTTCAAAAGATGATTTTGTTACATTAATTAAAAATGAAATAAATAATAAGAAATAAAAAAAGAAGCAATTATGCTTCTTTTTTTGCATTCTTTTTAAAAGTTCTTGCTTCTCTAGCTGTAGTTACAACAGTAACTCCATCTATAGTAGTTTTTTGATAATTTAATTTTTGAACTTTATTTGTTCTTATATGAGAATGTGATACTTTTTTAGCAGCGTTATTTCTTTTACTAGTTATTTTATTAGCCATACTTCTTCCTCCTTTAAAACACGTCTTAATAACTTTAACATATTATTTAACTTTAGTCAATCAAAAAACTAGTAAAAATAAAGAAATCTGTTGTATAATGGGTATATAAGGGAGGGATAATATGTATATACCATTATGTGTCAAAACTGATTATTCACTCCTATCGTCTTTAATAAAAATAGAAGATTTAATTGCTAAAGTAAAGGAATATGGTTTTACCGGAGTAGGAATAGTCGATGATAATTTATCTTATGTGATGGAGTTTTATAATATAGCAATTAAAAATGAAATTAAACCAATAATAGGTTTAGAAGTAGTATTAGATAATAAAAAGATATATCTTTATGCGAAGAGTTATATTGGGTATCAGAATCTTTGTTATATTTCTAGTAATGAAAAGACTATTGATAATATTAAGAATAATTCTATAGATTTATTATGTATTATTCCGTATGAATCTATATCTCTTTATGATGAATTAAATATACCTGATACTTTTGTAGGTTATGGTAATAAAGACGAAATAGATGATAAATATAAGAATATATTTATAAATGAAGCAAGATGTTTTAAGGAAGAAGATAATGAATATTTAAGATATTTGACTTTAATAAAAGAGGGTAAAACTATAGATGATAAGATAGAAGATTATAAAAATAGTGTTCTTTTAGATAAAGTAGATATAAATGTTAAAGAAAAAGAATATTTTGAAGAAATATATAATTTATGTAATGTAAAGATTGAAAAGCAAGATTTACTTCCTAAATATAGTGATGATAAAGAATTTAATGAAAATGAATACTTAGAAAAATTAAGTAAAAAGGGATTACTTAAAAGATTTAATAATAAAGTTCCAATCAAATATGCAAAAAGGTTAGAAAAAGAATTAGATATTATTAAAAACATGGGATTCTCTAATTATTTTTTAGTAGTATGGGACTATGTTAAATTTGCCAAAAAGAATGGAATACTAGTAGGACCTGGAAGAGGATCAGCTGCAGGCTCTTTGGTTAGTTATTCTCTTGGTATTACAGATATAGATCCTATTAAATATGATTTGTATTTTGAAAGGTTTTTAAACCCAGAAAGAGTAACTATGCCTGATATAGATATAGATTTTGAATCAACAAGAAGAGATGAAGTAGTGGATTATGTTACCAGTAAATATGGTAGTAAAAGAGTATGTGAAATAATAACATATGGTACTTTAAAAGCAAAAATGGTTTTAAGAGATATTGCTAGAGTATTTAATATGGATAATAAAATAGATTCTTTTATTAAAATGTTTGATAGTAATTTATCTTTAGAAGATAATTTAAAAAATAATAATATAAAAGAAGTAGTAAAAAAAGACACATTATTATCTAGAATATGTAAAATATCATTAAAATTAGAAGGATTAAAAAGATTAACTTCTGTTCATGCAGCTGGTGTAGTTATCAGTAATAAAGAATTAGATAGATATATACCTATATATAAAAATGGTGAAAATTATTTATCAGGTTATACAATGAATTATATTGAATCTTTAGGATTATTAAAGATGGACTTTTTAGCATTAGATAATTTAGTTTTAGTGAGTAATTTATTAAACGAAATAGATGGATTAGATATAAAGAATATTCCTTTAGATGATAAAAAGACACTAGATATATTTAGGAATGTAAAAACAGATGGTATATTTCAATTTGAATCTTCTGGTATGAAAAATGTTCTTAGAAAGTTTCCGTTAAAAGATTTTAGAGATTTATCTGTAATATTAGCATTGTTTAGACCAGGACCAATGGATAGCATTGATACATATATTAAAAGAATGAATGGCAAAGAGAAGATAGATTATATACATGAAGATTTAAAACCGGTATTAGAAGAGACATATGGAATAATAGTTTATCAAGAACAAATAATGAGAATAGCTAATATTATGGCTGGTTTTAGTTTAGGAGAAGCTGATGTATTAAGAAGAGCTATGAGTAAAAAATCAGAAAAACTAATGCAGGAACAAAAAGTAAAATTTATAGATGGTGCATTATCAAAAGGATATAAAGAAGATATAGCTAATAAAACATTTGATTATATTTATAAATTTGCTTCATATGGATTTAATAAAGCACACTCAGTTAGTTACTCACTTATATCATATCAAATGGCTTATTTAAAAGCACATTATAGTAATCATTATATGAAATATTTATTATCAATGGTTATAGGTAGAGAAGAAAAGACTAAAGAGTATATTAATGAATGTAAATTAAATAAAATAAAGATTTTAAAACCAGATATTAATATAAGTACTGATACATATTTAATAGAACATGAAGATATTAGATTCCCACTTACATGTATTAAAAATGTGGGACAAGTAGCGTGTAAAACTATAATAGAAGAAAGAAAAAAGAAAAAATTTGTTGATTTTCTTGATTTTATAGGAAGAACTTATAATAAAGGTATTAATAGAAAAATACTAGAACAATTAATTTATTCAGGTGCTTTTGATAGTATTAGTTCTAATAAAAAGACACTTATTAATAATTTAGATATATCTATTAATTATGCAGAATTAATTAATGATTTAGATCCTTCTTTTGTAGAAAAACCAGAATTTGTTGATTATGAAGAGTTTACAAAAGAAGAATTAACTAATATAGAATTTAATACTTTTGGATTTTATTTATCAAATCATCCGGTTCAAAAATATAGACAAAATAATATTACTACTCAAAATATAAAACAATATTTTAATAGAGTAATAACTATATATTTATTAGTTGATAGAAAAAATGAAATTGCTACTAAAAAGAAAGATAAAATGGTATTTATAACAGCATCTGATGAGTTTTCTAGTATTGAGTTAGTTGTATTTCCAAAAGTATATGAAAGATTCTATAATATATCAAGAGGAGAAGTATATAAATTTATTGCTAAAGTAGAAAAAAGAGGTAGTGAATACCAATTAATTGTGAATAATATTGAAAAGTTATAGAAATATAACTTTTTTTGTTGTATAATTATACTAGGTGAATGCGTGTGAATAAGACAAAGATGATTAGTACCATAGGTCCTAACTCTTCGGATTATGCTATAATCAAGAACATGATCGCATCAGGGGTTGACGTTATTAGAATTAATATGGCATATGCAAAATTTGATTTTGCTAGAGATGTTATATTAAATGTAAGAAAAATAAATAACGAAGAAAATGTAACAACGGGTATTATGCTTGATACAGTTGGTCCTGAACTTAGAATTTGTGGTCTAGAGAAACCAGTTATTTCATTAGAAAGAGGTAAACTAATAAGAATAGTTTCAACAGGTATTATTGGTAATTCTGATATTATTTCTGTTCCATATAAAGAAATAATTGATCATACTAAAGTAGGAGATTTTATTTATTTGAATAATGCTACTGTAAAATTACAAGTAACTGCTAAAAATGATGATACTTTATTATGTCAAATTCATAATACTGGAAAGATTATTTCTGAATCTACAATAAATATCCCAAATGCAGATTTTAATATTAAATTTTTATCAAAATACGATGAGGAAGTTATAAAATTTGCTTTACAAATGCAGGTAGATTATCTAGCTCTATCTAATGTTAGAGAAGAATCTGATGTACTTGATGTAAATGATTTACTAATTAATTTAAATGATAATAATATACAATTATTAAGTAAAATAGAAAATAGACACGCACTAGATCAAATAGAAAAAATATTAAAAGTAAGTGATGGAATAATAATATCAAGAGGAGATTTAGCTCTAGATATGAATATTGAAAAAGTTCCTAATATACAAAAAACATTAACTAAGTTAACAAAAGAAAAAGAAAAAATAGTAATAATATCGACAGATATATTGGCATCTATGGAAAATAATGATACTCCAACAAGAGCAGAGGTATCTGATATAGCAAATGCTATTATAGATAATGTTGATGCCTTGATACTGGGCTCAGAAACAGCAATAGGCATTTATCCTGTAACAACAGTTAAAACTATGAACAAGATAATTGATGAAATAGAAAATAATATAAATTATAACAATCTATTACATGAAATTACAAGAAACGAAAACATACAAATTTCTAAAGCAATAGCGTATTCTACGGTTGATTCTGCTAATAGAGTTGGGGCTAAAGCTATTATTTGCTCGACAATGTCTGGTTCTACTGCTAGAGATATTAGTAATTATAGACCCAGTTGCCCAGTAGTGGCAATTTCACCAAATTCTAAAGTAGTAAGAGGCTTAACAATTAATTATGGTATTATACCTCATATTGTTGGTATGGCAGAAAATACTGATGAATTGGTTGAATTATCTTTACAAGCTGTTAAAAAGATACTAAAACTAGAAGCAGGAGATAAAGTTGTTATAGCTGGATCATTTCCATTAGAATCTGTTAATTATACTAATTTTATGAAAATAGAGGAGATTAAGTAATATGAATATGGATGAAGTTATAAAGAATAATCCTAATTTCTTTGATGAATATCCAATATTTGAAATAGAGTATAATAGAGATGGAACAAGAAAAAACTTTTATACATTAGCAAGTGAAAGAGACATAAAGGAAACACAAATTAAAAGTGATGAAAATGAATTAGACTTTTTATTTAGTCAAAATAAAATATCTAAAGATGAATATGATTCAAAGAAGAAAGTACTAGAAGAAAAATTAGAAAACCAAAATTATGTATATAATGATATAATTTTTGACATTATATCTAATCAAGAATTAACAGAATTAAAAAAAGAAATAAAAGAAGCTAATTTGAATGATATAGATTTAAAAAGATTAGCTAGTTCATTAGCATCTATTGCTGAAGAGAAGATAAGTGATTTTCAACAAAACAACAAGGAGTTTAGAGAACAAAATTTATCTGAATGGAATGAAAAATATAATATAATTGCAAATAGTTATGCTAAAACGAGGGAATTAGAAAGTTTTATTCTTAGTTTAATAGAATAATTCTTTTTTTTATGCTATTATAAAAGTGGTGGTTTGTTATGAAAGAATTATTGATATTGTATGGAACAAATGTAGTGTCATCGATAATATATAATACGGGCATATATTATAAGTTACATAGAGATGCAAGAAAGAAAACAATGAGAAAATTAAAGTATAAAGGTGATATTTCAAAAGCTACAAAAAAAGAACTTAGAACTATTAATAAAGATTTTAGAGAAATTTCATGGGATGGAATAAAGCAATCTTTTATTCCGTTAATAAATATTTTATATACAATGCAAAACATAGATGCGTATGATGATTTTAAAGAAGAATTTGAAAATGAATATGAAGAGATAGTTGAAAGAGCAAATGAAAAAGAAGAATTAGCAAGACAAATATATTTAGAAATGTTAAGACAATATAAAGATGATCTTGATATTGATGAAACTATGAAAAATAAAATAGATGATGATAATTATAGACCAAGTAAAAAAGAATTTGTTAAAACACTAAAATATTTAAAACCTGAAGCGGAAATAAAGTAACTATTGTTACTTTTTTTATTGTAAATAATAACTAATTATTATATAATTATAATGGTGATGGTATGAGAAAAAGGTTAGTTAGCGCATTTATACTGTTATTAGTTTATGCACCTATAATTGTAATAGGTGGTAATCTCTTTAAAGTGGGTATTACTTTAACAGCAATTTTATGTTATAGAGAAATCTTTAATTTAATAAAGAAGGACAATAATATTCCAATAGCAATTGAAATATTATCCTATGTACTAACTGGCTCAATAGTATTATGTGGGGAATATATAATTCAAGCTATTGCTGCTACATTTATCTTAATGTTCATACCATTAATATTATATAAAACTAAAGAATATAGTTATGATACAGCTAGTAAAATGACACTAAGTGTTTTAATGATAGGATTTGCATTTTATGTTTTAAACTCGGTTAGAATGGAGTCTTTACATGTTTGTATTTATTTAATATTAATAACTATTTTTACTGATACTTTTGCTTTTTTAGGTGGTAAGTTTTTAGGTAAACATAAACTTATTCCTAGAGTTTCACCAAATAAAACAATAGAAGGAACATTATGTGGTTTTGTAATAGGTTCATTAGTTCCAACTGTCTATTATGTGACAATGGTTGATCAGAGTGAAGGTTTCTTTGATATTCTGGTTGTTAGTATGATTTATAGTATTTTTGCCGTTATAGGTGATTTAGTGTTTAGTGCTACCAAACGAAGATTTGATATTAAAGATTTTTCTAATACTATTCCAGGTGTAGGTGGTTTGTTAGATTTATTTGATAGTTTAATATTTACATGTATTACTTATTCAATAGTTAGTATATTATTATAGGAGGATAAAATGACATTAATTTTATTTATATTGATATTAGGTTTAATAATTTTTATACACGAACTAGGACATTTTATATTTGCCAAAAAGGCAGGTATATATGTTTATGAGTTTTCGTTAGGTTTTGGGCCAAAATTATTTTCTTTTAGAAGAAAAAATGATGAAACAGAGTATATGATTAGACTTATACCACTTGGTGGTTATGTTGCTTTAGCGGGTGAAACATATGAGGAAGAAGAACCTGCTGAAAAAGAAGAAAAAAAAGATAAGAAAAGTAAAAAAGAAGATACTAAAGAAGAAATTGTAGTGCCAGAAGATAAGAAATTATATAACAAAAGTTTTTTAAGACAGTTTTCAGTAATGGTCGCAGGTGTATTTAATAACTTCTTGCTTGGATTATTATTACTATTTATAATTGGTTTAGCATATGGATCATCTTTTAGTACAAATGAATTAATTGGATTAAAAGAAGGGTATCCTTTATATGAACTTGGTGCTAGAGATGGAGATAAAATAACTAAGATTAACGGAAAGAGTATATCTGATTTTGATGATGTTTTAACTCAAATAGCTATATCAGGTGAAGGAAAAGAAATAACAGTTACTTATTCATCAAATGGCAAAGAAAACACTAGTAAATTAAAACCAACATATGATAAAAAAGAAAAAAAATACTTTTATGGAATTGCCACTAAAACAATTAATGAAACAGGTCCAATTTCTGCATTAAAATATGCATTCTATAAATTTAAGTCTATATTTAAACAATTAATTATAATTATTATTAGTTTATTTACTGGTAAACTAGGAATAAATAGCTTATCTGGACCAGTTGGTATATATCAAGTTGTTGGAATAGCTAAATCTAGTATGGAATCATTATTATATTTGACAGCTTATTTATCTATAAATGTTGGATTTATGAATATTCTTCCATTCCCAGCATTTGATGGTGGAAGAGCATTCCTTCTTATAATAGAAAAAATTACTAAGAAGAAAGTACCACTTAAAGTAGAAACCATTATTAATAATATAGGATTTATATTATTAATGGGATTAATGGTATATATAACAATAAAAGATGTGTTAAATCTATTTTAATACATCTTTTATTTTGATATAATGAGATTGGTGATATTATGGATAAAATTAAAGTTATATATATGGGAACACCAGAATTTAGTGTTAAACCACTAGAAGAAATAAATAAATTATGTGATGTATTACTCGTTGTAACACAGCCAGATAAATTAGTGGGTAGAAAACAAGAAATAAAATATTCTCCAGTAAAGGAATATGCTTTAAAAAATAATATTGAGGTTTTTCAACCAGCTAAAATAAAAGACGATTATCAAAGAATAATAGATTTAAAACCAGAATTAATTATTACATGTGCATATGGACAAATAATACCAAAAGCTATATTAGATTTACCAAAGTATAAATGCATTAATATTCATGCATCATTACTTCCTAAATATAGAGGAGGAGCACCAATTCATCATGCGATTATTAATGGAGATAAAGAAACTGGTGTTACTATTATGTATATGGATGAAAAAATGGATTCTGGTAATATTTTATATCAAAAAAATATTCCTATTGAAGAAATTGATAATGTTGGTACAATGTTTGAAAAACTAAGCGTTTTAGGATCTGAAATGATAAAAGAATTCTTGCCTAGGTTTATTTCAGGTGATTTTAAAAGTATCAAACAAGATGAATCACTTGTTACTTATGCATATAATATATCAAAAGAAGATGAATTAATTAGTTTTAATAATACAACTATAAATATTTTTAATAAGATTAGAGGTCTTAATCCTTTTCCAGTTGGATATACATTGTTAGAGGGAAAAAGGGTAAAACTATATAGTTCTAGAATAGGTACTTTAAATAAAGGATATATTGGTGAAATTATTAATATATATCCTGATGGTTTAGGAGTTAAAACTTGTGATGGAGAAATAATAATTACTGAATTACAATTTGAGGGAAAAAAAAGAACTAGTGTTAAAGATTATTTAAATGGAATTCAAAACAAAAATGAACTGTTAGGGAAGAAATTTACAGAATAGTGTAAACTATTCTTTTTTTTTGAATTTTTTTTCAAGTTTATAGACAAATTTTATTGAATATTATATAATTAAAATAACCAGTGGAGAAAAGTGGTTGATTGTGGGGGATGAAAAATGTTCATGGGAGAGTTTCATCATAGTATTGATGAAAAAGGAAGACTTATTATTCCTTCAAAGTTTCGTAATGAACTTGGTAAAAAGTTTATTGTTACTAGAGGAATAGAAGAATGTTTATTTGTTTATTCTCTTGAAGAATGGAATAATATGGTTTCAACTTTAAAAGAACTTCCATTTACAAGAAAAGATGCCCGTACATTTATGAGAATGTTTTTATCAGGGGCCACTGAGTGTGAACTTGATAGTAATGGCAGAATTAATATTCCAAGTCCATTAATTAATTATGCATCTATGAAAAAAGATTGTGTAGTTATTGGAGTTAATGACAGATTAGAAATATGGTCTAATGACAAATATGAAGAATTCTTTAATACTAATATTGAAAGATTTGATGAGATAGCGGAGAACTTATTTAATGAGTGAAAAACACTATAGCGTATTACTAGATGAATCAATAGAAAACTTAAATATTAAAGAAGACGGAATATATGTAGACTGTACACTTGGATATGCTGGCCATAGTTCACAAATATTGAAACGAATAACAAGGGGTTGTTTATTCGCCTTTGATCAAGATGGGGAAGCGATTACCTATAGTCGTAGGATTCTTGATCAAATCAATGATAATTATGAAATTATTAATTCTAATTTCGTAAATATAAAATCTGAGTTAAATAAACGAAACATTAATAAAGTTGATGGAATTTTATTTGACTTAGGAGTTTCATCACCTCAATTAGATGAAACTGAAAGGGGATTTTCCTTTCATAAAGATGCAAAACTGGATATGAGAATGAATCAGAATCAAAAATTAAGTGCATATGAAGTGGTTAATAATTATTCTGAATCTGAATTAACAAGAATTTTTTATGAATATGGAGAAGAAAAATTTGCTAAAAAAATTGCTTCTGGAATAGTAAAGGCTAGAGAAGAAAAAAAGATTGAAACTACCTTAGAATTAGTTGAACTGATTAAAAATAATGTCCCTGAAAAATATAGAAGGGAGCATCATCCAGCTAGAAAAGTATTTCAGGCAATTAGAATTGAAGTGAATGATGAACTAAATGTATTTGAGAAAGCACTGAATGATTCGATAGACCTACTTGCTACCGGAGGAAGATTATGTGTTATTACTTTTCACTCGCTTGAGGATAGAATTTGTAAAAATACATTTAAAAGATTAAGTGAAGTAGATAAGGTATATAGAGGATTACCTTTTATACCTGATGAATATAAACCTAAGATTAAGCTAATAGGTAAATATAAACCTAGTAAAAAAGAATTAGATGAAAATAATAGATCTAGAAGCGCAATATTAAGAGTTATAGAAAAGGAATGATAAATATGAAAAAAAAGAATAAAAAGAATATTTCAAGATTAGTAAAATTTCAAAGAAAGTTTACAATTATTGGAGCAATTGCTTTGTTTGCCATTTGGGGAATTAGTTTTTTTGCTAAGAATTCATTATCATCTCTTAATATAGAAGTTGAAAGATTATCTAGAAATGTAAAAGAACAAAAAGAGACAAATCAAAGTCTAACTATGAAAATAAATGAACTTGCATCACTAGAAAATATAAATACAGTTGCAAGTAAATCAGGATTGGCGTATAATAATGATAATATAAGAATAGTTAATGAAAGATAATTATTTGAAGATAAGGGAGTGCAATTATGAAAAAATCTACTAGTAAGATACACATAAGTAAATTTGTTTTCATAGGTGGACTTCTTTTATTTTGCGTAATAATAGGAAGATTAATATATTTGAATTTAGCCGATAGTATAGACGGGGTTAATTTAAAAGAATTTGCTAAGAATAGAAATACTACTAAAGAAACACTGTATGCAACTAGAGGTACTATATTTGATAAGAATAATGAAATACTAGCAGAAACAGTTGATTCTTATACTGTTATTGCTTTTTTAGATAGTAGTAGAAGTAAGAATTCAAAAACACCTAAACATGTTGTTGATAAGAGAGAAACTGCTAAAGCATTATCTCCTTTAATAAATATGACTGAGGATCAAATATATAATCTATTAAACCAAGATGGATTATACCAAGTAGAACTAGGACCAGGCGGAAGAGGTTTAACAGAATTACAAAAAGATGCAATTGCTAAATTAAATTTACCTGGTATAGATTTTATAGCATCTAGTAAAAGATATTATCCAAACCAAGATTTTGCATCGTATATACTTGGTTATGTAACAACAGATGATGAAGGAAATAATGTTGGAGAAATGGGAGTTGAATCTAAGTATAATGATGAATTAAATGGTGTTAATGGATCAGTAACATATCAAAAAGATGCTAGTGGATATAAATTAGTTAATATACCAGAAATAAGAATTGAAAAAGAAGATGGTTTTGATATATATTTAACGATTGATAATAATGTTCAATTGATGGTTGAAAGAGCACTTAAAAATGCAGTGGAAGCATCTCATCCAGAAAATGCTATATTCGTAGTTGCGGATGCTACCACAGGTAAAGTTATCGCTAGTGCTACTTATCCAAGTTTTGATCCTAATGAAAAAAATATTTCTAATTATTTAAACCCACTTGTTTCAGTTGCTTTTGAACCAGGAAGTACTATGAAGATTTATACATATATGGCAACTATGGAAAAAGGTAATTATGATGGAAATGCTACATATATGTCTGGTAGTATGACAGTAGATAAATGGACTATTCGAGATTGGAATGGTTGGGGTTGGGGAGAAGTAACCTACGATTATGGTCTTACTATGAGCTCTAATATAGGTATAGCAAATATAATGACTCATTATTTAACAGGTGATGAGTTAAGAGCATATTTACAAAAATTAGGATTTGGCCAAAAGACTGGTATAGAATTAGAAGGAGAAGTACCAGGTACAATGGATTTTAAATATGAAATAGAGGTTATTAATGCAGGATTCGGTCAAGGTTTAATAACAACAACTCCAATACAACATATACAAGCTTTAACTTCTATCGCAAATAATGGTTATTTATTAAAACCAACTATAGTAGAAAAAATAGTTGATCCTAATACTAATGAAGTAATATATGAATCTAAAAAACAAAAGGGTACTAAAGTAGCATCACAAGAAACTGTTAATCATATAAAAGATTTAATGGATCAAGTTGTTAATGCTGGAGATAGAACAGGTACTGATTTCCATCTTGATGGATATGATATTATTGGTAAAACAGGAACAGCTGAAATATATGATGAATCTTCTGGTGATTATTTCGCAACTTCATATAAATCATATAGATCTTTCTCTGGAATATATCCAAAGGATAATCCAAAATATGTATTTTATTCAGCTTTTAAAAATATAGAATCAAGTTCTTATATAGGAGATGCTGTTAAAGCTGTTATACAAGATTTAGAAGCTTATTATAATTTAACAAATGTTAGAACTAACACGAAGGAAACTTATAAAGTAGAAAATTATTTGAATAAAGATACTAATTCAGTTAAAGATATATTAAATGCTAATGGTGTTAAATATGAGGTTATTGGTGATGGTCAAAAAGTTATAAATCAATATCCAGAAGAAGGGGCATATGTCAATGGTAAAATACTTCTATTAACTAATGGAAACTTTACAGAAACTAATCTAATTGGAATGTCTAGTAAAACTATTAAGAATTATTGTGATATGATTAGTATTCCATGTAATATAACTGGTAACGGTTATGTAGCTAGCTATAATCTTGAAAGAGGAGAAAACAATACTATTACTAAAATAAATATTAATTTATCTCAAAAATATCTTGATGTAATAGGGGCGAATGCAACTAGTCAACCAGAGCCACCAAAACAAGAAGAAAAAAAGACAGAATAAGGATATAATTTCACGTAAAATTATATCTTTTTTTCTTTAATTTATTTACAAAAGTATTAATAAGTGTTAAGATTACTTTGTTTAGAAGGAGAGATTGTGTATGGAATTTATGAAAAAAACAAAAATAATAACAAGTTTAGGTCCATCTAGTTATAATGGAGATACATTTGAACAAATGGTTTTAAATGGAGCTAATATCGCAAGAGTTAATTTTTCTCATGCTACTCCAGAAGAAAAACAAATGGATATTGATACAGTTAAAGAAGTTAGAAAAAGAACTGGTTTAACTATTGGTTTATTATATGATACAAAAGGACCAGAATTTAGAAATGGTGTTTTTGAAAAAGATGAAATTACTTTAGTAGAAGGAAATACTATTAGAATTGTTAAAGATGATGTTGTAGGTAATGAAGAAAGATTTACAGTTAATCATCCAGAAGCTATTGATAGTATTGAAGTAGGTAATAGTGTTTTACTTGAAAATGGTCTTATGAGATTAGACGTTATTTCTAAAGAAAAAGATGGAATTACTTGTAAGATTATTAATGGTGGTATTTTAGGTAATAAAAAGAGTATGGCTGTACCAGGGGTTAGATTAAATATGCCATTTATATCTGATCAAGATAGAGAAGATATAATATTTGCATGTGAACATGAAGGTGATTATTTAGCTTTATCATTTGTTTCTTGTGCAGAAGATGTATTAGAAGCTAGAAAAATAATTGATGAACATAAATCAAGTATGAAAATAATAGCTAAGATTGAAAGTGTTGCTGGATTTAATAATTTAGCATCAATTTTAGAAGTTGCTGATGGAATAATGGTTGCAAGAGGAGATTTAGGAAATGAATGTCCACTTGATATGCTTCCAATATATCAAAAAGAAATGATAAGAATGGCAAGAGAAGTTGGTAAACCAGTTGTTGTTGCTACTGAAATGCTTGAATCAATGAAGAAGAGCATGAGACCAACAAGAGCTGAAGTATCAGACGTTTCTAATGCTGTATTTGATGGAACAGATGCAGTTATGTTATCTGGTGAAACTACTATGGGTAAATTCCCAGCAGAAACAGTTAAATACATGGCTGAAATATGTGCGACAGCTGAAAAATATTATGATAAAACATTTAACTATAATAATGAAGGTCAAATTGGATCAATTGCTAAAGGTGTTGTTGAAACAGCTAAAGCATTAGATGCTAAAGCAATTGTAGTTGCTTCAATTACTGGAGAAAGTGCTAAACATATTAGTAATTTAAAACCAAATTGCCCAGTAGTTGCTGTTTGTGTTAGCCAAGAAGTAGCAAATAAATTAACTGTTTGTTATGGTATTAAACCAGTTGTTGGTAAGTTTATTGATGATATGGATCAAATGACTAAACAAAATGTTGATTTAGCTAAAAAGGCATTAGGTCTTAAAAAAGGAGATAAAGTAATTATTACTTCAGGTTTATCTAACAAGAAACAAGGAACTATCACTAATTTCATGAAAGTTGAAGAAATTTAATCAGAGAGAAATCTCTGATTTTTTGTTAAAACTTGACAAAATTTAAAAAAATGATATATTATTTAGGCAATAAAGGGAGGTGTTCGTGCTATGAACATGATTTATAGTAGAGATAACATCTTTAAGAGACTACAATCTGCAAAGAATTATTATAAGAAAGTATTAGATGAAGATTATTTTTTAATTGATATTATTTATGCTTTTAATAATCTTACAATGAATGAACAAGATTTTTATTTGAGTTACAAAGTTGATTCGTATAATCCTAGTTTTGAGGAAGAAAAAGCAAAATTAAGAGAAATAAATAACAAGATGAGAGAAACAATATTAAATGGAGATTATAAAGTAAGTGATAAGATTAGTGTTGTTATAAAAAATCCAAAATTTAAATCTAGTAAAAAGAATAATAATGAAAAATTGGATAATAAGATTTCTGATGTTAAACAAGGGAAGATTTTATTAAATAATGGAGTTATTAAATTAGAAGATATACTTGATGAAAATTTTGGAAAAGATGAAAAAGAATTAATATACTTAAAATATAGTGAGGTACCACCACTAAGTAATTCAGCAGTTGCTTTAAGAAAAGGTGTAGATACAGATGAAGTAAATGAAACTACAAATAAACTTTATAAGACAGCGTTTGAAACTCATAAAAAATTGGTATTAATAAGGGAGAATTTTAATGAAAGAAAATGTTAAAAAAGAGTTACTTCGTCAATTTAAAGATTATATTGATCTAGGGTTTGTAGAAAAAATAATTGACTTATATTATTCAGATATAGAAAAGTCTGATGATAATGAAGAAATGAATAAAGAATTATATATAATTACTAAACTTCAATATATAATATATTTAAATATTATTAATAGAATTAAAAATGATGATATAGATTCTGAAATATATTTAAATGATAAATTAAAACCTATATACTTAATTTATTTAAGAAGAAATGGTTTAGATAGTGATGAAAGAAAATATTCTAAAGCCATTGATAATGTAATAGAAAAATATGATGGAAATAGTTCAATTTCATCTTGTTTATATAAATCGTTGACAGAAGTATATTCTGATAATATAAAAAAGAAATTGTTATAATATTTAACAATTTTTTTGGTTTTATGATAATATTATAATAGGTGATATGATATGAAAGGTAGAATTATTGTAATAGAAGGCGCGTGTGATGGAATAGGAAAATCTACACAATATAATTTATTAAAAGAAAACTTGAGTAAAAATGGAAAAGTTGTTACCCACCATTTTCCAACATACAATAAAGATCAAGCTAAAGGTGTAGAAGAGTATTTAAGTGGTAATTTAGGTGAGATAAATAGTTTATCTCCATATTTTATTAATAACTTATATGCGTATGATAGAGTAATTACATGGGTAAAAGAATTGAAAGAAGAATATGAAAAAGGCTCAATTATATTATTAGATAGATATACAACTTCTAGTATTATATATCAAGCAGCAGTAATAGATGATATAGAGGAAAGAAAGAAATTTATAGATTTTGTTATTGATTATGAATATAATAAACTAGGAATAGGTGAACCGGATACAGTAATATTTTTACATGCGCCATTTGATTTAGTAACTGAACTTAGAAATGAAAGAAAAGATAATGAAGGTTTAACAAATGATATTCATGAAAGAAATCTTGATTTTATGAAAAAAGTATATGATAATGCTATGTTCGTTGCTGATTATTTAAAGTGGGATAAAGTTAATTGTGAATCGGATGGAAGGTTTGAATCAATTGATGATATTCATAATAAGATATTGTCAATAATTAATAAATAATTTAATTTTTGAAATAAAATGTATACAAATTAAAAAAAATGTGTTATTATTAACTAGTAATTTGATGTCTCCTTAGCTCAGTTGGTAGAGCAACTGACTCTTAATCAGTGGGTCTGGAGTTCGAGTCTCCAAGGGGACACCATTTTATAGTTAATTTAATCTTGACAGTTATAATAAAATAAGGTAAAATTATAAAGCAATGTGGTTTTCCAGGTAATGGATGGACCTAGATTGTAACTGTTTGTGGACTTATAGCTCAGTCGGTTAGAGCGTCCGTCTGATAAGCGGGAGGTCGATGGTTCGAGTCCATCTAGGTCCACCATTTATTATTGGCCTATTGGTGAAGTGGCTTAACACACCGCCCTTTCACGGCGGCATTCATGGGTTCGAATCCCGTATAGGTCACCATTTGAAAATAACTAACTAGAAATAGTTAGTTTTTTTATTTATTAAATAATCATTATATGTTATTATATTAATACAGAGGTGTATTAATATGAATAAGTTATTAAAAGTATTATTAATTATAGTCTTACTTGTTGTTAGTGTTTATATGACAAGTAATTTATTATCTGTTTCTAAATCTTTAGATCAATGGGGTTTGACATTTACGTTTTATATAGTTCCTGTTGGAATGATAAATGGCTTATTATATGGATTAATAATTGCTTTATTGGTTGATATTTTAAAAAAGAATGATAAAAGGTTTCCAATTGTAACTTTAATGGTTTCTACTTTTATTATAGGTTTTTTATTGATTGGTATCGTTTTAGTAAAATATAATAATAATAAAAATAAATATTCATTTGATTATAGGTATCAATCAAGTTTTATAGATATAAAAAGGAAGAGTTAAATCTCTTCCTTTATTTTTGTTTTATCTATGATTTCAGCTCGTTTACGTTTTACATAATGGAATATCATATAATATACTAATGATACTATTACTAGGAAATAGAAACTAATATTTCTAAATACTAGTGTAGCTCCTTTAGCTATACTTGTTATTCCTAAAACTTCATTTGTTTCAATTAATAATGCTTCACTAATAATAACTCCACCAGGAACTGGAATAAAGTCAGCTGCGATTGTTAAGAATGCTTGTATTGTTACAGCATAGAATAGTGATATACCAGTTACACTAAATGATTTATATATAAAGAAGTTTACTAGTAATAAACTTAATCTTTGCATAAATATAATTCCAAATGATTTAAATAATACTTTTTTATCACTTTTTATATATCTTGATACTTCTCTATATTCTTCTAGGGAAGCTTCAACTTTCTTTTCACTATTATCATCTTTTTTCTTAATATGTAATTTCCATAAAATACTATAGCCAAAATTTGCTAATTTAACTATAAATTTTTTAGAGAATATTAATGCCATTAATAACGCTACTAACAATGATGTAATTATTACACCTAATAGAGTAAATCCTCTAAAAGAAGGGGTTAAATCTTGTATTTGATTAAAATAGAATATATAGCCAATTAGTACTATTAATAATAAAGCAACTTTATATAATATTGTATTTAATATAACAACTATACTACTTACTCTATATGGTATTTTATCTTTATTCATTTCTATCATTTGAACAGGTTGACCACCAGTTGAACTAGGAGTAATAGCACTAAAGTAAGTTTCGGTAAAAACATATCCAATTGCTTGATACCATGATATTTTATAATTTAGTTTTCTAAATATATATTTAAAATATAGAGCTTCAAAAAATACCCATGATACAACACACAACATCGCGACTAATAAATACCATCCATTACATTTACTCATAGTTTCTTGGAATTCAGTTAATGAATAATCCTTAAATACAAATATATACGCTAATATAAACAAAAGTATAAATACTGATGTAGATATTATTTTCTTTTTTAAATTCATACTCTCACCACATATCAATTATAACACATTTTTATAAAAACTGGACCATCAAAATTTATAATTTTTATACTATAATTTGCATATTTAAATAAATTGTGATATCATACATTTCGTTTGTGAAAGAGGGTTTTTATATGATAAAACAATTTAATCAATGTAATTCCGCATCAAGAAAAAAAGATTTTGATATTTTATATAATGTAGTTGAAAATAATCAAAATCTATCAATTGAAGATTTAATTAGAAAGATAGGCATTTCTTTAAAAGAAGATTGTACTTTATATGATATTGAAAAATTCGTTAGTTTTGTTATAAAGTATCATTATCCTACAAGAGGAACATTTGTAAAAGAAGTTTTAAATAGTAGAAAAAACGGTGATACTAGAATGATAGATGCTCCAAGTGTTAGAAAAATAGAAAATATGGATGAAATTATGTCTGAAGCATCACCACTTGTTGAACAAGAAAGAACAAGATTAGCATCAGAAATGATGAAATCATATTTAGAAGCTAAAAAAGAAGGAAAAAAAGTTGAAAGAGATTATAATGATTACTATAAAATAAAGAAAGATTTATGTAGATTAGACTTTGACTTAGTAGTAGATTATTATATAGCAGTTAATAATTTAAAGCCTATTTCAGTAGAAGAATTAGAACAAATAAAATTTACTCTTGAATTCTTTATTGAACACTTATCAAAAAACTATGAAATGTTTGGAAAATTAGATTATTTAAAGGCAGAAGATATAGAAAGAATAAAAGATTTTTATATTGAAGGAGAAAGAACATTAGCGCCTCTATATAAAAATAATATAGGTAAGTTATATGCTTGGAAATTAGGTAAATTAAGAGAGTCTTTAAATAATTATAAAATGTTATCTGATAATCTAAAAAATATAACTGAAAAACATGAACTAGGTAAATTAGAACCAATAACTACTAATAGAAAAAATAATATTAATAGTGAATCTCCATTCCTAGTTGAATATTATGATCAAATTAATTCTATTGGTAGAGTTTATGATGGACAAATAAGAAAAATTAACACAGTTACTGATGATAAAAGAAAAGAATTAGAAAAAATATTTGTAAAGAAATTATTATTAGAAAATAATAATGTTGAAAATAAATAATAGCTGTGATATAATTCACTTAACGACAGAAATGAGAAAATAGTAATATAATAAGTGCTTTTAAGAGAGATAACCATTGGTGAGAGGTTATTAGGTAACATTATATGAATTCACTCTCTAGGTTCTATAATGAAAGTTATAGCGTGTAATTTGCGTTAAAAATATGAGAGCATAGAATATCTATGAAGTAAGGTGGTACCGCGTTGAATCGTCCTTACATCATAGGTATTTTTTTATTGAAAGGAAGGATAATATGAAAGAAAAGATTGAAGCATTAAGAAAAGAAATAGACGCTAAGATTAAAGAAGTAAAAGATATGTCTGCGCTTAATGAATTAAAAAATAATTATTTGAGTAAAAAGGGACCAGTTTCTGAGTTAACTAGTAAATTAAGAGATTTATCTGTTGAACAAAAGAAAGAATTTGGTAAATTAATTACTGATTTTAGAAATGATATAAGTTCTAAAATAGATACTTTAAAAGAAAAATATGAAGCTGAAGAGTTAAAGAAAAAATTAGAAAAAGAAAAAATTGATGTTACTTTACCTTCTACTAGAATAAAAAGAGGCAGTAAACATCCAAATAGCTTGACTATTGAGGCAGTTGAAGATCTTTTTGTATCCATGGGATATGACGTTGTAGAAGGACCAGAACTTGAAACAGATGAATATTGTTTTGAAAGACTTAATTTACCAAAAGGGCATCCAGCTAGAGATATGCAAGACAGTTTCTACATAAATGATGAATATTTACTAAGAACTCAAACATCTTCTGTGCAAGCAAGATATATGGAAAGTAAAGTTAATGAACCAATAAGAATAATAGTTCCAGGAAAGACATATAGAAGAGAAGAAGATGCTACCCATGCGGCACAATTTAGTCAAATAGAAGGTTTAGTTATTGATAAAAAAGAAAACAATGTTTCATTAGCAGATTTAAAAGGAACACTAGAAATATTTGCTAGAAAAATGTTAGGTAATAACTTAGATTTAAGATTTAGACCTAGTTACTTCCCATTTACTGAACCATCTTATGAAGTAGATGTAACATGTTTTAAATGTGGTGGTAAAGGATGTAATTTATGTAAATCTACTGGATGGATAGAAGTATTTGCTGCAGGGATAGTTCATCCAAATGTTTTAAAAGCAAATGGTTATGATCCTGATGTATGGGGTGGATTTGCTTTTGGCCCTGGATGGGATAGAATTACTATGTTTAGATATGGTATTCCTGATATTAGATATTTATATCAAAATGATATAAGGTTATTAAAACAATTTGATAGAAAGGATGATGAATAATGATACTATCTAGAAACTTTGTTAAAGACTATATTGATTTAGATGATAAATTAGATATAATAACAATTGCTGAAGAAATGACTAGAGTAGGTAATGAATACGATTTTGCTGGTAAATTTGTAGAAGCAACTAATTTAGTTATTGGAGAAATAGTTAAATGTGAAGACCATCCTGATTCAGATCATTTACATGTATGCAATGTTAATGTAGGAAAAGAAATACTACAAATAGTATGTGGTGCACCAAATGCGAGAGAAGGATTAAAAGTAATAGTTGCCTTAGCAGGAGCTAAATTACCTGGTGGTGAAATAAAAAAGGGTAGTATAAGAGGAGTAGAATCTAATGGTATGATGTGTTCTATTGCTGAACTTGGTTTAGATAATAAATTCTTATCTGATAAAGATAGAGATGGAATAGCAGAATTATCTAAAGATGCACCTGTTGGTGAAGATGCTCTTAAATATTTAGGATTTGATGATGAAATAGTAGATTTTGAGTTAACTGCTAATAGAGGAGATCTTTTAAGTATAATTGGTATGGCATATGAATTAGGTGCAATATATGATAAAAAAGTAAAAGATATTGAAATAGAATATGATGAAATAAAAGATAATATTAAAGATGAATTTAATATTGATATAAAAACTGATAATTGTTCTTTATTTTTAGCTAAGAAAGTGAAGAATGTTGTTATTAAAGATAGTCCTGATTTTATTAAGAATAGATTGATGGCTTCTGGTATAAGACCTATTAATAATGTTGTTGATATTTCTAACTATGTTATGCTTGAAACTGGTCAACCACTTCATTTTTATGATGCTGATAAACTAGGAAAAGACTTAGTAGTTAGAATGGCAACTAAAGATGAAAAACTAACTACTTTAGATAATATTGAAAGAGTATTAGATGAAAATATGATTGTTATAGCAAATAAAAATGAAGCAGTTGGACTTGCTGGTGTTATGGGTGGTCTTACAACAGAAGTAGAATCTGATACTAAAAATGTAATAATAGAATCTGCTATATTTGATAATGTATTGGTAAGAAAGGCAAGTAAAGTAGTTGTTAGAAGTGAAGCTAGTAATAGATTTGAAAAGGGTTTAGATCCAAAAAGAACTTATATGGCTATTGAAAGAGCTTGTACCTTACTTCAAAAATATGCATCAGGTGAAGTGTTAAGTGGAACTTTAGAATATGATAAGACTAATAAAAAAGAAAAAATAATAGAAATTACAGTTGAGAATATTAATAATGTATTAGGTACTGATTTAGATTCTAAAACAATAATTAATGTATTTGATAGATTAGGATTTATTTCTAAAGAAAAAGATAATAAGATTACAGTGTCTGTACCAACTAGAAGATTAGATATTAATATAAAAGAAGATTTAATTGAGGAAGTTGGTAGAATATATGGGATTAATAATATAGAAGGTAAATTACCTAAATTAAATGTTAAAGAAGGTAGTTATGATAAGACTAATAGATTAATTAGAAACAAATTAGTTGATTTAGGTTTAAATGAAGTATTAACACCTATATTTATGTCAGATAATATATCTGATATGTATAAAGAAAAAGATACAGAATCTATATATTTATTAGATCCATTATTCAATGATAGAAATACAATTAGAACATCTTTAATACCATCTTTATTAAGCGTATATGAATATAATAATGCACGTAATTTAAAAGATGTATCTATATTCGAAATAGCTAAATCTTTTTATAAAAAAGAAGAAAAGTATTTTGAAAACAAAAAACTATGTATATTAATGACAGGAGACTATTATTATCAATTAGGTAATAATAATAAAGTTGATTTCTATATAATAAAAGGTATAGTAGAAGAACTATTAATATATTTAGGATATGCAAATAGATATAGTTTATTAACTGATAATATACCTAGTTATATGCACCCAGGACAAAGTGCAATAATTAATTTAAACGGAAAAGATGTAGGTATAATTGGTAAAATGCATCCAAATGTAGCAAAAGATGTATTTATATGTGAAATCAATTTAGATAGATTATTAGAAAATAGAGTATCTAAATTAAAATATAAAGAAATAAATAAATACCCAAGCATTCAAAAAGATATGGCTTTTGTAATGGATAAAGATATTACAGCTGAAGCAGTAATTAAACTTATTAAAAAATCAGGTGGTAAGCTAGTAACTGACATAAATGTATTTGATGTTTATGAAGGAGAGAATGTTGCTAAAAATAAAAAGTCTATAGCTTTTAATTTAACTTTTGAAGATTCATCTAGAACATTAACAGATGAAGAAGTAATGAAAGTATTTAATAATATAATAAAAGAAGTAGAAACTAAATTAAATATTAAATTAAGAAATATGTAAAACGGATTATCGAAATAATTCGTTTTTTTATTGATTATTGAGCCTAAAAATGATAAAATTAACATGAATAGGATAGGAGTAATATATGAAAAAGAAAAAAAGAGTCATAATAATAATTGTTGTATTTTTTCTTGTAGGCTTATTACTATTTTTAGTACTAAATAAGACAAATCTACTTAAATTAAGATCAAGCATAATAGATGTAAAACATGGTATATTGAAAACATATGAAATAGGTGATATTGTTATTTTTAATCCTATAAATTATGAAATATGTGAAGATACTTCTACTAGTGAAACATGTTATAAATGGCTTGTAATTGCTAGGGGTAATAATGATTATGATTTATATGGTGTTGATAGTAGATTATCATTTAAATGGGACAAACAAAATCCTATAGATTCTATTAAAGAAAATACTAAGAATTGGAATAATAATTTAGCTTTAAAGAAGTATAGTGATATTAATATTAATGAAAATAATAAATTAACATATAAGGGATTAAATTCAAAGATGATAACAAATGAAGAAATTGATGTGTTATCAAATGAATATAAGTCTAAACTTTTTATTGATGAAAAAGATAAACCTTTAAGATTTGTAGTTGTCAATAATGATAATTTAAGTTTTGATTATTATTTTTATAATGATATTAATAAGTTAGTAACATCAGAAAAACTATTTGATTTTTCAAATTATAGTAATCAACCAAACCAAGATATATTTATTAAACCATTAATTAATCTAGAATTAAGTGAAAAAGTAAAGAATTCACTTATATATGAATTTGATATATATTTTATTGTTGATGGTAGTGAATATTACAAAGATGAACGTGTAGAACATTATGGCTCTATTACAAAACCAAGTGATCCCACAAAAGATGGATATACATTTAAGTATTGGAGTTTAGAAGTAGATGGGGAAGAGTATGATTTAGATACTCCTGTAGAAAATAGTTTAGAATTATTTGCAGTTTTTGAAAAAAATGAAGATAATAAAACTCAATAAAAAAGGATTGTTTAAAACAATCCTTTTTTTTGACTATCTAATATATATCTTTTTTCATAATTCTTTTTAGTTAACATATCATTAATTAATTCATGATTTTCTTTAGTATTAAATCTATGAGGTATTCCATCTTCTTGTATACTAAGTAATAGTCTTGGCATTATTACTCTTGAATAGAAAGATAAAGTATATAGATTGAACATATAATTATCTACATTATTAATTTTTTTATTACGTTCAAAATAATTATCTATATATGGATTAGATAAATCAAAATCTAAACCATGTACATTAAAATTATCTATATCAAGAAATTTTATTTCACCATTATCATCTACTAAAAAATTGTCATCAGAATAAAAATCTCCAATATATATACCATTACGATTTAATTCTTCAACTCTTTCTCTTAGTTTTTTTAGAAGTATAAGTTTTTTTCTTTTTGAATCCCATCTACAATCTTCTAAAGTAGGTAAATCAGAATATTCCATTGTATATCCAACTAAACCTAGATTTTCATCATACAATAAATCAAATGGTTTTGGATCATCCATCATGCATATATCTTTATCTAATAGTTTTAATTTTTCTTCCTTGTTCTTTTGCATTTTTTCATCAAAATCTATTATTTTAGGAATACCACAATTACATACTTTAATTTTTCTTTTAAAAAATTTTAAAGCAACTTCATATCCTTTATCATCAGTATACATAAATACATCTGAAGTAAAGCCTTTACCAATTCTTTTACCAACATTTTCATAGTTAATTTCTTTTTTTTCCATTTTTTCACATCCAATAATTATTATTTTATAATTAAATGGAAAAAAGTCAATTATTTTGGTACAATATTTATAGGTGATTAGAATGAAAAAAGTAATATTAGTAGATGGCAACAATTTATTATTTAGAAGTTATTACGCAACTGCGTATTCAGGAAATTTAATGAAAAATAGTAAAGGATTTCCAACAAACGCATTATTTGGTTTAACTAATATGTTAAATAAGATAATAAAAGAAGAAAACCCAGAGTATATGCTTGTAGCATTTGATAAAGGTAAAACATTTAGACATGAAAAATATAAAGATTATAAAGCTGGAAGAATTAAAACACCAGATGATTTAGTAGTTCAATTTAAACCATCAAGAGAACTAACAAGAGCGCTTGGTATCAAATGCTTTGAAATAGATAATTATGAAGCAGATGATATTATTGGTACTTATTCTAAATTAATTGATGAAGATCCTGATTATGAAGGAATAATTGTAAGTAGTGATAAAGATTTACTTCAATTAATTAGTCCTAAAGTAAAAGTCAAATTATTAAAAACTAAAGATTACATTATGATGGATGAAGATGAATTTAAAAATACCTATGGACTTGAACCAATTAAAATGATAGATTTAAAAGGATTAATGGGTGATTCTTCAGATAATATTCCAGGTGTTAAAGGAATAGGTGAAAAAACGGCGATTAAATTACTTCAAGAATATGGATCGCTAGAAAACTTATATGATCATATAGATGAATTAAAGGGTGCGACTAAAGATAAATTAGTTCAAGGTAAAGCAGATGCATTTATGTCAAAAGAAATGGCAACCATTTTTAGAGAAGTACCAGTTGAATATAAATTATCTGAATTAAAATTAGATGAAACAAAAGATGAATTAAAAACTATATATGAAGATCTTGAATTCTATAGTTTTCTAAAGAATATAAGAAAAAATACTGTTTTAGAGAAAAATGAATCTAGTGATATAAAAATAGTTTCTAGTTTAAATGAAATTAAATTAGATAAAACTATTAGTGTATTTATTGAAACTGATAATACTAATTATCATGATGCGAATGTATTAGGTATTACTATGTATGATGGAAAAAGTGCTTATTTTTTACCAATAGATTTAGTAGTTAATAATAAAGAATTCTTTAATTTATTTAATATATATACATACGATAATAAAAAGAATATAGTAGTATTAAATAAATATGGAATCAGTTTTAAAACATGTGAATTTGATACTATGATCGCAGCATATATTTTAAATTATAATGTTAAAGATGATGCAGCATATCTTGCGAGTAACTTTAATTATGATGTAATGTTTTATAATGAATTAATGAAAAGTGATAAAAGTCCTGAAATTTTATCTAGTGAAGGACTTAAAAAAGCTAAGTTTATATTTGAAACTAAATCTAAATTAGAACAAGATATGAAAGATGAAAAGTCTTATGATTTATTTAAGAATATTGAAATGAAATTATCGTTTGTACTAGCGTCTATGGAAATAGAGGGTATTAGAGTAGATAGAGAAGTACTAAAGAATATGGGAGAAGAAATTAATAAAAAGATGCTTTCTTTAGAAAAGGAAATATATGATTTAGCTGGTCTTGAATTTAATATTCAGTCTCCAAAACAATTAGGTGAAGTACTATTTGATAAAATGGGTATTCCATATCCTAAAAAGAAGAAAACATCTTATTCAACATCTAGAGAAATATTAGATAAGATTAGAGATGATAATCCAATTGTTGATAAAATTATAGATTATAGAACACTTGCGAAGTTATATAGTACATATATTGTTGGAATAGATTCATCTATTAAAGAAGATTCTAAGTTACATACTATATACACTCAAACATTAACAAGAACAGGTAGACTATCTTCAATAGAACCTAATTTACAAAATATACCTATTAGATATGAAGAGGGTAAACTAATAAGAAAAGCATTTGTTCCAGAAGAAGATTCAGTGTTTATATCATCAGATTATTCTCAAATAGAACTTAGAATATTTGCTCATATGTCTAATGAAGAAAATATGATAAATGCATTTAATAGTAATCTAGATATTCATACTAAGACCGCAATGGATATATTTCATGTAAAAAAGGAAGAAGTTACTAAATTAATGAGAAGACAAGCTAAAGCAGTTAATTTTGGTATTTTATATGGAATTAGTAGTTTTGGTCTTGCTGAAGACATAGGAACTGATTTTGGTACTGCTAAAAAGTTTATGGATAATTATTTAGATGCTTTTCCTAAAATAAGAGAATATAATCAAAAGGTAATTGAGGATGCATATAAAAATGGGTATGTTTTAACTATTATGAATAGAAAAAGAAAAATAGAAGAATTAGATAATACAAACTATATAATTAGACAGCAGGGAGAAAGAATTGCGCAAAATACACCTATTCAAGGTAGTGCTGCTGATATTCTTAAACTTGCTATGATAAATATATATGATGAATTTAGTAAACAAAATTTAAAAAGTAAAATGATATTACAAATACACGATGAGTTAATATTTAATGTATTAAATAATGAAAAAGAAAAAGTTAAAAAGATAATTAAAGATAAAATGGAAAATGTATATAAATTAAATGTACCTTTAGTAGTAGATATAGAAGAGGGTACTAATTGGTATGATACTAAATAATGTAAAAATTATTGTAAATTACATAATTTGTTGTTAATTATCCCATAATTTGATGTTATAATTTAATTGTAAACTACATAAAATAGTATTAAAGTATTGACTTTACACTTTCTTTATGTTATATTGTTTACGCTTAAAGAAATAAAGTTAAGAAATGGAGGGATAATATGAGAGATGTTTATATTTTTGAATACTTAAATGAAGCAGAATTCAAAAAGAGAGAGAGATCTGTAAAAAAGTATAATATGTTTGCGTTCAAGAAATTAATCTTTGATTTTTATCCTGAAATGAAGGAAGGTAACTTTTTAGGAAATAAAGTAGGAGAAGATAAAGAAATGAATACTATATCATATGAATTATCATTACCTACAGATGATTTATTTGTAAAAGTTCATGGAGAAATAGTATTACATTATGATGTTTATACTAATAAAAATATTATTTTATTGAAGACTATAACACCTGAAGATTTATTAATAGAAGGTCATAATACAGAACTTGGAGCTTATAAAGGGGTTATGATTAGTAAAGAAAATGCTGAAAAGGATATGTTTAAAATAAATTTATTAAATATGTTGAATGGAAAAAAATAGGACTTAGTCCTTTTTTTTTATGTAAAGTATTAAAAAATAATACATAGTATATTTAAAATATGTTATAATTTACATAGAGTGAGGGATGTTTATGACATGGATAAGAGATAATCTTTTAAAGATAGCAATTATACTAGGAGTATTGATAATAATAATTATTATTGTTTCATTATTTGCGCCAGGAGGTAAAAAAACAGATGCTGTAGAAGCAAGTGGGTATGAAGAAATAGAAAATAAAATGCAGTCAGCTGCGATTAATTTTTTGAATGATAATAAGAACTTTTTGCCTTCTTCATCTGATAAAAGTACAACTATTAAACTAGAAACTTTAGAAAAAAACAGATATATTGGTTCAGTTTACGCTATTGAAGATTCTAGTGTTAAGTGTAAAGGGGAAGTTGTTATTAATAAAACTAGTGATGATACTAAAGATTATAGGATAGTTCCATATATTTCATGTGGGAAATATTATACGACTAGAAAAATTAAAGACTATATACTAGATAATGAAAAAATAGTAACATCTGATGATGGATTATATAAAGAAGGAGATATTTATAGATTTAAAGGTGAATATCCTAATAATTATATTTTACTTGGTGAAAGAAAATATAGAATTATTTCTATACAACCAGATGGATCCTTAAAATTGATGAGAATTTTGAAAACAAATTCATATTATATTTGGGATGACAGATATAATTCTGAAGTTAAAAAATCTATAGGTATAAATAATTATGAAAAAAGTAGAATGAAAGATAATTTATATTTTATATTAAATAATAATGATCCAGAAAAAGGTTCAGTAGAATTAAGTAATGAAGAAAAAACATATTTTTTAAATCACGAATTTTGTAATGGAGCTTTAGATGTACACTCAAATGAAATAAGTGTAGCTAATGAATGTAAAACTACAATTACACAAAGAATAGGTTTAGCAAATCCAAGTGATTATTATTTGGCAAGTGTTGATTCTGCATGTACAAAAATGAAGATGCCTGAATGTACAAATTACAATTACATGAATAAATACGATCGATTAGTTTTAATGAATTTACCAACAAATTATAGCTACAGATATTTATATTTGGAGAATTCATCACTATTCTCTATTGATGCGAATAGGGGTAATAAATTAACTATTTTTGTTTATATAGATGGTGATAATGTATATAAATCAGGAAATGGAACAAATGATAATCCATATGTTATAAGGTAATTTATGTTTATAATAAATTTAGTAGATAAAGATGATAAAAGAATTGAGTTGCTAAAAACTAAGTCTCAAATTGATATAGATAGATTTACAACTTGCTTTGAAGGACCAGAATATCTTTTAAGGGAATTAGGATTAGATGATACTTATAAAATTGAAGTATTAGAATATTTAAAAAAAGATGCTGAACCTAAAATACTAAATTTTACTGGTTCAAAATATAGAAACGTTATTTATAATTATAATAATATGGATTATTTTAAAGGAATATCAAGTTTAGAAAGAAGTATTTATAAAACTTATTTTAATAATGAATTATTATTTCAAGATACTAAAAAAGATAAATATAGTGATAAAAAGAAGGCTGAAATATATAAGATATTTGATATATTAAAATCTAATTCTAGTGATTATAGAGAAAAATTATCTAATGCAGTTTTTAACTATTTTAAAGATTATTATTCTGCTTTTAAAAACTTTTATAAATACATTATTGAATTTTCAAAGAAAGAAAAGTTGATTTATCCTCCAGGGACACTAGAATCTATAAATTCACTTATAATTCGTATGCAAGATAAAATATCTGGTAAAGCTAATGAAACAAATATAGATTTAAGTTTAGAAGATAATGTGGATAGTATTTTAGCAAATCCATTATCAGAAATAGATGATCAAGTAAGTGAATTAGATATGTTTTTAGATGAACATGGCATTTCTGAAGAAGAAAAGAAAAGAGTGCTAGATAATAAAATAAAAAAAATTAATTAGGGATATTTCCCTTTTTTTGGTGGTGAAAGTATGGAAAAAATTATTAAGTTTTTAGATTATTTGGATAATCAAAAGAATTATTCTGATTATACTATATTAAATTATAAAAAAGATATTGAAGAATACTATGAATTTTTGAAAGAAAAAAAATATTCATTTGATAATATGGACTATAAAAAATGTGTTGATTATTTATTATTTTTAGAAAAAAAAGATTTAAAGAAAACTAGTGTTTCTAGAAGACTAAGTTCTCTTAGAACTTTTTACAAGTTTTTAGTATTAAATAATTATGTAGATTCTAATCCTTTTTTATTAGTTTCTTCACCAAAAAAAGAAAAGAGAATACCCAAATTTATTAATTATCAAGGAATAGATGAAATTTTTAATATTCCTAATTTAAATACACCGGATGGGCAACGAGAAAGAGTAATTCTAGAAGTATTATATGGATCAGGTGTACGTGTATCAGAACTAGTTAGTATTAAAATTAAGGATATAGATTTTAATAATAGAACTATATTAATATTTGGAAAAGGTAGTAAAGAGAGATTAGTTTCTTTTGGAGAACCAGCTTTAGATGCTATCAAAAACTATTTGGAAGATGGAAGAAAAGTATTATTAGGCGAAATAAATAGTGATTATTTAATAGTAGGTAAAGAAAAAGAAAACTTAACAACAAGAAGAATAGAACAAATTATTAATGATTTAATAAAAGAAACCAGTATAAAAATGAATATAACACCTCATATGTTTAGACATACTTTCGCAACTCATCTATTAGATCAAGGCTGTGATCTAATCGCAGTTCAAGAATTGCTAGGGCATGAATCATTATCATCTACTGAAATCTATACTCATGTATCAAATGAACATTTAAGAGAAGTATATATGAAATGTCATCCTAGAAATTTTGACAAAAAATAATTGTTACTGTATTATATTTGCTTATCAAAGGGGATTATTATGGATATTATAGATATTAGTAGAGAAAAGCTAGACTCGTTTCGTACAATAAAAAAAGATATTGTATGGGTAGATAATAATTATGTATATAAAAAAGATTTTACTTTTGAAAGAAAAAAGGATTTGTTCGAAATATTAAGAACGTTTGAAGAAACAAAAGACTGTATTTTGCCAGAGAAAAATTTATATCTTAATGGTAATCCATTTGGTTATATAACCAAGTATGATAAAGAAAAAGATAAATTAACAAAAAGAATAATAAAAGGAGATTTATTACATAAGGAAAAACTATTAATAATTAGAGAATTAATTCGTATAATAAAAGAAATACATAGTGTTGGTTTTACCCATGGAGATTTTCATACAGATAACATATTATATTCAAAAAATGGAGTTAAATTAATAGATTTTGATAATTCTACTTTAAGTGGTGAATCTACTGAGATTTATCATAATGGTAAGATAAAAGCAGACATGGCTTTATTAAATATAGATATATTAAATATACTTGGTGATAAAGTAATAACTGTTGAATCTCAGTTAATACCATTTATTAAATGTTTGGATATTAGTGAAGATTATAAATCATATTTAATCGCATCTATATCATATAAAGATAGTGTTAAAGAAATATATCCAGATAAGTATTTAGAAGAAATAAACGGAAAGTTAGAAACACAAGTAAGAAAACTAATTAGGAGTATAAAATGATAGATATTTTTACAAATAATTTACCTCATATGGATTTACATGGGGAAGATAGAATAAACTCAATAATAAAAGTAGATGAGTTTATAAATGATAATATAAAATTAAGAAATAAAAAAATAGTTATTATTCATGGTATTGGAGAAGGAATTCTTAAAAAAGCAGTACATGATTATTTAAAAAAAGATAAAAGAGTATTAGATTATAATTTAGGAATAAATAATGGTGAAACTATTGTCTCTCTTAAATTTGACAAATAATTATATCTATATATAATAGATGTCAATTCAAAAGGGGGACTTTTCTTATATTTAAAATATAAAAAAATACCCAATTTATTTGACAAAATATGAGGTTTGTGTTAGTATAAAACACGTTTCATTTAAAAAGAAGGGGGACTTTTTATGAAAAACTCAACTTTTATAAGGGATTTATTAGTAAAAGTATTATTAATTGTTATTTTTATATTTTTATTAATGTATTTATTCCCAATGCCAAATTTATCACCATTTTATAGTTCTATATTTAATGATAATGTACAAACTATGAAAGATGCGGCTGAAGATTACTATACTACTGAAAGAATGCCTAAAGATGAAGGTAAATCAACTAAGATGACTTTAAAAGAAATGGAGGAAAAGAAGTTAGTTCTTCCATTCGTAGATAAAGATAATAAATCTTGTGATAAGAATAAGTCTTATGTTGAAGTTACTAAGTTAAAAGATGAATATGAATTAAAGGTATCTTTAACTTGTGGTAAAGAATCAAATTATATTATCGAAAAGATTGGTTGTTATAATTTCTGTCCAACTGGTACTTGTACATTAGCGGATATTAAGAATCAAGAACCAGAAGCTAAACCAGTAACAACAAATACTGATAAGGATGGTAACGTTACTGTTAATGTTCCAAGTGGAAGATATGTTTATGAATATGAATATGTTAAAAATCATTACAATGAAAATTGGACATTAGGTTCATGGAGAAATACAAAAGTATCTGAAAATGATAATGTTAAATTGAATGATACTAGAACTCAATATACAGGTCAAAAGAAAGTTACTTCAGGAACAAAATTATATGAACAAATATCATACGGATATAAAGATAATTGGACATATGATAATGATTGGACTACAGAAGTTAAAACACAAACAGATAATTTAAAGTTATGGAAAGAAAGAACTTTATATACTGGTGATAAAAAAGTAGAAAAGAAAACTACTGAATATGAACATGTTAAATATGGATATAAAGATAACTGGACATATGATAATGATTGGACTACAGAAGTTAAAACACAAACAGATAAATTAAAATTATGGAAAGAAAGAACTTTATATACAGGTCAAAAGAGAATAGCTAACAATACTACTGAATATAGACATGTTAAATATAAAACAACTGAAAAGTGGAATGAAACTGGATGGTCTACTAAAAAAAGAACAGAAACAACTGATACTAAGTTAGTTGGAACAAGATATACAGTTTCTAAGGATATAACTACTACAACTAATACATGTACTGGTTATACTACTGATTCTAATTGGTATACAAGTAAACCAGCTGATACTAGTTCAAGAAAATATGATTCAACTCCAGTTAATAGTAAAACTGAAAGTGGAGATTGGAAGTTAATAGATGGATCATATGCATCTAGATATAGTATGTCAACATATGTTGGTAATAGATGGTATGAATTCTTATATTCTCAAATGGAAACTTGTACTGTTGCTTGTAATGGTCAATCTAGAATAAGAATGTATTATTATAGAGTTTATGAAAAAGGTGCAGGTAAAACATTATATCAATATAGATATTGTACACCTAAGTCAAGTTCTACAACTAAAACAGATACACAAGTTGTAACTGATTTAAAGACTTGGCAAGATAAAGGTTATAAGTTAATTAAGACTGAATATAACTATAAAGTAAGAACAGTTACTAAAGAAGCAATAGGTGATATATGGACAAACAGTAAAACTAGTCCAAGTGGATATGAGTATACTGGTGAAACTAGAACAAAGACTACATATACTTATGAACAATTAAATAAATGGGTAACTAATAAAGATTTATTAGGAGAATATACATATAATATTAATACAACTAAACAATATAAATATGCATATAATAACCCAACAAGATATATAGAAGACACTAAATGGACAAATAGTAAAACTAGTCCAAGTGGATATGTATATACTGGTAATAGTAAGACTACTACTACTGTATCATTTGAACCATTAAATAAGTGGGTTACAAGTACTAGTGAATTAGGAGAATATACTTATAACACTAAAACAACAAAACAATATAAGTATAAATATAATAATCCTGAAAAGTATGTTAAAGATACTATCTGGACTACAGAAAATGTAGCAAGACAAGGATATGAATTAACTGGTAGAACTAAAGATACTTCTAAGACTACTTACATAGATTTAGGTATCTGGGTAAATAGTAAAAGTGAACTTGGTGAATATACTTATAATGTTCAATCAAGAACTCAATATAGATATAGATATAGAGAAGTTACAAATAATAAAGAATATAAATGGGCAACTAAGAATCCAGGTGATGGTTGGGAACCAACTGGTAATTCAAGAAAAAAATATATAGCTGATACAGCTAATAGACAAAAATAAGCGAAAATTATTCGCTTATTTTTTTTCTTGTGTTAAAATGAGTTAAAGGAGGTATTAATATGACAATTGATGTTTTAGTTGAAATAAATATAAATAAGAAAGATAAAACTTTCTCTTATAATGTTCCTGAGACTATGATTAATGAAATATATTTAGGTAAAAGAGTATTAGTACCTTTTGGTAAACAAACTTTAGAAGGCTTTATATTAGGTATACATGATAAACAAGATACTGATTTAAAAGATATAATTAAAGTAATAGATAAAGACTCTATTTTAAATAAAGAATTATTGGAACTTGGAAAACGAATTAGTGAAGATAGTGTTACAAACTTAGTGTCTGTTTATCAATCTATGCTACCTAAAGGTTATAAAGCATCTATTAAAAATACTGTTAAAGAAAAAACAGTTTTATATGTGAAATTAAATAATATAAATAATGTAAAAGAATATTTAACTAAAACAAAATCTAAGAATCAAATAGAAGTATTAAATAAACTATTAATAAATGATTTACCATTAAGAGATTTAAATACAAGTTCAGTTAATACTTTGGTAGAAAAAGGATTAGTTACTAAATACAGTAAAGAAGAATATAGACTTAATAATGAAAGTGTGGATAAGGTTGTTACAAAGTTAAATACTGATCAAGAAAATGCTTATAATAAGATAATTAATAGTGATAAAGATGTAATTTTATTAAATGGAGTAACTGGTAGTGGTAAAACAGAAATATATATGTCTTTAATAGATAAAGTTCTTAGTGAAGGAAAAGAAGCAATAGTATTAGTGCCTGAAATTAGTTTGACACCTCAAATAATACAAAGATTTAGATCTCATTTTAAAGAAGAAATAGCTGTTTTACATAGTGCATTATCTGATGGTGAAAGATATGATGAATATAGAAAGATTATCAGAAAAGAAGTTAAAATAGTTATAGGAGCAAGATCTGCTATTTTCGCACCATTTACTAATATAGGAATAATAATTATAGATGAAGAACATTCTAATACATATAAACAAGATCATAATCCTAGATATAATGCTATAGAAGTAGCCTTTTTAAGAGGAAAAACATATAATGCTAAAGTAGTACTAGGTTCAGCAACACCAACAATAGAAAGTTATGCAAGAGCTAAAAAGGGGTATTATGAGCTAGTAGAATTAAAAACAAGAGCAAATAATGCAGTACTTCCATTAGTTAATATAATAGATATGACTAAAGAAATTAGAAAAGGTAATAAGATGTTTTCTAAAGAATTATTATTATCTATAGAAGATAGATTAAATAAACAAGAACAAATATTATTATTAATTAATAAAAGAGGTTATTCTAATTATTTGATGTGTGAATTTTGTGGAAGTGTAAGAAAATGTCCTAATTGTGATATTACTCTTACTTATCATAAAACAAGTGATATGAATAGATGTCATTATTGTGGTTATGCAGAGAATAATACTAAAATATGTTCTGATTGTAAAAAGGATAGTTTAAGACAAATGGGATATGGTACTGAAAAAGTAGAAGAGGAATTGATAAAATTATTTCCAAATATAAGAACACTTAGAATGGATATCGATACAACTACTAAAAAAGGATCTCATGAAGAAATAATAAAATCATTTATGAATCATGAAGCAGATGCTTTAATTGGTACACAAATGATAGCTAAAGGTCTTGATTTTCCATTAGTAACATTAGTAGGAGTAATAAACGCTGATACTATACTTAATTTACCTGATTTTAGATCGTGTGAAAGAACTTATGATTTACTTTCTCAAGTATCAGGTAGAGCTGGCAGAAGTTCATTACCAGGGAAAGTAATTATACAAACATATAATCCAGATAATTATTCTATAAAATTATCTAAAACTCATAATTATGAAGAATTCTATAATGAAGAAATAAAAATAAGAAAGAAATTATATTATCCTCCATATTCATTTATTGCATTAATAAAGATAGGTGGTAAAGATTTTAAAGAAACTATTAATGAATCAAATAAAATAGGTGATTATTTAAGAAATAAAGTTGAAAAAGAAATAGTATTAGGACCATCAGTAGGATCAGTATCTAGAATTAATAATATATACTACTTTGAAATAATTATTAAATATAGGGATAAACAAAAGATTATAGATCTATTAAATGAAATAAAATCATTAACTGAAAATAATAGAAAAATAAAAGTAGAATTTGACATAAATCCTAATAGTTTATAAATTAAGACTTGCTTTAGTAGTATTATTTCTATATAATTTTAATAGGAGGTATAGTATGAGCGAAACAAAAGATAAATATTATCTTAGAGAAGAGTTTAAAAATGATTATTTAAATGAAGATAGGATATTTTTTCACTCGGGTTATGATGATCATGATCAAATAGGCAATTTTAATGATATTGAAGAAAATGAATTTATAGGAATTCTTGTTAATCCAAAAAGTTTTGGTATGATTATCCCAAAAGTTTTAGAGGGAGATCTTTTTATGATGTATGAACCAGAAGATTCTTCAAGGAGTTTTCCAGATTCAATAAATACAGCTTTGAAAAGTTTGGTTGTTGATGATTCACTAGGGATTCCATTAATTGTAAAAAAAATAAGAGACAATAAAGTTCAAGAAATTTTATCGGGAGAAGAATTTTTAATTAGAACTACTGGTCCTGATTCTATATATGGTGATATAGATTGGACTGAACTTCCTGAAAAAGAAATATCTTTTCAAAATGAAGTATATAGAACAATAAAGGATAATAATGCATATGTTGATTGTATGTGTTCAGAGCATAGATGGGGATATGTTAAAATAGATGATTATTTTAAAAGTCTATATGCGGATACAACATTAGAAAAAAAAGAAGACTTAGTAACAGTATTAAAAGCAATAAAGGATGTATCTAAAAAGAAATTTGATGAAGAAGAAAAGAAAGCACTAGATAGATTACATAAAGTTGCTGAGGTTGATAACTTATTATATGATGAAAAAAAATCAGGTAAGAAAAATATGTAAAATCATTAATTAAAATAATAAAAAGTTAAAAGTAGAATTTGACATAAAACCTAATAATTTTTAGTAAAAATGCCTTGTAAAAGGCTTTTTCTTATGCTATAATATGGGTGCTTTTTATAAAAAAATGCACAAATATTGATTTATGAACCGAGTGCTAGTAATAGTGGGGATTAAAGAAGAGATATTTGGAAGTGAAACAAAAGGAGGAATTTTTTATGTCAGTAGTTTCAATGAGCTATTTATTAGAAGCAGGTGTTCATTTTGGTCATCAAACAAAAAGATGGAATCCAAAAATGAAAGAGTATATTTATACATCTAGAGAAGATATTTACATTATCGATTTACAAAAAACAGTTGTAAAAATCGAAGAAGCATATGCAGCTTTAAAAGAAATCGCAGAAAAGGGTGGAAAGGTATTATTTGTTGGTACTAAGAAACAAGCCCAAGAAGCAACAGAGGAAGAAGCAAAAAGAACAGATAGTTACTATGTAACTGAAAGATGGTTAGGTGGAACATTAACTAACTTCAGAACAATTAGAAAGAGAATTAATAGACTTGATCAAATTGAAAAGATGGAAGAAAATGGTACATTTGACGTATTACCTAAAAAAGAAGTATTAAAGATTAAGAAAGAATATGAAAAATTATTAACATACTTTGCTGGTGTTAGAAATATGAAAAAAATACCAGATGCTATGGTAATTGTTGATCCTAAGAAAGAATATAATGCAATTAGAGAAGCACATAAGTTAGGCATTCCAGTATTTGGTATCGTAGATACTAATTGTGATCCTGATGATTTAGATTATCCAATTCCAGGAAATGATGATGCAGTTAGAGCTATCAAAGTAGTTTTAGGAGTACTTGCTAATTCTATTGCTGAAGCAACAGGTAAAGAAATGGTAGATTATATTACTGAAGAAGATAAAGAAGTTGCTGAAAAAGAAGTTAAGGAAACTAAGAAAGAATTAAAATCAGAAGCTGAACCAGTAGTAGAAGAAAAGAAAGCTACTAAAAAAGCAGCTAAAGAAGAAAAAGTAGAAGAAGTAAAAGAAGAAAAAACAGCAAAGAAAACTACAAAAAAGGTAGAAAAAGAAGTTAAGGAAGAAAAGAAGGAAACTAAAAAGGAAACAAAAAAAGCAACTAAGAAAGAAGAAAAAGTAGATTTATCTAAATTAACAGTAGCTGAATTAAAAGAAATGGCTAAAGAAAAGGGAATTGAAGGTTACACTAAATTAAAGAAAGCTGAATTAGTAGAAGTATTAAATAAATAAGGAGATTGTTAATTATGGATGCAAGTTTAATTAAAAAATTAAAAGATATGACTAATGCTGGTTTAATGGATTGTAAAAAAGCATTAGAAGCTAGTAATGAAAATATAGATGAAGCAGTTAAATGGTTGAGAGAAAAAGGAATCAGTAAAGCTGCTAAAAAAGCTGATAGAATAGCTGCTGAAGGATCATCTAGAGTTTTAGTTGAAGGAAATAATGCAGTTATACTTGAAGTAAACTGTGAAACAGATTTTGTTTCAGCTAATGAAAAATTCACTTCATTAATTGATAGAATTGCTAAAGCTATTATCAATAGTGATGCTAAAACAGTTGAGGAAGTTTTAGAATTACCATCTGAAGAAGGAACAGTTAATGATGATATTATCAATGTTACTGCAACTATGGGAGAAAAGATTAGTTTTAGAAGATTTGTTAAAATGACTAAGGCTGATAATGAAGTATTTGGTAAATATATTCATATGGGTGGAAAGATTTCTACATTAGTATTAGTAGAAGGAGATAAAGAAGAAGTTGCTAATGATGTTGCAATGCATTTAGCTGCTATGAATCCTAAATACATTAGTAGAGATGTAGTTCCAGCATCTGAAATAGAAGAAGAAGCAAAAGTTTTAAAAGAACAAGCTATTAATGAAGGAAAAGCTCCAGAAATAGCTGAAAAAATGGTTCAAGGTAGAATTAATAAGTTCTATAAAGATATAGTTATAACTGAACAAGAATTTGTTAAGAATCCTGAATTAACAGTTGGAACTTATTTAAAGAACAATTCTTGTACTTTAAAAGATATGATAAGATTTGAAGTAGGAGAAGGAATCGAAAAGAAAGAAGAAAACTTTGCTGAAGAAGTTGCTAAACAAATAAACGGATAAGATAGTTCTTATCTGTTTTTTTATAATTAGTATAGAGGTGAAATTATGAATAATAAAATAAAAATACTTATAGGAGTGCTTTTAGTTGCGATAATAACTATATTAGTAATAGTTTTAATACCAAAAAATAAAGAATATGGTGATATAGAATCATTTACATATAATTTTGGTTCAGGTGAAGGATCATATTATGAATTTAATATAAATATTGAAGATGATAAATATATATTTACTGGTAAAGGATATAGCTCTTCAGATTTAAATATAAAGAAGGAATTAAGTACTTCTGATATGAAAGAATTATCAAATATTATTAAGGATAATAATATAACTAGTTGGGATGGGTTTGATAGAGAAAAAAAAGATATCTTAGATGGTGATAGTTTTAAACTTATTGTTAAATATAAAAATGGAGAAAAAATAGTAGCTAATGGTTATATGTTATATCCAGATAATTATAGAGAAGCATCTAAAAAACTAGAAGAGTTTTTATTCAAAATTAGTGAAATTGAAGAGTAGATAAGTGCAAACTTATCTATTTTTTGTTATAATTAAGTAGGTGATTATATGAAAAAGAGATTATTGTTATTAATAGGTTTTATCTTTTTATTAACAGGTTGTTTTGATAATCCAGAAGTAGAACCTACATCTGAATCTTTAAAAGATAATATTGAAGTAAAAAAAGAAAAGTATTTTGATAAAGAATTATTATTCTTAAAGAATAACAATAAGAAAAATGTATCAATAAATATTGAAATAGATTATTTAAATGATGAAGATACAATAATATATAATGAAGCTAAGAATATATTATCTGTTGGAGAAAAAAATGAAATTGTATTAAAAGTAAATAATGTACCTAGTGAATATAAAGAATCTAGAATAAGTTATGATGTTACTATTTCGACTTATATAAAGGATTATACAAAAAATATAGAAATAGAACATAAAAGAGGAAATAAAGTTATAGCTAGTGTAAAAAATACAAGTGATGTAACGATCAATAATCTTTCGTTAGCAGTTGTTTTTTATAATAATAAAAAAATAGTTGGATATGATGAAGAGATAATTCTTGATTTAAAATCAAATGAAAAAGGTACGTTAGAATTCTTTAATCCAATGGATAAAGATCATAATTATGTAAAATATGATGATTATAAAATATATACAAATTATGCTTATTCATTTGATTATGAGAATAAATCTTGAAATAGAAATATTTGTGTAGTAAAATATATTTAGATTGAAAGGATGAAAAATATGGATGATATTTTATTAATTGCAGAAGAAGAAATGGAGAAAGCTATAAATACTTATAAAGATAGATTAGCAAATATAAGGGCAGGAAGAGCAAACCCTTCTATGTTAGATAGTGTTAAAGTTGAATATTATGGAGTTCCAACTCCATTAAATCAATTAGCAAATGTATCTGTTCCTGAAGCTAGAAAATTACAAATAAAACCTTTTGATAAAAGTTGTTTATCAGATATAGAGAAAGGTATTTATGAAGCTAATTTAGGTTTAACACCAAATAATACTGGAGAAGTTATATTTATAACTATTCCAGAACTTACTGAAGATAGAAGAAAAGAATTAGTTAAACAAGCAAAAGGAATTTCTGAAGATGCAAGAATTGCGCTTAGAAAAGTAAGACAAGAAGCAAATGATGATATTAAAAAATTAGAATTGAATGAAGATGAAGAAAAAAGATCATTAAATGAAGTTCAAGATTTAATTAATAAATATAATAAAACAGTAGATGATATTGCTGCTGATAAAGAAAAAGAATTAATGACTATATAAGTGCTTTTAGGCACTTTTTTTATTTTTATGCATACATTATTACTAAGGAGTGATAATATGTCTACATATAAAGAAATAGTTACTAAAGCTGTAATAGGTAAGGGGAAAAAATATTTTAAAAATAAATATTCATTAGAAGCTAATGCTAAACCATCTACAGTTTTGGGATGCTGGATAGTTAATAATAGATTTAATGGAAAATTAGATAATAATGATGCACTAATAAATGGTTCTTTTGATATAAATATTTGGTATTCAACTGATAATAATACTAAAACTAATGTTTTAAATGAAACCATTAATTATAATGAAATAATTAATATTAAATCAAAAATAGATGCTGATTTAAATGATGCTGAAATCATTGTTAAAGCTCTAAAACAACCTGAATGTACTAATGTTAATATAGAAGGTAACACTATAAACTTTGAAATAGAAAAAGAAATTGGAATTGAAGTAGTAGGTGATACTAAAGTTAAAATATTAACTGAAGATGAAGAAGATGAATGGGAGATATTTGATGATAAATTGGATGAAGATATATCAAAAAAAATAGATAAAGAAGTAAAAGAAGATTTTATTAATTAAAAATAGTCAAATAGACTATTTTTAATTGAAAAAAAAGTCATATTTTGGTATTATAATACTTGAGGAGGTAAACAAAATGAAGAAGAGATTAATGGGAGCAGCACTTTTCTTGTGTGGAGTTTTATGTTTAACTGGTTGTGGCGGAGGTTCTAGTAAATTAACTTGTACTATTTCACAATCAGGAGTTGATATTACTTTAAATGCTGGATTTGATGGAAATAAGGTTAAAGACATGTCATTAAGATATGATATGGATTTATCTAGTTATTCAGATACACAAATTTCTTTATTAGAAAAACAAGATTATTGTAAGTCAATTAAAGCATCAATGTCTCAATTTGAATTAAAGAACTGTCAACAAAATATTTCAAATAAAGCTCTTAAAGTTACTTCAGATATAGATGTATCTAAGATGTCTGATTCAGATTTAACTGGTTCACCTGAAGAAACTAAAAAAGCTCTTGAAAAAATGGGATTCAGTTGTAAGTAATAATAAATGTCAACTAAAAAGGTTGACATTTATTATTTTTTGGTGTAATATTATATGTAATTAAAGGAGGGAATTACATGGCTGTTAAAATTAGATTAAAGAGAATGGGTGCTAAAAAGAAACCATTCTATAGAGTTGTTGCTGCTGATTCAAGAAGTCCTAGAGATGGAAAATTTATTGAAAATTTAGGTACTTATGATCCAATCGCAGGAAAAATTGATATTAAAGAAGAAGAAGTTATGAAATGGTTAGGAAATGGAGCTATTCCTACTGACACTGCTAGAAATATTTTATCTCAAGCTGGTGTTATGACAAAATTTGCTGAATCAAAAGCAAAGAAAGGTAACTAATTATGACTTTAGTAGAATTAACTGAAATGATTGTTAAATCATTAGTAAAAGATGCAGATTCTGTTAGTGTTAAGCAATTTGATACTGAAGAAGATGAGATTTCTATTGAAGTAGTTGTTAATGAAGAAGAAGCTGGTTCATTAATAGGAAAGAATGGTAAGACTATTAACTCTATTAGAACTATACTTCAAGCTAGTTCATATATGAAAGATAATAAAAAAGTAAAAATAAACATTACATCAATTTAATGTTTAAATTTGCTTTTTTTTTTGATTTATGATATTATATAGGACTAATTTGAGGGGTGTATTGGATGGATAAGAAAAAACTATGGAAGTTTATTATATTTGTACCTTTTGCACTAGCTATAGGTGCATTTACATTATATCTTAGATACTATTTTGAATTAAAGTCTAAAGCTGGTACAAAAGTAACTGATATTATTGAAGTATCTTTAGTTAGATATAGAAATATTGGTATATTTTGTTTAGCTGTAGGAGTTATACTATTATTTATTAAAACTTTAATTGACTACTTTAAAGTTGAAGATAATAATGTTACTGAAACTAAAAAGGTTAGTGTACTTGATAGAATTTCTAGTAGAAAAGAAGTTACAGATACTAAGTATACTTTTAGTGAAAATAAAATTATTAGTGATTTATTAAAAGGAAAAGTTTTAAAAGGTGTATTTATTAATGAAAATAAAACGATTAAAAATATCCAATTTAAAAATTATGATTCAGATAAAGCAACAATAGAGTTCTATGATTTAGATCCTGTTAAGGAAGAAAAGACTGTTGTAGCTCCAGTAGTTATGCCAGTTCAAGTAAAAGAAACAATTGCTGAACCAGTAAAAAAAGACGTAGTTGTTATTAAAAATGAACCTGAATTTGATTCAAAATTATTTAAAAAATGTAAGAAATGTAATAAGGTTATAGCAAAAGATTCAATAATGTGTGTTCATTGTGGAACAGTTATTAAAGAAAAAGAAGTAGTAGAAGAAAAGAAAGAATCTAGATTTAATCCAGTTATTTTCGCCGTTAATATGATAGTTATATTATTATGTATTATATTAACATTATTAGTTATAAATAAAATTAATCATAAAGTAGATACTAATAAAGAAAACTTAAATATTTCTTATGTATCTAATTTAGAACAATAAAAAAAGTATTAACGTTTGTTAATACTTTTTATTGTATTTGCATAAGCTTTGTAATCTAAATCATAATTACCATCTTTAAGTTCAAAATTTTTGTCTTTACTTTTTATTAATTCTGATACTAATAATTTACATAAATCTGGATTTCTAACTAGTAGAGGACCAATTATATATGTTCCGATAAAATTATCTATTCTAAATACTCCATCATATGTAAGTATTTTCCCAGGATGATTTTCAAATCCAATTATAGGACTATCTACCAAATCTGAATCTATTTTAATGTCATTAACAATTCTGTTTTGATGCATAGCCACATAATCATATACACCTAAAGCTTTAATTTTTTTATTAATTATAATATAATTACCAAATATTTCTACAGAATTACCTGTTGCTAAAATAAATTTTTTATCATTAATAAATTTTTCTATTTCTTTTACATCTTTTTTTAAATCTGATAGGGCAGTAAGAATGTTCTCTTCAGTACCACTACCTATATATAATAAATCTATGCTTTTAAAATCTTTTTTATCTTCTAAAGATATATTTTTAACTTCAACATCAATACCTTGTTCTTTTAAATGATATACAAGTGTCTTTACATTACCAGAGTCACCATATAAGTTTAATAAATCATTATAAAGGTATCCAATTATTATTTTCATTTCTTTTCAACCTCCTTAATTTTATTTTTAAATGGTTCTATGTAATCAAAGTTAAGAATTGCATATACATTTCCTTTTGTTTCTTTTTCGATTACCTCTTTTATATTATCTAATTTTTCAAGTATTATAATATCCTTTTCATCAATACCTGCATATTTTATTCTTGTTGCGATATCATATGCATCTGGTCCAGTAGATATAACTTTATCAACATTAGCTTCTTTTAATAATTCAAAATTTATATCATATAACCAAGATAAATCAAAATGTTTATATCTTCTACTAATTTCTTTATGTCCTAAAACAATAGTCTTTTTTTCTTTATCCATTGCTGCATAAATTAAATTTAAGTTATATGTTGTATTATTTTCAGCTTTACAATTAAGCATAGTATAGTTTTTTTTATTAACTGTAAATTCATCAAATATTTTATTATTAATTTTACTTTCTTCTAGAGCATTAATGATTATTTTACTATCTATTTTTAATATATCTGATATAGAGTAGGCAGCAAGAGTATTATATAAATTAAATAGTATATTATTATTTATATTAATTTTATATTCATCATTAATAGTAATAATATTTTTAGAATAATCTACTTTTGTTATTTCATATTTAATATTATCTCTTTTAAAACTACATTTAGGGCATTCATATGATCCAATGCTTCCATAATGATAATAGTCATAGTGTAATTTAGTCTTGCATTTAGGACAATATTCATAATCTTTAATATCTTGCATTAAATCATAACTATATTTTGTTTTACTTATACCATAATAAGTAATATTCCCTTTATGAAATAAAGAAAACTTTCTAAGTATAGGATCATCTCCATTAACTACTAAATGTATATCTTTATTAAGTCCCTTTAATATTTCATTGAATACTATATCAAATGTTCCTTGTCTTGGTGGTTGATCTCTAGTTATATTATTTACAAGTACATATTTTGGCTTAATATATTTAGTTATTATTTTGATAAATCTTTCATCAACTTCTAATACTAACGCATCTTTATTTAGTTTTTTACCTTTAACTGATCTAATTATTGCTGTTGTAATACCATTTAATAAATTAGAACCCTCTACATTAGTGCAAACAGTCATATTATTCTTTTCTAGTACTTCAGTAATTAACTTAGTCGTTGATCCTTTTCCAGATGAACCAGTAACCATAATAATATTTTCTGGATATTTAATTTTTGTTAAGTATTTAGGAAATAGTTTTAAAACAACCGCACCTGGAAGATTACTGCCACTTCTTCTAAATAGTCTTAAAGTTTTATATATTGTTTTTCCAACAAAAGTTCCTAGCATTTATATCACCAATCTAATTATACTACAATATTAAATTTATTTAAAGTGTTGTATTTTTTTGTTCAATATAGTAAAATAATACACATAAAAGGGTGATTAATTATGGGAAGAGCTTATGAAGTAAGAAAAGCTGCGATTCAAAAAAATGGTGCGGCTAAAGCTAAAGTATATTCTAACTTTGCAAAAGAAATATATATAGCTGCGAAATCAGGAGGAACTAGTTTAGAGGCTAACGATAAATTAAAACAATTAGTTGAAAAAGCTAAAAGAAATCAAGTTCCAAGTGATATTATTAATAGAGCAATCGATAAAGTAAATAGTGGTGTCGATGAAAATTATCAATCTTTAAGATATGAAGGTTTTGGACCAGGTGCTAGTACATTAATAGTTGATTGTTTAACAGATAATGTTAATAGAACTGTAGGTTTTGTAAGACCAGCATTTACTAAATGTAATGGTAAACTAGGTGTAACTAATTCAGTAACTCATTTTTATGAAAATTTAGCTATATTTAGTGTTAAAGGAGTTACAGAAGATGAAGTATTTGAAACTGTATTAAATGAAGGCGCAGATGTTAAAGATATTGAAACAGATGGTGATGAAGTAGTTATAACAGCGGATGCTAAAGAATATAATAATATAAAGAAAGCACTAACTAATGCTAATTATGAAATAACTTTAGATGAAGTTAGTATGGTAGCACTTGATAAGGTTACATTAACAGGTGAAGATTTAGAATTATTTAATAAATTATTAAATATGTTAGATGAAATTGAAGATGTACAAAATGTATATCACAATGTAGAATTATAGAAGATTATTAAATCTTCTTTTTATTTTTTATAAAATATGGTAATATTATTAATAGAGGAATGCTTATGAGAGTTAAGAGAAGAAGATTAAGGGTAGATAGAATAGTCATTGTTTTAGTTTTATTTATTGGCCTAATTTATCTTATAAAATTTGGTATATATACTATTAAAAATTATAGAATATATAATTCTGCCAAAAATTCTAGTACTATTTATGTTTCTGATGACAAACTTAATATTTGGAATAAGACAATAGATTATTTAAAAGAAAATAAACAGAAAATATCTATTAATTATAAAGGTGACTCAGTAACAATAGATACTAAAGATCTAAAAAATGGTATGAATGTAAAATTAGATGGATATAATAAAACTATTGATGAACCATTATTTAATGAAGTAGATTCTTATTATATTAAAAGCAATGATATATTAAATCTGTCAAGTAGATTAGAAATAAGCCTTCCTAGTTATTTATCTAAATATGATATAGTTGATGTTTATAAGGTTAAGAAAAATAAAATAACTCTTCATAGAGCATCAGTTGATGTGGTAGATGGAACTGCTAGTTTTAATGTAGAAAAAGATACTGATTATTTTATTACATATATAGATGTTAAGAGTATAAAATCATCATCAATAACGTTAGATCAAGGCAAAGAAGAAAAAATTAAAGTACAATATAATCCTAGTAATGCAACTAATTTAGGGCTAACATATAAAGTTGAAAACGAAAAGATAGCTAAAGTTACTGGTGGAAGAGTTAAAGCACTTTCTCCAGGGGAGACAACTGTTACTATTAAATCAAAAAGTAGTGGTGTTACTAAAGATATTAAAATAACAATTAATAAAGTTGAAGAAGTTGTTAAAGAAGATACTAAGAAAGTAGAAAATACTGGAAGAAAAACATCTAAGGGATATGATATAGTAGAGAAAGATGGAATTACTTACATAGATAATTTAATGATTGTTAATAAAACATATTCTTTACCATCAACATATAATCCAGGTGGACTTACTGATGAATTTAATAATGCATTTGAAGAGATGAGAGCAGCCGCAGCTTTAGATGGAATAGAATTGTTTGTTGCATCAGGCTTTAGAGATTATGAATATCAAGTTGATTTATATAATAAATATGTTAATATTGATGGACCAGAACTTGCGGATACTTATTCAGCAAGACCAGGTCATTCAGAACATCAAACTGGTTTAACAGCTGATATAAATTCAGCAGATGAGTCATTTGAAGGTACAGCAGAAGCTATATGGCTAGATAAAAATTGTTACAAGTATGGATTTATTGTTAGATATCCAAAAGGTAAAGATCAGTATACAGGTTATGAATATGAGCCATGGCATTTAAGATATGTAGGAAAAGAGAAAGCTAAAAAATTATATGAATCTGGTTTATCTATGGAAGAATATTATGGATTTACATCTGAATATATAGATTAAAAAAATGCAAAAAATTTGCATTTTTTTTATATCTGTGGTATGATACTCAGGCGTCAATTTGAAAGGGGTATATTAAAATATGACAGAAAAAAAGGCAATATTTACAAATGAAGAATTACAAGAAGCTTTTATTAATATAAGTGATTTATTTAGTAATAGAATTTCTGTAGAAACAATAGAAAGAATATATGACGTTATATCTTCTTATCCATGTTTCGAAAGAGAAAATGGAATTCTATGTTTAGGAATAGCTTGTGATATTAGAGAAGAACAATTTTCAAAAATTGGTCATATGCTTTATGAAGGATCTATATCACCATCTGATGTTCCTTCACTTATTAAAACAAGAGATTTTTCAGAAGAAAAAGTAATTGAAATAGCTTTAAAAGATGTTTATGGTTATGATATTAAACAATCAAAAGTAAATAAAATGAATAAGCAATAAAAAAATAAGTCTATTGACTTATTTTTTTGGTGATGTTATATTATATTTGAAGGAGGAATGACTTATGTTTAGTTATTTTGACAGAAATATCATGTATATAAATATAAGTCATATCTGCTAATGCTAATTTAAATTTTTAAAATAGTATGCAGGTATGACATTTTCGTAGTGCCTGCATCCTTTATTTGACATGGGATGCTTATTCTCATGTTTTTATTTTGTAGAGGAGTGATACTATGTTAGAAATTAATTTTAATAATGTAAGAATAAACTATGGATTTGAAAATGTTTTAAATAGTATTAGTTGTGATATCTATACTAATGATAAAATTGCTTTAGTAGGTGATAATGGCTCTGGGAAAAGTACTATTTTAAAACTTATTTCAGGTGATGAAAAATCAAATGATGGAACTATATCAATTAGAAATAATTCAAAAATAGGATATTTAAAACAAGAACTAGAAAAAGAAAATATAATTGTTAAAGATTATTTATATAAAAGTTTTAAAGAAATAAATATATTAAAAGGAGAATTATCTAAATTAGAAAAAAGGATGCAGGAACAAGCAAACGAAAAAACTATTCAAAGATATTGTGATTTGCAAGAAAAATATACCTCTTTAGGAGGATATGAATTAGATGAAAAGATAAATAAAATAGTTAATTATTTTGAAGTAGAGGATTTACTTCAAAAAAATATTAATGCACTATCCGGAGGAGAAAACAAGATAATAATGCTTATATCTATTCTCCTTGATAATCCGACTATTTTATTACTTGATGAGCCCACTAATCATTTAGATCTAGATATGATTCAAAAACTAGAAGATTATTTAAAAAAAATAGATGTAACAATAGTATTTGTGTCACATGACAGATATTTCATAAATAAAATATCGTCTAAAGTAATATTAATTGAAAATACTCATATATATGAGTTTATTGGTAATTATGATAACTTTATATCTCAAAATGAGCAAAGAATAATAAAACAAGAAGAAGCATATAAAAACGAACAAAAGAAAATACATAAGATGGAAGAACAAATTAAACAATTAAAGTTTTGGGGTAATTTTGGTTCTGGTAATGAAATATTTTCTAAAAGAGCTTTTTCTATAGAAAAAAGATTAAATAAAATGGAAAAACTAGAAAGACCAAAAGAAAAGACTAAAATTCCAGTTAAATTTAATATGGAAGATAGATCAGGCAAGGATGTAATTGTTTTAAAAGATTATTCAATTGATAATTTAATACTATCTAGTAATTTAGAAATATATTTTAAAGAAAAAGTGTGTTTAATGGGACCAAATGGAACAGGGAAAAGTACTATATTAAAAGATATTATTAATAATAATAGATTTGGATCTAATGTAGTATTTGGATATATTCCTCAAAATATTATTTTTGAAGATGAAGAAATGACTATAATAGAATTACTTAGAAAAAAGAGTAATGATGAAGAACACATTTTAAGAAGTAAATTAACTAAATTTAAATTTTATAAAGATAATATTAATAAAAAATTAAAACTTCTTTCTGGAGGGGAAAGAATAAGATTAAAACTATTCTTATTACTTCAAAATAATATTAATCTTATTATCATGGATGAACCTACTAACCATATAGATATCGAAACAAAAGAAATACTTGAAGATGCTTTAATTAATTTTTCTGGGACGGTTTTATTCGTATCACATGATAGATATTTTATTAATAAAGTTGCTGATAAAATTATAAGTATTGAAAATAAAAAATTAGTTACTTATATAGGTAATTATGATAAAATATAATTGGTGATATAAATGATAGTTGATTATGAAGATAAATATCTTGAGAATGTTAAAGATTTACTTCTTGAACTTGAAGAATATATTGTATCAATTGATGAAGATCATTTAGATAGAGTTCATCCTGATTATAGAGAAAGGATGGCTATAGTAGATTTAGAAGAAGTTAAAAATAATAATGGTAAATGTTATTTAGCTTTAGATAATGATAAAGTAATAGGTCTTATTATGGGAATTGTTATTAAGTTTGATGAATATGACTATTTAGATTATAAATGTCCTAAAGAGGGAGAAATAACTGAGCTAATAGTATCTAAGAATGCTAGATCTAAAGGAGTAGGAAATCTACTTATGAAAAAGATGGAAGAGTATTTTAAATCTATAGGATGTAAATATATTTTAGTAGATGTATTTGCGTATAATGAAAATGCTATTAAGTTTTATGATAAAGAAGGATATCATAATAGAATGCATAGAGCAATCAAGAAACTAGGTGATTAGAATGATTAAAAGAAAAAGATTAAATGATGTTTATATGAGAGAGGTTACTAAAAGTAAAATAAAAACAGTTTTTAATAAAGAATTAAATTCATATATTACATATAAACATAGTATAGAAACTTCTAGTTCAGTTGGAATATACGTTAATGGTGAAAGAAAAATAATATTTGATAAAGGGTATTCAATAATTGAGTATTCACCATTAGATGAAGAATATAATGTAAGAGTATATATAGATGATAAAGGTAATATATTACAATACTATTTTGATGTAATAGAAGGTATAGAATATACAGATGGAGAAGTTTATTATAACGATTTATATTTGGATATTTTATATCATGTTCCTTATTTTGCAGGTGTTTATTATATAGAACTTGCGGATGAAGGGGAATTTATTGATGCACACAATAAAGGTGAAATATCAGATGATTTATTTAATCACTGTTATGAAGTCGCTGAAAATATAATGAAAAGTATAAAAGAAAAAACAAATAAGTTTATTAATAGAGGAACAAAAGACTATTTAGAAATGAAGGAGGAATAAATATGGATTTTGAAAAGGAAATTAATGAAATTAAAGCAAGAAATAAAAGAGTTGAAACAGACAAAGCATGGGAAACAAGCTGGACTAGAAGAATATGTATTATGATATTAACTTATATAGTAGTTGTTATATATTCTTATGTTATTAAAGAATTTGATAATATATATTTAAGTTCATTAGTACCCGTATTAGGTTTCACTCTATCAACTTTATCAATAAGAATAATTAGAAATATTTGGAAGAAATAGTATCGCTTGGAGGTATAAAATGAAAGAAATAGAAGTATTAGTAGATTTTGATGATAGTAAAGAAAATGCATTAGATGTATTATCAAAGTTTGAATTTATAAAAGAAGTAGATTTATATGATACATACTATGAAGATCCATTAAGAGATAATTTAAAACCAGAAAGTAATTTAAGAATTAATGAATTATTTAGAGTTAGAAGAATAGGTGATAAATGTCTAATAACTTATAAAAAAAATAATTTTGAAGGAAAAAGATGGGTTTATTCTGATGAATATGAAACTATGGCAGATGATTATAAAACAATTGAAAGAATTGTTAGTATGCTTGGATTAGAAGAACAAATAGTTGTTAATAATCAAAGAAGATATTATAAATATAATGATTATGAAATAACTCTAGATTGCGTAGAAGATTATGGTTGTTTCATAGAAGTTGAAAAAATGAGTGATGAAGAAGTTGATGTTAATAAGATAAAAGATGAAATAAGAGATTTTATTAATACACTTGGACTAACTAATGTAAGAGAATTAAATGTTGGAAAAAATCAATTAATGCTTGCGAAGAAACTTGGTAGAACTGATATAAATTTATATGTTAAGGATGTTAAATAGTGTTAATATTAAGTGAATTTTTAATTGTTAATCTTTTTGTTAAATTATTTGATTAAAATTATATTCAAAATAATAATTAAACATGTTCTTTACTAAGATGTGTTGAAAAATAGGAGCAAAATCCTATTTTTTATTATAATTTATGTTAAAATGTTAATAGAGGTTGACAATTTTCCAAGTCAACTAGGTTGAACGCAACCACTATTTTTTATAGAATTGTAGTTGAAAGAGGTGATAATTATGACAATCAATGAAAGATTGTATAATTTAAGAAAAGAAAAAGGTTTATCTCAAGAACAATTAGCAAATGAACTAAATGTTTCAAGACAAACTGTGTCAAAATGGGAGACAGGAGAATCCACTCCAGATTTTGATAAAATAATTCCATTATGTGAATTTTATGGAATAACATCAGATGAATTATTATCAGGTAAAAAGGATATTGTAGAGGCAAAGAAAGAACAAGTGCATAATAATTTTGCTAGAAACATTGCTATTTCTGTAGGACTATATATATGTTCTTTAATAGCAATTATATTATTTGCAGCTGCATTTAATCAACCAATTATTGGAGTATGTTTATTCTTCTTTATAATAGCAATAGCAACTACAATTATTGTTTATTCTTCGATTACTTATTCTAAAAAGAAAAAAGAAACAGCTGTAAAAGAAGGAAAAAATACTAAAGATGAATCTATTAAATTAGTAACAGATATTATTGGAATAGTAGGATTAGTTGCTTATTTCATTATAAGTTTTGCTACTGGTGCTTGGTATATAACTTGGGTCATTTTCTTAATCATAGGGCTATGTGATACCATAGCTAAGTTAGTTTATAGTATGAAGAACAAGGTGGAGGATAAAAATGAATAATGCTTTAAAAATAATATTAATAATTTTTCTTTCTTTATTAGTTTTAGGATTAAGTATTTTCTTATTTTTGTTTATAAAGAATGGATATAGTTTTGACTTTTTAACTGCTGAAGCAAAATTGGTAGAATCTAAAGAATTTGATAGTGTAAATAATCTTTATATAGAATCTAATACAGCTGATATATATTTAAAGAAAAGTGAAACTGGTAAAGTAAAAGTTGAATTATTCTCAAATGATGTTAAAGAAAAGAAAATAGAAAATACATCTAATTCATTAAATGTTAAATTAAAAGATGGGTGCTGGTTATTTTGTTTCTTTAATAGAGATAAAATTGTTGTATATTTACCTGAAAACTATGATAAGAATATAACAATTGATTCAAGTACTAGTGATGTGTTTTTTGAAGAAAACTATGATAATTCTGATATTAATATTAAACTATCTACAGGTGATATAAATACTAAAAGAATAAATAATGCCAAAGTATCACTATCTACAGGAGATGTTAATATTGAATCTGTAAATAGTATTGAATCTTCATCATCAACAGGAGATGTTAATATAAATAAAGTAAATAGTTATATGGATATAGAAACTTCCACAGGTGATATTTATATTAAAGAAGCTAATATAAATAAGAATTCAAATTTAAAAGCATCAACAGGTGATGTTGAAGTTAAAAAATTAAATAATGTATATATAGATGCTGATACATCAACAGGAGATGTTAATGTTAAGAATAATAATAGAAAAAGTGATGTAGAATTAAAAGTAAGAACATCAACAGGTGATATAGATATTAATTATTAAGGGGTTACATTTGTAATCTCTTTTTTTTATTATCATATAATTTAATGGTGATACTATGTTTTTTAAAGATATACATTTTAGAATAAAGTTATTCTTTATAATAGTAGTATTTTGTTTTTTTATAATAATAGCTAGAATATTTTATTTACAGGTTTTTAAATATGATATTTTAAAGAAATTAGCTGATAATTTGTGGAGTAGAGAATTACCTATAGAAGGATCAAGAGGTATTATTTATGATAGAAATATGGATATATTAGCAAATAATCTAACAACAACTTCATTAGTTTTAATTCCAAATCAAATAAAAGATAAAGAATTAGCTACTAAAGAATTATCTAAAATATTAAATGTAAAAGAAGATGAAATGAAGAAACATGTTTATAAAAAAACTTCTATTGAAAGAGTTCATCCTGAAGGTAGAAAACTATCAAATGAAGTGGCTGATAAGATATCTAGTTTAAATATTGATGGTGTATATCTTGTTAAAGAAGCTAAAAGAACATATCCATATAATGAGAATCTATCACATGTTCTTGGATATGTTGGAATTGATAATCAGGGTTTATCTGGCATCGAATTAAAATATGATAAATATTTAACTGGTAAAAGTGGTTCTATAAAGTATTTTAGTGACGCTAAGGGTAATAAATTAGATATGAGTGAAATATATCAGCAACCTACTGATGGTATGAATATAATGCTTACTATTAATAATGACATACAAAAGTCTATTGAAAGAGAATTAGATAACGCTGTTAGTAAGTATAATCCAGAACACGCAATTGCTATAGCTATGGACCCTAATTCTGGTGAAATATTAGGAATGAGTTCTAGACCTAATTTTGATCCAAATAATTATAAAAATTATAGCACTGAAGAAATAAATAGAAATTTACCTATATGGATGAATTATGAACCAGGGAGTACTTTTAAGATAATAACTCTAGCTGCTTCATTACAGGAAAAGACTATAGATTTATATAAAGATACTTTTTATGATGGAGGTTCTATAAGAGTAGAAGGTGCAAAAATAAAGTGTTGGAAAGATGGGGGACATGGTGCTGAAACATTTCTTCAAGTAGTAGAAAACTCTTGTAATCCAGGTTTCGTTGTTATGGGACAAAAACTTGGAAAAGAAAGGTTGTTTAAATACATAAATAATTTTGGTTTTGGTAAGACTACAGGTATAGATTTAAATGGAGAAGCAACAGGTATATTATTTTCACTTGATAAAGTTGGACCAGTAGAACTAGCGACAACTGCATTTGGGCAAGGAGTATCAGTTACACCAATACAACAAATAACAGCTGTTTCAGCCGCTATTAATGGAGGTAAATTATATAAACCATATATAGTAAAAAGTATATTAGAACCAGAAACTAATTCTACAATTAAGAATTATGGCCCAGTTTTAGTCAGAAAAGTTATAGATAATGAAACAAGTAAAGAAGTTAGAAATGCTTTAGAAAGTGTTGTTACAAATGGTACAGGTAGAAATGCATTTATTGATGGATATAGAGTAGGAGGAAAAACAGGAACTGCACAAAAAGTAGATAATGGTGTGTATATGTCTGGTAATTATATTGTTTCATTTATTGGCTTTTTACCAGCAAATAATCCAAAAGTAGTTGTATATGTTGCTATAGATAATCCAAAAGGTGTTATTCAATATGGTGGTACTGTTGCTGCTCCTATAGCTAGAAATATATTAATGGATACTATAGATGCATTAAATATACCTAAACCAGATGGAGCTAGTGAAAAAAATTATCAACCATGGGATGTTAGATATATAACAGTCCCAGATTTAGTCGGTAAAAACTATAATGATATTAGGTTCAGTTTAGAAGGTTTAACAATTGAATATAGTGGTTCTGGTAAAAAGATAATTTATCAATCACCAAGTGCTAATACAAGGGTAGTAGAGGGTAGTAAGATAAGGTTATTATTAGGGGAATAAAAAAGTTGCTTACGCAACTTATTTTATCCAATAGTTTGTTAAATTTCCATCTTCACCATAAAATTCATTCATGTCTACTTGCCAGTAAAAATATCTTAATAAATCTTTAGTACTATATTTTCTTATTACTGCACCAACATATCCAGTACCCCACCATAGTTCCTCAGAAACATAAATATCATCACCATTTATTCCAGCAACCATAGCTATATGACCACCATTTATTGGCTCTATATCTGGTACACCATCACCGCTCAATAAATCTCCAGGTTTAAGTGTATTTTTAACAACATCTTCTGTTAAATGTATTTTTTCACCTAGATCGGTCATATCTTCTACTCCAGGGGAAACTCCAGCACCTAAATCTCCAGGGGAGTAACCAGCTTGTTTAATAATCCAAGTAATAAATCCACTACAATCTAATCCATTTCTTATTTCCTTTTCAGCAGGTACTGAATGTATATAGCATCCCCAAACCCCAGGTCCATGCATAGAATTTGTTAATACGCTATATCTTGATTTATTTAAATATAGACCTTCATGATAATATCTTCCTTCACCATCTACCCCAGGGTAGCGTCCGTTTTCAGAAAAATAGTTTATTATATAAGGAAATTCTAATCCTATGAATCTAGCAGCCGCTACTGCGCCAGCTCTTGTCTTATAACCTGCTTCAGTAACTCTAAATTTTAAAATTTCATCTAATTCATCATTTTCTTCTTTTGAATATATATCACAAGTCAAATAATCTTTATCAAAATTAAAATCAGGAGCAACAGGTATTATTAAATTACTAACTTTAACATTAATTTTTTCTTCTTTATCTTTAAATTTTACATGAATAGTTGTTTCACCAGCACTTATTCCTGTCACAGTACCATCTTCAGATACAGTAGCTATATCATTATTATCAGATATAAATTCAACTTGAGTTTCCATTTTCCCTTTAATAACTAGTCCATAATCAATTTTATCTTGGGCATTAACAGCTAAAATCATCTTTTCTTTATTAACTTTAAACTCTTCTATATAACTATAATCAACTTTTAAATCTTTCTCAATAATATTGTCATTTATATCTTTTAAATAAATTTTGTCTAATATATAAGTATCAACAAATTCACATATATTTTTATTACTATTAATCCAATCTACTTTATCAAGAGAGCAAGAACCCTTTTGATTTAGTTTGACTATAATATTATTTGAATTTTCTTTCTTCTTAATTTCTACTATATTTATTTCTTCTTTATTTTTAGTAAAATCTTTATCTGTAAAAATTAAAATTAATAACATAAATATTATTGAAAGTAAGAATAAAAGAGTGAATGAATATAAGATCCTTTTAATTCTTAATTTTCTTTTATTTGCTTTTATATGAGCTTTCTTAGTTGCTGCAGTATTTGTTTTTTTCTTTACTTCATTCTTTGGCATATAATCACCTTCGCATCTATACTAATTTCATTATAACATATTATAAAAAAAGAATATTAAAAAATTTAATTTTGAATATATTTTAATATAAAAAAGGTAAAAAGGTGATACATATGTTAAAATTTGTAAATTTTTGTAATTTTTTATATGTAAACAAAAATAGGTATGATATAATTGTTAGTAGCGTGAAGGATGTGACATTAATGTATGTATTAGCAAAATCAGCTTTAGCTATAATGATAGGGTTTATAGTTGCTACTGTTTTTGGTGTATTCTTCGTTCCTTTTATGAAAAAAATGAAAGCTAAACAAGTTACAAGTAAGTATGTGGAGGCTCATAAAAGTAAAAGTGGAACACCAACTATGGGAGGATTAATTTTCTATATTTCTACAATAATTACAATAGTAGCTCTAGTTCTAACTAAAAAAATGGTGATATCAAATAATTTACTTATACTATTATTTGTATTCTTTGGATATGGAGTTATCGGTATTATAGATGATATAATGAAAATCAAATATAAATCTAATGAAAAAGGATTAACAAGATTACAAAAATTGGTTGGTCAAATAATTATTGCCATTATATTTTTCTATTTATATATTAAGGATGGTTCATCACCAACTATTGAAATAGCAGCATTAAATATTAAATTTGATCTAGGATTTGCATATGGCTTCTTTATCTTATTTATGTTAGTAGGTACAAGTAATGCGGTTAATTTAACTGATGGCTTAGATGGATTAGCAGGAGGATTATCTTTAATTGCATTCTTAGTTTATGGTATGATTGCTTGGAATTCACCATACTTAACAGGAAGCACTGATATAGCATTATTCTGCTTTATTTTAGTTGGTGGATTACTTGGATTCTTAGTATTTAATGCACACCCAGCAAAAATATTTATGGGTGATACAGGTTCATTGGCATTAGGGGGAGCGTTAGCTACAGTTGCTATATTAACACATAGAGAATTATCATTAGTTGTTATTGGTGGAGTATTTGTAATTGAAACATTGTCTGTTATTTTGCAAGTTCTATCAGTTAAATTAAGAGGAAAAAGATTATTTCCAATGACACCAATACATCATACATTTGAAAAAATAGGTTGGTCAGAAACTGATATAGTTAGATTATTCTATGTAGTTGGCTTTATATTAGGTGCTGGTGCCATAGTATATGGAGTGTGGGTATAAAGTAAATAGAAATATTTACTTTTTTGTTTTTTATGATATAATTTTTGTAAGGTAGGGATGAGAGTGAAAAAAAAGTTAAAAATAGGAAGCTTATTTAAAGTATTATTATTTTTAATACTTGTAGGATTAATAGTATTTTTAGTTTACAAAATAGTAACAGGTGATAATACTAAAAAAAATGCTTCAAAAGAAGATAATAAAAAGACTGAAGAAAAAAAGGATTTTAAAACAAAGGCACCAGAGATTAAACTGTTAGGTAGAGAAGATTATATAATTGTTAAAAATGGTGTATATGAAGAATATGGAGCAACAGCTACTGATGATGTTGATGGAGATATATCAAAGAATATTAAAATTGACTCAAAAGTAAAAATTGATACCCCAGGGGAATATAAGGTAACATATACTATTGAAGACTCAGAAGGACAAAAAGCATCTGTTGATCGAAAAGTAACTATTATTAATGTTACTGATCCAGATACTGATGGTATACCTGTTTTAATGTATCATTATTTTTATGATGATGAAAATGGTGAAACTGGAGAAGATGCTAACTACTTGGCCATTTCTATGTTTAAAAAACAATTAGATTACTTTAAAGAAAATAATTATTACTTTCCATCAATGAAAGAATTAAGTTTATATTTAGATGGTAAAATTGAATTACCTTCAAAAAGTGTAATTATTACTATGGATGATGGAGCTGAATCAAACTATAGATTAGCTTATCCTTTAGCTGTTCAATATAAAATACCAATGGTTATGTTCGTTGTAACAAGTTGGACAGATATTTCACAACCATTACAACAAGAAATGAAAAACACAGGTTATATAATATTTCAATCACATACTCACGATATGCACCAAGGAGGATGTTCTGGAATGAAACATGGTGCTTTAATACAATGTATTAATTATGAACAAGGAGTTGCTGATATGAGCAAATCTAAAGAATTATTAGGTAGTGGAGATTCTATGGCATATCCATGTGGTGATTATAATGATCAAGCTTTAAATATATTAAAAGAAGCAGGTTTTGAATTAGCGTTTACTGTAGATTTTGGAAAAGCTAAAAGAGGAGATAATAAACTTGCACTACCAAGAGTAAGAGTTAGTGATGGAAATAGTTTAGATTATTTCATAGGTTGCTTATAAGGAAATATTATATTTCCTTTTTTTGTGCATATAATTTAATGGTGATAATATGAGTAGAATAGATTATAAATTATTGATTTCAATTATATTAATATCTCTATTTGGAATTCTTATGATTTATTCTTCTTCTAATATTTGGGCTGAATATAAATATTCTGATTCTCTAAGATTTTTAAAACAACAATCTATTTTTTTTGTTATTGGGTTAGTGCTAATGCTATATATTTCTAAAATTGATTATAGTTTTTATTTTAAACACTCTAATAAAATATTTTTTATATCATTAGCTTTATTAATTCTTGTACTTATACCTGGAGTTGGTCAAATTAGAAATGGTTCTAGAAGTTGGTTTGGTATAGGAGGTTTCGGTATTCAACCAAGTGAATTTATGAAACTATCTTTAATAATTTTTGTTAGTAAATATCTTTGTAAAAATGAAAAAGAAATTAAAAGTATTAAAAAAGGGGTTTTACCAGTATTAGGTTTATCAATAATATCTTTCTTTTTAATTATGTTAGAACCTGATTTAGGTACAGGTGTAATTCTACTTATAAGTATAATCGGTTTATTATTTATTTCGGGTGTACCTATTTCTTTTTTTGTAAAGATAGGTATTATGGGTTTAATAGGTTTGAGTGGCTTAATTATTGCAGCCCCATATAGAATTCAAAGAATAACATCCTTTCTAAATCCATGGTCTGACCCATTAGGAACTGGATTTCAATCTATTCAATCTATGTACGCGATAGGACCAGGGGGATTATTTGGTATGGGTTTATTTAATAGTATTCAAAAACATTTTTATTTACCTGAACCTCAAACAGATTTTATTTTTTCTATTATTTCAGAAGAATTTGGAATAGTTGGCATAATAATTGTTTCATCACTTTTTATTTTTATTATATACAGATGTATAAATATATCATTAAATGCTAATCATTTGTTTTCAAAATATTTATCTTTTGGTATAACTTTTCAATTGACATTTCAAATACTTCTAAATTTAGGAGTAGTAAGTGGGCTATTACCGGTTACTGGTGTTACATTGCCTTTTTTAAGCTATGGGGGATCAAGCTTAATAATAACAATGATTTCAATGGGAATAATATTAAATGTTTCAAGAAATAAATAATATAGGTATATATAAATAAAACTGTAAAGAAATACAAAAATGTAATAATTAAAAATTGTTTTCTTTAATAAGTTATGCTATATTATTTTATAGAAAGGGTGTAAAGTATGGCACAAACTAAGAAAACAAAAAATGAATTAAAAGAAACTGAATTGAAAACATATACTGGTTTCTCATTTATGACTGAGGTAATTTTGGTTTATTTAATTCCAATATTAGGCTTTATATTTTCTTTTATGGATATAAAAAAGTATTCTGAAAGAGTTAAATTTTTATATAATCAATCAGGAGCTATTTTTCTTATTGAAATTGTATTAATTGGTTTAGAGTTTATTCCAATAGTTAGATGGTTTTTTTATATGATTCATTTAGTTCTATTTGTAATAGTAATAATAACTATTATCAAGGCTAAAGATGGTGAAGATTATAAAATCCCTGGTATTTATGATTTAGCTAATTTAATTTGGGGAAAAAAGGAAGAAAAATAGTTCTTCTTTTTTTCTCTATATGATATAATTAAGTAGGTGAGATTATGAAAGTTATTATAGCGGCTGCCGGTACTGGTGGACATATTAATCCTGGTATCGCAATAGCAAATAAAATAAAAAAAGAAAATAAGAATTCAGACATTAGATTTATCGCAACTGGTAAGAAATTAGAAGAAGATTTGATTTCTAATGCTGGATATAAATCTTACGCTATAGATGCATATGGTTTTTCTAAATCATTAAAACTAAGTAATATTAAAAAAACTTTTAAAACTTTAAAGGGATTTGGTCAAGCAAAAAAAATATTAAAGGATTTTAAACCAGATATTGTAATAGGTACTGGTGGATACATATGTGGGGCTGTAATTTCATCTGCTAAAAAGTTAGGTATTCCAACGTTATTACATGAAAGTAATGCTTATCCAGGGTTAGCAATTAGAATGTTATCTAAAAAGGCAGATACTATTTTAGTTGGGATAGAAGAAGCTAAGGATTGTTTACCAAAGGCTAAAAGAGTTATTTATACTGGAACTCCGACAAAAGTTGAACCAATTGAAATGACAAAAACTAAAAAAAATAAACTTTTAAAAGAATTATGTCTTAATGATAAATTACCAATTGTTTTGATTTTTGGTGGTAGTCAAGGTGCTAAGAAGATTAATGATTGTGTTACCGAACTATTAATCAATAAAATGAATCCAAATTATCAAATAATTTGGGCTACAGGTCAAGGTCAATATGATGAAATAAAAAAGACTTTAAGGGATAATAATATTAATATTGATAAAGTAGATAATACTGTTATATTACCATATATTTATAATATGTCAGAAGTAATGAGTATTTCTGATTTAGTTGTTGCTAGAAGTGGTGCTATGACATTGACTGAATTAGCTTTATTAAGTAAACCAGCAGTATTTATTCCTTTACCAAGTTCTAAAGCAAATAGACAAGAAGATAATGCAAGAGTATTTGAAAAAAGAGGGGCAGCTAGTATAATACTTAATAATGAAGTAAATAAAGATAATTTAAATGAAGAAATACAAAAAATAATTAGTAGTAAATCAAAGTTAAGAGAAATGTCTTTAGCTTCAAAAAAGATGGCAGTTTATAATGTAGAAGATAAGATTTATGATGAAATTAAAAGATTGGTGGGTTAATATGAAACTAAAGAGTGTACTTCAAGAAATGAACATAGGTGATATTAAAGAAAATGAAGAAATGTCTAAACATACAACTTATAAAGTTGGTGGTGAATGTTCTTTATTTGTTACACCTAGTTCAATTGATAATTTGATTTGTTTATTAAAAAAATTAAAAGAATTAAATATTAAATATAAAATATTAGGTAATGGTTCTAATGTTATTTTTTCATCAAATAAATATGATGGTGTTATTATTAATTTGTGTAAAATAAACAAAGTAGAAATTTATGGAGAAAAGGTTTATGTAGAAGCAGGGTATTCATTAATAAAACTTACTAATTTGTGCGCTAATAATGGATTATCTGGCATAGAGTTTGCTTCTGGTATCCCTGGTGCAGTAGGTGGAGCAATTTATATGAATGCAGGTGCATATAAAAGTGATATGAGTGAAATAATAGAAGATGTTACTATTTTGGATGAAAATTTAAATATAAAGACATTAAAAAAAGATGAATTAGATTTTAGTTATAGACATAGTATTTTTATGGAAAAAAATTATATTATTCTTTCTACTGTTATTAATTTGAACAAAGGTAAAAAAGAAGATATAGTTGAATTAATGAATAATAGAAGGCAAAGAAGAATTGAATCTCAACCACTTGAATATCCATCAGCTGGTTCAGTATTTAGAAATCCTAGTGAAACTATATTTTCTGGTAAATTAATAGAAGATTTAGGTTTAAAAGGATACTCAATAGGTGGAGCAAAGGTATCTGAGAAACATGCTAATTTTATAGTTAATTATAATAATGCAACAGCTGAAGATATAATGTCGCTTATTAGTTTTATAAAAGAAAAGGTTAAAGAAAAATACAATATTGAGTTAAAAGTAGAACAAGAATTTGTTAATTTTTAATAAGAGGTTTTTATGACAAAAAAGAAAAAAAGGAAAAAATTAAAGGTTAAAAGTGTTATTATCATTATATTGTTGCTTTGCGTACTTGCAGGAATATTTTATTTATTAACTTTAATTAATGTTAGAACGTTTTATATAAAAAATAATAAATATTTATCAGATGATCAGGTATTAAATGAATTAAAATTAGATAACAATTCTTCATTTTTATTAACAAGCAATATTTTTAAAAAGAATGAAGTTAAAAATAGTAGTTTAATAAAATCTGTTGATATTAAAAGAAATTTAAATTTAGAAGTTACAATTGACGTTGTTGAATATCAAATGCTTTATTATGATGCTTTAAATAAAAAAGTAGTACTTGAAAATGGTAAAATGGTTGATTATACAAATGATGATTTACCAGTTCTAATTAATAAAATAGAAGATAAAAAAGTGCTTGAAACATTTAATAAAAAAATGAGTAAGATCGATTTAAACGTTCTTAATATGATTAATGAGATAACGTATTCACCAAATGGAATTGATAAAGAAAGATTTTTGTTCTCTATGAATGATGGAAATTATGTTTATTTGACTTGTACAAAATTAACAAAAATAAATGATTATAAAAAAATAATAAATTCAGTTGAGAATAAGAATGGAATACTATATTTAGATTATGGTAATTATTTCGTACCGAAAGAATAAGAAAACAAAAAATGTTTTCTTTTTTATAAAAATATATTCAATTTTATAGTTTTTATGATATAATAAATTATACAATATAGGAGGAGTACATATGAGGAAAATATATTCATCAGTTGATATAGGTTCTAGTTTTATTAAAATTGTTGTTTTAGAAGATTTAGATGATAAATTAAATGTACTAGCTTCTATTTGTCATCCATCTGATGGTGTTAAAAATGGACTCGTTGTTGATGATGTTAAATTAGTTAATTCACTTAAAGTAGCATTTGCTCAAGTTAATAAATCATTAGGAATTACTATAGATAAAGTAATAGCAAGTGTACCTATTAATAATGCAAAATATACATTAAATTCAGGTTATACAACAATAACATCGGTTGATAAAGTAATATCATCTCAAGACATATTAAACGCTCTTCAATCATCTGTTTATAATAAAATAGATGAAAATATGGAATTAGTAACTACTATGCCAATTAAGTATATTATAGATGATAAGGCTGAAGTAAAAAATCCACGAGGTATAGTTGCTGATAAACTTAGTGTTTATTCCATGACAGTAACTGCTCCAAAAAAGAACATGTATAAATATATTGGATGCTTAAGTGAAGCTGGAGTTGAAGTAGTAGATATACTTTTTAATTCAATTGGAGACTATTACGCTTTTAAAGAAAAAGAATTTGATAATAGTGTTGTAGCAGTTGTTAATATAGGTAATGATAAAACAGAATTAACTACATTTAATAATGGAATTATAACTAATTCTACATTAATACAAGATGGTTCTTCTTTAATTGAGGATGATATATCATATGTTTATAATATTAGTAAAGATAAAGCAAAAAAAATTAAAGAAATGTTCTTAGTACTAGATAAATCATACGCTAGTAATACAGAATTATATGAAACGAAGGATAATTCTAATATGAAAATTAAAATTAATCAGTATGAAGTTAGTGAAATAGCTGAGAATAAATTAAAAGAAATATTAGAAAAATCTAAAAAAGAGTTAAATTACTTAACAAAAAAAGAAATTCGTTATATAATTATTACAGGAGGAATATGTAATATCCCAGGTGCTGAATCAGTATGCTTTGATGTATTTACTGAACAAACTAAAATTAAACCTATTAATGTTATAGGTATTAGAAATATGTCTTATTCATCAGCTTATGGCATGGTTAAGTATTTTATTAATAAACTTAATCTAAGAGGAAGAGAATATACGATGCTTTCTGATGATAAACAATATAGATTGATTGAAAATAGAAAGAATGAAGATACAAGTAGTTTTAAAATAGGTAAATTATTTGGACGATTTTTTGATAATAAGGAGGAATAATTATGGCATTAGAAATTGATCAATTAGCAAAAATTAAAGTAATAGGTGTTGGTGGCGGTGGAAATAACGCAGTAAACAGAATGATTGAATCAGGCGTTAAAGGCGTTGAATTCATAGTTGCTAATACTGATAGACAAGTTCTAAATAGTTCAAAAGCCGATGTTAAAATTCAATTAGGACAAACTGGTTTAGGAGCAGGGGCTGACCCAGAAGTAGGTAGAAGAGCTGCAGAAGATTCTAAAGAAGAAATAACTAATGTTTTAAAAGGATCTGATATGGTATTTGTCACTTGTGGTATGGGTGGAGGGACTGGTACAGGTGCTGCACCAGTAATCGCAGAAATAGCTCAGGAATTAGGTGCTCTTACCGTAGGTATTGTAACAAAACCATTTTCATGGGAAGGTAAACCAAGAAGTAGACATGCTGAAGAAGGATTAGAAAGATTAAAAGAACATGTTGATACATTAATAATTATTCCAAATGATAGATTAAGAGAGATTATAGATAAAACTACACCAATGACTGAAGCATTTAAAGAAGTTGACAATGTTTTAAGATTAGGTGTTCAATCAATATCAGATTTAATCGCTGTAACTGGATTAGTAAACCTAGATTTTGCCGATGTAAAAACAGTTATGTCTAATAAAGGTGCTGCATTAATTGGTATAGGTGTTGCTACTGGTGAAAATAGAGCTATTGAAGCTGCTAAGCAATCAGTAAGTAGTCCATTACTTGAAACTGATATTAGAGGTGCTACAGATGCTATTATTAATATAACTGGTGGTACTAACTTAAGTTTATTTGAAGTAGAAGATGCAGTTGAAGTTATCAGAGAATCAGCAGGTACTGATATTAATACAATATTTGGAGCTGTTATAAATGAATCACTTGGAGATGACATAATAGTAACAGTTATAGCTACTGGATTTGATGAGAATAAAGAAATGCTTGAAAATACTATGATTGAACAGGTTATTGATATGAAACCTGAAACACCAAATGATACTTCAGATGACGATTTATATGATATTCCAGATTTCTTAAAAAATAGAATAAATTTATAGAAAAAGTCTTTACTTTTTCTTTTTTTTGAGTATAATTATATTTGTTTGAAAAGGAAAGAAGATTTTGTATCTCACCTGATTACATATAGTAATAGGTAAAAAGCCACTATTTTACAATACAAATATGGGTTTTTAGGTGAATACAAATATCTTGTATTCACTTTTTTAATGGAGGTGCTGAAAATAGCTAAAGAAAAAGAAATGCTTATTAATGAGCAAATAAGAGCAAAAGATGTTCTTGTTATTGGGCCAAATGGCGAACAATTAGGTGTAAAAAGTATTGAAGATGCTTTAACTTTATCAAGTGCAGCTGGATTTGACTTAGTTCAAATGGGTGGTAAACCTGAACAACCTGTATGCAAATTGATGGATTATAACAAATATAAATATGAAAGAAATAAGAAGGCTAAAGAAGCATCAAAAAAACAAAGAAGCAATAATGCTGAATTAAAAGAATTTAGACTTTCAGTTAATATTGATGTACATGATTTTAATACTAAAGCTAATCAAGTAATAAAATATCTTGAAAAAGGTCATAAAATTAAAGTTACAGTTAGATTTAGAGGTAGAGAAATGGCACACACTGAATTAGGTGAAGAAGTTCTAAATAGATTTTATGAAACAATTAAAGAATATGGTGAAATCGAAAAGAAACCTACAATGGAAGCTAGAAGTATGTTTATGATGGTTTCACCTATAAAGAAGGAAGGAAAGTAATATGGCAAAGAATAAAATAAAAACACATAAAGCATCTGCTAAAAAGTTTTTTAAGAGAAATAGTGGTTCTGTTAAATATAAAAGACCAGGTGCTAACCATAATACTGTAGGTTACAGTACAAAAAGAATGAGAAAATTAAGAAAGGCTCATGGATTATCAAATGCTGATACAAGTAGATTAAAGAGAATCCTTGACACTTTAAGATAGGAGGTAAATCATGGCAAGAGTTAAAACTGCAGCAGTTACTAAACAAAGACATAAAAAGATTTTAAAAAGAGCTAAAGGATACTTTGGAAGTAAACATAGATTATATAAAACTGCAAAAGAACAATTAATGCATTCAGGACAATATGCATTTAGAGATAGAAGACAAAAGAAAAGAGATTTCAGAAAATTATGGATTACAAGAATTAATGCTGAATGTAGAGTAAATGATATTAGTTATTCTAAATTTATTAATGGTTTAAATAAAGCTGGTGTTATTATCAATAGAAAAATGTTAAGTGAAATGGCTATTAATGATAAGAAAGAATTTGCTAACTTAGTTAAATTAGCAAAAGATGCTTTAGATGGTAAACTACCAAAAGCTGAAAAAACTGAAGTCAAGAAAGAAACTAAGACAGTTGAAAAGAAAGAAACTGTTAAAAAGGAAACTACTAAGAAAGAAGTTAAAGAAGATTTAAGCTCAAAAACCGTGGCTGAATTAAAAGAAATGGCTAAGAAAAAGAAAATTGAAGGTTATACTTCAATGAAAAAAGCTGAATTATTAGAAGCTTTAAAATAACTTATAGGAAACTATAAGTTTTTTTATATTTTTAGGGGATTTTCTTGTTTAGACGGAGAATATAATATATGAAAGGAGGTTATAATTTGAACGAAATAGCATTATTAAAAGAGAAATTTGATGATATATCAAAAAAAGGATGGATTGAAGCAGTATGTGGAGGAACTGGTGCGATAGGGTTAACATTTGAAAATGAATTAAATAAAAATTTTGATTCAACTTATTTTCCGGATTTTTATGGTATAGAAATCAAATGTACATCAAGATTTAGTAGATTTCCATATTCTTTATTTAGCGTTGCATTTGATGGCCCTACATTTCCAGAAATTAATAGGATTGTAGAATTATATGGATATAAAGATTATAAATACCATGATAAAAAAGTATTAAAGGTTGACTTGTCAACAAAAGAATTAAATAAATGTGGTAAATATTTTTTTAGTTTTATTCTTGAAGATGATAAACTTTTCATGGGTGTATTTAATAATTGTGGTGAATTAATAGAAAAAAAGTCTTTTGTTTATGTTGACACACTGTTAAATCATTTATCTACAAAACTAAGTAATTTAGTTATAATACATGCTAGCAAAAAGAAAAATAATGATAAATATTTTTTCCGTTATTATAAGCTTGAATCATTTAAATTAAGAGACAAAGTATTATTTATTGATTTGCTTAAAAATGGTATAATATTTGCCACTTTAGAATCAAGAGTAGGAAAAAGTGGAACTAATGCAGGTAAGTATAAGAATAAGAATTTAGTATTTAAAATAAAAAAGGAAGATTTAAATGAATTATTTGATAAAGAAACTGAGATAAATAAAGATTATAATATAGATAGAGTATCAAAAAAGACAATACCTTTTTATATTATGCCATAAAAAATTGATTAATTAATAAACAGGTTTGAGTAGGCCGGAGCTCAACCTAACTGAGTTTTTTTTTATAAAAAAGTACAAAATATATTGAAAAATATTTATTGTTATGATATTATTACATACGTGGACCCTTAGCTCAGTTGGTTAGAGCATCCGGCTCATAACCGGGCGGTCATAGGTTCGAGTCCTATAGGGTCCACCACTTTTTTTATATTTATGCAGGTGTGGCGAAATTGGCAGACGCGCTAGACTTAGGATCTAGTTCCTTACGGAGTGGGGGTTCAAGTCCCTTCACCTGCACCACTATAAAGATAAGGCACATAGCGTGTCTTTTTTTTGACCGCCCGTTATGAGATCAAAATCTATACTATAAATTTTGGTATGTTTTTAATATTTAATTCTTTTTAACATATACTAATAATGGTGATTAAATGAAAATTGATTATAAAAAATTATTTTTTTATATAGTTATTACTATTTTAATTGGAGGTATTCCTAGTATATTTGTTATTACTAATAACGTATATGATAAATTGAATAAACCTCCTTTATCTCCTCCAGGGGTAATATTTCCTATTGTTTGGACAATTTTATTTATATTAATGGGGATATCTATTTATAGAGCAAATTATAACAAAGATAATAGTTTTAATCCTAATATCATATATTTTACTCAGTTAATAGTAAATGCTTTATGGACACCAATTTTCTTTGGTTTAAATGCATATTTATTTGCCTTTATTTGGATTATATTATTAATAATTTTAGTAATATATATGGTATATAAATTTTACTATATTGATCACTTAAGTGCTTACTTAAATATTCCTTATATAATATGGTTGTTGTTTGCATCTTATTTAAATCTTTTTATTTACATATTAAATTAAAAAATACCTAATTTAGGTATTTTTTATAATTGTTAAATAAAGAAATAAGTTTTATATAGTTTTGTTCTGTTATATTATCTTTTATTTCTTTGAAAGTTAATATATCTTCATTTATTATTTCTATATAATTTGATTTGATTTTACTAAAGAGATAATCAAATTCTTTTTCATTTAAGTAAATATCATTTTCTTCTAAAAAATCGTTTGCTTGATTTTTAGTTATATTATTAATATATATTTCTATTAGTTTTATATTCATATTATCACCATTAAATTATATGTATTTTTATTATCTAATATTACCAAAATAATATTGGAGGATACTATGAAAAAATATAAAAAAAACATTAGAAATAGCAATAATAGAATCGTTGTATTAATTATTTTAATAGTTATAGTATTTGGTATAATTATTTATGAATTATCATTACTACAATTATTTGATAAAAATAAATATCAAAAAATCTTATCTGATATTACTATTTCTACTATAGAAAGTACTTCTGTGCCAAGAGGTAGAATTTATGATAGAAATTATAATTTGTTAGTGGATAATGTTGGTGTTAAAACAATTTATTATAAAAGAAAGAAAGGTACTTCTAATAATGATTTAATTAGCATTATTAAATTAATAAAAGATCATTTAGAATTAGATATCTCTTTATTAAGTGATAGAAATATAAAAGATTATTTTATCATTACAAATAAAGATATAGTTGATAATAAAATTAGTAAAGAAGAATATGATAAATATAAAGAAAGAAAACTAACTGCGGATGACTTATTAAACCTAAAACTTGAGCGAATTACAAAAAATGAGATGGATAGTGTTGATAAAAAAGAGGCATGGCTTTATTATTTAATGACAAAAGGATACTATTATGATGAAAATATAATAAAAACATATGCTTCAGAAGAAGAATATGCTTATGTAGCATCTAATATAGATAAATTAAATGGAATTAATGTCAAATTGGAATGGGAAAGAAAATACTTATACGGAGATACTTTTAGAACCATTTTAGGTAATATATCTAATACTAGTTCTGGAATACCAAAAGAATTGAAAGAATACTATTTAAGTAAAGGATATTCACTAAATGATAAAGTTGGTGTTAGTTATATTGAGTATCAATATGAAGATTTATTAAAGGGAGAAAAGAATTTATATAAATTAAATGATGATAATAGTTATAGTCTTATAAAAGAAGGTAAAAGAGGTAATGACATAGTCCTTACCATTGATATAAAAATGCAACAAGAAATAGAAAAAATACTTGATGAAGAAGTAATGAACGCAAAATTAAATAATTTAAATACTAGTTTATATGATGGTTCTGATGTTATTGTAGTTGAACCATCTACTGGAGAAATACTTGCGTTTGCTTCTAAGTTTTTAATTGAAAAAAATGGGAATTTAAGTTTATATGATAATTCACCATCCTTATTAACTAATCCGGTAACACCTGGTAGTATGGTCAAGGGAGCATCCATTTCTACGGGATTTAAAAATGGGGCTATTGATATTGGAACTACGTTCATGGATGAATGTGTCAAAATACAAAATACACCTGATAAATGTTCTTGGATCAGTGGGATAGGTATAGTTAATGATGTAGAAGCACTTGCAATTTCATCTAATGTTTATCAATATAAAACTGCTATGAAAGTAGCTAATGCATCATATTGTTATAATTGTCCATTAACAATAGATGAATCTGCTTTTGATAAATATAGGAGTATGTTTAATGAATATGGATTAGGTGTTAAAACAAATATAGATTTACCAGTTGAATCTAATGGAGTAATAGGCACTAAAAAAGATTCAGGTTTATTACTTGATTTATCAATCGGACAATATGATTCTTATACTCCAATTCAGTTAGCTAGTTACATTAGTACTATTGCTATGAGTGGAAATAGGTATCAATTACATTTTTTAAAAGAAATTAGAAATTCGTCTAAAACTGATGAGATAGGAGAATTAAAAGAAAAAATAGAACCAAAACTTGTTCATAAAGTAGATTTGGATAGTAAATTTATGGATAGAATACGAGAAGGATTTAATAGAGTTATGGATTCTACAGGTTATGATTATATGGGAGATGTTCCATATCCATCAGGTAAAACAGGATCAGCTGAAACGTTTAAAGATACAGATGAAGATGGTGATATTGATTCTGCTACTATGTCAAAGGGATTTGTAGGTTATGCACCCAAAGACAATCCTATGTTTTCAATGGTAATTTTGTCTCCAAACGTTAAAACAGGTCATGATAATGGCTATACAAGCCCTGTTAACTATAAAATAAGTAAGAGAGTAGCTAATAAAGTATTTGAATTTTTACAATAATATGTTATAATTAAACAAGTAATTGAAAAAAGAGGAGGCAAATTATGGCAGGTTCAAAGAAAAAAGAAGCTAGAGAATTCGTTGCTTTAGAATGTACAGCTTGTAAAGAAGAAAATAAAGTTTCTAGAGAAAATTATTTCGTAGAAAAGAATAAAACAAATACACCTGATCGTTTAGAATTAAATAAATATTGTCCAGTTTGTAAAAAACATACTGTTCATAAAGAAAAGAAATAAGGATAATTACTTATTTTTTTTGAAGGAGTTATTATGAAAAAAGTGGTTGTTGTTGGTTGTGGAAATGTAGGATTGGCTTATGTTAATAACCTAGTTGCTACAAATGGTCTAGTTAATGAAATAGTGTTGATTGATATTAATAGAGATAAAATACTAGGTGAAGCAATGGATTTAAATCATGCTGGTGTAGTATTTAATTCTAATATCAATGTAAAAGCTGGTTCATATAAAGATTGTTTTAATGCAGATATTGTTGTTATTGCTGCTGGATTAAATCAAGAAAAAGGTGAAACAAGATTAGACTTAATAAAAAGAAATAAGAATATAATTGAATCAATAGTGGATGAGGTTATGTCTAATGGATTTGGTGGGATATTTTTAGTGGCTACTAATCCAGTTGATATAATGTCTTATTATGTTAAAATGAAATCTGGTCTTCCAGCTGGTAAAGTAATTGGAACTGGTACATTATTAGATATTGAAAGATTAAAGTTCTTATTAAGTCAAAAAATAAAAATTAACACAGAAAATATTCATGCATATGTTTTAGGAGAACATGGTGATAGTTCATTTGTAGTTTGGTCTAAATCAACTGTTGGAATGGTACCAATTCTAAATACCGTTTCAAAAGATGACTTAGATGCCATTGAAACAGAAGTAAAACAGTTAGCATATAAAATAATCAATTATAAAGATTATACTAATTATGGTGTTGCTATGTGTTTATTAAAGATAACAAAGGCTATATTAAAAGATGAAAATCTTGTTTTAAATGTTTCTTCGTTTGTAGATGATATTTATATAGGAATGCCATCTGTTGTAGGAATTGGTGGAGTAAAAGGTACTATGAAGATTAATTTTACAGAAGAAGAAAAAGAAAAGTATGAAAATTCTAAAAGGGTTATTAAAGAAGCTATAGAATCTATGGAGGTGTAAAGATTATGATGATAGATATTAATGATATAAAAAATGGTATGACTGTTATTATAGAAGGTCAATTATATCAAATAGTAGATTTTTTACATGTTAAACCAGGTAAAGGATCTGCATTCATGAAAATGAAATTAAAAAATTTACGTGCAGGAACTACATTAGAAAAGACTATGAATACAAATATTAAAATTGAAAAGGCAAATGTTACTAAAATGCCTATGTCTTATTTATATTCAACTGGTGATTCTTATGTATTTATGAATATGCAAACTTATGATCAAGTTGAATTAAGTGGTAAACAAATTCCGGAAGAAAGTAAATTTTTAAAAGAAAATTTAGATGTTGAATTAACTTATTTTGGTGATGAATTATTAGGATTAAATTTACCAGAAAAAATAGATTATATTGTTACTAATACAATGGATGCTGTTAAAGGTAATACAACTAATAATGCACAAAAAGATGCTGAATTAGAAAATGGTTTAGTTGTTAAAGTACCTTTATTCATTAATAATGGTGACGAAATAGTTGTTTCGACTAAAGATGGAAAGTATGTATCAAGAAAGTAATATACTTTCTTTTTTTGTCATAAATATTTTTAAAAATCAATATAATATACTAAACTGGAGGTAATTATGATAAAAAAACAAAGTATTTGGGCTTTAACATTATTTAGTTTAATATTAGTATTAAGTGTATATTATATTACTTTGCCTGAAGAGATAGAAACTAGTACTAAGAAAGAAGTAAAAGAGACAATTGAAGAAGTACAAGATAATGAGATTATTACTACTTTAAAGATGGAAAACGAGGAAGAAAAAAATAAGAAAACAAAAGAATATCAAGATATACTAAGTAAAGAAGATGCTACTAAAGAAGAAAAAAATAATGCATATGAAGGTTTAAAACTTTTAAATATTATTAAAGGAAAAGAAGAGGAAATAGCTCTAAAAATAAAAGATAAATTTAATTTAGATAATTTTGTAAAAATAGATGATGATAAGGTAATGATAACTCTTATAAAAAAAGATCATAATTCTTCATTAGCTTCGGAAATTATGACCTTTGTACAATCATTCTTTGATAAAAAAATGTATATAACTATTAAATTTGAAACTGAAAAAGAACAATAACATTTTTGTTCTTTTTTCATATAATATTATGAGTAATTGATATACCTCTATAGAAAGTGAGGGAAATAAGTTGTCAAAAGGAATATTAACAAAAAGAGAAAGGGAAGTATTTGAATTATTGATAATTAATTATACAACTAAGGAAATAGCAAATAAATTAAACATTAGTGAGAAAACAGTTAGAAATCATATTTCTAATGTTATGCAAAAACTTGATGTAAAAGGTAGAAGTAGTGCTGTAGTTGAATTACTTAAATTAAATGAGATTTCTTTATAGAATTCTCATTTTTTTAATTACTTTTTCATAGAATTTTAGTAGGTGATAATATGATAAAAAGATTATCTTTAACTAAAATTTTAAGAATGACTTTATTATTATTTGTATTATTATTGCTGTATATATTTCCTAATAGTAATGAATACATAGAAACAAAACAAGTTAATGCATCTTCTTATTATCATGATATATATTTAATTGATAAAAAAGGGTATGTTTCTAAAACTAATATATCTGTTTCTTCTATTGAAAAAGAAAAACTTGCAAAAGATTTGATATTATCGCTTACTGTAAATAGTAAAAATAAGAATAAGATTCCAGAAGGATTTGCATCTACTATACCAAAAAAAACTAATGTACAAAAAATAAGAATTGATAATGAAAGTATAACTATATCTTTTTCTAGTGATATTAAAAATAGTAAGTCAAAAAGTAAAATGATAGAAAGTATAGTATATACTTTAACAAGTATTAACAATATAAAAAAAGTATATTTAATGATTGATAATAAAGAAGATCCATTTTTTGAAAAAGAATATACTAGATCTATAGGAATAAACAAACAATATGATATAACTTCTATGCATAATTTACTCCCCGTAACAATATATTATGTATCAAAAGAAAATGATTTAAAATACTATATTCCTGTAACAAAAATTATTAATTCAAAAGATGATAAGATTAAAGTAATAATTGATGAATTATCATCAAAATCTTCTTATGAGAGTAATTTAATGAGTTATTTAAACTATGAGACCAAATTAATTAATTATACAATTGAAGAAAATGATTTAAATCTTTATTTTGATAATTCAATATTATCTAGTAGTGGAGAAAACAAATTACTAGAAGAAGTAATATATAGTATTTCATATTCTATAATGGATTCAATAGAAGTATCAAATATTCACTTTTTTGTAAATGGTGAAGAAATTTAATAATTTACTTGAAAAATATAATAAATTGTGATATTATTTATATGTCTTCAAAAAGACATGTGGCTCAGTAGCTCAGTTGGATAGAGCAACGCCCTTCTAAGGCGGCGGTCGGGGGTTCGAATCCCTCCTGGGTCACCATAGTGATTTTTAGTCGAACTAGTCGACTTAATATAAATAAAGGTTAATTTCGGTTAACCTTTTTTATATGCTTTGAGAGGAGTTGATTAGTTATGCAAATAATAAAGGAAAAATATGAAATTGAGGAAACATTAAATAAATGAGTATGAAATATGTTAATGTTTCTAAATCTTAAAGGTAAATTAGAAGAAGAAAATAAATATCTTAAAAGATAAAGTAAATAGACTTAAAAAGGCATATTTAAATCAAATAATAGATATTGATGAATATAAATTAGATAAAGAACATTTAGATAATAGAATAAAAGAAACAAAAGATAAATTAAAAGTAGAAAATGAATTAGAAGAATTTAATTATAGTTTTGAGGATGTAGTGCTTACTAGAGATTTATAAAAGAATACGCTAAATTATTTAGTGATGGTGGATTAACTAGACATATTGATGTAAGTTCAAATAAAGATACTTCTGAAATGGAAGTATGTTAACCAATGACAAGAGAAGAAGCAGAGCAATATGTTGATAAATTATCAAGACATTGTCCGATAGAATATTTTGAAGTTAAAAAACAAAAATATGGGAATAATCAATTTAGATTAGATTATATAAATGCAGAAGAAAATAATCAAATGCTCGGACTTTAGTATTTTTTTGAACTCTTTTATAAATTGTAATTTAGGTGAAAAAAATCAAAAATATGTGCTATAATAAATTCAGAATATATTAATATAGGAGTGTGCTATTAGTGAGATTTAAGAAAATATTTTTTTATGTCATGTTAATGTTAATTTGCGCTATTGGAGTAAATGCACCATTAAAAGTTAATGCTGCAACATATGAAGTTAATGTACAGGATAAGCAAGGAAATAATGAAAGACAATATGAAGTGTCACCTATAATTACTATTGCTGAATTAAAAGGTATGATTGCTGAAGAAACTAATATTCCAGCTGCAAGACAAAAATTAGTGTTTAGTAATACTGAACTGGAAGATAGTAAAACAATTGCAGAATATAATATTCAAAGTGATGCCACAATTACTTTAATACCAACATGGAAATTAACCTTTGATTCAAAAGTAAATAATGATGCAACCGATATAACTGAAGTTTATGTTGAAGATTATGATTATTATTCTCCACAAACCCCAGTAAAAAATGGATACACATTTGGTGGATGGTTTGCAGAAAATAATAATCAAACAAGATTTAATTTCGGTATTACTAGAATAAATAGTGATCTGAATTTTCATGCATACTGGGCAGAAGAAATTTCTGAAATTAGTGTGGTTTTAAATGCACCACATGTTGGAGATAGCATTACTTTAGATGGATTGGGTTATCCAGATAGTTTACCTGTAGTTACTACAACGGATTCAAGATTACAAGTTTACGCATACTGGATTAAAGGAACATGCGAGAAAGGTTTATGTGAAGAGTTATTTAGTGGTACTTTTCAAAAAAATCAATATTATTATGCGTATATTGAATTGGAAATAATTGATGCTAATTCATATCTTTTTGTACCTGAAGTATCAAATAATATAAGTATAAATGGTAAAGCGCCAGAAGAAGTTTTTGATGGTTCATCAATTCATACATGGTTTATTGCAAAAGTTCAAGCACAATCTACAACATATAAAATATTATCTGATAAACAAACTTATATTCTTAATTCAAATAATGCTATATCTATAACTGCTGATGGAAATTTAAATAAGTTAACTGGAATAATGGTTGATGGAATTTTAATTTCTTCAGAAAATTATGATTTAGAAAATGGCAGTACAGTTCTTACATTAAAATCTTCATATTTAGATACTTTAAGTGTTGGTAATCATACATTAGAATTTGTTTATAGTGATGGTAGTGTTGAAACTTTATTTGCGGTTAGTAATGCAAAAGATAAAGTTTTAGCATCCGATCAGAATACAATCAACCCTCAAACTGGAGATAATGTAATGTGCTATATTTCAATGTTAGGATTAAGTGTTATAGTTCTTGCAGGAATAGGATTCTATGTAAAAAAGAAATGATATAACTAGGAAATACTCCTAGTTTTCTTATTTTAAAAGAGTTCAGAAACTTTTGATATTATGTACTTTTTAAAACAAAAAAGATTGATTAAATTCTTAAAAATGAAAATAATTTTCAATTTACTATTGATTTTTCTTTAAGATAGCAATATAATTAAAATGAAAATGATTTTCAAATTGGAGGAAAGACATGACATATAATACTAAACAAAAGGATATTATACTCGAAGTTATTAAACATAAACATACAGATTTTACTATTAAAGACATTCTAAATGAATTAAATGGTAGAATTGGTCTTACTACTATATATAGATTAGTAGATAAATTAGTTAATGAGGGAACTATTTGTAAAGATAGTAAAGGAAACTATCAATATCTTGGTAAATGTGATAAGAATAATCATTTTTTTATAAAATGTGAAAACTGCGGCAAGTTAGAACACGTTGATTGCGACTGTATAACAAGCTTATGGGATCATATATATAATGAACATAAGTTTTTACCGACAAAAGATCAAATTGTTATTAATGGGGTTTGCGCTAAATGTGATGGAAAAGGAGTTAAAATATGCTAGATTGTTTGATTGATGGTTTAATTGATACATTAAAGTTATTACCATATTTATTAGTTACATTTATAATACTTGAGTTTTTAGAACATAAATTAAAGGGTAATAATGAAAAATTACTTAAAAAAAATAAAAAGTTTGGTCCTATTATTGGAGGTATATTAGGAGTTCTACCTCAATGTGGTTTTAGTTCTATGGCATCAAGTTTATTTTCTGGTAGAGTTATTACTATGGGTACTTTAATAGCTGTATTTTTATCTACTAGTGATGAAATGTTACCTATTATGTTAGGTGAAAAAGTTGATATAATGTTAATGCTTAAAATAGTAGGATTTAAAGTATTAATAGGTATAACAGTTGGATATTTAGTTGATTTATTATATAGAAAAAAGATTGATAAACATATGCATATACATGAAATATGTGATGATGAACATTGTGATTGCGAACATCATGGTATATTATTATCAAGTTTAATTCATACTTTAAAAATAGGTATTTTTGTTTTAATAGCTAATTTAGCAATTAATTTAGTTATTTATTATATAGGTGAAGATAATTTAAAAAATATTCTATTAAATAAGAATATATTTACATATTTTATTAGTAGTGGTGTAGGACTTATTCCAAATTGTGCCAGCAGTGTTATATTAACAGAATTATATTTATCTAATTTATTAACAATTGGAAATTTAATGGCAGGTTTATTAACTGGAAGTGGATTAGGAATACTATTGTTGTTTAAGACTAATAAGAATATAAAAGAAAATTTGTTAATTATGTCAATTATATATTTTGTAGGTGTTTTGGTTGGAATTATAGTAGATTTTATTATATAATATAAAGGGTGATAACATGATAAAAGATATTGGAGTTATATTTACGTCTATATTTTTTGAAAGCTTACCCTTTTTATTATTGGGTGCTTTTATTTCTGCTTTGATTGAAACATTTATATCTAATGAAAAAATAGTAAAATTTATACCAAAAAATAAAATATTAGGGTCGATAGTAGGTGTCTTTTTAGGATTCTTTTTGCCTGCGTGTGATTGTGCAGTTATTCCTATATCTAAAAGATTGTTAAAGAAAAAAGTACCAATAAATGTAGCTATATCCTTTATGCTTGCATCTCCTATAATTAATCCTGTTGTACTATTATCTACTTATTACGCATTTTATAGTACTAATCCAGAAATATTCTGGTATAGATTATTATTTGGTATATTAATTGCTTTAATAATAGGTATTATAATGGGTATAATTTATAATAAAAAGAATGTAATTATAAATAGTTCTGATGAAGAATGTGAACATTGTTCTTGTGAACATCACCATGAACATGATAATAAATTTATGTCTATTATAAGACATACTGCCTTGGATTTTTTCGATGTTGTTAAATATCTTATGTTTGGTGCATTATTAGCAAGCTTAGTTCAAGTTTTATTACCAAGAGATTTATTATTAGTATTTAGAGATAATAATATATTATCAGTATTAATTTTAATGTTATTTGCATATCTTATATCTCTTTGTTCAACATCAGATTCATTTGTTGGAAAATCATTATTATCTTCTTTTGGAAAAAGTTCTATTATTGCATATTTATTACTTGGCCCTATGATAGATATTAAAAATACAATAGTTTTAGTAGGTAATTTTAAGAAAAAATTTGTTACTACTTTAATAGCTTTAATATTTGCTTTAGTATTTGTATTTAGTGTATTGGTGGTGAATGCGCTATGAAAAATAAGTATTTAGGAATAATATGTATACTATTTTCAGGAATAATATTTTATGTATGGTTTACAAATAGTTTAAAAAATTTCTTAGCACCTAATATGCAAATATATTTAAAAATTAGTGCTTTTGCTTTACTTGTTATTGGTTTTACAATATTTTTTTCAAAATTTCATTATAATTTTAAAATTGTAGATATAGTTTTGTTTTTACCATTAATAGTATTAATTACCGCAGGTGATGGTAGACTAAGTACAAGTTTTGCTAGTAATAGAAGTTCTAATATATCAGTTAAAAAAGTTGTAAAAGAAGAAAATAAAGTTGATGAAAAATCAAGAGAACAAAAAGAACCAGTTTCTAAATCAATTGAAAAAGAAGACGAATATGATTTTTCTAATCCATTTTTTGATATAAAGGATGAAAATTATCAAGATTTAGCTAATTATCTTACTTTTAATAAAAATGCTCTTGAATTTTTAGATAAAACTATTAGAGTTAGAGGGTTTATATCTAATCAATCAGAATATTTGCCAGAAGGTTATGTAGGTATTGGTAAATATGGAGTAACATGTTGTACTGCGGATGCTGGTTTTACAGGTTTTATTATAAAAAAAGAGGATCTTAATATTGAAGAAAATAAATGGTATGAGATAGAGGGAGTATTTGAAAAAGCAAATACACTAGTAGAAGAAGATTTTTTATATATTAAAGTAATTAATATTAAAGAAATTGATTCAAGTTCAGAAGAACAATATGTGTATGCATGTTATACTTACGGAGATGGAAGATGTGAATCAGTAAAGAAGTATAATTTAAAATATAGATAAATCATTTTAGATTTATCTTTTTTATGTTATAATTAAATAGGGTTATAAAAAGGAGAATTTATGAAAAAAAGTAAAATACTATTTGTGATTCCAAGCTTATTAATTACATTTTTAATAAGTGCATATCCAACATTATTAATTATGAAAGATATTAAAAAATATAATAGTCCTTTATTTGGAATGATATGGGTTGGGTATTTATTAGTATTGATATTGATGTTTATTTGGTTATTATATCAATTAATTGTCTTAATAAGATTTGTTATTAAATCTGAAATGAAAGCTCCAATAAAGATATTATGGATAATTATGTTAATAGTTTTTAACGTTTTAATAATACCTTATTTTTATATTAAATTTATAAATCAAAATAGAAATATAATTGTTAGAGCGTTATTATATTTATTACCGATGATTGCATTTACTTTTATATTCTTTTTTGGATTAAATAAATATGATTCTGAGTTAAAAAGAATAGAAGAAGAAAAGAAAGCGATTGAAGCTGAAAGACATACATATACATCAAAAGATGGTAGTGTTTCCTTTACTTTTAGGCATGGCTATGTAAATAGTGATGTAGGTGAATATGATTTATATGTAAAAAATGATGAAGAAAAAGTAGTATTTACTACTTTTGTATATAATACAGCTTTATATGATCAACAAACTTCAGATGATTTTTTATCAAAAGGAATTAATGATATATCCGCAAATAAAAAAGTATTTGATTTATTTGAAGATAAAATAGAAAAAGATTATGAGGATAAAGTTATAAAAACTATTAGTTATAAAGGTAAAACGGAATCTTCTGCCTTATGTATATATAGAATCTCAACAATTGAATTTAAAAATGTACCAAATTATTTAGTTTATACAGTTGAAATAGTTACTGAAAGTAATTATAAGAAAGAATTAAACAAATTGGATGAAATTTTAATAAGTGCGAAAAAAAATTAAAAAATTTCCTATATTATAGGGGATTTTTTTATTTTGACGGAGAATATAATCTTTGGAGGGAGATTATGTTCAAATACACAAAACAAGAAGGATTACAAGATTGTGGTATTTGTTGTCTATTAAATATTATCAGATATTATGGAGGAAATACTGATATTGAAAAACTTAGGAAGATGACAAATACTAATGAAGGTGGTACTTCAATTTACAATTTGCTGGAAGCATCAAATAAATTAGGTTTTGAATCTAAAGCATATAAATGTAAAATTAATGATTTAGATTCTCAGACATATCCTTTGATTGCATACATTAAGATAAAAGGATATAATCATTTTGTTATTATTAATGATATAACAAATGATTTAGTTGATATATTTGATCCTATAAGGGGTAGAATTAAATATAAAATTAATGATTTTTTAAATGAATGGCAAAATGTAATTATAACATTTGATAGGAAAGGGGATATCATTAAAGAAAATAGTGATTATACTAATTACATTTTAAATATTTTTAAAAATTATAAGAAAAAAATTATTATAATAGCTGCTTTTTCCTTTTTAAGTAGTATATTTTCCATTATATACTCTTTATTTATAAAAATTCTATTTGATAATAAATTCACTTCTAATACCTTAATTCTTTTTTTATTTTTTATACTACTTAAAGGAATTATAGATTATTATCGTAACAAACAATCAATTGATATGAACAACAAATTGGATTTTGATATTACAAATAGTGTATATAAGAAAATACTCTCTCTCCCATTAAAATATCATCATGATAGACCAGTAGGTGATATTATTTATAGAATAAATGATTTAAATAATATTAAAGAATTCTTTAATACTTTTATAATTTCATCAATTATCGATATCCTATTTTTCATTATTGCATTGTTCATACTTCTTTTTATTAGTTTTAAATTATTTTTAATTATTATATTAATAACTATTTCATTTGTTTTTATATACATATATTTTAGAAGGAATAATATTTTGTATATTAATGAATTGAAAGAAATAAGTTCAACTAACAATGCTGATTTAAGTGAAATGTTATATGGAATTGACACAATTAAAAACTTAAATATAGAAGATAAATTTGAAAACAAACATAATTTAATATTTAATGAATATTTAAATTCGTTTAAAAAAACCTCATCTTATTTTAATAAAGAAAATATAATATTTAATTATATAGAATCATCCGGTTTAATATTAATTATGTTTATAGGTTTGGCTTTACTAAAAGGTCATTCAATATCTCTTGGTGAATTATCTTTAGTTTTTTCATTATATATTTCATATTTTGGGGCATTGAAAAATATTTTATCATTAGATAGATTAATTGTTCAATCTAAGATTTCATTTAAAAGGATTAATAATCTTTTAAATATTAAAAAAACTAGTCGAACTTGTAAATCCTTTCTAAAAAAAATAGATGAAATTAAATTTACTGGTAAATTAAATTTAACAGTTAATAAAGGTGATTTTGTTTTAGTAAATGGTATAAGTGGTATTGGAAAATCAACATTATTTAAATCTTTATATGAAAGCAATAATAGTATTTTTATAAATAATAAACCTATTGATGAAATAAGTATCAATAGTATCAAAAATAATATTTGTTATGTTGGTCAAAATGAATATTTATTTACAGGTTCTTTAAAAAGTAATCTTTTAATGTTTAAGGGATCAAACAATAAGGAAATTAATAAAGCATTGAAAACGACTTTGTTAGATAAAACAATTAAGTCTAAGAACATTAATTTAGATTATCTATTAGAAGAAAATGGTCACAATTTATCTGGTGGTGAAAAGAAAAAAATATTATTAACTAGAGCTCTTCTTAGGAATACAGATTACATTATTTTTGATGAAACTTTTGATGAAATAGATATAGAAAGTGAAAGAAAAATAATTAATAATATAAAAACAAATTATAAAAAAACTATAATTGTTATTTCTCATAGATTAAGTAATTGTGATTTGTATAATAAGAAAGTTCAAATGATGTAAAGGAGGTTTATGAGAGAATTATCTATAAAAGAAAAAAGTGAGATTACCGCAGGTGGATTAAGCTTTTTTGGTTTTGCGGCAATTGCATCGGGTATTTCATTTATAGTAGGTATATTTGATGGTATAGCTCGTGTTTTAAAATGTCATTAAAGGGGGGGATTATATGAGAGAACTATCAAAAAAAGAATCTATGGAATTATATGGTGGTGGTATAACCGCAGCGTTATTTAACGCAATTACAAAGGGATTTAGTATTTTTGTTGATATAGGTAGATTCTTAGGTTCTTCTATAAGAAGAATATTTGACAATAAGTTATGCGATTATTAAAAAAAAGAGGGTATTTCCCTCTTTTAGTATTTTATATAGTGTGATATAATTAAAATTCGTGAGGAGTGAATCGCATGAATTCAGAATTAAAAAAAGAATATGATAAAATAGAAGGTATTTTAAAAGAATTATATGATATGCTTAATAAAGCTAAAAGTAATGGAACACCAGAAAAAGGTATTAATTATATTTTAGATGCTATAAAAAGTGTTCGAGAAGATGAAAGCAAGATAGTTAAACAAATAAGAGATAATATATATAAGAGATATACAATTAAAGATATAAATGAATATGCATCTTTAAGGGAAGAATATTTAAAGAAAAAAGAAGAAAAAGAAAAGAGAAGAAGACTAATAATTGAAAAAAATAATCAAATGTTTTCTGATGCTTATATTATTTTTGATGGTGTATATAAAATTATTTATAATGATGGAAAAGGAGTTCTTACACGTAGACTTGATAGACAACTACTAGATAAAGATGATAATAATAAAATGGATTATAATATATGTGATTTTTTAAGATCTATTGATTCAGATTATAACACTAATTTGTTTAAGAAATATCTTGAAGGTAATTTACCAGTTACTTATGATTTTTCAAAAGCTACTAAACTTGATAGAAAATCATATAAAAGATTAAAAAAAGTTGCTAATAAAGGAATTGAATCTAATGATAAAATTGATGTTATTGGTAAGAAAAACAAATTAAAATATGCAGGTGCTTTAGTAGCTTTAGGAACAATGTTTGTTTTATCAGCAATTGGCATTAAGCAAAAAAATAAGACTACAGAAGTAGAAGATAATATTTCAGTATCTAACGAAGTAAAAAAAGAAGAATCCACTATAGAATTGATTGCCAAAGAAATATATCAAGGAAAAAAAGAAGAACAACCAGTAATAATAAAAAAAGAAACTCCTATTAATATTAAAGTAGAACAAAATAAGCAAAAGGATAAAATAGAAGAAGTTAAAAAAATAAAAATAAATATAGATAATAAAGAACAAGAAGTAATATCAAAAGAAGATGAGTTTAATGGTTTATCAATTGGTTCAACTGTTAAATTACCTGATATGGATTTATATTATTCAAGTACAGAAAATAAACCGGTTAGTAATACAAAATATTTATCTGCACCAACAGGCATATATAAAATAAGTTTAATCTCAATTGTTTATAAAGGTAGATGTTTAGAAGTAATATCTAAAGAAACATCACTTGATACATTAAGAGAGTATGTAGATTTAAAATATGGAGAAGATGTTAAGGTTTTTGTAAATTTTGATGTTGTTACGGAACAAGGGAAAACAGTATATAAGAATGTAGGTTGGACTGATAGTGAGATTTTATATAAAAAAAGTAAAGTAATGATTAAATAACATTACTTTTTTTGATATAATTAGGGAGGTGATATTATGGAATCTTATATAAAAGGAATATTTAAGAAAATAATTTTTAAATCCAATAATAATTATATTGTTGGTCTTTTTAGGGTAAAAGATTCTAGCGATGATATGACTGATTTTATTAATAAAACCATAACTATTACAGGTTATTTTCATGATCTTAATATTGATGAATCATATATTATGAATGGAGAATTAGTAGATAATCCAAAATATGGTATGCAATATAGTGTTAAGGATTATAAAAGAGTTACTCCTGAAGATAAAGATGGTATAGTTGAATTCTTATCTAGTAGTTTATTCCCAAGGGTAGGTGAAAAATTAGCTACTTCAATTGTTAATACATTAGGAGAAGATGCATTAACTCAAATTGAAGAAGATTATACATGTTTATTCTTGGTACCTAAAATGACTAATAAAAAGGCCAAAGAAATAAATGAAATACTTGTTAAATATAATGAAAGTTATAATACTATTGTGTATTTGAATAATATAGGTTTTACTACTAAAGATTCATTAACTATATATAATTATTATAAAAAAGATACAATTGATATCATAAATAACAATGTATATTCAATAACAGATGATTTAAATGAGATTAATTTTACAAAAATTGAAAAAGTTAGAAATAAATTAGGAATAGAGGATTCAGATAAGAATAGAATAATGTATATGATTATTTATGTTATGAATAATCTTTGTTTTAATAAAGGAGATACTTATTTATATATAGAAGATATATTATCAGAGGTCAATAGAATGATAGAATTAAGTATCGATGAATTAGAATATTATATGTATGAATTACAGAAAAAAAATAGGGTAATAATAGATGACAATAGATATTTTTTAAAGGAATATTATGTGGCTGAAAAGAATATAAGTGAAACATTATATTATTTAACTAATAAAAAAGATACAAAGTATAAAAATATCAATAATGAGATAGATAATACTGAATTATATTTTGATATAGAATATAATGATGAACAAAGAAAAGCAATTAAGAACGCATTAGAAAAAAATCTAGTAGTTATTACTGGTGGACCGGGTACTGGTAAGACTACAATTATTAAAGGAATAGTTGAGGTATTTAAAAAAGTACATAATCTTAGTATTCTAGATTTACAAAATAAGATTGCATTACTTGCTCCTACAGGTAGAGCAGCTAAAAGAATGGGAGAAGCAGCATTAATGCCAGCTTTAACTATACATAGATTTTTAAAATGGAATAGAGAAACTGATAAATTTATGATAAATGAACAAAATAAATCCGATGTAGATTTTGTTATTGTAGATGAAGTTAGTATGGTTGATACATTATTATTAAATAATCTATTAAATGGTCTTAAAAAGGACGTTAAAATTGTTATGATAGGGGACTATAATCAATTAGAAAGTGTTTCGCCTGGTAAAGTATTAAAGGACATTATAGATAGTGATATTGCTAATACTATTAAATTAACAGAATTATATAGACAAAAAGACAATTCCTATATTTCTTTACTTGCTAACGAAATTAAAAATAATGATATAGATTTAAATTTTGATATTAAAAAAGATGATTTTAATTTTTATGAGTCAGATAATTTAAATATAAAAAACTATATTACTAAACTATGCGAAAAAGCTATAGAAAAAGGATATAATTCTAATGACATTCAAGTTCTGGCACCTATGTATAAAGGTGAAAATGGAATTGATAATTTAAATAAAATTTTACAAAATATATTTAATCCAGATGTAGGACAAAATTTTGTTTTATCAGGTGATGTTGTATATAGAGAAAACGATAAAATACTATTGCTTGAAAATGATCCTGATAATAATGTATTTAATGGTGATATAGGTTATATAGTTGAAATAGAAGATAGTACTTTATATATAGATTTTTATGGGAGTATAGTTAAATATACACCTAAAAATTTTAATTTAATTAAACATGGATATGCTATTAGTATACATAAATCTCAGGGTAGTGAATTTAAATTAGTATTCCTACCAATAAGTTTTTCATATAGAATTATGCTATATAAAAAAATTGTCTATACAGCTGTTACTAGAGCTAGAGAATCACTTGCAATTATAGGTAGCAAAGATGCCTTTTTATATGCTGTTAACAATAATAATACATATGAAAGAAAAACATGTCTAAAGGAATTTTTATTGGAGTGTATAAATTAAAAAATACTGTATATACTATTTATAGAGGTGAATATATGAAAAAAGCAATTGGTATGATGGCTTTAGGAGCTGGCTTTGGTGCTGGAATGATGTATGTTGTTGATAAATATAGAAATGGTGATTTATCTAAATCTGTTGATAAAGGCGCTAAAGAAATCTCAAAAGCAGTAAATAAAATGAAAAATTAAAAATGATTCATTGAATCATTTTTTTTATTTTTCAAAATTCTTATTTTTAATAAATTCTCTTAATAATTTAGTCAATGCTCTTTTTTCTATTCTACTAACATAACTTCTAGATATTTTTAATTCTTTTGCTATTTCTTTTTGCGTTTGTTCATCGTAATTAAATAATCCATATCTTTTATAGATTATTATTTTTTCCCTTTCTGATAATATATTTAAATATTTTTCTAGCATATTAATATTATCTTTTATATTTATGTTTTCTACATAATCAATATTTGGAGTTTTTAGTAAATCTAGTAATGATATTTCATTTCCATCTTTATCAAATCCTACTTGATCATCTAAACTAATATTTTGAGAATTTTTTTTATTATTTCTAAAATACATTAATATTTCATTATCAATACATCTTGCACAATAGGTTGTTAGTTTACTTCCTTTTTCATTTGAAAAACTATCAATCCCTTTTATTAAACCAATGATTCCAATACTTATTAAATCATCTGTATCATAAGTATTACTATATTTTTTTACTATGTGTGATACTAGTCTTAAATTATGTTCAATTAAGGTGTTTCTAGCTTTCTTATCTTTTTTTAATAATAGCTTTATTTGTTCCTCTTCCTCTTCTTTAGTTAATGGTTCTGGAAAGGCATTATTGGAATAAGAACCAGTAAAAATCATACATTTTATTATCGATGTTAATAATCCTATCATAATATCACTTCCTAATAAAAAATATGTAAAATTTTATGTTTTTATGAAATAATTATTATAAATATATGATATAATTTTTGATAGTAGGTGAATAGTATGAACTTATTATATGATTTTAGTAATCTATTACAACGAGTAGATCCATCTAAGTTAATAATAGTACTATTATTAACTATTTTACCTAGCATATTATTATTTAGTTTGATTCTTTATTCAGACAGAAAGTCTAAAGAACCTATATTACTAATACTAATATGCATTTTTTCAGGTGCATTTACTATATGCTTTTCACTTATTATAGATAAATTATTATTGAAATATAATTTAGTCATTGGAAATCAGATAGCCAGTATACAAGGCTATAATTTATTTAGAATATTCATATTTGCATCTGTAGAAGAAATATGTAAATTACTGGTACTGATTTTATTCTTGTATAGAAATAAAAATTATGATGACATATTTGATGGATTTGTTTATGCTTCTATAATAGCATTATCATTTTCACTAGTTGAAACGATATTATATGTATTAAAAGAAAAAACTTTCTCAGATATGAGTTCTTTAGCTTTATTAAGAAACTTTACATCAATTCCGTTACATGTAGTATGTGGTATAGTGATGGGCTATTTTATATCATTATGTAAATTTGCGAAAATAAAAAGAAAAAAGATTAAAAATATAATATTAGCTATTATAACTCCAATTTTTATACATACAATTTATAATTTATTCTTTGAATTATCCTATGTAGCTTCAACAACTGATGAAAATGGTAAATCTATAATAGTTATAATACTGTTTGTATTAAGTATATATTTTGTTGGAATTATGTTTATATTAAAAACTAATTTATTAAATAAAATATATGTAGCTAATGGAGTATATCCAAAAAGAAAAAATTATTTAATGACTAAAAATGAATTTATTATTAGAGAAAGTAAAAAATACACATATTAATTTACTTTTGAAAAAGCAAATGATATAATATAAAAGAATAGGAAGAGGGATTTATAATGAAGAAAAGAGTTTTTAAGGTATTATTCCTGATTACTTTATTAATAGTATTGCCTATAAATATAAAGGCTGTTACTTTTACAGTAACAAAATCAAAAGATAATATGAAACCAGGAGAAGATTTTAGTTTTGTAATTAAAGCATCAGATTTTGAGAAAGATGAAAAACTATCTGGTTATCGTTTAACTATTGATTATGATGTAAGCAAAGTTGAATTTGCTGGTGATGCAGGTAGCAATTATAGTAATGTTTCTTCTGATGGAGGCAAACTTACTATTACAAATAAATCTGAATTGAATCAAAAATCTGAATTTGAAGTAGCTAAAGTGAATATGAGAGTAAAAGGCAATGCTGGTTCAGGTACAACTAATTTAACTTTAGGTGGATCTTGTAATTCAATTATTGATGATGGGGCAGTAATTACTAATAATGGAAGTTGTAATTATAGAGCTTCAACTGTAACGATAAAAGCATTGAGTAATGACTCTAATTTATCTTCGTTAAATCTTTCTGGTTTTTCTATTTCACCAGCCTTTGATTCTGGGGTAACTAATTATAAAGCTAGTGTTAAAGATGTTACATCGGTTACAATTGAAGCTAAAGCAGCAGATGCTAATGCCAAGGTAGAAGGTACAGGAGCTAGAAACATTTCTAAAGGAGATAATAAGTTAGAAGTAAAAGTTACTAGTGAGGATGGAAATAGTTCTAAAGTTTATACAATAAATGTTAGTGCAACTATGAGTCCAACAGATGAAGAATTAAAAAAAGCAGATGCTACATTAAAAGAATTAAAAATAAAAGGTCAAGAGTTGGAATTTGATCCTACTGAAAAGAAATATTATTTATCTGTTAATAATGATATTACTAAACTAGAAATAACAGCTACTCCAACTAATGATAAAGCAAAAGTAAAAGTAGAAAATAACAATAAAATTAATGTAGGAAAAAATACAATTAAAATAACAGTTACTAGTGAAGATGGTACTAAGACTGAAGATTATCAAATAATAGTAACAAGAAAAGAAAAAGAAAAAGAAGTTGTTAAGACATGTCCAAATATGAATAACATGTCTAATTGGACTAGTTATATATGGGTTGTTCTTAGTGTAGCTACAGCTGTAATGTTTACTCTAGGAATAGTTCTTGGATATATTTTAGGAAAACATCATTTATTAGGAAGAATATTTAAAAAGAAAGAAAAAAAAGAAGAACCTGTTGCTATAGAAACATTATCTAACACAATAGATTTAAGTGATACAATTAATCAAATTAATAATAAATAATAAAAAAAATGTAAAATTTATGACAAATTTTGCATTTTTTTTAATTTTTTTGCATAAAACCGGGGAATTTTGCCTTTTGACGGAGAATATAATTATTGGAAGGTGTTTTTTATGAACAAACCATCTTATGAAGAGATTCTTAATATTCAGAAGAAAATAAACATCGTCGATATAGTTAGAGATTATGTTCCACTTGTTCAAAAAGGAAAAAATTATTTTGGGATATGTCCTTTTCATGATGATCATAATCCTAGTATGAGTGTTTCTAATGAAAAACAGATGTACAAATGCTTTGTTTGCGGAGCTGCAGGCAATGTTTTTAATTTTGTTAAAGACTATAATAAAATATCCTATTATGAGGCAGTACAAGAAGTTGCTAATAAAGTGGGTATTAATATTAAAATTGATAAAAATTTAAAAACACAAGAGAATAAGTTTCAAAAACAATATGACATATATGATATTAGTAATAAGTTTTATCAAAATAATCTAAATACAAATTTAGGTAAAATTGCTAGAAGTTATCTTAAAGATAGATTGATAAATGAAGAAATAATTAAACATTTTGAAATTGGTTTATCTTTTAATGATAATAATTTAACTAAATTATTAAAGAACAAGGGTTTTGATGATGATTTATTAGTAAAATCAGGTATTTGTGTTAAGAATAATAATAGCATATATGATATTTATAGAGATAGGATTATGTTTCCTTTATGGGATATAAATGGAAAAACGATTGGTTTTTCAGGAAGAATATATGAAGGAAATGATTCTAGCAAATATATTAATACAATGGAAACGGATATATTTAAAAAAGGATCACTTCTATATAACTATCATAATGCAAGAGAATTTGTTTTAAAAGAAAATAAATTAATTATTGTTGAAGGCTTTATGGATGTTATTAGATTATATTCGATAGGTGTATATAATGTAGTAGCATCAATGGGAACTGCAATTACAAAAGAACAAATATCTCTTATTAGAAAAATAACAAATAATGTAGTATTAATGTTTGATGGAGATTCAGCTGGTGAAAAAGCAACCAATTCCTTTATTGAAGTTTCTAAAGATGTTGATTTTGATATTAGTGTCGTTAGATTAGAAGAGGATTTAGATCCAGATGACTATATAATAAAAAAAGGTAAAGAAAAGATGATTTATCATTTGAATAATGCTAAATCATTAATAGATTATAAATTAAATAAAGAAAAAAAGAATTTAGATATTAATAATGGAGAAGAAGTATCTAGGTTTATAAATAAGATAGCGCCATCGCTTTCTAAAATAAATGATGATATTGCTTTAGAAGTAGAAATTAATAAATTAGCAAAAATGATTGGTTTAAGTGTTGATTTAATTAAGTCTAGAATAAAAAAAGATGTGCAAATAAATAAAAAAAGTGATAGAATAGTTATTCGTCCAACGAGAAAAGGAGAAAATAAATATAATAAAGCTTCAAAGTTAATTTTATTTAATATGATTAGACACAATAATTTAATTTTATATTATTACAACAATCTATGTTATTTACCAGATGAGATAGATAGAAATTTAGCAAATGAAATTGTTTTATTTTATAAAAAATATGAAAGTTTTAATATAAATGATTTTATTGTATATCTAGAAGATAAAAATAATTTAATAAATAGATTAGTTGAAATTGATGAATTAAATTATTCAGAAAATTATACGATGGAAGAAATAGACAGTTATTTTAAGACTATTAAAGAGTATTCAAATAAGAATCAAATTGAAGAGTTAAAGAAAAAATTAAAAAATGAGACAAATGATGTTGTTAGAAAAGAACTAGCAAAGAAAATAGAAGTGTTAATTAAGGAGTGTAAATAATGGAAAAATCAAGTGTGATAGAAAGTAAGAAGAAAGAATTATTAAAATTAAGTAAGAAAAAAGGATATATAACTGCTGAATCATTAAATGCAATATTTGATGATGATTCAATTACATCAGAAGAAATAGATGAACTATATACATTTTTAAAAGATAATGAAATAGATATAGTAACAGCTGATTTAAACGATATGCCAGAGCCTGATATAATTGAAGAAAAACCAAAGGGTAAGAAAAGTATTATTAAAGATTCTACACCAATTAAAACAATTGATGAAAGAAAAGATAATTTATTAAAAAAAGGAAAAGAACAAGGATTCTTAACATTTGAACAATTGGCTGATGAACTTAAAGGTTTAGAAATGGATACTGAAAGTTTAGATGACTTATATAATTTTTTAAGAGATAATAATATTGAAGTAGTAGAATCTGGTGAAGAAGAAAGCGATGATGATACTGATTTAGATTTAGAATTTGATGAATCTACTTTACCAAAAAATTTAAGCATTAATGATCCGGTTAGAATGTATCTTAAAGAGATTGGTAGAATATCATTACTTTCTTTAGATGAAGAATTAGCCTTATCAAAAAGAATTGATGAAGGTGATGAAGAAGCAAAAAGAATTCTTGCTGAATCAAATTTACGTCTTGTAGTTAGTATAGCTAAAAGATATGTTGGTAGAAATTTATCTTTCCTTGATTTAATTCAAGAAGGTAATATAGGCTTGATGAAAGCAGTAGATAAATTTGATTCGTCAAAAGGTTATAAATTTAGTACCTATGCAACTTGGTGGATACGTCAAGCAATAACAAGAGCTATTGCCGATCAGGCTAAAACAATAAGAGTACCAGTTCATATGGTTGAAACTATTAATAAATTAAAAAGAGTTCAGAGACAATTAACTCTTGAATTAAATAGAGAACCTACTGAAAAAGAATTATCTGATAAATTAAAGATTCCAGAAGATAAAGTTAGAGAAATAATTAAAATTAGTTTAGATCCACTTTCTTTAGAAACACCAATAGGTGAAGAAGAAGATTCTCATTTAGGAGATTTTGTTAAAGATGAAAGTACGTTAAGTCCAGAAGAATATGCAATAAATGAAGTTTTAAAAGATGAAATTGCAGAAGTACTTCTTACATTAACTGAAAGAGAAGAGCAAGTGTTAAAACTAAGATTTGGATTAGTAGATGGAACTTGTAGAACACTTGAAGAAGTAGGTACTATATTTGGTGTTACAAGAGAAAGAATTCGTCAAATAGAAGCTAAAGCATTAAGAAAATTACGTCATCCTTCTAGAAGTAAGAAATTGAAAGATTACTTGGTGGATTAAAATGAAGATATCTGAAAGATTAAAAGAAATATGTGAATTTATATCACCAGAAGATAGAATAATAGATATTGGTTGTGATCATGCACTCCTTGATATATATTTATGTGAACAATATAAAGATTTGAAAGTAATAGCTTCTGATATTCATGAAGGAGCACTTAATAATGCAATTAAAAATGTAAAAAATCATAATTTGATTGATAGAATAAGTTTAAGACTTGGTGATGGTCTTACAATAGTTAATGCTGATGAATTTGATACTATATTAATATCTGGTATGGGCTTTTATACTATTAAAGATATATTATCAAATGAACCTAAAATGGTTAATGTTAAAAAGATTGTTGTTCAATCTAATACAGATGTTGTTAAACTTAGAAAATTTATTATTAAACTTGGATTTAAAATAGTAAATGAAAAATTAGTTAAAGATAATGATATAATTTATACTATTATTGAATTTGGTTTAGGAAAAGAAAAATATACATATGATGAAATATATTTTGGACCTATAATATTAAAAAATAAAGATGAATTATTCTATGAATATTATAGTAAAAAGTTATTAAAATATGAAAATTTATTATTACAAATTCCAAAATATGAAATTAAAAGTAAATTACATCATAAAAAGTTAATAAAAATTATAAGAAGAGCATTAACATCTACTGAGAATAAAGTTGACGAAAAAAAAGAAAAGTAATATAATTTAGTTATGAAGTGATGATTAGGCTTGGAAACCTAGGAGCTATATATAAAAGAGCAGATTCTTTTGAATAAGTAGGGTGGAACCGCGGATAATATTCGTCCCTATAATCAAAGGGGTCTTTTTTTGTTAAGGAGGAATAAATATGGAAAAGGTTTCAATGGAAAAAATAGTTAATGTTTGTAAACAATATGGTTTTATATTTCAAGGAAGTGAAATATATGATGGACTTGCTAATACATGGGATTATGGTCCAGTTGGTATACAACTAAAGAATAGTATTAAAAAAGCATGGTGGAAGAGATTTATTCAAGAAAGAAATGATAGTTATGGAATAGATGCTGCAATATTAATGAATCCAGAAGTATGGGTAGCATCAGGTCATGTTACATCATTTTCTGATCCATTAATAGATTGTAAGTCTTGTAAATCTCGTCATAGGGCAGATAAATTAATCGAGGAATTTACTGAAGGTAAAGAAACTGGTGATGGTTGGTCTAATGAAGAGTTAGAAAAATTCATTTCTGATAATAAAATTGTATGTCCTAAATGTGGTAAATCTGATTTTACTAAAATAAGACAATTTAATTTGTTATTTGAAACTAGTATGGGTGTTACTGAAGATACTAAAAATAAAGTTTATTTAAGAGGAGAAACTGCTCAAGGTATATTTGTTAATTTTTTAAATGTTCAAAGAACTATGAGAGCTAAAATTCCATTTGGAGTAGGTCAAATAGGTAAGAGTTTTAGAAATGAAATTACTCCAGGTAATTTTACTTTTAGAACAAGAGAATTTGAACAAATGGAATATGAATTCTTTTGTAAACCAGGTGAAGATTTAGAATGGTTTAAATATTTTGAAGAATATTGCATGAATTTCTTAAAAGATTTAGGAATAAAAGAAGAAAATCTAAGACTTAGAAAACATAAACCAGAAGAATTAGTGTTCTATAGTAAGGGTACAACTGATATAGAATACAATTATCCGATGGGATTTGGAGAATTATGGGGTATTGCAGATAGAACAGATTATGATTTAACAGTTCATACAAAGCATTCGGGAAAAGAATTGAAATATCTAGATCCAGAAACTAATGAAAAATATACACCATATGTGGTTGAACCAGCAGTTGGTTTAGATAGACTTGCTTTAGCAGTTCTTTGTGATGCATATGAAGAAGAACAATTAGAAGATGGACAAACTAGAGAAGTTATGCATTTTATACCAGCTTTAGCACCATATAAGGTAGCTATATTACCTTTAATGAAAAAGAACCATAGTGAAAAAGCTAAAGAAATATATAACGAATTATCTAAATACTTTATGTGTACATATGATGAGTCAGGTAATATTGGTAAAAGATATAGAAGAGAAGATGTTATAGGTACACCTTGGTGTATAACAATAGATGATGATACATTAAATAATAATACAGTAACAGTTAGAGATAGAGATACTATGAAACAAGTTACAATTAAAGTTGATGAAATAAAAGACTTTGTTGAAGAAAAGATAAAATTTTAATAAAAAAAAGATATACTATATTTTTAGAGTATATCCTTTTTTATTTAATGGACTTTTTAATTTTCCATGTTTTGAATTAATTTGATTTAATTTATCTATATCATAATCATTTTTTCTTTGTTCTAATACAAAGTATGCATATATATGTGATGAAAAGTTATCTTCATCTAATCCTCTTAATCTTTTTGAATAATGAACTGCACTCCATAATCTAAATTTTTCATAGTATTTAGCATAGAATGGATGAATTCTTTTTAAATAGTCATATTCATTAAAATATGGAACTATTTCTTTAGTAATATCATCTTCTTCTTCACCATTTTCTAAACAATGAATAAGATGAGTAATTTCATGTATACATACCATTTCATCATATAGTGTTTCTCTTTTTGGTACTAAACAAGAAATTTCATCACCATTTTGATATATACCAGCTTCTTTTTTAAAATTTGTTTCTTGTATACATGACATAATAGAATCAACATCTGTAACATATCTTAATACAAATTCATTTAAATATGCTTGATATCTTTCCTCATTTGCTGGTGAATAAAAGTTTTGTTCATTATAATCAATATCTTTAACATCTTTTAATTCATTTATAATAATTCTAAATTTATCCATAATAACACCTCTTTTTATAACAATGTATATTATAATAAAAATAAGTGTAAAGTCAAGAAAATGTGTAAAATATGTTTTCTTTTCACTGATTTTATGATAGAATTATTTATAGTAAAATAATAAAGGAGAGATTAAATATGGGCGTATTTGATAAAATATTAGGAAAAGGTGAAGAAATTGAAACTACATCAGAAGATGAATTCTATACAATGAGTGCACAAGAAGCATATAAAGATAATAGTAGTGAAGGAAATAAGATGATTCTTTTAGAACCAAGAGCTTATTCTGAAAGCCAACAAATAGCTGATCATTTAAAGAAAAGAAATACAGTTGTTGTAAATTTAAAAAGAGTTACTCCAGAACAAGCAAAAAGAATAGTAGATTTCTTAAGTGGAACACTTTACGCTATTGGTGGAGATTTACAAAAATTAGGTTCAGGTATTTTCTTATGTACACCTAAGAATATAAATGTACAAGGAAAAATGACTGATGAAGAAGAAAAAAAAACAAGAACTAAAAATGATGATGTAGAAATTTAGTACTTGATAAAAAAGAATAAAAGTGTTATTATATAGCACATAGTTTGAGGGTGATTAGGTAAATGGATAGATTTAGTAGAACCCTTCATGGCTATAATCCAGAAGAAGTAAATAAGTTTTTGGATGATGTTATAGTTCAAGTAGAAAGAATTATTGAATCAAATAAAGAAAAAGATAAAGAAATAGAAAAATTAAAAAAAGAAGTAAGTGATTTAATAAATACTAAAGCTACAAATGAAACTATTACAAAAGCTAAGAAGTTTGATGAACTCCAAGGAGCACTTGTAGACGCTATTGATATGGCTAGAAATACTGGAGAACATATGAGAGCTGTTGCTAAAAAAGAACGTAATCTTATATTAGCTGAAGCTAAACAAAATGCTAATTTAATAATTAAAGAAGCTTTAGAAAAATCTAGTAGAATTGAATATCAAGCAAACTTGCTTAGAAGAAACATAATTTCATTTAAAAGAAGATTAAAAATTAATTTAGAAGAACAAATGAAATTAGTTGACGAAATTGAAATTATTGATTTAGAAAATAAATGATAGAGACGTGTATTTATGATATTTTAAGAGAGTTAACGGTTGGTGAGAGTTAATAATTATTAAATACAAGATCACTCTAGATATCCCCATTTGAATAGTTAGATTGGGGCGTAAAAATGCGTTAATATTTAAGAGCATAGAAATATCTATGAAGTAAGGTGGTACCGCTAGAAATAGTCCTTACATCATAGATATTTTTTATTTAGGAGGAAATATGATAGTATATATTTTATTATTACTAGTGGGGTTTGTTCTATTAATAAAGGGTGCTGATATATTTGTAGATGGTGCTTCTTCACTTGCAGAGAATTTTAAAGTACCTAAGATGGTTATAGCATTAACTATAGTTGCATTTGGTACATCAGCTCCAGAACTGGCTGTTAGTATACAAGCAATATTAGCTGGTAGTTCTGATATAGTTCTTGGTAATGTTGTTGGATCTAATATTCTTAATATTTTAATGATATTAGGTATATCAAGTTTATTTGGATCAATGGGTGTTAAAAGTAATACTGTACATAAAGAGATACCATTAACTATTTTAATGTCTACTTTATTAATGGCACTTGCATTTGATAATATGTTTGATAAAACAGCAACTAATGTAGTAACAAGAACAGATGGTTTGGTAATAATACTATTTTTTACAATATTTGTTTATTATTTATTTAGTGTAATGAAAAATAGGGATAAGAATGAAAAAACAAATCCAAAATTTAAAATACCAATGTCATTATTATTGCTAGCTTTAGGTCTTGCTGGAATAATTCTAGGAAGTAATTTTGTTGTAGATAATGCATCAGAAATTGCTAAAGTATTAGGTGTTTCTGATAAGATGATAGCTTTAACAGTTGTTGCTTTAGGTACTTCATTACCTGAACTTGTAACTAGTATACAAGCAGCGAGAAAAGGTGAAAATGATATTGCAATTGGTAATATCATAGGAAGTAATATATTTAATGTAGGTATAGTTATTGGTATTCCGGCATTCTTTGTTGGTGATATAGCTGTAGGTGCATTTAATTATGTTGATATGATTACAATGATAGGTAGTGCAATATTGTTATTTATATTAACGTTTAAGCAACAAAAAATTGATAGAAAAGAAGGTATAATAATGCTTTGTATGTTTATTGCGTATTATACTTATGTAATTATAGGAGGGTTAAAATGATATTTAAAAAATTAGAAAAAGAAACTAACTTTGAGATGAATCAAAGAATTAGTAATTATTGGAAAGAAAATAAAATATTTGAAAAATCGATAGATAATAGAGATAAGAACTTTGTGTTTTATGATGGGCCAATATATGCGAATGCAAAACCTGGTCTTCATCATATGTACGCAAAAGAAATAAAGGATGCTTTTTGTAGATATAAAACTATGAGAGGTTATAAAGTACTAAGAAAAATAGGGCTTGATACTCATGGTCTACCTGTAGAAGTTAATGTAGAGAAAAAATTAGGTTTTAATGGAAAAGATGATATAGAAAAATTTGGTATTCAAAATTTTATAGATGAATGCCGTAATACAACAGATACATGTATTGATGATGTTAAAAAGTTAACTAATATGATGGGCCAATTTATTGATATGGATAATCCTTATGTAACATGTTCAAATGAATATATAGAATCTGAATGGTGGATTATTAATGAAATGCATAAAAAAGGTCTTATATATGAGGGAAATAGGGTTTTACCATATTGTCCTAGATGTGGTACTGAATTATCTAACTTTGAAGTAGCTCAAGGTTATAAAGAAGTAGCTGTTAATACAGTTATAGTCCCTTTTAAAGTAGAAGGAAAAGATGAATACTTCTTAGCGTGGACAACAACACCATGGACTTTAATGGCTAATTTAGCATTATGTGTTAATCCAAAAGAAGATTATGTAAAAGCTGAAAGTATGGGATATAAATTTATACTTGCGAAAGCATTAGCAGATAAAGTTTTAGGCGATGATTATTCGATTATTGAATCATGTAAAGGTAAAGATTTAGTAGGCACTAAGTATGAACAATTAATGCCATTTTGTAAAGTTGAAGGTAAAGCATTTGAAGTTATCGCTGATGATTATGTAACAATGGAAGATGGTACTGGTATAGTACACATTGCTCCTGCGTATGGTGTTGATGATAATAGAATATCTAAAGATAACGGAATTACATTTGTTAATCCAGTTGGTTTAGATGGTAAATATACAGTTGGTCCTTGGGGAGGTAGATTAGTTACTGATCCAGAACTTGAAATAGATATTATAAAATGGTTAAAAGAAAATGATAAATTATTTAAAAAGATAAAAATAACTCACGATTACCCACATTGCTGGAGATGTAAACAACCATTAATATATTTTGCTAAACCAGCTTGGTATTTAAATAATACTTCTTATAAAGATAAAATTATAAAAGCTAATAGTAAGATTAATTGGCATCCATCATTTGTTGGAGAAAAAAGATTTAATAATTGGCTTGAAAATATGATAGATTGGGGTATTGGAAGAAATAGATATTGGGGATGTCCACTTCCAATATGGAAATGTTCTTGTGGTCATTTTGATGTAATAGGTTCTATAGCTGAATTAAAAGAAAAATCTATTGAAGAAATTAAAGATTCAGAACTAGATTTACATAGACCTTATGTAGATAATATTCATATCAAGTGTTCTAAGTGTGGTAAAACAATGGATAGAGTAAGTGAAGTTATGGATGTTTGGTTTGATTCAGGATCAATGCCTTATGCTCAGTTCCATTATCCATTTGAAAATAAAGAGCTTTTTGAAAGTCAATTTCCAGCTGATTTTATCGCAGAAGGTATTGACCAAACAAGAGGTTGGTTCTATGTTCTATTAGTTATATCAACTATTATTTCAGGAGAAAGTTCTTATAAGAATGTTCTTGTTAATGATTTAATGCTTGATGCTAATGGTAAAAAGATGAGTAAATCTTTAGGTAATATAGTTGAACCATTCACAACAATTGAAAACTATGGTGCTGATTCAGTTAGATTTTATTTGATGAATATAGGCCCAGTTTGGTCACCTATAAAATTTGATCATAAAGCATTAGATGAAGTTGTATCTAAATTCTATAATACATTAAAAAATACGTATACTTTCTTTGAAATGTACGCTAATACTGATGAAGTTGATCCGAGAAAATTTGATGTTAAATATGAAGAATTAGAAGAAATAGATAAATGGTTATTATCTAAATATAATAATCTAATAAAAAATGTTACTGATTCCTATGAAGAATATGATTTAAATAAAGTTGTTAAATATTTAATAACATTCTTAAATGATGACTTATCTAACTGGTATATAAGAAGAAATAGAAGAAGATTCTGGGCATCAGAACTTGATACTTCTAAAAAAGCAGTTTATAAAACAACATATGATGTATTAATTGGTTTCTTAAAATTAGTCGCACCAATAACTCCATTTATTACAGATGATATATATACTAAATTAACTAATGATGAATCAATTCATTTGACTGATTTCCCAGAATATGATGAATCTAAAGTAAATGAAAAAATTGAAAAGAGAATGGATTTAGTTAAAGATTTAATATCTCTTGGAAGAAATGCTAGAGAAGAAGCTAAGATAAAAGTAAGACAACCTATTAATGAAGTTATTCTTGATGGTAAAAATAAAGAATTAATAAGTGATTTAACTCCATTAATAAATGAAGAATTAAATGTTAAAAATGTAACATTTGTTTCAGACTTAACAGAATATATGACACTTTCAGTTAAACCTAACTTTAGAGTATGTGGTCGTATGTTCGGTAAAAACATAAATGAATATGCAAAAGAGTTAGAAAAATTATCACAAAAAGATATCACTACATTACAAAATGGTGGATCAATAATAATTAAGTTTAATGATGAAGATCTAGAAGTAAATGGTGAAATGGTAGAAATAAGAGTATCTTCTAAAGAAGGTTATGATGCAGCATTCTTAAATGATAATTTTATTGTTATTGATACAACATTAACTGATGAATTATTGCTTGAAGGTATAGCTAGAGAATTAGTTAGTAAAGTACAAAATCTTAGAAAAGAAAAAGATTTTGATATTGCTGATAGAATTAAACTATATTATAATGGCGATATTAAAGATGTTATTTCTAAATTTGAAGATTATATTAAGTCAGAAACTCTATCAACTGAAATAATTGAATCAGATAAATTAGATAACGGATATGATTTAAATGGTAAAAATGTTAAGTTAGATGTAGAAAGAGTTAAATAACTCTTTCTATTATCTGGAGGTTATTATGATTATTGATTTAACAAAATTAATATACAATCAAATAGATAAAATAGATATTGATGATTCTATTTCTATAGGAAAAGAATATATTGATGGTAGTGATATAAAAGAAATAAGTGATGTCAAAATAATAGGTAGTATTGAAGAAGAAGGGCCATCATATATTGTAAATCTTAATATAAAGTGTGAATTAACATTAACTTGCGCTGTTTCATTAAAAGATGTAAAATATCCAATTGATATTAATATTAATGAAATAATTAACGAAAATGATGAAAATATTGAAATTTTTGACAAAATTGTTAATAATTCTATTGATTTAGTTCCAATTATATGGCAAAATATATTAATGGAAGTTCCGATTAGGGTTGTAAGTCCAGATATCAAAGAAGAAAATATATATGGTGATGGATGGAAGTTTATAACTAAAGAGGAAGAAAAGAAAGAAATTGATCCAAGATTATCAAAACTTAAAGATTTTTTAAGTGAATAAAGAGAGGAGTGAATAATATGGCAGTTCCATTTAGAAAAATTTCAAAAACTAGAGGAAGAATGAGAAGAACTCACTACAAATTAGAAGCAGCTAATACTGTTGTATGTAAGAATTGTGGTGCTAGTATTAAACCACATAGAGTTTGTCCAGAATGTGGTTTCTACAAAGGAAAAAATGTAATTGAAAAGGCTGAAGTAAAAGAAGAAAAAGTTACTAAAGCAGTTAAAACTGAAAATAAAGCAACTAAACCAGCTAAAAAAGAAACTGAAAAAAAAGAAACTAAAAAAACAACTAAGACTACAAAAAAGACTGAAAAATCATCTAAATAATAGATGATTTTTTTTATAATAATATGCTATAATTAATTTAGAAAAGAGGGAAAGTATGAAAGAGGGAAAATTAATTGTAGTATCAGGTCCATCAGGTGTAGGTAAAGATACAATTGTAAATAAGTATTTAGAAAAACATTCTGAAGATGAATTATCTATCTCTATGACAAGTAGGCCTATAAGAGATGGAGAAGTTAATGGGGTTAATTATTATTTTAAGACTAAAGAAGAGTTTGAAGAAGCAATAAAAAATAATGAAATGTTAGAGTTTGCTTTATATAACGGTAATTATTATGGTACTCCAAAAGCTGAAGTTGAAGAAAGAATAAAAAATGGAATCAATGTTATTTTAGTAATAGAAGTTGTTGGAGCTATGAACGTTAAAAATATAATGGGTGATAAATGTACTCTTATATTCATTATGCCACCTTCTATGGAAGTATTAAAAAATAGATTAATGAATAGAGGTACTGATTCTAAAGAATCAATTGAAGGTAGATTAGATATTGCTAAAAAGGAAATTGGAATTAGTGATAAATATGATTTCATAATCATTAATGATAATTTAGAAAAAGCTGTTCGTGATTTAGAAAATGTAATTAAGAATAATATTAATTAGTTATTAGTGGTATACTATTAATAGAGGTGTTACTATGAAAGATAATGATAAGAAGAAAATTGATGTCAAGAATATTAATGAAATGACTTCTATTGGCACTAAGATATTAAAAATACTTTATTTTTTAATTATAATTCTTGCTATATATGCAGTAACTTTAATTAATAAAGAATGGGGAATTTTTAAATTTATATTAACTATATTATCTGTTATTTCACCATTATTTATCGGAATTATAATTGCTTATTTACTTAATCCTTTAATCAATAGAATGACTAGAAATAAAAAGATGAATCGAACGGTTGCGACAAGTATAGTATTCATAATCTTACTTATAGTTATTTATTTATCTTGTTCTTATTTATTTCCGGTTATTGGAAAAGAAGTAAGGGATCTTATAAAATATATTCCTAATGTAATAGATTCAGTTAATGATTTTATAAATGGTATATTACATAGATTAAATATTAGTGGAATGAGCGCAGAATTAACAGAAAGTATTAAAAACACAATTACAAGTGGTTTAACTAGTTTTACAACAGATATTCCAAATCATATGTTTGGAGCAATTAGTAGTGTTATAAAGGATGTCATATTAATATTATTTGGATTTGTTATTAGTTTTTATTTATTAATTGATTTTGACAGAGCGCAAGATTATATATATGTATTCGTACCAAAAAAATATAGAAAAGATGTTCATTATTTGTTAAGTACAATTAGTGAACAAATATTTAGTTTTGTAAAAGGAACTGGGTTTGTAGCTTTATTAGTATTTATAGTATCAGCGGTTTGTTTTGGATGCGCAGGTTTAAGAGCGGCTATTTTCTTTGCTTTATGGAATGCCATAACTAATATTATTCCATATATAGGACCATATATAGGAGGTATTCCAATAGTCGCAGTAGCTTTCGCAACAGATTATAAATTAGGAATCATAATATTAATAATAGTATTAGCTATTCAATTAATAGAAAGTTATATATTAAGTCCAATAGTCATGAGTAAGACTATGAAATTACATCCTGTAACAATTATTATTAGTTTATTAATATTTGATTATTTCTTTGGAATAATAGGTATGTTAATCGCAACACCTTTAACAGCTATAATTAAAACTATAATTTTGTTTATTGATGAAAAATTAAATATAAGAGATAGATTACGTAAAAGAAATTCTTTTGGAGATGATTTGTAATCATCTCTTTTTTATTTATGGTATAATTTAAATAGGCATATGAAAGGGGAAATGAAGTATCAAAAAACTAGTTGTTAAAGAAATAAATGGTTATGATTATATATTAACGGATAATAATAAAGATTATGTTAAGAATATTGAGTTTATAGATATAAAAGTAAATATAGGTGATGTTATATATGCACCAGATTATCTTATTAAAGAAAATAATTTATATACATATGGCCCATTATTAAAAGATACATCTATTGAAGACGCAATTAAGGTTATACAAAACGGGGAAGAAATATTTTTAACTAGATATTATGGTTAAGGAGTACTAATATGGAAATAGATGATTTAAAAGAAATTAAAAAGCATTATGGCGAAAATATGATGCATCTATGTAGAGAATTGTTTTCTACTATATTAGAAGAAAAAGGAAGATTATTTCAACTAATTAGTCAGCATTTTGAATATATTAGAACATTATACGATGATATAGTTAATCATCATCTTCAGGAAGAATTTAAAGATTATATATATAGTTTTATTGATGTAGAACAAGATTCTATTGCTACTTCTAAAACACCAGCTGAGTTACTTGATATGGCAAATTATGATCTATTTGAATGTCATTCTGAAAGTGAAATACAATCTTTTAGGAAATATTATGAACCACATGAAGAATTATGTACATTTACTTTTGGTGGTAGATTACATAGATGCTTTGTATTTTTTGCTGTAAAAAAAGATGTTGATAATATTATTAGATCGGATTTTACTAAACCAGATAGACAGGATAGATATGGTACCTCCGTTATTAGCATTCAATTTACAAGAGGAAATAATAATACTGTTTCTATAAAAAATAGATATAATCATTCTGTAAATAATCCAGATGCTACTTTTGGTAATAACTTGGATAATATAATCCCAGGTTTAACATATGCTTTTAATAAAACATATAATCTTAATATTACTCCTATTACTAGATATTTTGATTTACATAATTATGTTCTAACTAATGAAGGTAAATACATTAAATATAATAGTGAAGTAAATGGTGTTTATTATTGTAGAGATAATATAATATATCTTAATGGTCAAGTTAAAAGATATGATAAACAAAAATATATTGTCATGGATTATTTTATTTTAGATAAAGTAAATAAAGAAATTACATTATTAGATAGTTCAATTTCTGATTCTTTTATAAAATCTATTGGTAGAATTGAAAGAATAGAAGAATTTGTTGATAAAAGTACGAAAGATAGAAAAGTATTAATTAATAGTAATATTGAAATATTATTAGATAGGGATAATAGAATAATAAGCTATGTTAATAAAAATGTAGAAGAAATCGGTAATAATTTTATGTATTATAACCGTTGGATGCAAAATATTGATATTCCAAATGCAACTAGAGTAGGTAAAGGATTTTTAAGAAAAAATAATTTTTTAAAGACATATGATTTTTCAAATATAAAAACAGTAGGAGATGATTTCCTACTTCATAATAAGGGAATAGAGGATTTATCTATGCCTAATTTAATTAGTACAGGGAAACAATTTTTAGGCTATATATTTCATTTAAATAGTATTAATATGCCTAAATTACAAATTGCTGGTGATGATTTCCTATTTAGTGTTACTAACATTGGAGAAAAGATAGAATTTCCAAATCTTGAGGAAATAGGAGACTCATTTTTAGATAAAAATACAAGTCTTGTTAGTTTTTCTGCTCCAAAGTTAAGACATGTTGGTGATAATTTTATTTCATTAAATAAAAAAATACATTTTCTTGATCTACCAGAACTTGAAGAATTAGGCCATAACTTTTTATCTAATAATGAATCAATTTTAGAATTATCTTTACCAAAATTAAGAACAGTTGGAAGAAATTTTTTACATAAAAATAAAATAATTAAAAGAGTATCTTTACCTAGTGTTATAGAAATAAAATCTAATTTCTTGCATGATGCTGAAGAATTAATTTCTGTAGATTTACCAAATGTTGATTTTATCGATAATAATTTTTTAGTGTATTGTAGATCGTTAGGAGAAATTATTTTACCTAATGTTAATATAATTGGGAATTGTTTTTTACATAATTGTGTAAATATAGAGAAAGTTATTATGCCTAATGTAGGATCAGTAGGACATGGTTTTTTAACTGAGGCAAATAATATTACAGAATTATATATACCTAATATTATTGTTATAGATGATGAAGCCTTTTTATCTAGTTCTCCTGAAGAATTAAGAAATAAATACAAAGATAAATTTATTAGTTTAGAAACATCATCAAGTAATAAAAGAAAGAGATAATAAAAATCTTTTTCTTTTTTTTTAAATTGTTATATAATATTTGAATTAGTCGGGTGGTAGTATGTTAAATCAGGATTTAAAAGATATTAAAAAGTATTATGGTGAAAACATGATGCATTTATGTAGAGAGTTATTTCCTAGTTTATTAGAACAAGAAGGATTACTATTTAGAATAATTTCCGATCATTTTGATTATAGTAAACTTTTATATGATGATATAATTGCTGAAAATATGGAAGAAGAATTTAAGGACTATATATATAGTTTTATTGATGTAGAAAAAGATAGAATAGTAACCAATAAAACTCCTAAAGAACTATTAGATGAAGCTGGCTATGATTTATATGAATGTCATTCAGAACATGATATACAAAGTTTTAGAAAGTATTATGATGAAGATGAAGTATTATGTACTATAAAATATGGTGGTAGATTAAATAGATGTTTTGTATTCTTTGCTGTAAAAAAAGATGCTGAAAATATAAAAAGAACTGATTTTAAGAAACCAAAAAGGCAAGATGAATATGGAACATCAGTAATTAGTATTCAATTTAGAAAAGGTCAAATAAATACTGTTTCCATAAAGAATAGATATAATCATACAGTGAATAATCCAGATGCGACTTTTGGTAATAATTTAGATAGTATTATTTTAGGATTAACAGATGCTTTTGAAAGAGAATATGGTTTTAATATCAATTCTAGCTATTCTGATTTTGAACTAAATAGTTATTATTTAGGTAGTGATGGTAAATTTTATAAGATAAATTATGAAGTAGATGATATTTGTTTTGGTTCAAATAATGTTCTTTTAGAAAATGGCAGACCTAATAAACTGGATAAAGCAAGATATGTTATAATGGACTATTTTGTTTTAGATAAAGTTGAAAAAACAATTAAGATTTGTAATGAAGATTTAAGGGATACATTCGCCGATACAATTGGACATATAGATAAAATAGAAGAATTTGTTGATAAAAAGACAAAAGAAAGAACAATTGTTATTAATGATAAAATTAAGATTGTAGTTGATAAAATAGGAGTAATTATCAAGTATATAAATGAAGATATTACGGAAATAGATGATAATTTTCTATCTTATAATCCATGTCTTCAAGAAATTGAAATACCTAATGTTACTAAAATAGGAAATAATTTTCTAAGAAATAATAGAATAATGTTATCTTTTAAATCTGAAAAATTAACTGAAGTAGGTGAAGATTTTCTATATATGAACACTAAAATGAGTCTTCTAAAATTACCTAATTTACTACGTGTTAGTGATAATTTTATGTATGAATCACAAATAGATCATATTAGTTTTCCTAAATTAAAGTATATTGGCGATCATTTTATGTGTGAAAATCAATTATTATCTAGTATATTATTTTTACCTGAAGTAGAAATTATTGGGAAAGATTTCTTATATAAGAATATCAAAGTTAATCAAGTAATAATGCCTTTAGTAGAAAAAGTAGGATTGGATTTTATTTCTTCTAATTCTATTATTGAAAGTGTTTTTATGCCTAAATTAAAAAAAGCAGGTTCCTTTTTCTTATCTGGAAATAAATGTTTAACATATTTAGAATTAGATTCACTAGAGGAAGCAGGTGATATGTTTTTAAGAGATAATAAATTAATAGATACTATTATTTTACCGAAAGTAAAGAAAATTTGTGGTGATTTTTGTTATCGAGCTTTTGGTCCAATTAATATAGAATTACCTGAAGTTGAAGAGATAGGACCTAGCTTTTTATCTAACTGTGAAGAAATGGAAAGAATAGAATTACCTAAAGTAAAAACTATAATGAGATGGTTTTTACCTAGATGTAAAGAAATTCATGAAGTTATTTTACCAGAAGCAATAGATGTTTGCGGTGAAGGTTTCTTAAGAGATTCTGATAAGAAAAAGATAGAAAGATTTTATGCACCAAAATATTTAGAAAAAATATCAGATGAACATAAACCTAAATTTTTAAAAGAATTAAAATTAAAAAACAAACATATTACTTAAAGTAAATCTTGAAATTTGTATATTAATTTGATATAATTAAATAAATTCATTTGATGAACGAGTAATTAATTATTTATTTAAAGAGAATTAGTGGTTGGTGAGAACTAATAATAGATTTTAATGAACGCTATCATCAATAAGAAGCATGAAAACATGCCGGTTTAAGCCGTTATTTAAATTAAGTTAAATAAAGGATGGTACCGCCCAAAAGGCTCCTTAAAAGGATGTACCATCTTTTTTTTGGGAGGATTTATGAAAATAATTGCAATTGATGGACCAAGTGGTTCAGGGAAAGGAACTATAGCTAAAGAAGTAGCTAAAAGATTAAATTATACTTATATAGATACAGGTGCAATGTATAGATGTGTATCACTTATGAGCTTAAGAGAAAACCTAAAAGAAACTGATGAAAAAGAAATCGTTGATTTACTTAAAAAAGCAGATATTAGATTAACTAATGAAGGTAAAGTATTTCTTAATAGTGAAGATGTTTCTGATAAAATAAGAACTATGGAAGTAACTCATAGAGTATCTAAGATTAGTTCTATAATAGCATTAAGAGAAGTAATGAGAGAAAAACAAAGAGAATTCGCTACTAAAAATAGTATCGTAATGGAAGGAAGAGATATAACAACTGAAGTATTTCCTGATGCAGATTATAAATTTTATTTAGATGCTTCTGTAGAAGAAAGAGCAAGAAGAAGACAATTACAAAATGAAGAAAAAGGTATTGAAAGTACATATGAAGAGGTAAAAGCAGCTATTGAAGAAAGAGATTATGATGATATGCATAGACCTGTTGGAGCTTTAACTAGAACTGATGATCAAATATATATTGATTCAAGCAATATGGAAATTGAAGAAGTAATAAACTTTATATTAGAAAAAGTAGGTGAATAATATGAATTTAAAAGATAAATATATAGAATTTTTTGTTAGTAAAGGACATAAGCATATACCAAGTGCTCCAGTAGTACCAGAAAATGATCCGTCTGTTTTATTTAATACAGCTGGTATGCAACCACTTATTCCTTATTTAATGGGTGAGCCTCATCCATATGGAACAAGATTAGTAGATTACCAAAAATGTATTAGAACAAATGATTTAGATGAAATAGGTGATAAAACTCATCATACATTTTTTGAAATGCTTGGTAATTGGTCTTTAGGAGATTATTTTAAAAAAGAAAGTATTACATGGAGTTTTGAATTCTTAACAGATGTATTAAAAATACCAGTAGAAAGACTTGCAGTAACTGTATATGCAGGAGATGATAAAGTACCATATGATAAAGAAGCGCATGATTTATGGCTTAATTTAGGTATAAGTGAAGAACATATTGCTTCAACTAAAGAAGATAATTTCTGGGCTGCAGGAGAAACTGGTCCATGTGGTACGGATACAGAAATATTCTATTTTAGAAGTGAAGATGATATACCAAAAGTTTTTGATCCAGAAGATGATAGATGGGTTGAAATTTGGAATAATGTGTTCATGGAATTTAATAGAACTAAAGATGGCAAAATAGAAAATCTTGCTAAAAAGAATATAGATACTGGTATGGGATATGAAAGAGTAGTAGCGGTTTTAGAAGGTAAAACTGATAACTATACATCATCACTTTGGGAAGATGTTATTAAGTTAATAGAAGATATATCTGGTAAATCTTATACTGGTAATGAAGAAAGCATGAGAATAATTGCAGATCATATGAGAACAGCAGTCTTTATAGCAGCTGATGATGCAGGTATTAAACCATCTAATAAAGATCAAGGATATATTTTAAGAAGATTAATAAGAAGAGCTATTAGACACGCTAAAAAACTAGAAATAGACGTAAATAGTGATTGGGAAGAAAGAATAGTTAATTTACTTATAGAAAAATATAAAAAATATTATGAAGAAATAGATAGAAATAAAGATGCAGTAATTGAGGCATTAAAAACTGAAACAGTTAAATTTAATAAAACTATTGAAAAAGGTTTAAAAGAATTTGAAAAGAAATCAGATAAAGATATAGATGCTGAAACTGCATTTCATTTATATGATACATTTGGTTTTCCAATAGAATTAACTATTGAATTAGCTAATGAAAAAGGTTTAAAAGTAGATATTGCTGGTTTTAATAAAAGATTTAAAGAACATCAAGAATTATCTAGAACTGCATCAGCAGGTAAGTTTAAAGGCGGTTTAGCAGGAGATTCAGAAATAGAAACTAAATATCATACTGCAACTCATTTATTAAATGCTGCTCTTAAAATAACAGTAAATAAAGATTGTCACCAAATGGGTTCTAATATAAATACAGAAAGAATGAGATTTGATTTTAACTGTGATCACAAATTAACAGATGAAGAAATTAAGAATACAGAGGATTTAGTTAATAAATGGATAAGTGAGTCTCTTCCAGTTCATAAAGAAGAGATGACTAAAGATGAAGCATTAAAATCAGGTGCTGAATGTAGATTTATTGAAAAATATCCTGATATTGTTACTGTATACTTTATTGGAAATGTTTCAAAAGAATTGTGTGGTGGTCCTCATGTTTCAAATACTAATGAAATAGGTCATTTTAAAATAACTAAAGAAGAAGCTTGTTCTGCAGGAGTAAGAAGAATTAAAGCTATAATTGAATAAAACTTTACATATTTTAAAAAAAACAGGTGTTTATTTTTACAAATTAATGTTATTATTAAAATATGCGTAGGAGGTTTTATGAAAGTTATAATTAAAAGATTATTATTTATTATACCTGTAATATTTGTAGTGATTTTTATAGGTATACTTATTTTATATAAAAATTCAATTAAATCGGTATCTAGTGATGATATACCAGTTGAATTTATTGTTGAAAAAGGTACTACTCCAAATGAAGTGATTCCTAAATTAAAAGAAGCAGACTTAATTAAAAGTGAGTTTTATACTAAAGTTTATGTGAAGTTAAATAATATTCATGCGATTCATGCAGGAAAATATATATTAAATAAAAATATGGATGTAAAAAAAATATTTGATACTATTGCTGATACAAAAAATCAAATAGCAAGTATAGTTAAAATTACTTTCCCTGAAGGTAAGAATATGAGAGATTATGCAAAAATAATTTCAAATAATACTAAAATTACTGAAGAACAAATATATAGTACACTTTCTGATAAGGAATATATAAGATCTCTTGTAAATACATATTGGTTTTTACCGGAAGAAGTGCTAGACGATAGAATTTATTATCCGCTTGAAGGTTATTTAGCTCCTAATACATATGAATTTGATGAAGATGTAACTATTAAAGATATATTTAAGGTTCTATTAGATCAACAAGATAAAGTATTAAGTAAATATAAAGACAAAATTAATAATAGTAATTTTAATTTACATCAAATACTTACTTTAGCATCTATTGCTGAATTAGAAGGTAATAATTTAGAAGACAGAAAGAATATAGTTGGTGTATTTATTAATAGAATGAACAATAATATACCTTTAGGTAGTGATGTTACAACTTATTATGCAGCTAAAATAAATATGGGAGAAAGAGATTTGACTCAAGAAGAAATAATAGCTGAAAATCCATATAATACAAGACCATATTCATCAGCAGGTAGTTTACCAATAGGTCCTATATGTAATATAACTGATGAAACAATTGAAGCAGTTGTAGATTATATACCAAACGAATATTTCTATTTTGTAGCGGATAAAAATGGTAAACTATATTTTAGTAAAACAGAGGATGAACATACAGATATTATTGATGATTTAAAAGAAAAAGGATTATGGTTTGAATATTAAGAATAGTTTTAACTATTCTTTTTTTGTTATTTATGATATAATTTAATCGTTAGAGGTGATTTTATGGATAATGGCAAGACAAACGTATTTGATATTAAAAATATCAATGATATAGTTGTTAAACAGACTATTTATGAAGCAGTTGAAGCTCTTGAAGAAAGGGGATATAATCCTATTAATCAAATAGTTGGTTATATAATTAGTGGTGACCCAGGGTATATATCTAATTATAAAGAGACTAGACAAAAACTATCTAAGATTGATAGAACTGACATTGTAGAAGTATTACTTCGTGATTATTTAAAAACTGAATGAGATATATTGGATTAGATTTAGGTACAAAAACACTAGGTGTTTCTATTAGTGATAAACTAGGAATACTTGCATCTTCATATAAGACTATTAAATTTGAAAATGAAGATTATAGAAGTTTAATTCCAGAATTAAAAAGCATAGTAGAAGAATATAAGATTACTACTGCTATTTTAGGTTTGCCAAAAAACATGAATAATTCTCTTGGTTTTGCATCAGAGAGAAGTATAAATTTTAAAAAAATAATTGAAGAAAATATAGATATTGAAGTAATTTTTGAAGATGAAAGATTATCTTCTGTTGAAGCAAATAATGTTATGATAAATGCTGATTTATCTAGAAAAAAAAGAAAAGAAAAAGTAGATGCTCTTGCGGCTACTATTATTTTACAAAGATATTTGGATAGGAGAAAGTAACAATGCCAAAGAATGATAGAAAAAATTATTTTACTTATATAGATAACGAAGGTAATAAAAAGGAATGTAAAATATTATATACTTTTGATTTAGCTAAAACTGGTAAAAATTATATTGTATATACCGACGAAACAAAAGATGATAATGGAAATTTTAGAACATATGCTGCAACTTTTGATCCCACAAAAGATTTATGCGATTTAGGACCAATTGAGACAGAAGAAGAATGGAAGCTAATAGAAGGTATTTTGGCTAATCTTACTAAAGAAGAAAGATAATATGAATGAATTAATAAAAAATATGGAAGATTATGCCATAAAAAATGATATTCCAATTATGCAAAAAGATGGAATAGATTTTTTATGTGATTATATAAAACAAAATAATGTGAAAACAATTCTTGAAATAGGAACTGCAATAGGTTATTCATCAATTAGAATGGCTTTAGTAAATGAAGATATTAATGTTATTACTATTGAAAGAGATGAAAAAAGATATAATGAAGCATTAAAAAACATAAAAAAAGCAAATCTAGAAGACAGAATAAAAGTATATTTAGAAGATGCACTTTATTTTGAAACAAATGATATGTTTGATTTAATTTTTATTGATGCTGCAAAAGCTCAATATATTAAATTCTTTAATAAATATAGTTCTAATTTAAATAAAAAAGGAACAATTATAAGCGATAATTTGTTATTTCATGGATTTGTTGAAGATATAGAAAAGGTAAAAAGTAAAAATCTTAGACAATTAGTTAAAAAGATTATTAAATATAGAAAATTTTTAGAAGAAAATACTGAATTTAAAACAATTTTTTATAATATCGGCGATGGAGTAGCAGTAACTAGAAGGGAGGAATAATATGACAGAAATATATATACCTCTACCATCAAAAGAAAATTTTGAACTATATTCACATCAATGTTTTGATGGTTTTTTTATAGGTATAAAAGGTTTAAGTAGTAATTTTAATAGCTATATAGATGAAAAAGAATTAAAGAGTGTAATCGATGTTTTAAATAAATCAAAGAAAAAAATATTTATATGCTTAAATAGACTTTATTATAATAGTGAAATTGATAAAGTAAAAGATTTCATTATAAAGATTTCTAAATTTGATATTACAGGTATTTGTTATACTGATTTAGGTGTTTTAAACATATTAAATGAAATTAGATATGATAAAGATATTTTTTGGATTTCTAATCATTTAGGAACTAATTCTAAGACTGTTAACTTTTTAGAAAAAAGAAATGTAAGTTATGCCTTATTATCAACTGAAATTACTTTAGATGAAGTTATAAGTATTAAAAAGAATACTAATATCAACATTGGTATAAAACTTTATGGTTTCTTAAATATGGCTACATCTTCAAGAAAACTATTATCTAATTATTTTGATTATATTAAAGAAAATAACGAAAAGAATAATTATATTATTGAAGATAAAGTAAAAAAAGAAAAATATAAAGTAGTTGAGGATAGAGATACTAATTTCTTTACAGGCAAAGTTTTAAATGGTATTAAGTATTTGCCGAAGTTAATTGATAATGGTTTAGATTTTATTATTTTGGATGATTATATGTTAAGTACTAATGATTTTTATAATATAATTGAGGCATTTTCTTCACTTAGAAATGCTAAAGATGATAAAGATTTTGTTAATAATATAATAGATGTAGTTAATTGTAATACATATTATGATATTTTTGATGGTTTTTTAAATAAGAAAACAGTATATAAGGTGGAAGATTATGAGTAAGGTTGAATTATTAGCTCCAGCTGGAGATTTAGAAAGATTAAAATGGGCTGTATTATATGGTGCTGATGCTGTTTATTTAGGTGGATGGAAATATTCTCTTAGATCAAATGCTGTTAATTTTAGTATGGAAGATATTAAAGAGGGTGTTTTGTTTGCTCATGATCATAATGTTAAAGTATATATAACTGTAAATATAGTATTTCATGAAAATGATTATGATGAATTAGTAGATTATTTAAAAGATTTAGAGAAATATAAAGTTGATGCCATTATAGCTTCTGATATTTTTATATTAGATTTATTAAAAGAAAATAATATTAATTTAGAATTTCATTTAAGTACTCAAAGTTCATGTATGAATAAAGAAGCAGTTAAGTTCTTTCAAAAAGAAGGTGTTAAAAGAGTAGTATTAGCGCGTGAATGTTCTAAAGAAGATATTAAAGGTATAATAGATGAAACAGGTATAGATACAGAAGTTTTTATACATGGTGCTATGTGTATGGGTTATAGCGGAAGATGTACTTTATCTAATTATCTAACGAATAGAGATTCTAATAGAGGTGCCTGTGCTCAAATATGTAGATGGGTATTTGATTTGTATGATGAAGATAAGAAAATTAATAAAGAAACTGATTTTTCATTTAGCCCAAAGGATTTGTCATTGATAAATTATATACCTGATTTAATAGAACTAGGTGTTAAGTCTTTTAAAATAGAAGGGAGAATGAAATCTATCTACTATGTAGCTACACTATTATCCGTATATAGAAGAGTAATAGATGCATACTATAATGGAACATATAAGTTTAATAAAAATGATCAATTAGAATTATATAGATGTGCAAATAGAGATGCTTTGCCTCAATATTTTGATAAGTTTCCTAGTACTAATGAACAATATTATATTGGAAGACAGGAAAATACAAATCAAGACTTTTTAGGTGTAGTACTAGATTATGATGAAGATAATAAAGAAATAGTTTTAGAACAAAGAAATTTCTTTAAAGTAGGAGATTCTATTAATATTTTTGGCCCTAAAAAAGAAGCATTTAGTATTGATGTAAAATATATAAAAAATGAAGATGGTGAAGAAGTAGATGCTGCTAGACATCCTCAGGAGATACTTCGTATACCTTGTGACAAGAAAGTTGATAAATTTGATCTAATTAGGATTAATTTCTTTAATTAATATTATAAAGATGGTACAATTATTATAGATATAATAGGAGTACGTTATGAATATTAATTTAAAAGATTATTTATTAAACAACTGGAATCAATCATTAAATTTAAATGACAAAGAAACAATAGAATTGTTATTATTACAAGCAAAAGCAGATAGAATATCACTAGGAGATTTTATTAATAAGTACATGAATAGTACAATTGAAGAATCTTCATATTTTGATATATTATCTGCTTTTTATAGTTATAAAGACGATATTATAATTACTGATACTAGGAATAATTTATTTAATAAAAATGGTTTAGAAAAGAAAAAACTATTATTACAAATGTATGGTAATTCTAGATACGAAGACGATGATGATGATGCATTAAATTATTAATTATTATTTTTTTATTTATATCTTTATTGACAAAAACATATTTTTATAGTATCATTTTTAACTGTTAAAACAAGAAGAGGTGAACCGTTTATGAAAAACAAGAAAGAAGTGTTTTTAACAAAACAGGGTTTGGAAGAAGTTGCAGTTGAATTAGATAATTTAAAACAAAATGTTAGACCAGAAGTTATTCAACAAATTAAGGAAGCAAGAGCTCAAGGAGATTTATCAGAAAATGCTGAATATCATTCTGCTAGAGATAGACAAGGTCAAGTTGAAGCTAGAATTAAAGAATTAGAATATTTATTAGATAATGCTACTATTATTGAAGAAACTAAGTCAGATGTTGTAACAGTAGGTTCAAAAGTTAAAATAAAATATGTTGATGATGATGAAGAAGAAGAATATTCAATTGTTGGTAGTACAGAAGCTGATCCATTTGAAAATAAGATTTCAAACGAATCTCCAATTGCTAAGGTTATAATGGGTAAGAAAAAAGGAGATACAGTAACTGTTGAAAGTCCAAATGGAAGCTATGAGATTAAGATAGTATCTATAAATTAAAAAATGAGACTATTAGTTTACATTTTAAACTAAAATGTCTCTTTTTTTCTTGATATATATAATAATATATTATATAATAAAGTAGATTTTTTGGGGAGGAAGTATGAAAAATATTCATGAAATAGAAATTAAATTAGAAGGAAAAGAATGGGAAACAGCTTTAGATAAAGCATTTAAATCTGAAGTACAAAAAGCTAATGTTCCAGGGTTTAGAAAAGGTAAAGTACCAAAAGAAGTTTATTTAAAAAAATATGGAGTTGAATCTTTATTCTATACTGCAATTAACGGTGAATTAAACACTTTATATTTAAAAGTTTTAAAAGATAATAAATTAGAACCTATTATGGATCCTAATGTTGATGTAGTAGAAGTAGATGAAAAGAAATTAGTTGTTAAATTTACTATTACTACTAAACCAGAAGTAAAGATTAAAAAATATAAAGGATTAGGTGTTAAGAAAGAAACTGTTAAAGTTACAAAAGAAGAAATTAATACTGAAATAGATAATTTAAGAGCTAGATTTGCTGAATTAATTATTAAAGATGGTAAAATTGAATCTGGTGATATCGCAGTAATAGATTTTGAAGGATTTCTTGGTAAAAAAGCTTTTGAAGGTGGTAAAGGAGAAAACTATTCATTAACAATTGGAAGTAATACATTTATTCCAGGCTTTGAAGATCAATTAATTGGTCATAAAGCTGGTGATGAAGTTGATGTTAATGTAACATTCCCTGAAGATTATCAATCTGAGGAATTAAAAGGAAAGAAAGCTTTATTTAAAGTAAAGATTCATGAAGTTAAAACAAAAGAATTACCTAAATTAGATGAAGACTTCTTCTTAGACTTAGAAATGGAAGGGGTTAATTCTGAAGAAAAACTAAAAGAAGTAGTTGAAGAACAAATAAAAGCAAGAAAGACTTATGATATAGAAAATAAATATGTAGATGATTTACTTGCTGAAGTAGCTAAGAATACTGAAGTAGAAATACCTAATGAATTAGTTGAAGAAGAAATAGATAGAATGATGCATGAATATGCTCATAACTTAGAACATCAAGGATTAACTTTAGAAATGTTCTATAAATTTACTAATTCTGATGAACAAGCATTAAGAGAACAAATGAGAAATGATGCTACTACTAGAGTTAAATATAGATTTATGTTAGAAGAAATTGCTAGTCTTGAAAATGTTAAGGTAACTGATAAAGAAGTTAGTGCTGAAGCAGATAAATTAGCTAAACAATATAATACAACTAAAGAAGAATTCTTATCTCATTTTGGTGGAGAAGAATCATTAAAATATGATATGACTATGCAAAAAGTTATTGATATAATTAAAGAATAAAAGTTATTTGAAAAAATAACTTTTTTTTATTGAATTCACGTTGACATTTTACTCATTTGAATTATAATAATAAACATTGTATTTGAAAAATCATCAGGAGGTGAGTATGATGTTAAAAACTAAATTGCCAGTTATAGTTTTAAGAAACATGATACTCTTACCTCAAGGTGAAATTAAACTTGAAATTCAAGAAGAACAAGATAAGACAATTATTTATAACGCTATCAATGACCATAATGGTTATGTTTTACTTGTTTCTCCTAGATTTGCTACTTTAGATTTAAAAAAAGAAGATTTACCTCAGTATGGAATAATAGGTAAAATAAGTAGTAATTTTGAACTACCTAACGGTAATATTAGAATTAATTTATTGGGTATTAATAGAGCATTTGTATTTGAATACATTGAAAAGGACTTTATAGTATTAGATGCGATTATAGGGCCAGTTAAAATAGAAGAAATAGATGAAGTTGAAGAAGAAGCTAAAATTAGATTATTAAAAGATTCATTTTCTGAATATGTAACAATTATTCCAAATTTATCTAATTATTTAATAACTAAAATAAATGAAGAAAAATCATTAGAGACATTAACTGATATAATAGTAAATGTTATTCCTCTAAAATTTGAAGATAAATATATGTTTATTGGAGAAGAAAGTGCATCTAATAGAGCTGATTATTTAATAAAATTATTACATAAAGAAAAGAATGTTGGATCTATTGAAAAAGAAATTGAAGAAAAATTAAAAATAGAGATGGATAATCAACAAAAAGAATATGTGTTAAGAGAAAAAATCAAATTAATAAAAAAAGAGTTAAATGAGGATGATTCTAAAGAAAATGAAATCGAAGAATTAAGGGATAAAATAACTAAGTTAAAAGCACCTAAAGAGATAAAGGATAAATTAAAAAAAGAATTAAAAAAATATGAATCTATGCCTATTTCTTCACCAGAAGTAACTATATCTAAGAATTATATTGATACGATGTTATCATTGCCATGGAATATATATACAAAAGACGAAGTAGATTTAGATAAATGTGAACAAATATTAAATGAATCGCATTTTGGTTTAGACAAAGTTAAGGAAAGAGTTATAGAATATATAGCAGTAAAAAAGATGTCTAAAGAAGAAAATGCTCCTATATTATGTTTAGTTGGTCCACCTGGTGTTGGTAAAACTACATTAGCATTTTCTATTGCAAAAGCTTTAAATAAAAATTTTGTAAAAATTTCCGTTGGTGGAGTTTCAGATGAATCTGAAATTGTAGGACATAGAAGAACATATGTAGGTGCAGAACCAGGTAGAATTATTAATACCATGATTAAAGCTAAAAGCATGAACCCTTTATTCTTAATAGATGAAATAGATAAAATGACTAGAGGATATAATGGAGATCCTGAAAGTGCGATGTTAGAGGTATTAGATAGAGAACAAAATAAGTACTTCACAGATAATTTTTTAGAAGAACCATTTGATTTATCTAAAGTATCTTTTGTTTTAACAGCTAATGATAAAAATGAAATTCCATATCCATTATTAGATCGATTAGAAATAATTGAACTATCTAGTTATACTGAGTTTGAAAAATTACATATTGTTAGATCTCATATGTTTGAAAACCTTTTAAATACACATGGTTTAACTAATGATAATTTAGAGATATCTGATGATATGATTATATATATTATAGAAAATTATACTAAAGAAGCTGGTGTAAGAGAATTAGAAAGAATTATTAGTAAAATAATGAGAAAAGTTACAAGAAAAGTATTAGTTAATAAAGATACTAAAATAGTTATTGATAAGGATAATATTAATGAATTCCTTGGTAAAGAAAAATATCATTTTATTACTAATAATAAAAATAGTGCCGGTGTGGTAAATGGACTTGCTTATACACCATTTGGTGGTGTTATATTACCTATAGAAGTTAGTTTTTATAAAGGTACAGGTAATATAATTCTAACAGGTAGTTTAGGTGATGTAATGATAGAAAGCGCTAAAATTGCAATAGGGTATGTAAAAAGTAATAGTAAGTTATTTAATATAAAAGAAGACTTCTTTACTAAAAATGATATTCATATAAATGCATATGAAGGTGCAGTACCTAAGGATGGACCTTCGGCAGGTATAGCTTTAACAAGTGCTATTATTAGTTCCTTAACAAATAAAACAGTTTCTAATAAATTAGCAATGACAGGAGAGATATCTTTAAAAGGTAATATTCTTCCTATAGGTGGTTTAAGAGAAAAGACAATAGGAGCTTATAATTCGAAAGTAGAAAAGATTTTTATACCTAAAGAAAATGAAAAGGATTTAGAAGATATCCCAGAAGAAATAAAAGATAATATAAAAATAGAATTAGTTGAAAAATATGATGAAATATTCAATCAATTATTTAAATAAGAAGTTCTAATTTAGAACTTCTTTTAATATTATTTAATAGAAAAGAGGGATAATATGAAAAAAATAATACCATTTTCTAAAGATATATTATTTAATACAAATATATATGAAATAAATAGTATTTCTTTAGAACATAATTTAAATCTTAAAACAGAAAACGAATTAACTGGTGAATTTATTATAAGTGGGGATTATAAAGAAAGTGATAATTCTATCAAAGATGAACCTTTTATATTTAATTTACCATTTGATATTAATTTAGATAATAAATATGAAGTAGATAATGTTAAATTAGATATTGATAATTTTGAATATGAATTAGTAAATAATGATACTCTTAAAATAAATATAATTATTTCTTTAGATGGAGTAGAAGTTATTGATAAAGAAGAAAATATTATTGAAGTTATAGATAAAGTTGATGAACCAGTAGTGGAAGAGACAAAAGAAGTATTTAATGATGCAAGTTCTTCTAAAGAAGCAACATCTATTTTTGATAATTTTGAAGATGATAATGATACTTATGTTACTTATAATGTTCATATTTATAGAGAAAAAGATGATATAAATGAAATAATAAAAAAATATAATACTAGTAAAGAAGAACTTGAAGAATATAATGATCTAAGCACTATTTCTTTAGGAAGTAAAATAATCATACCTAGTAATGAATAAATATAAAAACTTAATAAAAAAAAATGACCTAAAGGTAAATAAAGTTACTATAAAAGGAAATCTAACTATAATTAGTACGCCTTTAGGTCAATTTGTTTTAAAAGAAAATAAAGGTATAAAAATATATGATTATTTACTATCAAGAGGATTTAATTACTTTCCTAGTATTATAGATTATGATAACGAAGGAATATTATTTAAATATATACAACCAGTAGACTATAATTATAATGAAAAAGCAAGAGATTTGGTAAAACTCCTAACTTTATTACATAGCAAGACTACTTATTTTATAGATGTTGAGAGTAATGATATTATAAAGTTATATGAATCAATAAAAGACGATATTAATGATAAATATCTTTTTTATAATAACTTAATAAATATTATAGATAATAAGGAGTATCCATCACCAAATGAATACTTAATTCAAAAAAGTATTAGTTTAATTTTATCCGCTATTAATTATTGCTTTAGTAAATTGGAAGAGTGGAAAGATGCTTGTTTAAATGATAATAAAAAAAGAATTGTTACTATATTTAATAACAATAGTCTTAATAATGTAATAAGAGATAAAGAAAATATATATTTATTAAATTTAGAAAACACTAAAATTGATAATCCAATTTATGATTTAATAGATTTATATAATAGATATTATAAAGACTTAGATTTTATTTCATTATTAGAATATTATGAGAAGTATTTTCCTTTATTAAAAAATGAAAAAGTATTGTTTTTATTACTTATTTCAATACCTGAAAAAGTAGATATAAAAGACATAATAGATATTAAAAATAAAATTGAAAAGGTGTATAAGTCTCTTGAAATATTAAATTTTGAAGAAGAAAAAACAAGAAATACACATAAGAATGAAAATAATAAATAATAAAAATGCATTAATTGATGTAGTAATAAATAAAAGTATTATTATTTGATAAAAAAGTATAATGAATAATGAAATAGTTATTAAAAATAATATTAGTTTTTTTGTATTTCTTAATAAAAAACATAAAAAGTTATTCATATAATCACCTAATATATGTTATGCGTTTATATAAAAAATGATATACATTAAAAATAATTTATGATATATTTATAATAGTGGTGATAGTATGAAGAAGCATATTTTATTATTTTTGTTTTTATTGATGATACCAGTTGTTACCGAAGCAAAGGATAAGGTTAAATTATCTAAATGTGTTGATGGAGATACTGCAAGATTTATATTAAAGGGCGAAGAAATTAAAGTTAGGTTTTTAGGAATTAATGCACCTGAAATTGCTGGATCAAATAAAAAAGCAGAGGAATTTGGAGATACAGCTGCTGATTATACATGTAATAAATTAAAAAAAGCAGAGAAGATAGAACTTGAATATGATAAAGCGAGTGATAAAGTAGATAAATATGATAGATATTTAGCTTATGTATTTGTAGATGATAAGTTATTAGAAGCTGAAATACTAAAAAAGGGTTATGCAAAAGTTCAATATATAACTAACAAGTATAAATACTATGATGATCTTGTTAAAGCGGAAGAAAAAGCTAAAAAAAATAGACTTGGAATATATGGAGAAGTAGAAGAAAAAAAAGAAAGTGATTGGAAATCTGTTATTAAATATATAAAAAAGAATGCAAAGAAATTAATTAGTAATATTTTTGATGAAATTTTTAATTAATTTCTTCATTTTTTTATTTATTATGATATAATTGAAATCAAGGTGATAATTGTGATTAAAAATTTTATAAATAATATAAAATTAACTAAATTATCATATTTGCTTGAAGTAATAGAGGTTAGGGATTTTAAAAGCAAAATAAGAGCATTCGAAAAAATTAAAAGAATGAAATTTACTAAAGAAATGGGTTTAATGATATTAGATGATGCTAATTTTGATCATAACGATGATTTTAGTGACTTTAATATTAGTTTATCTCTTATTTCTTTAGTTTTTAGAGAATACTATGATGAGTATACAGATAAAATTAAAGAGATATTTCCTAAACTAACAAATGAAAGTAAATATGAAGTAGCTAACTTACTTTCTAGTACAAAAAATGAAAGTGCAATCGTTTTATATAAAAAATTAATTTTAAAATATTTTACTAATATGGAAAATATTCCTATTGGTTTATTATCAAACAATACTAATTTTTATGATATTGTTTTTCCTGATTTATTTAAAACATTTAATTTTGATATTGAAAGAAATAACGTTATATTACTTTTTAATGATTATTTAAATTCTGGTGTTGTCTTAGAAAAAGATCTAAAAAAGAATAAAAAATTAATACAATCAGCAATTATTGATATATTAAAAAAAGGATGTAATTATAAATTTAAGAAAGATGAAAACTTTATGCAAAATAAAGATTACATCAATCTTAGAATGTTTTTAGAATCAGCAATTAATATTGAATACTATGTATCTAATAAAACTACTCAAAGTTATTTAGAAAAATTATATAAGAAAAAAGATAATCAATTAAAATTATTTGTATTAGATAATTATATAAGAAAAGGTAAGAATATATCAAAATATAGTTTTAGTAGTATTGCTAAGGATGATTTGAGTAGATATCCATTATTCTCATTTTTAAATTTTTATGGATTATCTAAATTAATGCCTAAAAAATATAATAATAATGTGGAACTAGCTAAATCTGATTTATATATTAATTATTGTATCAGTAATAATTATACGAGTTTTCCATTAGATATGGAATTTATTGAAGAAAAATTAATTAACGATTATAAATATTATTATTTTAAATTTAAAACTAATTATAATTATTATAATGAGGTTCAAGATCCGGCAACAGATTATATATTAAAAACTGTTGATGTAGACAAATTATTAGTTGAAAATACATATGCAAATTATTTAGGTATTTCAGGTGGCTATAATAAAGATTTAGATCCTTCTATTATTGAAAAAAATCTTAAAATACCATGCTTTATCAAAATAGATAAAGATATTAATGATTTAATTGAGGAATTTAATCCTGATAAATCATTTATTCAAAAAGATAACATAACTAAAAAGAAATTTGCATTTCCTTTCTTTAAGAAAAAGAATAAAATAAAAATTAATGAAGAAGTTCTTAAAAAGAAAGAAAAAGAAGAAATAACTGAAAGTACAGCTATAGAACCTATAAAAGAAGAAACTAAGAAAGAAGAACATGTTACTGAAAAAGTATCGTTTATTACTAAATTAAAAAATAAATTTAAGAAAAAAGATAAAGTAGAAATAATTGATAAACCTAAAGAAGAAAAAGTAATTGAAGAAGTAGATATACCTAAAGAAGAAGTTGAAGTTGAAAAAGAAATAAGTATATTCTATAGAGTTATAAAAAAGATTTTTTCTATGAATACTTTATTGATTGCAATTTTCTTTGTTTTTGTTTGTTGCGCAACTATTTTAGTGTTATTTATGTTTAATATAGATATATTTCATTTAAGAAAAAATGTTAATAAGTATTCAGCACTAAATGTTAGCGCAACTACTATTGATAATGATAAGTTTAAAGAAATATCATATACAGATATTTTTAATAAAGAAGATCAAATATATTATGTACTATTCTATAAAAAGAAGAAAACAAGTACATATCATTATTATATTGATGAATTATTAGATAATAATTATGTTATATATTATGTTGATTTAAATAAAAAAGATAATGAAGCAATTTATCAAGGTAATCCAACTGGATTCGTAATAAAAGATGAAACATTTTTAAAAGTAAATACAAAAGAATATGAATTCTATGTTGTAGGGAAAAATAACATTTTAAGAGAATTTGAAGATAATATTAAATATATAGAAAAATTAAAAGAAGAAAAGAGTAAAAAAGAAGAAGAATCAATAGAAACAAAAAATGATGAAGAAATTAAGAAAAAACAAGAAGAGAATAAAAAGAAAGCAAAAGAGATAATTAAAAAGATAGAGGAAGAAAGTAAAACTAATTCTGAAGAAACTGAAAAAGAAGAAAAAACTGAATAACTTGATTTTTAATTATATTTGTTATATAATCTTTTCATAAACGTTGAAAAAGAGGAGTAAAATATTATTAATTTTAAGAGAGTTAGTGTTTGGTGTAAACTAATAATTAATATATTTGAAGGTAGCTTTTGAGTTTAATATCTAAGTTAATAGGATGTTACGTTATACGCGTTAAGTATTAAGAGCATAGAAATATCTATGAAGTAAGGTGGTACCGCTAGAAATAGTCCTTACATCATAGATTTTTTTTATTTAGGAGGGAATAAAAATGGAAAATGAGATTAAATTTTTTGAGGAATATGTAAATAAGTTTGATAAAAATAATGAAAAAGTAAATCATAAATATAATCATACTTACCGAGTGGTTGGCTATGCTAAAGATATTGCTAAATCACTTAATTTAGATGAAAAAGAATTTAATAGAGCTAGTGTTTGCGCTTTATTTCATGATTTAGGTAGATTTGAACAAGTTACTAAATATGATACTTATGAAGATTCTAAATCTATAGATCATGGTGATAGAAGTTATGAAATATTAATTGAAAATAATTATAATGATGAAATAGTTCAAAAAGCGGTTAAATATCATAATAAAAAAGAAGTCCCTAAATTTGATGAATTAACAGATATGCATTGTAAATTAGTTAGAGACGCTGATAAAGTTGATATTTTAATTATTCATGGTACTAGTGTTAAAGATAATAATTATAAAATTGATGATGTTATTATAAATAATTTTAAAAATAGAGAATTAATTGATAATGGATATGGAGCTTCTAATGATTTTATGTATGTTTTAAGAGAACTTGCATTCTTCTTTGATGTAAATTTTAAAAGATCAATGGAAATCATATTAGAAAATGATTTATTGAATAAAAAATTAAATTTAATTAGAAGTGATTTAAATAAAGAACAAGTAAATATAATAGAAAAAGAATTAAAAGAATTTATAAAAGAAAGGTTTGATATAGAATGTTAGATACAAAATATAATCATTTAGATGTAGAAAAAGATAAATATGAAAATTGGAAAGAAAAAGGATATTTTAAATGTGGTGATACAAGTAAAGAACCATTTACTATAATATTACCTCCTCCAAATGTTACAGGTAAATTACATTTAGGTCATGCATGGGATGTATCTTTACAAGATATTATGGCTAGATATAAAAGAATGGATGGTTATGATGTTTTATGGCTTCCAGGTACTGATCACGCAGCTATTGCAACTGAATCAAAAGTAGTTAAAAAGTTAAAATCTGAAGGCATAAATAAATATGATTTAGGAAGAGAAAAGTTCTTAGAAGCTTGTTGGGACTGGACTCGTGAGTATGGCGGAAATATACGTAAAGAATGGGCTCATATGGGTTGTTCTTTAGATTATTCAAAAGAAAGATTTACTTTAGATGAATATTCAGTTAAAGCCGTTAATAAAGTATTTATAGAAATGTATAAAAAAGGTCTTATATATAAAGGAAAAAGAATAATAAACTGGGATCCAGAAGCTAAAACAGCTTTATCTAATGAAGAAGTTATATATAAAGATACTAAAGGTGCATTTTATCATATTAAATATTTTATTGAAGGAACTAATGACTATTTAGATGTAGCGACAACTCGTCCTGAAACATTATTTGGAGATACTGCAGTAGCGGTTAATCCAAAAGATGATAGATATAAAGATTTAATAGGTAAAAATGTAATAGTACCTATTGTAGATAGAGTAGTACCAATAATTGGTGATATACATGCAGATATAGATAAAGGTACTGGTGTAGTTAAAATAACTCCAGCACATGATCCTAATGACTTTGAAGTAGGTAATAGACATAATCTAGAAAGAATAGTTATTATGGATGAAACTGCTCATATGAATGAAGAAACTGGTAAATATAACGGTTTAGATAGATTTGAATGCAGAGATAAATTATTAAAAGAGTTAGAAGAAAAAGATCTATTAATTGGAATAGAAGAAATAACTCACTCAGTTGGATATTCTGAAAGAACTGATGTAATGGTTGAGCCATATTTATCAGAACAATGGTTTGTTAAAATGGAAGGACTTGCTAAAGATTTAATAAATATGCAACAAGATAAAGATAATAAAGTTAATTTTTATCCTAAAAGATATGAAAAAACTATTATTCAAAAAGCAGAAGAATGCTATGACTGGTGTATATCTAGACAATTATGGTGGGGTATAAGAATACCTATTTGGTATAAAAATGATGAAATAAAAGCATCCGTTGAATCCCCTGGAGAAGGTTGGGTACAAGATAAAGATGTTTTAGATACTTGGTTTTCATCTGCATTATGGCCATTTAGTACACTTGGTTGGGCTATGGAAGATAAATCATTATTTGAAAGATATTATCCAACTAATTTTATGTCTACAGGATATGATATTTTATTCTTCTGGGTATATAGAATGATGTTCCAAGGAGAACAATTTACTGGTAAAAATCCATTTAAAGATTGTTATATGCATGGTCTTATAAGAGCTAAAGATGGAAGAAAGATGAGTAAATCACTTGGTAATGGTGTAGAACCAATTGAAATGGTAGAAAAATATGGAGCAGATGCTTTAAGATTCTATTTAACTACTAGTTCTGCGCCTGGGTTAGACTTAAGATTTGATGAAGAAAAATTATCTGCCACATGGAACTTTATAAATAAAATATGGAATGCATCAAGATTTACTCTAATGAATATTGAAGATATTAAAGAAATTAATTTAGATAATTTATCCTTCAGCGATAAATGGATACTAACAAAATATAACGATACGGTAAAAATAGTTCGTAAAAATATGGACAAATATGAATTCCAAAATGTTGGTACAGAACTATATAATTTTATCTGGTCAGATTTTTGTGATTTCTATATAGAAGCTTCTAAATTTGATATAGATAATGAAGGGACTAAGTCAACATTGTTATATGTATTAACAGGTATTTTAAAAATGCTTCATCCATTCATGCCATTTGTTACGGAAGAAATATATCAGATGTTACCAGTTAAATCTGCTGAAAGTATTATGATTAGTAATTATCCAAAATATGAAAAGAAATTAGTATTTAGTGATACATTAGAGTTAATGAATTCTATTAGAGATTTTATTACTAAGGCTAGAATATCAAAGAAAGATAATAATATTAAAAAAGATTGCAAGTATACTTTTAGATGTAGTACTGATCAAAAAATAGAAAACTTAATTTGTGATATGCTTAAATTAACAAAAGAAAACATTGCATATCAAGAAGAAATTGATACTTTTGAAAGTATTAGTGTTGATTATGATAATCATATATTTAATGCTAATTTAGTATTCTATTTTGAAGTTAGTAGTGAAGATAAGGCTAAAGAACAAGAGTCTTTATTAAAACAAAAGGAAGTATTAGAATCTCAAATAGCAAGAAGAGAAAAATTATTATCTAATCAAGGTTATGTTAATAACGCACCTAAAGAATTAGTTGAAGAAGAAAGAACTAAGTTAGATAATGAAAAGAAAGAGCTTGAATTAATCAATTTAAAACTAAAAGACTAGATTTTAGTCTTTTTTTGATTTCGATAAAATAGTTCTTTATGCTATAATAAAAATAGAGGTGATAATATGTCTAATAAAAATAATAAGATTCCATTCATAATTCTTGGAATTATTTTAGGTGTAATTGGTATTACATTAGCAGTATATTTTATATTTTTTAATGGAAAGTGTTCAGGTAATGATCCAGATGAACCTTTAGATAAAAAACCAGTTATTTATTTATATCCTAAAAATACTACTGATTTGACTGTTAAACTAGGAAAACCTGATAATATAACTATTTCATATCCAGAATATAAAAACGGATGGGAAATTACTGCAAATCCGGATGGTACTATAATAGATAAAACTTCTGGTAGAAAACTTTATTCTTTATATTATGAAGCACTTCATAGTGAAGAATTTAGTAAAGAAGATGGATTTGTTGTTAAGGGTAGTGATATAAGTAAGTTTTTAGAAGAAAAATTAGCTATTCTTGGTTTAAATGAATATGAAGCAGAGGAATTTATAATATATTGGTTACCGATATTAGAAAAAAATAAATATAATTATATTAGATTTGCTACCATCGATGAAATAAATAAGAATATGCCATTAAGTTTATCAGTTAAACCTGATTCAATAATTAGAGTATTAATGGAATATAAACCAATAAATGATTATATAGAAATGCCTGAACAAAAATTAATAACTCCAAAAAGAACAGGATTTGTTTTAGTAGAATGGGGCGGAGTTGAAATAAAATAAAAAAATAGAAATTTTAAAAATTTCTATTTTTGTTTTGATAACTTTTAGTTAATGGTTTAACATTAATTTTATATTTTAAATTATCTAATGAAGAGTCAAAATCATATTTTAAATCTGTATCACAAACTTCATCATATTCTTTTAATATTTCTTCATTTGTTTTATTGCCTCTATCAAAACCAGAAGCAAAGTCATATAGATCTCCTTTTTTTAATTCTCCATTTTCATTAGTAAATTCAAAATATTTACATGTTCTATTTGTTATACCTTCATACATTGGATCATTAGTTTTACCAAAGTAATTATATAATGTATATAATGCTAAGTCTGGATTATCAGATTCTTTAATTGCTGTAGCAATTTTACCATAATCTAGCCAATATTCACAATATGTTTCATGTTCTCCATTCCCTACATCTCTAGTTTTGTACATAGGATGAGAACTACTTAGAACTACATGATCTAACATTTCTTTATATGGAGCCATTTTCTCATTTTTAACATGTCTATAATATAAGTTTTCTCCAACTTTTGAACTTAAAGTAGCAATACCAGTTAAAACTAAACCTCCAACTATTATTCCAGAAGCAATTTTAATCCATTTTTTCTTTCTTTTTTTAGGTTTATTACTATTTTCTTCAATTTTTTTATTATTTTCAGTAGTAATCTTCATAACTTTTGGAATATTATCTTGATTTTGAACTTTAATTCTATCTAAGATAGTTTCTTTTTTTTCATCTTCATCTTCAAATTCTTTATCAGCTGCTTTTAATTTTTCATCTAATTCTTTCATACGAATTTGTCTATATAGTTCTAACATTTCACTATAAGATAATTTTCCGCTATCAGAATCAAAATCAATACCTTTAGTAGCTAATTCTTTTCTAATTTTAGCTAATGCAGTAATAAGAGCTAATTCTTCATCTGTTCTTCTTTTACTCATCAATTATTTCTCCTTTGTTATTAATACGAAAAACCCCTTTTTCGCAAGAAAATATACTATCACTTTTAATACTTTTTGTCAAATGATTTAAGTGTTAAAAAAATGATAAATAATTATAAAAAATAACAGTTTATTTCTTTTTTATTTAATATTTGGTATAATATTTGAAGAAAAGGGAAATTATTATGAGATTAAAAAACAGCTATTTTTATACATTAAGAGAAGATAATAAAGAAGAAGACTCTGTTTCTGGTAATTTACTTGTAAGAGGTGGGTTTGTTAAGAAAAGTTCATCTGGTGTTTACATGTATTTACCACTTGGATTTAAAGTATTGAAAAATATTGAAAAAATTATTAGAGAAGAAATGGATTCTTCAGGTGCTGATGAAGTTTTAATGCCTGCGCTTATTAATGAAGAATACTTTGCTAAATCTAATAGATTAGGATCTTTTGGTAAAGAAATGTTTAAATTAGAAGATAGATTTGAAAAAAAATATACATTAGGTCCTACTCATGAAGAATTATTTGCAGTTGCTGCTTCTATGAAAGTAAAATCATTTAAAGATTTACCATTCACTTTATATCAAATACAAACCAAGTTTAGAGATGAAGCTAGACCAAGATATGGCTTACTTAGATTAAGAGAATTTATGATGAAAGATGCATATTCTTTTGATAAAGATGAAAATGGTCTTTCTGAAAGTTATAATACTATGTTTAATGCTTATAAAAAGATATTTGGTAGATTAGGTATTAATTATAAAATAGTAAGAGCGGATACTGGTAAAATGGGTGGTTCTTTATCAGAAGAATTCCAAGCAATTACTGATATAGGTGAAGATACAATAGTATTATGTGATAAATGTGATTATGCATCTAATATTGAAGTATGTTCAACAATAATTATGGATACTGAATCTAAAGAAAAGATATTAGAAAAAGATTTGGTTTATACCCCTGATGCTAAAACAATTGAAGAAGTTGCTAAAATACTTCCAGAAGCCAATAATAAGTTAGTTAAATCACTTATTTATAAAATAGATAAAAAATATTATTTAGTTTTGTTAAAAGGTGATTCTATAGTTAATGAAGATAAATTAGCGCGATTAATGAATGCTAATGAAGTTGACCTTGCTACACCTGAGGAAATTAAAAAGAAAGTTAAAACTGAAACTGGTTTTGTTGGCCCAATCGATATAAATATACCTGTTATTATGGATAATGAAGTAGAAGTAATGACTAATTTTGTAGTTGGTGCTAATAAAAAAGATTATCATTATAAAAACGTAAATTTAACAGATTTTAATGTAGACTTTAAAGGAGATATTAGAAATGTTAAAGAAGGAGATTCATGCCCTGAATGTGGTGGCAAATTATATTTCAAGAAGGGTATAGAATGTGGTAATACTTTTAAACTAGGTACTAAATACTCAGAAAGTTTTGATTTAAAATATTTAGATAGTGAAAATAACCTTCAACCGGTCTATATGGGATCATATGGTATAGGGCTTGGCAGATGCTTAGCTGCTATAGTAGAACAAAGAAACGATGAAAATGGAATTATATGGCCAATTAGTATAGCTCCATATAAAGTGGCCATTATTGTTATAGACATTCTTAATGTTGATCAAATGGATGCGGCTAATCACTTATATAATGAATTAAGAGATTTAGGTATAGAAACTATACTTGATGATAGAGATATAAGACCAGGGGTAAAATTTAATGATATGGACTTAATTGGAATTCCTATTAGAATTACTATAGGTAAAAAGATAGTAGAACATATTATTGAATTAAAGAAAAGAAATGAAGAAGAAAGCATAGAAACATCTATATTTGATGTAATATATCATATACAAGATATAATAGAAGAAGAAAATATATAATTCTTCTTTTTTTTGACATTTTTTTTGAATATTTTCTTTTATTATTTAAATGGTGATAGAAATGCAATATTTTAAAAAAATGTCTTTTTTTCTTTTTATTATAGTTTTAGGAGTTTTATCTGGTTTTTATATTTTTAAACAGTATGAGAAAGAAAAAGCAACTGAATTATTAAGCGAAACTAGTACAGTATATCTACTTCAATATGGAGTCTATAAAGACATCGATAATATGAAAACTGCTGGTGCTAGTATAGCAGACTATTTTTATTATAAAGAAAATGATGGTTATCATATTATAATTGGCATAACAGAGAAAAAAGATTTATCTAATAAAATAAAGGATGCTTATAAAATTGATAATAATATTTATATTAAAGAAAAAAAGATAAATAATAATGAATTCCTTGAAAGTTTAAGACAATATGACAGTTTAGTATCTAGTAGTGACTCTGATATAGCAATAACAAATGCTGAAAAACAAATACTAAGTAAATATGAGGAGTTAGTTCTTAAAAATGAATAAGGTTTTAATTAAAGATATACCAGTATTTGATAGACCAAGAGAAAGATTATTAAAATATGGTTCATATTCGCTTAGCAATGAGGAATTATTATCTATTATTTTAAGAACAGGTACAATTAATTATTCAGTGAAAGATTTATCTAATAATATATTAAAAGAAATAAAAGACATTACTAATTTAAAAGAATATTCAGTAAATAAACTTACTAAAATAAATGGTGTAGGGGAAGTAAAGGCAATTACTTTACTCGCATCTATTGAATTAGGTAGAAGAGTATATAGTAATAAGAATAAAAAAAGAATTAACTTAAGTAAACCAATTGATGTATTTAATTATATTAAAGATGATTTAAAAGATAAAAAACAAGAATTCTTTTATTGTTTATACTTAGATACTAAAAATAATTTGATTGATAAAAAAATACTATTTGTGGGTACTTTAAATAAGTCTATTGTTCATCCAAGGGAGGTATTTAAAAATGCATATTTATTATCAGCAAATTCAATAATATGTGTTCATAATCATCCTTCGAATGATTTACTTCCTTCTATTGAAGATATAGAATTAACTAAAAATATAATTAAAATAGGTAAAATACAAGGAATAAATGTTATAGATCATATTATAGTTGGGAATAATAATTATTATAGTCTATTAGAAAATAAGGATATTTAGGTGAATATATGAAAAAGAATAAAAGAAAGAAAAAATATATATTATTTGTTGGAATAGGAATTGTTTCTATTATATTAGTATATTTTTTTGTTAATGATAAAAATAAGTTTTTAGATATATTTAAAGGATTAAGTGCAAGTACTTTTTATATAGATAAAGATTTTAATTTTAATAAGGATGTTTTAGAAAATGAAATAAAGGATCTAAATAATCAAATTAATGATTTAAAAAGAATGAATGAAATTGACAATGTATTATCAGATAAAATTAATATAAATGCATCAATTATTAAACGAAGTCCAAATTATTGGTATGATATTATAACAATTAATAAAGGGAAGAAAGATGGCGTTAAAAAAGGATTTGGTGTAATATCTAATAATGGTTTGATTGGTGAAATTATAACTGTTAATAATCATTCTAGTGAAGTAAGATTAATATGTAATACTAGTGAAAATTATATATCGGCAAAATTTTCATATGAAGGAAAAGATTATTATGGAATTATTAAAGAATATAATTTAATAAAAAATGAATTATATTTAGAAAATGTTATAGGTGATTTAAATAATATATCTAATATAGATATAGTCACATCTGGTTTATCAAACAATATTCCAAGCGGTATATTAATTGGTAAAATTAAAGATATAAAAAAAGATGAATTCAATTTATCTAATACTTTAATTATTACACCATCTGCGGATTTTAATGATATAAATTTAGTTAGAGTAGTTGGCTTAGTAGGTGTAAGATGATTACTTTTTTATCAGTTTTTATCGATTTAATAATTAATAATATTATAAAAAGAAATTCACTATTCTTACCATTATTTTCATTAATGTCTATCTTATTTATTGAAAAAAAAGATAAATATAAGTACTTATTAAAAGTATCTATAATTGGAATAATCTATGATATTTTCTATAGTAATTTTTATATTTTAAATGGAATTATTTTCTTTTTATTAGGTTTAATCACTTATTATTTTTATAAAAAGTATAAACCAAGTATTATTATTAACACTTTATATGCATTATTTCTGATAGTTAGTTACCAATTATTATTGTTTTTAATTTATAACATTACAAAATATAGAATAATTAATATTAGTGAATTAATATTTATTATATATCATTATTTAATTATAAATATAATATATGTTTTGATTATGTCTATTATTAGAAAAAGAACTTAATGTTCTTTTTCTTTTTTTAATTCATATATATTAATAGGTGAATATAATGAAACAAAAAAATGTTGTAAATAAAATAGTTAAATCTTCAATTTTAAAAACTACTATTATTATTGTTTTAGTAATATTTGGTTCCTTAATTACTAGAAAAAGTTTAAGAATTAAAAATTTAATATTTAATAATGTATATAATAAATATATGAGTTTTGCAGCAATAAAAAAAATATATAATAAATATTTAGGTGATGTTATACCTTTTCAAGATGTTATTAAAACTGAGACAGTTTATTCAGATAAAATTAGATATAATGATATTAGTACATTTAATAATGGTGTTAAACTTTCATTAGATAATAATTATGCGATTCCTATATTAAAGGATGGTATAGTTATATTTATTGGAAATAAAGATGAATTAAATAGAACTGTTATTATTCAAGACGAAAATGGGGTAGATACATATTATGGCAATCTATCTAAAGTAAATGTAAAACTATATGATTATGTAAAGAAAAATGATCTTTTAGGAGAAGCTGATAATAATACTTTATATCTATTATTTCAAAAAGGTGAAGAATATCTTGATTATAAAGAATTTCTTAAATAAAATTCATTTTGATAAAATTACTTATATATTTATATTTTTATGTTTAATAACTGGTTTATTTAAAGAAATTATTGGTATTATGTTGCTCATTATAATTCATGAACTAGGCCATTTTATTATGGCGTATTGTTACCATATCAATGTTAGGTCTATAAATATATATCCTTTTGGTGGTGTTATAAAGTATGATAGTGTTATAGATAGACCATTTAAGGAAGAATTGCTAATTAATATAATGGGACCTGTTTTTCAAATTGTTTTATATATAGTAATTTGTTTATTATATAAAAATTATTTAATTAGTGATTATTTTTTTAATATATTTAAAAACTATCATTATTCGATGCTTTTATTAAATATTATGCCAGTTATTCCGTTAGATGGTTCTAAAATATTAAATATATTTCTTAATAAATTATTTAACTTTCAGTTATCTTATAAAATGCTTTTTTATATATCAGTTATAATTACAATAGTACTTGTTATATATTTTAATAATTATAGTTATATATTTGTTATTAGTTTTATTATAATAGAACTAATTTATTATATTAAAAATAAGAATTATATATTTAATAGATTTATATATGAAAGATATTTGTATGAAAATAGATTTAAAAAGTATAAAAAAGTAAAGTCTATTGATAAAATGTATAGAAATAAAAAAAATCTTATAAAATATAATAAGATTTATATAACTGAAAAGGAATGTATTAAAAAAATAAAAGGAGTGTAACTCCTAATATGGTCTATAATATGGTCCATAATAATATGGATATGGGTAATAATAGTTAGGCCTATTGTTATTATAGAATAGTGGAGTCACTAATGCACCAGTGATTCCTCCTAGTATAAATGGACCAAAGAAACCACTTCTATATCCAAAATTCCTATTATTCATTAGAACAGCTCCTTTCATATTATAGTATGTATTTTTATATAAAAAGTTCTATTTATAAACTTAATACATATATTTAAGTAAAAGGAGAATAAAAAATGAAAGAACTGTACTCTAAATATATTAATGAAATTAAAAGTAAGAAAGTAATATTTATATCAGTTATTTTATTGTTAGTACTTGGTTTATTATTTGGTAGTTTATATATTACTATTATTAGTAATGAAGATAAAAAATATATAAATGATTCTGTTTATAATTATTTTAATAGTTTTAATACTATTAGTTTTTCTGATAAATTAAAGATATTTAAAGAATCATTAATTAGTAATATAACTTATTTTTGTTTAATATGGGCATTAGGTATATCTATTATTGGATTACCTGTAGTTTATATTATGACTTTTTTTAAATCATTTATAGTTGGTTTTAGTATAGCTAGTATATTTGCTAAGTATAAATTTAGTGGACTATTGGGCATATTAGTCTATTTATTTCCAAATAAGTTAATAATACTTATTTTAGGCCTATTTTTAGCTATATATTCAGTTAATATATCACTTTCATTAGTAAATAATGCTTTTAAAAAGAAAACAGTTAATTTTGCCTCTTTTATGGGTAAATATGTATTTTTGTTATTAGTATGTATTTTAATATGTATTATTTGTTCAATATTTGAAGCTTTTATATCACCATATTTATATAAATTAATTATTAATTTACTTAAATAAGTTTTTATTGTATAATATTTGCAGAAAAAAAGGTGAATATTATGAAAAAAGTAATAGTTGGTATTAGTGGTGGAGTAGATTCTATAGTATCTGCATATTTATTAAAAGAACAAGGGTATGAGGTAGAAGGTCTATTTATGAGAAACTGGGATTCATCTATTAATAATGATATTAATGGTAATCCTACTTTAAATAATAATATTTGTTCTCAAGAACAAGATTATAATGACGCTGTTGAAGTATGTAAAAAATTAGGAATTAAATTACATAGAATAGATTTTATTAAAGAATATTGGGATTATGTATTTACATATTTTCTTGATGAATTAAAAAAAGGTAGAACTCCTAATCCAGATATTATGTGTAATAAATATATTAAATTTGATATGTTTAAAAAAGAAGCAGATAAATTAGGCGCTGATTACATCGCAACTGGTCACTATGCAAAGATGAAAGATGGTAAATTATATAAAGCTAAAGATGAAAATAAAGATCAAACATATTTTTTATCACAAGTATCAAAAGAACAATTATCTAATGTAATATTCCCACTTGGGGATATGTTAAAACCTGATGTAAGAAAATTAGCTAAAAAACTTGGTTTAATAGTCGCAGAAAAGAAAGATTCAACTGGTATATGTTTTATTGGAGAACGTAATTTTAAAGACTTTTTAACAAATTATTTACCTAATACTCCAGGTAAAGTAGTAGATATAGATACTAACGAAGTAATAGGAGATCATGTTGGACTTATGTATTATACAATTGGTCAAAGAAGAGGATTAAATATTGGTGGTAATGAAGATAGATTATACGTGGTTGGTAAAGATCTAGATAAAAACATATTATATGTATCTTTAGGAGATGATACTAAGTATTTACAATCTACTTCATCTTTAATTGAAGAAGTAAATTTTATATCTGATGAAAGACCTACTAAAGCTACAGCTAAATTTAGATATAGACAAAAAGAAATTCCAGTTGAAATTGAGTATGTTGATGATAAACATATAATAGTACATTATGATAATGTTAAATCGGTAACCCCAGGTCAAGCATGTGTTCTTTATTTAGGAGAAGAATGTCTAGGTGGTGGAATTATTAAAGAAGTCCGTAAGGATGATAAAAAACTATGGTATTTATAAGGTGATATAATGAAAAAAGTAACTGTTTTTGGTGGTGGAACAGGAATGTCTACACTACTAAGAGGTTTAAAAGAATTCCCCGTTGATTTAAGAGCGGTTGTATCAGTTTGTGATGATGGCAGATCTACTGGTAAACTTAGAAAAGAATTTAATATACCCGCAATGGGTGATATTAGAAAAGTAATGATAAGTTTGGCAACTACTGAGCCATTAATGGAAAAAATATTAGATTATAGATTTAGTACTTGTTCAGATTTAAATGAACACGCTGTAGGGAATTTATTACTAACCGCTGGATCTCAAGTAACAGGTAATTTGTCTGATGGTATAACAGCAATAAGTAAAGTTTTAAATTTAAAAGGTAAAGTAATACCTTTTTCTGAAGATAATGTTACATTAGCAGCTAAGATGGAAGATGGTTCTATTGTTATAGGAGAAAGTGAAATAACTAAAAGTCCTCTTAAAATAAAAAAAGTATATTATGAAAAGAAAGCTAAAGTATGTGATGCAGTTTTAGATTCAATTAAAGAATCAGATTTAATTATTTTTAGTATGGGTTCTTTATATACTAGTATTATTCCTAATTTATTAAGTAAAGATGTCATTAATGAAATTGATAAAAGTAATGCTAAAATAATGTATGTATGTAATATGATGAGTCAACCAGGGGAGACTGATAACTTTAAAGTAAGTGAGCATATCAAAGTAATTAATAGTTATTTAGGAAAAAGAAAGATTGATATAGTAATTGCTAATTCTGGTAAAATTGATCCTGAAATAGCAGAAAAATACGCTACAGAGGAACAAAAAGATCCAATTTTAGTTGATTCTGATAATATTAAATGTGAATTAAAAACTGGTAATTATGTAACTATTGAGGATAATATGATTAGGCACAATGTAATTAAACTTTCATTAGATATATTTTCATATTTATTAGATATATAAGATATAGTTTTCTATATCTTTTTTTGTGTAAAGAAATAGAGTAGAGTAGTAAAATAATTTTTTTCTTTACCTTTACTTGACATATAATTTAACATGATATAAAATTAATATATACTAGGGAGGTATGTTTAGATGATGGAAAAAATTAATGATATATTAAGTGAAGCTGGTGTATCTAAAGTAAAATTAGCAAAGTATTTAGGTGTTAGTAGACAAATGGTATATAATTACCTAGAAATGGATACAATAAATGATTGGCCACTTGAAAAAAGAATGAAGTTATTAAATCTATTAAGTATTAAATCATCTGATGAAATAAAAGATTTAAAAATAGATAATGATTTTATAAGACACGTTAATAATTTAATTAATGATGAGTCCTCTACCCTTGTAGAGAAGGGTAATTTGTATTTTGATGGAATCAAAGCAAATGATCAAAAAGTATTAAATGATATTATATATTTATTAAAAGATAGATTATCAGCAAATGATGAAGAATCTAGTAATATTTGTAGATATTTATATTATTTTTTAGAAACATTAGAAACAACACCTGAAACAAAATATTTACTAGCATATACTGCTAAGACAACTGGTTTTATTTCTGCAGATGAATATGTATTTGATGCAGATAACCAATTTGCATTTGAAAGTATATTCTATTCAGCTTTATTAATGTATACAAATGGTAGTGCATCGAGAGATAAATTAATTGAAGTTCATAAGAAATTTGAACAAGCTATGGAAATTAAACATGAAGAAAAATTATCTAGAACTCAAGAATTATATACTACGCAAGCACAAGCATTAAAAGAATTAGGCTATACTGAATTAACAAAAGATAATGCTGATGAAGTATTAGAAAAAATGGCTGAAATTGAATCTAGAAGAATATAATATTAATTTCATATAATAATTATTATGTAAACTAATAAATGTTTTAAAGAAATAATAAAAGGAAAGTATTACTACTCTCCTTTTTTATTATTTTTATTTATTGTTTCTTTTACATTATTAGCTATATCTTCTAATCCTTCACCAACTGTTTTAATTACATCTGTAACAACTGGTTCAGCTTTATTAAATGTTTCTTTTGCTTTAGGTATAATTGTTTCTTTAGTGTATGATTTAATCTTTTTATTATTAATAACAATTAATACTATACCAGATATTGTTAAACCATTACCAACTAGAAGTAATAATCCAGCTATCATTAATCCTAATAAATGTGCTATTGATCCACTAAAATTTAAATTAACTAATAATTTATTAAAATCTACATATGAAACTAATACTAATAATATACTAAATAATATTAAACCTATACCAACACTTAATAGCGTAATTCCTAATTTTTTCTTCTTTTCACTTTCTAATATATTAGTATCAACTAACTCATTTTTATTCTTCATACTCTACTCCTCTTTACCCTACTCTTCTCTTATTATTATCTTTATTCTTTTGTTTTCTTTCTTCTAATTTTAATATTAATTTTTTAATATTTTGTTTATCTTTTAATTGTTTTTCTTTTATGAATGATCTATTAGCTTCTTCAGGTATTAGATCACTTGATATTTTCTTAATATCACCAATACTGCATATATATTCAGATACATCTGTATAATTCTCAATTACATTAATTTTTCTTTCTGTACCATCTGGTAATTTTTCTCTTGTTTTAAACTTTTTAGCGTTTTTAAAGTTAACTATCAAGAATCTTAATCTCTTATTATCATAAGGATAAAATTCTTTTATAATATGTACATTTTCAGTATTATATCTATTAGAAGTTATTGTATATACTTTACCATAATAATCAGAACCACAAATATAGACACGATTTTTTCTAATGTGGTAGTGATCATTATTGGCACCAGCAACAATATCAGCTCTTTTATCTAATAAATCAGAATTTCTTTTGATTCTATTTTTTCTTGCCATATTTATGCTCCTTTCCCCCTAATATTTCTTAGGACTTTTATTATATTATAAAGCATATTAAAAGTCAAATTCTAATATAACTTATTTTGTCTTTTTAAATTAAAATCAAATATTCTTGTTTTAACAATAGATTCTCTTTCAATATTTTTTTGATCTTTTTTATATAAAAGTCTACCAGCTTCTAATTCAATATATTTTGCATCATCATTTTTACATAATTCTTCCATGTTATCTTCAAATATTTGAAATATAGTATAAAATGAATCACTAACATCAATATTTTCTATATTATCAAATATAAATAAAGTTACATCATCATAATTATTTATAAAATTAAAATAATCTATATCTATTCCATTATTTAATTCTTTATAATAATTATATATATTTTCCTGAATATTATATTGCTTAGAAAAATATATTAAGAATTTAATTTCTGACACTATTGAAAATCCTTTTTTATAATTATTTGAGTATTCTTTTACTTGTTCAACTATTTTTTTAGAATTATCCTTAGAACACTTTATTTGTCGATTATATTCATCCCAATTATCAATAATATCATCAGATTTTTCATTTAATTTATTAACTAGTGAAGGATGATTTAATATATAATCCGCTAAATAATTATCATATGATCTTATTTTATTAATAAGAATATTATTTATACCTATACTTAATACTTTATCTATTGATTTATATGTATTATGTAAATTTCTTTCTATATTTGTTAACTGATTAAATATTTTATCAATCATCATTAATGCTGCATGTTCTAATACAATATCATTTTTAAAAAAATTTTTATGTACACCAAAACCAAGCCCATATCGTTCTTTACTTTTATTATCTAAACTATTAATTAATTCTGTTATCTTATTTGAAGCAGAATAATAATAAGTTGATGCCATTGTATGGTATTTTATATAATTACCATTAAATTCAGTATATTTTTCTAATAATATAATAATAGCGTTTTTTTCTATTCTTTTATTATTCTTTTCAGTTTCATCATAATTAGATAAGTCAATAGCTAAGAATTCATCCCCTACTTTTTGTATGAAATCAATATCATTTTTACATAATTCAATTAATTCCAATATAAAATAATAATTTTCTTTTATTTCTTTAGAACATAATGAATATATGTTATGGTCTTTTGATATTAATTTAGCTAATAATTTAGGATTATTTTCTAAACTTAATATATTATTTTTATTTAATTCATTATAGTTTATACTTTTTAGATCTAAGATAATCCCCTTTTTCATATTATTCCCTCTTATTTTTTTATTATCTTTCTAGCATTATTAACTAGTATATCTTGTAATTCATCATCACTTATATATTTTTTCATTTTATTAATTGATTTATTTATATATGAATAATCATTCTTCTTTTTATGTATATCAGTACCTATAAATGATACTAAATGTTCTTTTAGAAGCCTTTTAATAACCTTTTTTGCTTCATTTCCATATTCACCAACTAAACTACCTATATTACATTGAAATAGTATTCCTTGGTCTTTTAATTCATATATTTTATTAAAATCACCTTGAACAGATCTATATCTTTCAGGATGTGCAAGTATTACGGTAAAACCTATATCAATAAGATTATAAAATATATCTTGATAATCTTCATATTCTCCACTCATAGGTAATTCTACAAGTATATATTCAGTATTATTTAATGAACACATTTGATTTGTTTTAATGTAATTATATATGTTTTTATCAATATATATTTCATTTCCTAAATATAAATTTATATTAATATTATTACTTTTTAATTCTTCTTTTATTTTTTTAAACTTAACTATATTATTTAATTTTGGACTAACATATTTAGTCTCTGGTATAAAATGAGGTGTAAGTATTACATCACTTACACCATTATTATATAAATCACGTAATATATCAATTGATTCTTCAATTGATTTAGAACCATCATCAACACCATATATCATGTGATTATGTATATCTATCATTAATTTTTATCTCCGTAATAGTAATAATATTTTCCGTATGTACCTTGAGTAGAATCTATTTTATTAACAATAAATCCAGATATAGGTGCTTTAGCCTTTAGTAATACATTTTTAGTATTAATAAACTCGTTTTTAGGTGTCATCTTATTACTTGCTACTATAACAACAGAATCTACTAAAGAAGACATAATAATTGAGTCTGGCATACCAGAACATGGAACTCCATCAAATATAATCTTATCAAAATGATTTTTTAATTCCTTAATTAATTCTTTATTCTTTGTTGATCCTAATAATTCACTAGGATTTGGAGGAATGGTACCTCTTGTAATAACACTAACTCCATCAACACTAGTTTTCTTAACATATTCAATAAAGTTTTCAGGTTTATCTAATAATAAATTTGAATAACCTTTAGTATTATTTACCCTAAATAATTTATGTAATCTACCTTTTCTCATGTCAGCGTCTATAATTAATACTCTTTTATTACTTTGAGCAAAACTAATAGCTAAATTAGCACTGATAAAACTCTTACCTTCCCCTGGAACTGAACTAGTTATTAACATAGTTCTAATAGTCTTATCAATTGAAGTAAACTCTAAATTAGTTCTAAATGTTTTAATACTTTCACTTACAACAGACTTAGGATACTTAGCTAATATAAGTTCGGTAGAAATAGGTTTCTTTTTATCACCTAATCTACTTTTAAATACTTTAGCAAGTATAGGTAATCCAAGTTCTTCTTCTATATCATCATGATATTTAATAGTATCATCAAAGTAGAATATAACAAATAATACACCTACTGATAAGAATAAACCAATAGCAAAACCAAGTATTAAATCTCTTTTTAAAGTATTATTAGATACTTTATCAGTTATTTCAGGTTCTTCAATTATTCTAATGTTATTCATCTCATAAGTATTAGCAACTTCTTTACTAAATACATCTGCAAGCGTTTTAGTTATTTTATAAGCATTCTTAGCACTCTTATCTTGAACAGTAATCTTAATTAAATTAACTTCATCTGGTGAAGAAACTGATATTTCATTAGATAATTCTTCTGGAGTATATTTAAGCCCTGATTCTTCGATAGTAGCTTTTAATACTTTTTTACTCTTAACTATAACAGAATAAGTACTTACTAAACTCTTATTAACATTTAAGTCATTTTGAGTCATTGTAGCACTTTCATTAGCTTTAACTAATGCAATAGTTGCATATGTACTATATTTAGGTGTTTTAATAAATAAATCATAAGCCGCAAATGCACTAACACATAATATAATAGCTATGATTACATATAATACTTTTTCTTTAATATAGCCTAAAAATTCCTTTATATTTATTTCTTCCATGCCAAAAACTCCCCTTCTCTTAAACAATGCGAATTATATTATCATAAAAACAAAAAAAATGCAAATTTTTTTGCATTTTTTTATTAATTTTTCTTTAAATATTCTTTTATTTTTTCTTTTGCTATATTTACTGAGGTTTCATTTGGAATCATAACGTATAATGGAAGGTCTTCTCCCATAGAATAAGTAGGTAACATTGCCCCTTCTCCATCAAGAGAAATTGACTCAACTTTCCAACTACTTAAATTAGTTAATTCATACTTAGCAAGTTCTGTTATTGAATCATAACTAATATCTGTTTCTATAGTACCTTCAGTATTCTTTAGTATATCATTATACCTAATCATATACTTTGGATTAGTCATTTTCTCTACTACTTTTGTTATAACTTGTTGTTGATTTTCTCCTCTATGTCTATCTCCTCTATCGTATGTCATTCTTTCTCTAGCAAATGCTAAAGCACAAGTCCCATCTAAATGTTGATTTCCTTCTTTTATTAGACATTTATTATTTGTATAACATTTAAATTCTTTTTCAGAATTAATATCTATACCATCAATTGTATCAATTAATTTAATTACTGTTTGAAAACTAACTTTAATAACATTATTTATTTCAACATCTAATAAATCTTGCATAGTATTTTTACTCATATCTATACCATATACACCAGCATGTGTTAATTTATCTTTAATGCCTGTTGTTCCATGTAACTGTACATAATAATCTCTAGGTGTACTAACTAATAATATTTTATGTTCTTTTGGATTAACAACTACTATTATATTAACATCACTTCTAGATACATCAGATACTGTTCCTCTTGAATCTGTTCCACTTATATATAATACAAATGGATCTTTTGTATAATCTAATTTACTAACTTTATTATCTTTTAATAATACTCTTACTGTATATTTATATATATTTTTATAACTCTTAACATACTCATTTTCACTTTCTTCAAGCATATGAATATAAGCTTCATTAACAACAATAGCGTTTATTTCTCCATTATATAACGCTCCCATTAATGAACCAATATCTTCATACGTAGAAACCTCAAAAGTCATTTTCTTTTTTAATTCATTCTTAGAATCATTTAAATTTAAATCAGTTCCCATAAAACCTAATTTTTTATCAGTTAAATCTAATATTTCTTTATAATTATTATTTAATACTAGTACATTATAATTTACAGTTTCCATTTTTAAATTAGTTACTTTCTTTAAAAAACTGATTGTAGTACCAGTAAATCTACATATTATAGTATATATAATTATTAATATAGTACTAAATATTGCAAAAGCAATCTTAGGACCTTTTCTAGTCTTCTTTCTAATTAATTTAAATATATTTAAAGCACCAAATAATATAACAACCGCTATAAATGGTATTAAATACTTATTTTCTAATATATTTAATCTAATAACGTAAATAATTACAAAAATAGAACTAAAAGCTAATAGAGATACTAACAGCCATTTTAAGAATCCTTTCATAAACCCACTTCCTTTTTAAAAGTCTATATTATTATACATAAATAATAAATAAAATCAAGAAAAAACAGCTATTTCTTAGCTGCTTTAAGTTTACAAATCATTATTCCAAGTGATGACCCAGCTGTATCTATAAAGATATCTAAAACTTCAGCGGATCTTCCTTCTATAAATATTTGATGTATTTCATCTGAGATAGAATATAATATACATATACCAATAGATAATAAAATTGTTCTTTTATTTACATCATCAAAACATATTATAACTAATATACCTAATACTAAATATAAGAAAAAATGTGCACTTTTTCTAACTGGTTTAATAAATTGATTTAATTTATTTTGATCTTTTATATTAAATACAGTACCTATAGTACTTTTTATAAAAGTATTACTAGTTTTTGTTGAGTCATCTGCTTTTTGATGAGAAAACATAAATATACCAGTCATCCATATAATGACAAGTATTATTTTAATTATTCTAGTTTTCTTCTTCATTTCTACTAGCCTTACTACTTATTCTTAAACTACAAAAAATAAAAGTAACTGTTAAAACCAAAAATATATCTATTAGTAATATTCCTATTCTCATATATTTCTCTCCTATTATATATAATATTACTACAATTATATAACTATGTCAAAGCAATTTATATTCAACTGCTTTTATTCTTTTATCACTAGAATACTTAATTATGAATTTATTATTCTCTCTTACTATGATTAAACCTATGGTCTTATTATCATTATCTTGTTTAACATTTTCATTTATATAATTCATATATACTTCGGTTTGACCAATGTGTTCTTTCTTTAACTCAGTAACTTTTAATTCAACAACGACATAACAATGAAAAATAACATTATATAAAAGAATATCTATATAATTAAATCTATCTCCTATCTTAATCTTATATTCGTTTCCAACATAAGTAAAACCTTTACCTAGTTGAGATAAAAAACTATCTAAATCTTCTAATATTAGTTTCTTTAATACTTCTTCTTTAATATCACCAACAATAATATTATTCTTATTATGTAATATAAGTGGGCTTTTAATATCATCGCCTATTTCTAGTTGATTATTGTTCTTCAATTTAATCTTTGTTTCTTCTGGTAATCTATCATATTCTTTATTCTTAATTATATTAGTTAATTCTCTTTTACTTATATTTCTAGTTTTACATATATTTATGTAATAGTTTACTTCATTAATATCTTCAATAGGTAATAGTATCTTATAATGTGACCAACTCAAAACGCGCTCCAGTGGAGCACCTTTTTCAATCAGATAATAAAACTGTCTCATTTTTCTTAATGAAGTAATATCATATCCGATTCCTAATTCATTAGTTAGTTTTACTGAATATTCTTTAATAATACCTTCACCATAGTGCTTTCCTGCTAATGCTAATATCTTCCCAACATTGTATTTTGTATCTAGATCACTTTTATTCCTACTATAATCTTTTACTTTTTTATATATTTCATTACTAATTAATAATCCTTTAATTTGATCATAATAATTCATAATATCACCTCAGAGACTTTATATCACATATAAAATCACCAATCAAATGACAATAATTAAAAAATTAATAATAAAAAGACATACAAAATTCTATTTTTGTATGTCTAAATATATTTAATTATTTCTAAAACACTTAAATATTTTCATTTTTGACAAAATCAATAATATTACAAGATGGAAATCTAAAACTAAATACAGTTTTATTATCTACATTACTAATAGCAAAGTCTCCTAGTCCTATTATATCCATACCTATTAATATATCTATACCTGGTCCTAACTTACCACTAGATACCATTACATTCTCTATATTTAATCTATTAGGTAAACTAAGACTAATAATATATTTATTAGCTTTAAATTTACCTCCAGCAGTCTCTGCATCTATTTCACCAGCTTTAGCTAAACCTAGTTCGGTAGCAAGTGAATCTGATATAACAGTCATACTACTACCTGTATCCCACAAAGCAGTATATACATCTTTTTTCTTCTTAAAATCTTTATTAAACTTATTTGTACTATATATATTAACTGGTGTTGTTAAAACAGTTAATCTATTAAAAGCACTAACAGTAAACGCAATTGGTTTTATATTCATATCTATCACCTATATAAATTATAACAAAAAAAGATACTAAAATGTATCTTTTTTACTATCATATACTTTTTCTAGTATTTTAACTTTCACTAAAAATTCATCTGAAGCAATTCCTATATCTTTTTTTCTAGGATTAAAATATCTCATTGAGGCAGTAACCATATCTTCAAACGTAAGTTTTTCGTCTGGTAACAGTTGTTCATTAGTTTGAAAAGGTTCCTCTATAGGATCAATTCTAAAAGCTTCAATATGATTATTATTTTCAAGGGTATTTATCCAATATTCTAATCCTTCATCATTACAAGCATATAAACTATGAACTCTAGATGGTCTATCTGGAGTATTATTTCTTCTATATTCTTCCATAGCCATTTCTCTTTTAGCAATATCCGCTCTTCTAAGCATTCTAAATGATTCTTTAGATAACTTTAATATTTCATCAGTAGGAACTTTACTTCTATCAGAGGAGTTAAAGCATTCTAATACCTCTGATAGAGTTGTTGCCTCTCCTACTGGATGAATATTATTATATTCATATACATAGTCTATTATTTGAAATAAATAAGGAAAATCTTTTCTTTTTGCTATATAACTACATCTATAAGTCATATTATGTAATCTGTTATTAAACTTATCATTAACTAATATTTGTTTTCCAGGAACATATAATTTATCTTTAGTTCCCTCTGTATGTATATGAAATATTCCCCTCTTTCTAAATCGTGCAATATAATAACATATAAATAAAAAAATAATCAAATTAAAAACATACTATTTAGTATGTTTTAATCTATTAGTTATTTTTTTGATTAGATTTTTTTCATATTGATTCATAGAAAATAAATAAGCTATAACAAAATATAATAAAGTGTATATAGAACCATATATTAATAAGTATTTATATCCATTTAATATCAATATTTTATTTAAAAATAATATAATTATTATAGGTATTATATATGGAATCGTCATTTTAATTATTTGTTGCCAAAATTTTAAAACATTGATTTTAATAACTTTATAATAATATATATTCATTATAATAACATTAACCATAATCAAGCTAATAGCTGTTCCAATAGCAGAACCTATCGGACCATATTTTTTTGCTAAAAAAATGCTTAATATTATATTAAATATAGACATTACTGCCATTGAAATAGTTCTGAATTTAAATTTGTTTTTTGCTTGAATAATACTTAATCCTAGATTTTGAATTAATGGAATACATAATGGTAGTATTAATATTAATGCAACATAATATGATTCTTCAAATTCTGGTCCAACCCAAGCATTTATAAATTCTTTTCCAAATAATACTAAACCACTTGCCATTAAAAATGTGACCAAGTATTGAATTCTTCCTACTTTTATAAACTCGTTTGTTAACTCTTCGTCAGTAGCATTTTTTGCTACCATTTTGGACATTTTTGGTAGCATTACTCCACTAATTGCAGTTGATAAATTAATAAATAATACATTTAATGTACTAGCAGCTGAATAAATTGAAACTGCAACTGTTCCAACCACTGAACCTAAGACAAATTGATCAACACTCCAGTTTACCTTATCTACGACAACACCTAAGAAAATCCATATTGAATATGAAAATATTACTTTGAATAGTTTTTTATCAAATCCTTGATATTTTGTATTAATATTTAATTTTTTTCTACAATAAAAAAAATTGGATAATAATACTAATATATTAACTGCTGTAATAATAATGGTCATTGTAATTGATCTATAACCAAATAATAATAGAGGAATCATTAGTAATGGCTTTAATAGTGTGTTGAGAATAGCCATAATTTTTTGGAATATAAACTTTTCATATGCACTTATAATTGATGAATAAATACTAAATTGAAATGTAATGAATAAATTAAATGATAGTATTAACATCATGATCTTGGCTTTTTCTATTTCAGAGGATGTCATTGTACTACTAAATAAATTACTTACATTAAAATAAAGTATTATTCCAATTAAAGCCGCTATTATTCCAATAATGCTAAATATTCTTTTAAACATTCCGTGTAGTTTTTTCTCTTCATCATATTTTCCTTCTGCACGGTATTTAGCAGTATGTACTATAATGGCATTTCCAAATCCTAAGTCTAAAACAGTAAGATAGCCAATAATAGATGATATTAGTGAATATAATCCATACTCACTTTGCCCTAATTTAGATATTAAAAAAGGGGTAAATAATAATTGTACTAATGTACTGACAATTATTGAAATATATGATAATATTGCTCCAAATTTTCTTTGCCTACTTTCTTCCATAATTTTCATCACTCCATAAATCATTATATATTTTAAATACTTTTTTTAAATAATCATTACTTTTATTTCTTTCATTTTCTAGTATTTTATAAGCTTCACTATAATTATGATTTAAATTTTTGTTTGTAATAGATTTTCCATTATAATTTCTATTCTTTAATTTAAATATTTTTATTAAATTTGATAGTCTAGAAGACATATTCTCATAACCTTCCTGTCTCCTATCAAATATAACAAATGGTTTATTAAATAATAATGCAAATACTGAAGAATGAAAAGAATCAGTGCAGATTAAAAAAGCATTTTTCTCTAACCACAAAAATTCGGATGGATCAGAAGTATAATATTTATCATTTTTGTCTAGAATATTTATTATTTTACATCCATTTTTATTTGCAAAACTATATATAGACTCATATCGATTATCATCTAATGAACCTAAAAAATAGCATAATACATACTTGATATCTTTAATTCCTTTTGGTTTTTTACATATTTTACTCCAAAATTCTATGCCAAATAACATAGTGGGATCAATTAAAACATCTATATTTAAGTTTTTATTTATTTTTTTTAATTCTTCTTTTGCATTTTCTTCTCTTACCGATATACCTATTAAATTATTTTTTTTAAGTACTTTTAAAAATAGTTCTTTTTGTTTACCACTTATATTTGAAATTCCTATACTTGCTGAATATGTAAGAGAAGGTTTTTTATTATCAATTATTTTAAATCCTAAATAATTAAGGTCTGTATCAGGATTCCATATCTGATCAGAGCCAATTGTATATAAATCATAATAATTATCCAAAATACTTACTTTATTTTTACTTATTGAAAATTCCGATATATATTTTTTACTGAATTTTCTAATATTATTTTCTCTTATAATACTTTTTTTATCTATTCCTAGAATATATTTAATAATTCTTTTTAACTTATCTTTAAAAGCATAATGATTATGCCAAATTGTATTAACCTCATAATTAAATTTTTTCAAATATTCTTGAAGAGCATAATTTTGTAATCTATTACCATAATTTTTATAACCTGTTAAGGTTATAATTCCTATTTTTTTCATTATTATCCCCCCTATCATTACATAATATAATACTATTTAAATAAAAAATTGTAGATATTAAAAATGATTTATCAACGTATGTAAATATTTGAGTATAGAATGCCAATATAATAATTATTATTAGATTATAAATTTTATTATAAAAGTTCATTCGGCTTTTGCAGTAAGAACTGAAAACTATATTATAAATAATCGTAATTAATATGACATAAACAATACCACCTGAATATAATCTAATATTGTAATCATTTAAGCCTAGATGTCTATTTATTTCATTTCCATTATGTGAAATTGAACCTATACCATTTCCTATAACTATATTATCCGTTTTATTTATTATTCTCTTTATTAAAACTATTCTTTCTTCAGAACTATTATTTAAATTACTGATATTCACATTATTAATTGTTCTATTGATATATGGATTTATTAATTTATTATAGACAATTTCATGTACATCATCACTTACTAAATAAATAAAAGAAAATATTATAAAAATAACAACCAATATGATAATCTTATTAAAATTTCTACTTTTCTTTTTTAGTCTTTCATTTTCAAAAAAAAGAGGAAATAAAAACAATAATAATAAAAAGAAGTACATTCTACTATCGTTATATATTGATATATAGCAACTTGATATAATTATATATGTTAACATTATTTTTGAGATTTTCTTAAATCGTATATTATTGATCATAATATAATTAATGAAAATACAAATAATGTTAAATAACATTAATCGACCTGTACCGTTAGTACCTATGAAACCACAAATTTGATCTAAATAAAATGTATTATTACTCCAATTGTGTACTAAGAATCCTGGATTATATATTTGAATAATTGTTATAATTGAATTAATAAAATAGTATAAATTGAAAGCAATAAACATCCATTTTAATAATTTATTATTTATAAAATAATCATTATTCTTTTTTATAATTAAATAGAAAATAGCACTCATAAAAGGAATAAATGTATAATTAATCATAGATTCCCAAAAATATGTGTGATTATTTGTTAAAATTATATTTATAAAAATATATAATATAAAAATAAATACATATAAAAATATTTTAAAGTTAGCTTTAGATATTTTTTTATTTATTAATATAAGAAATATAAGTGCAAATACTCCAAATACTAAAAAATAACTTGGATTCGTATTATTATACCAATTTAAAAATAAAATTGAGAAAAAAACCAAAAATAGTGTTAATCCGCTTATGAATTCAAATACTTTTATATTTTTCATAAATACACTCCTTTCTTTTTTATTTTGACATTATGTAGTAATTAAATAACTCACAATATTTTTCATTAGAATAGTTAATTGCTGTTTTATATGCATTTTCCCCTATTTTTTTTCTTATCTTTTTATTAGAATAAAGATATAACATTTTTTCTTCTAAATTTTTTACTAATGCTGTTTTATCAACAATTAAACCATTTAAATTATCTTTTATTATTTCTGGAATTGCTCCCGAATTTGATGCAATAATAGGTACTTTATTAATCATACCTTCAACTAATATCATACCAAAAGCTTCATTTACAATGCTTGGAACTATTTGTAAATCAGCAATTTTATACAATATAGGCATATCTTCATATTTAACCTTTCCTAATAATATAATGGATTTATTTTTATTACATTCATTAAGAAACTCAGATTTAAATTTTTCTAAATCCTTACCATCAAAATCACCTGCGATTAATAAATTTGCTTTTGGAAGATTTATATTATTATATGCCTTAATCATTTCCAACACCCCTTTTTCCCTCATCAATCTTCCTGAATATAAAATAACAAACTTAGAATTAATTTTATATTTATATAAAAATTGTCTAATCGCTTCTTTATTCATAGACTTCAAAAATATTTTAAAATCTACACCATTTGGTAAAATCTTAACAGTAGCTTTTGCATCAACTTCTAATACTCTTTCTTTTAAATATTTACTTACAACCCACAATTCGTCAACATTACTTAAAATATCTTTAGATTCACTTATATTTTTATTAATTTTATCATTATGAAGATGAAGGATTATTTTAGATTTGAGATTATTGTGAAATATCTTTGAACCTTTCATACCATTTTCGAGTATAATTAAATCATAATAAGAAACTTCCTTTCTTAATTTAATATCCTTTACTATCAAAGAGTAGTAAATTGTGGGAAAAACTTTAGATTTAAAAATCCTTCTAAGAAAAGCAAAAATAAATTTTCTTATTAAATATTTTTTCTTTTTATAATTAATATACCTAAATTTTGTTTGTTTGTATTTAACTAATTCGTTATTATTAATATTTTTATCAAATATTGAATAAACTGTAACATCATTAATCTGATTAATTTCATTATAATCGAGATATTGATTTAATAAAGTTTCTACAGCACCACCTTTTATATTAGGTACAGGAAGATACTCAGGAGATATTATTAAAACTTTCATATATCACCACTATCTTTTCATCTTTCTTAATTTTGCCATTGTATATATAGGATTTAAATAACAAATTATAAATAATTTCACTTTATATTTTAAACCTATAGTTTTTGATTTAAAAATTATCTTCTTATAACTTTTGACCTTCAAAAAATAAGTATTTCTAAATATTTTCCCTTCTTCAGTTCTTTTTAAATAAATATAATTTTCATAGTATTTATTTACAAATAAATATATATAATAATCCTTATATTTAATATCTACACTCTTTATAACATATTCTAATGCCTTAAGCATAGTCATTCTTTTTTTATTATATTTTTTTGTATGAACTGCAGATGTATTATTTATGTTATATACATATAAAGGTTCATCTATTATGGAATAGTTTTTTATATATATTGAATTATCTAAAAATAATAATAAATTTTCATAGAAATGTATATCTGTTCTATATTCTTTTTTGATACAATCTTTTTTTATTAATTTATTCCATGGAAATCCTCCATAATTTGTTGCTTCATTTGAAATTACTTCTTTAAAACTTAAGTTGTATTTATTTAGATGTATATGATTAACTTCATTTGAAGCCTCGATGTAATTATCATAACCACAAATTACAATATCACTATTATTTTTAAGAGCAACATTAACCATTTTTTTAATCATATCAACTTTTAATATGTCATCAGAATCTGTAAATTGTATATATTCACCAGATGCTACTTTTAAAGCGACATTCCTAGCAAATGATACACCTTTATTCTCTTGATTAATATATTTGATTCTACTATCTCTTTTTGAATATTCATTAATAATTCTGCTTGAATCATCCTTTGAACCATCATCGACTACAATTATTTCTAAATTATTATATTCTTGATTACATACTGATTCCAAACATTTACCAATGTATTTTTCTGCATTATAAACTGGTATTATAATGGTAACTAATGGTTTTTTCATATTAAATCATCTCCTTTCCAAATACCTTTTTCTTAGAAACATATTTATTCTATAATATGGCAAAGGTACTTTTAATAATTTTTTCATAAAAGCAACTTTCCATTTGCTTTCCATATAATCTTTCTTTAATTGATTGAGGTGAAAAATATAATAAAAAATAGATTTAGGATCTGCAAAAGGAACTATTATGTCATCGCTGAAAATCAATTTTCCAAAATATCTAATATCTTTAAAGTTAGGTTTAAGAAATCTCTTAAAAATTTCTTGCAATTCTATTTTTGTATTTTTCATCTTATTTTCTTTTATATATTTGATTGCATTTTCCTGTATTAAATTTAAAATAAAATCTTCCTTTACATCTTTATATTCATATTTATAAAAATCTATATTGTTTTTACCAATATATCTTTTTACCGAGCCATGATGAGCTAGCGTCATAAATTCTAATACCTCTGTAAAACTAAAAATTTTTTGAGCCCAATTTTCATTATTATTATAAGAAAACATATAACCTTTTATCATTTTATTTTTTATAGATGGATTAACGCCTAAATAATAACCATATATGGTTTTGCCTAAAAACAATGTATTAAGTGCGTTTTGCATAGTCCCATTCCAACCTATATCAACAATTGCAATTCTATCCTCTAATTTAAATAAATCAATATATTCTTTGAAACTATTTAATTCATTTCTCGAATTTTTCTTTACAATTTCAATATACGAATTAATAAAACTAAATATATTTTTATGAATATTATTTTTTTGAATAATTGTATTAAAATTAATATTAAATTTTTTTAAATCTTTTTCATCTACAAGATCTTCAATTCCCATTTTTTTTATAAGACTAAATACAGTAAACTTTTTTTTAAATGAATATATTTCAAAAATATCTTCAGCTTTTTTTATGTTATTCAGACATGGTACAATTAATGCTCTTCTAGAGGCATAAAAATAAATCGTTTTATATTCATTATTATTTATTTCATCAAATGCTTTCTTTAAAATATAACCATCCCTAGATAAAAAAAGAATTGTTTTAATCTTATTCTTGCTACATTCTTCTCTCAACCAATGCGAAAAACCATTTAAAAGTTTACCAAAATAATTATATCCAAAACTAGAAAAATATTCCTTTTCTTTATTATTAATTGATTTATTCATTACCTTTCACCAGCTTTCATTCCAAATAATCTAGCAGCCATATCAAATGGATATCTAAATAATAATCCAATTCTATGTTCTTGTAATATTCTTTTTAGCACATATTTTGCTAATGATGCTCCACTTCCATTTGTCCCATATTCATCTAGATATTTATTTTGTTTAAAAAATAGTCCAGTTAATTTATATCTATTATAGATTTCTTTTAATTTAAAATTATGTGAATGATAAACAATTGAATTAGCACAGTATTTTATCTTATAACCATTCATTATTAATTTATATGCTATGTACATATCTTCATTTGTAGGTAAATTTTTACCATCATACCCATTTAGTTTTTTGTATACTCTAGAATCAATTGCTGAACATGCATCACTAAAGAAGAAAGTCTTTAATCCCATTTTTTTAATATCTTTTTTTGATTTAATAAATGATTTATCAGGATAATTTGCTTCTCTTGTATATTTTTCTATATTATTAAACTTAGTTAATTGTCTAGAATAACTAGCAACGCATTCACCTTTTATAATAGGAGTTACTAATTCTTCTAACCAATTATCATTTCTAATTTCTATATCTTGAGTAATGAATACAATTATATCTGCTTTTGATTTCATTGCAGCGTTTTCTCTAGTTAAACTATGTGAAAATTCACTTGGTTTAATCTTTGTATAATTTGCTTTTAATTCTTTTAATATACTTTCAGAATTATCATTTGTATCAGTAAGAACATAAGATATTTTTTTTATTTTCACATTCTTTTGTTTTGATATACTTTTGTGTAAATTTTCAATATATTTCTCACCTTTATACAACGGGCAAATAATTTCAATATTCATACAAATAACTCCCTCCCTTTACGTGACAAAAGACTATGAGGGTATGCATAGTCTTTGTGTTTATGTTTTTATTTATGTTAAATTGTTACCCCTATTTATTTAGCATCTTTACCTGAAAGTACAGATGTTATTGTTTTAAATATACATTTAATATCTAGTTTAATACCTCTATGTTTAACATAGTAGTATTCTAATTCTAATCTTTCTTCATAATCAGTATTACTTCTACCATTGCAACCCCACCAACCAGTAATTCCTGGTTTAACTGCTTCATAGATTGAATGGTCTCCATTATGTGCGTCTAATTCACCTGGAACTAGAGGTCTAGGACCAATCATAGACATATCACCTTTTAATACATTAATGAATTGAGGTACTTCATCAATAGAAAGTTTTCTTATAATCTTACCTACTTTAGTAATTCTAGGATCATTAGATAGTTTTTGATATTTATCCCATTCTTTTTTAGCTTCTTTATTATTTTTTAAATATTCATTTAATTTTTTATCAGCATTCTTAACCATTGATCTAAATTTAAATAATTTAAATATCTTTCCATTTTTACCTACTCTTTTTTGAGTATAGAATATACTAGAAAAGTCTCCAGTACACATATAACAAATTTTTAATATTAATGCAATTGGAATAATAAATACCATTCCTATTAATGCACATATAATATCAAATAGTCTTTTTATTACTTTATATAAAAGTAAACTTAAAGACTTTGATTCAGAGCGTTCTAAAACAACTGCTTCTCCATTCATAACTAAACCCCCAAACAAGTAAATGTTTCTAAAAGTGCTATTTATTATATTGAAAAAATAAAAAATGTCAAACTATTTTTTACATAATTCGACATTTTTTGAATATAATTAGATTTATATTAAAAATTTTGTTTATTTTTTACATAAAAACCAATTTATAATTCTTTTTCTTTATATAATTTTGTATCTTTTATTCTAATACTATAATCTATTGCTTCTTTTAATATATTGTTTCTTTGATTTTTTGGATATTTTTTAATTTTATTTATTAATTCTTCATCCATTGGATATTTTTCTAAATAAGATTTAGAAAAAGTATCAAATTGAATATCTAGTAATTCTTCTATTAATGGTGTAACATCTATTTTACCTTGAAATGGATTATTTTTCATATTATTCTCCTTTATAATAATTTATAAAAATCAGTAATATCAATATCATCTAGATTAATAGGTTTTATAGAGCATTTTAATGCCCCTTCTTTCTTTTCTATTAGGTTTATCTTATACTTTATACCTAAATCTAGTTTAGGGGCTAAATAACATGCATAAAAGCTATCTACATAACCTATTTGATTATGATTTAAATCAATTACTTTGATGGCATTACTATCATACTTATTACTTATTTCTCTTTTTAATATCAATTCATCTTTAATATTTAATTTATTAACAAATGGTATTCTTTCTTTTATATTAATACCTACTACATCTATATATTCTAATTTAGTAGGTTCACTATATTCCCAATTCTTAATTAGATTTTTATATTTTTTCTCAATTAAATGATATATATCATTATCTATTACTTTTATTGTAAATTTAGGATATAATTCTTTAAATCTTTTTAAATTGTGAAGACTTCTATAATTCAAATGACCTTTAACTTCTATTATAGTTCCATCATCTAATATAAAATCCGGCAAATATGATGGTGAAGCAAAACGATATTTTGCATTAGGAAACAATCTAAATGCTTCAGATTCATATTTATAATTAATTTTTAGGTAATCAAATACCCTTATAATGTTAGATTCCCATGCTGATCTAACATTTTCTTCTATATCTTCTCTTTTTTCTTTTTTAAATTTAGATGAATAATGTTCTATTTTTTCTTCATTATTTTCTTTAATAATATTATTTTTTCTTGAATAAATATAATTACAATTAGGATAATTAGAACATGTTACAATATCTCCTTTTTTTCCTACTCTTAATATCAATTTATTACCACATCTAGGACATAATTAATCTATACTTTGTTGAATTTTTAATAATTCTAAATCTTCTGGCATATGGGTTCTAATTTTATTTATCATATAATTCACCTTCTATATTAATTTTAACAAATATTATAATTGTAATCAAATAAAAAGACTATGAATAGACTTAATTCTATTTATTGTTTTACCTGCTTCTTTTTTAAACGTGTCGAATTCGACACCTTTGAAATTATTGTTATTTATTTTCTCCCAAAGACCTAAAAATGAGATTACATCTTTATTTCGCATCCAATTTTGAATTGGAATCTTAGTTTCTTCATTATCCGCATATCTAGATAAATCGGTTAATGATATATAGTCTTCATTATTTACTCTCATGATTTTAACTTCGTTATATTCGCCATATGAAAGAAAATATCCCCTAGATCATTAAAAAAAGAGATTATTTAACCTCTTTTTTCTTCTTAATTATTAATGTACCTAATGTTCCAATTAAACCTATAAATAACATATTTATGTATGCATTTATATCATCTCCAGTACCTGGGTTTCCTCCATTACCTTTATTAGCAGGTTTTTCTGCTATTGCGAAGTTTGAGAAACTATTAGTTTTGAATGTAACTATTCTTGTTTTTGGATCCCATGAATCTATTTCAATAATTTCAAATTCATCACCATCATCAATATTATGAACAAATACTACATCATTTATATCTATTCCTTCATCTAATTTTAATGAAATAGTAGCTTCACTATCTAATCTATGAATTTGGTTAGACCATACTGAATCTGCTGTTCCTCTATATAATACTTGCATTAAGTTAATATCAAAATATGTTAATATTTTATTACCATTAGCAGCATTCTCAAAATCTTTTATTTTATCTTCATCTAAATCTACATTATCTACTGTTAATTGTACAGTACCGGAATCAATTTCATTACTATCAATTTCTACAGTACCTTCAGTTACTTCTGTAGCATTAGCAATAACTTCGTCTTCTACTGCTTCTACTGTAGCTTGGAAATATCCAGCTTCACCATGATGAACTGTTACTGTAAATTCTGATACTCCATCATCTGTAGTAGTAAAATTAGAACCTCCATTAACACTAGTAACTTGATATCCATATTCAGGAACTACTCTCATAGTTACTGTTGCTTCTCCTGGTAGTGTTAAACCTCCATCATCATAATCTACATCTGCTTTAGCACCATATTGTAAGAATCCATCAGCAGATCTAAATGTCATATAATCTCCATCTCTAGTTAAATGACCTTCTATATCATTTTCTGTTACTGTATAAGTAGTATCTCCTACATAATATTCTGCTTTAACTAATTCTAATTTAGCATGTCCTATATAGTCATGTCCACCTGCTTGAGCTGGATCTGCTGTCCAAAGGAAAGTTGCTAGATATCTTGTTCCATTATTTTCACCATGTTTTACAACGATATCGTAATTATCTGCCTTTGGTACATTAGTTATGCTAAAGGATACCATTTGTGTACCATTATTATGTTCTAACCATGAAGTTCTATCATCAAAATTTATATAATTACTTACTGGATAACTAGTATTATTAATAACTACTGTATCATAAAATCTATTAATCCATAATGTTTCAAATGTCATTACTACAGTAGTTGCTCCTGGTTCTAAATCATAATCTATTGTATTACCTGCTTCATGATCCCACATAGAACCATTAATTCTTAATTCTATTTGATCATCATATGATCTTTCTTGTCCATTAATTGTATATGTACCTTGACCAGCTTGAACATTAATTGTTGCTGTAGTATTTCCTTGTGGTTGTTGTCCTGCTGGTTCAAATACGCAATCCAAATTAATTGGTGTATTACCTGGTTGTACATTTAATACATAATGTGTTGCATTCATATTTGTACCATCAATCCAAATATCACCAGAATAATTTGCTTCTGGAAAAATATCTACACTTACATCACCATTTGCATATACATTATTATTTTGTGTATACATACCAGTACCGGATAATGTAAATGTACCATGTTCATATGTACCAATTACTTGGTTAACATTATCTCCCCCTTGCACATCTGATGGATTATAAATTGAAATAATACCATATCCACTTGGATCTGCAGGGACAGCTGCTTTAATTACATTAAATGGAATAAAGTAACTAAATACAATTGCTATTACTGCTACTAAGCTTAAAAGTTTTTTACTTATTCTTTTCATATCTATCCTCCTACTATTATTTATATATTATCATATAACTTATAAAATCGCAATAATAAAAAATATTTATTAATAATAGAAGATTTTATAAATATATGGAGAATATAATTATTGGAGGAACTTTTTATGATAAGTATATTAGATAATTATAAGAATACAAATAATATTATTAATGATGCTTCATTTATTATTGATGAATCTAAGAATAAAGCATATAGAGCTATTAATACTGCTTTAGTAGAAAGGAACTGGTTATTAGGATATAGAATTAGTCATGAGATATTAAAGGGAAGATCAAGGGCTAAATATGGAGATAAAGTTATTAGTAATTTATCAAAAGTCTTGACTGAGAAATATGGGAATGGTTTTAATAGTAGTGAATTACATAAGTTTTATAAATTTTATAATTTATATCCTGAAATTGTGGCCCCATCAGGGCCACAATTAGACACTTTGTTGACATGGTCACATTATAAGATATTAATAACTATTGAAGATAAAGTAGTTAGGGATTGGTAGAAAAAAAGAAATATTATTACAATATTTCTTCCCATTTATCTATTTCTAGATCATATTTAAAATCTTTTAAATTATCTTTTAATATATTCTTAAAATCTAACATTTCTTCTATTGTTTTAGAGTAATTGTTATTATTTAAATCAACAAGTATACCATTTACTCCATCTTCTACTTGTTCATATGCACTTTCAAAGTTAGTTACTACTACTGGTACATCTAATACTTTAGCTTCAGTAATACTATTACACCAACTTTCATCATCACTTAATTGAACTAAATAGTCACTATTTTTAACATATGGATATGGATTATCTTTATAACCTACAAATACTACATTATCATAATCTTTAAATAAATCTTTATATTCTTGTTCTTTTTTTCTACCTCTACCAACAACATTTAATATATAAGGTATTTGTTCTTTTTCTAATTCTTTAACTAATAATAATAGTCTTTCAAATCCTTTTCCTGAACTAATACGGGATACTACACATAGTTTTAATAAATGATCTGGAAGATCAGGATCATATTCACTAGATAATTCAATAATATTATCATTAATAAAATTATGTATTACAATACCTTCTTTTTCTATATTTAAATGATTTTTAACTGCTTCACTAACACATATAAATTTATCTGTATCTTTAATAAAGTCTTTATTATCTAATAAACAGTCAGGTAATATTCTTGGCATACTATGAATCCAACTATAATATTTATCTGCTTTTATTATATTTTTATATTTATAATAATCAAAATATAAGTAACACCATATACATATATCACATGTAATATTCATATCATCTTCTATTTTATTTACTTTTGCATATTTAGATATTAAATTAACTACATTAGGATCTACTATGGTATCATCAAAATAATATACTTCAAATTCATATTTATCATGTAAATTTTTAACTAAATTTTCTATACATTTCTCAATTCCACCACTCATAATAGTTTTATTAAATAAAACAATTTTCTTCATAGTATTTTCACCTCTTAAACCAATTATACTACAAAAAACAAACTAGTCAAACATAAAGAATTCCTTTATAGAATAAGGGTAAAAAATACATTAAAAAAATTTTTCATTTTAGGTATTGCTTTTTTAAAAATTTTAATATAAAATACCATTTGAAATGAGGGAGAGAATGAAAGTTAGTGTTATTATACCAGCTTATAATGAAGAAAAATATATTGCTAAAGTAATAACTATGGTTAAAAAAAGTAAAATAGCTGATGAAATAATAGTTATTGATAATAATTCTAGTGATAATACTTCGTTAATTGCTAATGAAAATGGTGCTAAAACTTTCTTTTGTAAAAGACAAGGAAAAGGATATGCAATGGAAAAAGGGATTAAGGTTGCTAGTGGGGATATATATCTATTCTTAGATGGAGATATATGTAACTATAAAGTTGGTTTTATAAGATCATTAATTAAACCTATAATTAATAATGAAGCTGATTTTGTTAAAGGAACTTTTACTAGAACAGGTGGTCGTGTAACAGAATTAGTAGCAAGACCATTACTTGAATTAACTTTCCCTAAACTAAGTAAGTTTTCACAACCATTAAGTGGAATAATTGCTGGTAAAAGTGAGGTATTTAAAAATTTAGTATTAGACAAAAATTATGGTGTTGATGTAGGAATACTAATTGATGTTCATAGAGCAAAATATAGAATAACAGAAGTAAATATTGGAAAAATCAAAAATTATTCTCAAGATTGGCATAGTTTAATTGGGATGTCTAAACAAGTAACAAAATCTATATTATCTAGAGCAAATATAAAGATAAAGGAATAATCCTTTATCTTTTTGTTTTATTTATTTCTAATACTAATTCTTTAACATTATTATCTAATTCTAATTTATTATTTTTACTTAATTGTTTTAAAGCCATTTTAAGTAACCTAAACAAAACTTTTTTATCTATATTAGTATTATATAGAATATCTTTAATAATTATTTTGTCTTGTTGATCATAAATAATAGTAAAACAAGAATGAGTTAATATTTTTATATTTGTACCATTATAAATATTATTTAGTTCTTTAAAGAAAGAATCTGAATCCATATCTAAATTACTTAATATAGAATAATCTTTTCTGATATCTTGTTCTTCCCTTTTTATTTTAAAAATTTCTAACTCTTTTATATTATTTTCTATTATTCTAAAGTCATCATAATATATTGGTAAAGTCTTTTTAACAGCTTTTTTTTCTTTTCTATTTAATACAAGGTATTGTAATTTAGAATCTCTTATATATAAATAATTATCTCCATCTATAGGGTTTTTGTATGGTAATGGTTCTTCAATCTCCATATCTTTCATTAAATTAGCGGATAAAGAACCTGAGATACTGCTATATCCCTCTCCTATTGTTATTTTCTTTAGACATAAATCTTCATATTGTTCTTTTGTTATTTTTCCTTTTTTAAATAAATCTAAATATACTTCATTATCTAATAAATATAATTCTTTTGAAGCATCTAAATATACTTCTAGTAATTCATCTCCAAAATTTGTTCTTATTTTTCTATCAAAAAATCCTTTTTTATAACCATTTTTTGACATTACTTCAATTGGTACTTCAATATTATCAAAACATAAGACATCTTTATTTCTCCAAACCCATGATTCACTAACTAGATCTCCATCTTCATCATATACAACAAATAATCTTCCATTTTTATTAGTCATACTATGTATCATACAAGATTCGCCTAATAAACCTAGTCTTTGACAACAAGAAGTTATATCACCTACATATAACGGTAATTCACTATCTAATCTTACTATTTCATATTTATAATTATTATAAGTGCCTGTTATTCTTGGTATACTACTATAAATTCTTTGTTTACCAATATCATATATTTCTTGTAGTTTTTCAAATTGTTCTTGAGTATACCCATATTTTGATAAATTATCGGCAAGAAACTCATTACCAATTTCAATATTTTCTAAAATATTATTTCTAACATAATTTAAACACATATCTAAAGTTAATTTTCTATTATTATAGAATTTCTTAATTTCATCAAATTTTCTTTGTATAAATGAAATATAATATCTTAAAATATTATCTTTAATAATATCTCTAATATTATATAAGAATAATTCTTTAAATTCTTTATTATAAGACATTTTAAAGTTATAAAATAAATCATTACATATAGATGGTGTTAATACATTACTTAGTTCACATTCTTCCATTAAATCTCTTAATAAAGCAGTTGATTTAGGATATTCTTGCATATTAATCATTAATGTATAAGATCCATCTTTATTTTCTTTATATAAATCATATATAAAATTATCATGTTTTATTTCAAAACCTTCTTTAATTAATGTTTTTTTAATTTTAACTATTCTAAAATCATCTAATGCTTCACCAAAATCATAAATAAAATTAGAATCTTTTTTATAGATATGTTTGGGTATTGATAATAATAATTCTTGAATTTGTCTATATCCAATATCATCACCATCAAATACACCAAATAAATACGCTAATTTAATTAATATTTCTTTATTCCCCTCTTCACTAAAAGAAATTGATTTTAATAAACTTTTCCATTTATTCTTATTAAGAATAAATTTATCAGTTTCATTTGAATCAAAGAATTTAATAACTTCATAATCAGGTATATATTTTCTACCTGTTTTTATGTACCAATAACATAATTTTTCTAATTCCCCTTCTTTTAATGCTTTACTTATTGTATCTGGATTATTTAATATAAGTCTAAAAGAATCTTCTTTTAATATATCAAAAAATTCTTTAACTTTTATATCCTCTTTTTTTATAATAGATGTAATAAAGTCTTTTTCTTTAATTAATTTAAGATATCTTCTATTACTAGATATATATTTAAAAGATAATCCATCATAAAAAGCCTTTTTAAGTTCATTTGGAGCATCTTCTTCTAAGAATAGTTCATTATATTCTTTTTTAAATAATAATGCATTAAATGACCTAGAATTAGCTATAAAACCATATTTAATATTATTATTCTTTAATTCTTTATATATAATACTTCTTATTTGTTTATCAACCAAATTTTTATTTAAACTAAAATCAATATCCTTAGTTCCTAACAACTGTAATAAATCCGCAAAAGAAGTAATTAATTCAATTAATGATTCATTACCAAATTTATTAGAATATATTTCAAAAAAATTATACTTATTATCTTTATAATAAATATCTATTTTATCAAATAATACATTATGCATATTTTTATCTTTAATATAAGTTATATAATTTAAATTATTTTTTATAACTCCTAGATCTAATTCCCCTAAATAAAACCTTATTTTTAATTCTTTAGGAACATCTTCATCTATATATAAATCATTATATTTCTTTTTAAAATAATTAGGAAATTCTTGATAATCTAAATATATTCCATTTTCTTTTTCTCTTTTTAAATAAATGATATAATCACATACTAAGTCTAAAAATTCATCATAATTTAAAATTCTATTACTTAATTTATTTTGATTATTATATAAGAAATAACAAAATTTATAAAAGAAATTATGTACTGTAAAACCAACATTAATTTCTTTTGATAAATAACCTGTATCTTTTTCAAATCTAAGAAGATTATCTATTCCTATTTTATCAATTAATAATTCATCTCTTGGAGTAATATAAATATGATTAAGAGATACATTCTTTAAATCCTCAAATTTTAAAAATTCACTCTTAATTAAAAAATTCATAGACTTAAAAGAATCAGGTGCAGTTCTTTGAACCTTATGATTTACTATTTTTTCATCATATTTATAATGATTAATAAATATAACTCTAACAGAAGCATAAAAAGAACTTAGAAAATCTAAGTTTTTATTATAACTTTTATATAATTTAATAAACTCATCAATATAATTATCTTTATCTAATCTACTAATTACATCATTATGTTTATTAATTATATAATTATAGTTATTATTACCAAAAATATTTAATAATTTTTCTTGATAACTCATATTAATCCTCTCGCGCTAAAATATTATATAAAAATATATTAAATTAGTAAATAAAAAAGCGAATATTAATTCACTTTTTCTTTAAATAATTTTTCTAATTCTTTTACTTTTCCTTTAGCTGATTTCATTGTACTTGACGACGCTATAAAATAAACTTTTATCTTTGGTTCTGTTCCTGATGGTCTAACTATAAAATATGTATCTTTATCCATAATAAACTTAACCGCATTAGTTTTTAAATTATTTCTTTTATTCTTATAATCTATTCTTTCTTCATAATCAAATAAATCTTCATTTCTTAATTTATCCATTATTTTATTCATTTTATCTATACCATTAAGTCCTTCATAAACAAGTGATATAGTTTTATGATAATAAAATCCATATTTTTGATACATTTTAGTTATATATTCATATAAAGTTGTATTAATACTTTTTAAATAAGATAAAATCTCTATCATAAATATTATAGAAGAATAAGCATTTTTATCATTTATATCAATATCAAACATATATCCAAGTGATTCTTCAAAACCAAATAAATAGTTCTTTTTATCTTCATTTCTAGCTGAAGCTATATTTTTACAACCAGTTAAACATTCTTTTATATTAACTTTATAATCTTTAGCAATTTTATCAGTTAATTCAGAACTAACAATACTTCTAACAACATAATTATCCTTTTTTATCTTTTTATTTTCTAATAAATAATATAAAAATAAACAACCTATAATATTACCATTTAACAATTCATAACCACTTGTTGTTTTAATCATTACACCTATTCTATCAGAGTCCGGATCACTAGCAAGTATTACATCAGAATTATTCTTTTTAGCGTATTCTTTGGCTAAATCATAATTACTTTCTATTTCAGGATTAGGTTCTTTAGCATAAGGAAAATTTCCATCTTCAGTAAACTGTTCTTTAACATAATTTACATTTATTTTATATTTAGTAAATATTTTTGGAAATAATCTTATACCTGTACCATGTAAAGGAGTATATGTAATTCTTACATCTTTAGAATATTCTTTAATAATATCACTATTTATAATAACCTTTTCATTTTCTTTAATAAATGCATTTCTTATATCACTTGTTAATAATATATAATTCTTGTTACCGAGTAAGTCTTTTTTTATTGAAGATAGATCTGTTATTTGATTTATTTCATCTAATATCTCTTTATCTTCTGGTGTTACTATTTGACCACCAGTAGAATTATATACTTTGTATCCATTATAAATAGATGCATTATGAGAGGATGTTATAACTATACCAGCAGAACATTTTAAATATGTTACTGCGAATGATAATTCTGGAGTTGCTGCTATTTCAGGATATATATATGTTTTAATATTATTATAATTTAGAATAAGTGCTGTTTCTTTAGCAAATTCTTTAGAATGATTTCTTGTATCATATGCAATAACTACAGTAGGTTTTTTATATTTTTTATTAAGATAATTAGCTAAACCTTGTGTAACTTTAGAAATAGTATATTTATTAATTCTATTTGTACCAAGACCCATTAAACCTCTAATACCTGCAGTACCAAATTCTAAATCTAATGAAAAAGCTTCCTTAATATCTTTATTATTCATATTTAATAATTCTTTTTTATCTTTAGAATCTATAAAATTACCTTCTAGCCATTCTTTATACTTATCTATGTAGTTCATATTTCCTCCAAAACATTATATTCAATTAATACCTTTTTTATATCATCTATATCATCTTTATTAACATTTCTACCTTTTATACCAAATTTATTTGCAGTAGCCATATTAGCTTCTAAGTCATCTATAAATAAACATTCTTCAGAGACTAATTTATATGTATCTAATAAATATTTGTAAATTCCATCATATGGTTTTACCATATTTATCTTATATGATAATACAAATCCATCAAAGTAAGTAAAAATTTCATGATTTTTAAAAGCATCTACTACTGGTTTAGAAGTATTTGATAATACATATAATTTATAGCCTTTTTCTTTTAATTCTTTAACTATATTAACCATTTCTGGATTAATAGTTATAGCTTTATAATAATTATTAATTAATTCTTCAACTAAATTACTATATTTATTATTATTTCTATCATTTATTAGTTTTATTATTTGCTCATAAGTCAAAAAACCAGAATCTAAATAACTATATTGTAACCATTCTGGTGAATTTAAAACGTTATTAACTAAAAACTCTTGTTCTTCAGGTACTGATGTAATATTATTAATTACATTTCTAGCTCTAAAAGTACCTAAAACATTTCCAAAATCAAATATTATATTCTTTATCATATTAATCCCTCTTACTCCTAGGATGAGATTCATCATAGTTTTGTTTTACATAATTGTTAGAAACATGAGTATATATTTGAGTAGTTTCAATATTTTCATGACCTAACATAGTTTGAATACTCCTTAGATCTGCACCATGATTTAATAAATGCGTTGCAAAGCTATGTCTTATTGTATGAGGTGATAACTCCTTTTGGATGCCCTTTTCAAGAGCAATTAGTTTTAATATTTTAAAAAAACCTTGTCTTGATAATTTACTACCACGAGAGTTGATAAATACTAAGTCAGTAACTTTATTTCGTAGCAACGTATTTCTATATAAGTTTATATATTCATATAAATATTTAGTCGCAATATCATCCATTGGTATAACTCTTTCTTTAGACCCTTTTCCAAAAACTCTTACTAAGTTCATATTAAAATCAATATTACTAATTCTTAAATCTAATAATTCAGATACTCTAAGTCCAGAAGAATACATTAATTCAAGCATAGCTTTATTTCTATATGAATATGCATCTTTTAATTCTATATCAAGTAATTTATCTATATCTTCTTCTGATAATACTCTTGGCATCTTTTTAGGTGTCTTAAGCCCTGTTATATCATTAGTTGGATTAGTATTAATCATATTATTTCTCTCTAAAAATTTAAAATAGTTTTTAATAGAAACAATATGTCTATTAATACTTTTAGCCCCTATTTTCTTATTTAAATAAGTAATATAATCAATCACATCGTTCTTAGTTACTTTTTTATAAGATTTATTAGTAAATTTATAGAAATCTAATAAATCTCTTTTATAACCGTCAACAGTATTATTACTTAATTGTCTTTCTAGTGATAAATAGTTAATATAATCATTAATTTCATTTATTTTTTCCATATTACACCTACTATTTAATTATACAATTATTTCTATAATTTGACAATAATAATAAAATGAACTATAATAACTCAAACAAAAAAAGAGGGGTGATTTTATGCCTATAGATAACATATCTCTTATTAATACAAAGGGATCTATTGATGAAATATATGTATTTGATATACCTTCACCAGAAGATGAAGATGCGAATACTACTTATTTATTATTAATGTATAAAGACGGCACAAGATCAATTGAAAGATTAACAAATTATCAAAGTTTATTTGATTTACTAACTAAATATGATACAGATGCAGTTAAACAAAGAAGTAGAAAATATGATACTTTTATTGAAACAATAAGTACTTACTTAGATAAAGTTAATAAAAAAGAACAAGATACTTCACTTAATGAAGAAGATATTAATATGATTAACAATCAATTTAGAACTGAATTAGATAAAAAAGGAAATACTGATTTATTAAAGAAATTAAAAATAGGAAGATAACTTCCTATTTTTTAATTTAATATTAATTCTCTTTTTCTTATAATACCTGTTTCTGTTTTTTCTTCTATATCCCCTAGTTCTCTTTTTAATCTTTTACTTATTATTTCATATTTACCATGAATAGAAGACTCTAGAATTAACTTAGATAAATGAGTTTTTTCTAATGTGTTCTCATTAAAATCATATTTATACCAATAAGATGATGAAGTTCCTAAAGTATCAGAATCTGTTATTGCTATATATACTATATAATCATTAGTATTTCTTTTTCTTGCAGTATATAGATTTATTCTTTTAAATATAGGACTATATTTAAAAGAATTATCTGGTGTTTTTAATAAATTCTTTGAATTTAATTCTTGAAACATTAATTCAATAGTTCTTTTTAGTATTTCTGTTTGTTCTGAGAAACCTTCATTAGTAAAACTAGTTGTATATCCATTATTTGCATCAGTCCATATTGGAAATAAAGTCATAAATTTATGATTAATATAAGTATTATTAACATATTTATTATAATTTTTAGGTTCTATTACAAATTTATCTTCTATAAAGTGTCTTGCCATTTCTTTTAATAATCTAAAATATGTAGTATGAAATGACTCTATATCTTTATCAGTACATTTTTTATTAATAATTTTGTCATAAAACAATACAATCGAATTACAAAAAGCTCTAGTTTTATTAAGTAAAAGATTAGGATTAGCGTAATATACTTCATTTTGATTGTAATCATCTTTATTAAACATAGATTCTACTCTTTCACACCATTCATTAATCTTATTTTTACTAATAAATTGTTTTGTATCATATTTTTTGCCTGCTATTTGTGATATTCTTCTACCAACTTTATTACATACTCTATCTATAATAAAGTTCCAGTTATTCTTTGGATCAGAAAATGATTCAAATTCTCTTTTAGATTCATCATCTGGCATAATACTTTGATAAAAACTAGTATTTTCCGCTAAAAAGTCTACATATACATTCTTTTCTTTTTTTATTAAATCATCTACGTAATCTGATCTATATTCTTCTTTACCTTTTTTATCTGGTTTTTGTATATTAGTAATATAACCAATTTTTTCATCTAGTTTTCTTATTTCTTCTTTAGTTAAAACTATATGATCTATTTCTAACCCTTTATATATTTGTTCTCCATCAATCATATATGGAACATCTATACCAAAGTGTTTAGTAGACATACCTCTTTTTATATAAGGATAATCAGATGCTGGTGTTACAAATATGTTATTACCATCTACATTTATACATAAAGTAAAATGATGAAGATGATTTTTCATACCCTTAATCTTCATATATTCTACTGTTTCTACTAAAAATGATTTAATATCTAATACATCAAGTACATCTTTAATAAATTCTGCACCTGTTTTACATACCATTTTATTCCATTCTTCAGAATTTAATCTACCTTGATATATCTTATCTAACTTTCTAGGAGATAATTTACTAACACTTAGTTTTTCATCTACAGTAAGAAAGAATTCAGTATGTTTTTGTAAATATTTACCTGATTCTATATATACATATCTAACTTTTTCAAGTGTAGACCATTCTGGTTTAATATTCATAACAATATGTTTTTTTAATTCTTTTAAATTTATCATATTATCACCTGCCAAAATAATATAACATAAATTAGATATTTAAACAATAAAAAAACTATATATATAGGTTTTTTATTTTACCTTTTTCGTCATATACCGACTTTAAAAAATCATCTATTTTATAATCTAATTCTTCATTATTTAATAGATTATTATAATACTCTATTACTTTATTAAAATCTGGATTTAAAAACTTATCTTCAATACTAGTATCATCACCTAGTACTTTATTAAATTTAAGTATATCTTCTTTTGTTAATCTATCTTTAATACTAAAATATAACATTGTTGAAGCTATATAATTATCTTCTGTTATTTTAGCAGTTAAATATTTATGTAATAAATCATTAACTTTGTCATATCCATCCTCATCTTTTTTAATTGTACTAAATTCCATCATAGAATTATATATCTTTTTTGTAGATTTAATAAATCTATTTAATGATGAATTATAATCCATTTTATTAGGTAATAAAGGTATTTTATATTCATCTAATATAGTTAAATAATTTTCATAATTAACAGTACCATATTTATCATATATAACATATGAAATATATTCTTCTAAATCATGATTTGCAAGTTCATAATTACTAATAAATCTTTCAGATAAATCTATCATATTATTATTTACATTTAATCTATTTATTAAATATTCTCTTGCGTACATTTCAAAATAAATTGATACAAATTCAGATAATTCATTTCTTAGAATATCTTTTTGATCTAATGGATTTTCTTTATCTATTCTTTTAGTATTTGTAGAATGCATAAACTCATGAATTAAAGTACTTACTGCATAAAAATCAGGGCGTTTATACATAACTATTCTTGGAGATTTACCATTTTTATAACTTCTATCGTAATATGCCCTATGTTCTTTAAATAAATCATATATTTCACTTTTTTTAATTATTATATTCTTTTCATCAACAAAAGAATTATATTTATCTACTAGATTTGGATCTATATCATTAATTATTACTCTAGTACAATTTAATAAAACTCTATTAGGTATATCTACTCTTTGAACACCTTTACTAGATGGTTCTACATCTATAGTTCCCATTAAATATTTTGTAGATAATAAACATCTATTAATACCTTTATCTGCAATATCTCTAAAATCTTTAAAAATAATCTCTAAATATTTATTAACTCTTTCTTCTTTTTTCATAAATACCCCTCAAAAACTAATAAACTATTATATTCATTATAAATAATAAGTCAATTAATGTTATAATATTTGTAGGTGATTATTATGCAAGAACCATTAGCGTTAAAACTTAGACCTAAAAATATAGAAGATATTATAGGGCAAGAACACTTAGTCGGTGAAAATGGGCCTATTAGAAATTTCATCAATAACCAAAAAGTATTTTCTATGATATTATATGGACAACCTGGTATAGGTAAGACAAGTATAGCATCAGTAATAGCAAAGCAAGTAAATATGAAATATAGAATACTAAACGCAACTGTTAATGATAAAAAAGATTTAATGGTAGTTATAGAAGAAGCTAAAATGTATGATGGTCTTATTTTAATTATGGATGAAATACATAGATTAAATAAAGATAAACAAGATATATTGCTTCCAGTATTAGAAAGTGGATTAATAACATTAATTGGACTAACTACATCCAATCCGTATCATAAAATAAATCCTGCGATAAGAAGTAGATGCCAAATATTTGAATTAAAACCACTAACTACTGATGATATTATAAAAGGTTTAAATAAAGCTATTAAAAGCCCTTATTTAGAAGGAATAAAGATAAAAAAAGAAGAAATATCACATATAGCTAAATTAAGTTCTAATGACCTAAGAAATGCCTATAATCTTTTAGAAATATGTTATTACTCTACTAATGATAGAAAAATAACAAAAGAAGTAATAGAAAAAATAAATAATAAACCAGTTTTCTTCTCTGATAAAGATGAAACTGGACACTATGATCTATTATCTGCTTTTCAAAAATCAATAAGAGGTTCTGATGTAAATGCAGCGCTTCATTATCTAGGAAGATTAATAATGCAAGAAGATTTAGATAGTATTTATAGAAGAATGACAGTTATTGCATATGAAGATATAGGTCTTGCTTCCCCACTAATGGGAGTTAAAGTAGAAGCTGCTATTAACGCATGTGAAAGAGTTGGTCTTCCAGAAGCTAGGATAATACTTGCAAAAACAATTACAGAAATGGCTTTATCCCCTAAATCAAATAGTGCTTATATGGCTTATGAAAAAGCATTTAGCGATATAGAAAAAGGAGAAATATATCCAATACCAGATACTATAAGAATTGATTCTAAAATATATAAATATCCTCATGATTATAAAGGAAGTTATGTTAAACAACAATATTTACCAGATAATTTAAAAAATAAAAAATACTTTGAAGCAAAACTAACTAGTAAATATGAAAAAGATTTAAATGATGTATATGAAAAAATACAAAAAATAAACAAGACTAATGATTAATGATTAGTCTTGTTTTTTAGGTTTAAGTCTATAAGTAGCTGCATTAGTTATTTGTACTGATGTAACTTCTTTTTCATTTGTTTCTAAATTATAACTAGTTATAAGTCCATCTTGTCCTACTTAAGCAGCAGCAAAATCTTTTGCAAAACTTAAATCTCCTTCAATAGTATAACTATTAACAGTTGGAATATTTAATTTAACCTTTTTAGTTCTAATAGAAGTAGTTCTATCGTCAAATGTATTAATTTCATCACCAGCATCTTCATTAAGTGATAAAATAATAGCTCTATTATCTTTTATTATTACTTCGTAATTCATATTAACCTCCACAAGTGTATATTTTATTATAATATAATAAAAAATGCAATGTTATTTTATAAACATTGCGTCTCCAAAGCTAAAAAATCTATATTTTTCATTAACCGCTTCTTCATAAGCTTTCATAATATATTCTTTTGATGCAAAAGCAGACACTAACATTATTAATGTAGATTTTGGTAAATGAAAATTAGTTATAAGTCCATCTATAGCTTTAAATTTAAACCCTGGGTATATAAATATATCTGTCCATCCACTTATTTCTTTAAATTCAGGATTATCTCTAAGTATTGTTTCTAATGTTCTTGTAGTAGTTGTACCTACTGAAATTATCCTTCTACCCTCTTTTTTAGCTTTATTTAGTGCATCAGCAGTTTCTTTATTCATAGTATAAAACTCACTATGCATTTTATGTTTAGTAACATCTTCTACTGAAACAGGTCTAAAAGTACCTAATCCAACATGAAGAGTTATTTCTTCTATAAGAATACCTTTTTCTTTAATCTTATCAAGTAATTCTTTTGTAAAATGAAGACCAGCTGTAGGAGCAGCTGCACTACCTACTTCTTTAGCATATACAGTTTGATATCTATCTTTATCTTTTAGTTTTTCATGTATATAGGGAGGAAGAGGCATCTCCCCTAATCTTTCTAATATTTCAAGGAATATTCCATTATATATAAATTCAAACTCTCTTATTCCTTCTTCACCAATTCCAACACACTTAGCACTTAATTCATCACTAAATTTAACTACAGTACCAATCTTAATTCTTTTTGCTGGCTTACTAAGACATTCCCATCTATTATTACCTAGATCTTTAAGCATAAGTACTTCTATAACAGCATTAGTATCTTCTTTAGTACCAATTATTCTAGCTGGTAATACTTTTGTATTATTAATAACTAGTACATCACCTTTATTTAAATAATTTATTATATGATCAAATCTTTCGTGCTTTATCTCACCAGTTGATTTATCTAATACTAATAATCTAGAATGATCTCTTTCTTTAATTGGTACCTGCGCAATTAATTCTCCAGGCAAGTTATAATCAAAATCATCTGTTCTCATATTTACACTTCTTTCTATAAGTTTTTCTTTTTATCTAACATTTTTTCACTTGATATGATAAAATCTAAATCTTCCATTTCACATTCATTTATCATTCTATAATAGACTAGAAACTTTATATTATTCATTCCTAAATCATCTAAATGTTCTTTATATCTTTTATATATATCTGATAAATATGAAACAAATTTTAATTCCTCTTGAATACCTTTATTCTTACTTCTCATATCATTTACTAAATAAATAAAATTCAATTTTTTATCATCATCAAAATGGTTAATAGAATAAAGATATCCTAGAGAATCATAAAACTTATAATACATATCATCCGCTTTTCTATTACTATTTTCCATTAAAGAAATGTACATATTATTTTGAAACTTATAAAAATCATGAATCTTTTCAATAGTAATAATTCCTTTATCTAAATTTATATCTTCTTCTAATTCATCTGTTTCTTTAAAAGTCGAAATAATATCTGGAATACTATATCCTTTATCAATCATGGTAATAATATCAATTATATTACTTTTATTATATATTTCATCATCTGATAGTACTAATTTTTTAATAATTGGAGAAGTTAATATAATTAATTTCTTTTTTACATCTTTATTTGATGATATTATACCTTCACTCATAATATCATCAAATGCCTCCACTACATTTTTTATATATTCACTATCTTGAAGTGCTAATCTAGAATCTATATCAAATAAATATGTTAATATTAATTCATAAAAAACAATATTTATTCTATTTTTTTTATTATTTTTAAATTCTTTATTATAATCTGTTATTAAACTGATATATTTACTTTGAACAGTATCACTCTTCCATGAATTCTCTTTAGTTTTTATAATAATATCTGATATATATCCATCTAAATAATTTAATTCATCAATAGAATCAGTTGAAATACTATTGCATACATTCCTAGCATATTTAATCTTTTTATTAATATCATGAAATGTTTCTCTAATTTTCAAATCATATTTACCTGTTTTTTTTGTAAAAGCAACTACTTCTCCCATAAAATCACCAAAATAATTATAACATAAAAAAGGAAGTTTTTAAAACAAACTTCCTTGATGAGATATACCTAAATGTTCATATGCTTTTTCGGTAACAATTCGTCCTCTATTTGTACGCTTTAAATACCCATTTTGAAGTAAATAAGGTTCATATACATCTTCAATAGTTGCTTTTTCTTCACCAATGGAAGAAGCTAAAGCGTCAATCCCAACTGGACCACCATTAAATTTATATATTATTGCCTCAAGTAATTTATGGTCAGTTTCATCTAGTCCATCATCATCAACTTTTAATTTATCAAGACTAGATTTAGTAATATCTATATCTATATAACCATTACCATTAACTAACGCAAAGTCTCTTACTCTTTTAAGTAATCTATTAGCAATTCTTGGAGTACCTCTACTTCTTTTAGCTAGTTCTATTGAAGCCATTTCATCTATTTCTATATCAAAAACTTTAGCCGTTCTTTTAACAATTGTAGTTAAATCTTCAATAGTATAATAATCCAAATGAGATATAATACCAAATCTATCTCTTAAAGGAGAAGATAAATCACCTGCACGTGTTGTAGCACCAACTAATGTGAATGGAGGTAAGTCTATCTTAATACTTCTACTAGATCCTTCTCCTCCAATTATTATATCTAAAGTATAGTCTTCCATAGCAGGGTACAATATTTCTTCGATAAATCTTGGCATTCTATGTATTTCATCAATAAACAATACATCCCCTGGTTCAAGAGAAGAAAGTATAGCAGCTAAATCACCAGATTTTTCAATGGTAGGCCCTGATGCTGTTTTAATATTAACTCCTAATTCATTTGCTATTATAAAAGCAAGTGTTGTTTTACCTAACCCAGGAGGACCATATAATAAAACATGATCTAACGATTCTTCTCTCATTTTAGCAGCTTCAATAAATACTTTTAAGTTTTCTTTTACATCTTTTTGACCTATATATTCTTTAAGATACTGAGGTCTTAATTTTTCTTCATATTCTTCTTCAGTAACTGCATCTCTTATTATATCTTCATCCATTTTTATTCCCCCTTATCGTTATTATTTAAATCTTCATATTTATAATTTGTTATTTTCATATTATCTTTTTTAGTAATATTATTATAACTACCTTTTATATTATAAGATTCTTTATATATTTTAGTATCCTTTTTTATAAAAAAATGATCTATAAAGAATATTAAAAAGGGAACAAAAGGTATTGCAAATGATACAAAGAACCAATAAAGAGGTATTATATCTTTACTATATAGATAACCTGTAACAACACAAGCAACAAAACCAACCCATAGTGCTATAGTCATTATTATTTTTTCTTTTTTAGTTGCATCAGCTTCACCATGTAAATTAAACATCTTTTTATTTTGATATTCAAATAAAGGTTTTTTCATATTAACACCCCCATATCTTTCTTAATAGAATTTAAATCTATTTTTTTAACTTTTTTTAGGTAACACTTACCACATAATGGTACATATTCAACTTCTTCTTTAGATCCATCTATTAAAATTTCATCACCAGTTAAAGTATATTCTCCATTAACTTTTCTACCAACAAATCTTGCTATTTCAGTACATTCACATAAAGTAAAAAGTGGTTCAAGTTCATCAGCAACTTCCATCAATCTTTCACTACCTTTAAATAGTTCATTTTTAAAATTAACTCTAAGACCATAACATAATACAGGTATATTACAAGCTTTTGTTATTAAATTTAATTCATCTATTTGTACTTTACTTAAAAACTGTGCTTCATCAACGAATATACATTTAATATTATCTAATTTTCCTTTCAATATTTCTAAAATAGATTCATCATAAGATATTAAATAATCTACATTTCTTTCTAATCCAATTCTAGAAGAAATCTTATTATCAGCTTTCGTATCTATTTTTGGTTTTAAAATAAGAACTTTAGCATTATTTTCTTCATAATTATATGCTGTTCTAATTAAATCGATTGTTTTGCCAGAATTCATTGTCGCATATTTAAAATGTAATTTTGCCATAATATCACCTACTTTAATAATAATTTTAATGCTTCTTTTATTTTCTCTTCTATAGATAAATCTCCATTAATTTTAGGAATAATTTTACTTATATCACTATTTTTATATCCTAAAGCAAGTAATGCATCAGTCAATTCATCATCTATAACAACATTCATTTCTTTTTTACTTACTAATTTACCTTTTAAATCAAGAATAATTTGTCTAGCAACTTTATCTCCAATTTTAGGGAATTTTTTTAAATATAATATATTTTCCCTTTCAATGGCATCTATAAGTCCATCAAGTGAACCAGATGAAAACATAGGAAGTGCCATTTTAGGACCCAAACCTTTAACATTAATTAATTTTAAAAACATTTCTTTTTCATCAATAGTTTTAAAACCATATAACGAATCTTCATCTTCTCTAATATGTTCATATGTATAAATTTTACATTCTTCATTTTCCTTAAATGAATAAGGATTTGCAACATATATTTTATACCCAATGCCATTATTATCAATTACGATACTCCCAGGGAAAATACTATCTATTGTTCCTTTTATATATTCAAACATCATATCACCTCAATTATTTTACAAATTAATTATAACACATAAAACATTTGTTTGTATACTATAAATTTAAAAAACTATAACATTTGTTATAGTTTATTCTGTATATTCAAATTCGTAATCAAGAATTCTAACATAGTCTCCTTCTTGAATACCCATCTTTTGAAGTTCTTCATCAACACCCATTCTTCTAAGTTTATTTGAAAACCTTCTCATACCTTCATCCGAAAATTTAGTCATTTTAAATAATTTTTCGATTTTTTCACTATGAATAACATAAACACCATTATCATCTACTTCAATTGTAAATGGTTGTTCTTCTTTAAACTTATATAAAATATGACTTTCTATTTCATCATCTTCATACAAATCAACTTCTTCAATCAAATCTAATTCATCGGCAAGATAAGTAAGCATTTCATCTATTCCTTGACCAGTTAAACCACTAATTTCAAGTATTTCTTCTTTTACTTTCTTTTTAAATTCTTTTAAATTCTCAATAGATTCAGGCATATCCATTTTATTAGCAATTATAATCTCTTTTTTATTAGCTAATTTTTCACTATATTCTTTTAATTCACTTCTTATTGTTAAATAATCTTCATATGGATCTCTGCCTTCAATACCAGACATATCCACAATATGAGCAATAATTCTAGTTCTTTCAATATGTCTTAAAAATTTATCACCTAATCCAGCACCTTTAGCAGCACCCTCTATTAACCCTGGAAGATCCGCTACTACAAAAGATCTATTATCTTTAGTTTTAACTACACCTAAATTAGGAGTTAATGTAGTAAAGTGATATGAAGCTATTTTAGGCTTTGCCGAACTTATTTTCGATAGTAATGTAGATTTACCTACTGAAGGTAATCCAACTAGACCTATATCTGCTAAAGACTTAAGTTCTATTTTTAAAGTTTTTTCTTCCCCTGGTTCACCATTTTCAGAAAAATTAGGAGCAGTATTATTATGTGTTTTAAAGGCTGTATTACCTCTTCCACCTCTACCACCAGCTGCTATTACTACTTCATCATTTTTCTTAGTTAAATCAGCTATTATAAGGTTAGTATCAAGATCTTTAACAACAGTTCCAAGAGGTACTTTAATAATAACATCTTCTGCATTTTTACCATTCATGTTACTACCTTTACCATTTTCACCTTTATGTCCTTTAATCTCTTTTTGATATTTTAAATCTAGTAAAGTTCTAAGTCCTTCATCTACTTTAAATATTATACTAGCACCTTTACCACCATTACCGCCATTAGGGCCACCCATTGGTACATATTTTTCTCTTCTAAAACTAGTACAACCATCTCCGCCTTTACCAGCAATTACTTTAATAACTACTTCATCAACGAACATAATATCACCCCCCTTAATTCTTATAAACTGCATCTAAATAATATATTTGTCTATGTTCTTTAATATATTGTTTCTCAAAATCAGTAACAATATTCTCAATCTTTCTTTCATCATTATGTAAATCCATACTAACTCTATTAAATGAATACCAGTACTGACTTAAACTTTCTAATGCCGAAGAAAATAATATCTTATTATCTGTTTTTAAAATTATATGCTTATCTTTCTTAAATACTCTATCATATAGTCTTAAATAACTTTCATGAGTAAATCTTTTTCTTTCATCTTGTTTCTTAGGCCATGGTTCAGAAAAAGTAAGATAAATAGTATTTATCTCTTTAAAGAATATTTCACCTAGATCTCTTGCATCAGCATGTATAAATCTTAAATTAGTTAACTGATTGCTAATTAAACTTTGAGCTGCATATCCAATTTGATTCATATCTAGTTCTAAACCAATAAAGTTTAGATTAGGATGAGCTAAAGCCATCTTAATAATAAAACTACCTCTACCAGAACCTAGTTCTAACATTATAGGTCTATCATTATTAAAAACATCTTTCCATTTACCTTTAAATAATTCTGGATTCTTAATAACATATTTACTATCTTCTATAGCATAACCTGCATTTTTTACTCTATTATATTTCATAAAAACTCCTTTTTATATAGAAAAAATATCATCATAAGATGATATTTAATTATTCTGCATAAACACTAGCTTGTTTCTTATCTTTACCTTTTCTTTCAAATCTAACTATACCATCTATTTTAGCAAATAATGTATGATCAGTACCGATACCAACATTATTACCTGGATATACTTTAGTTCCTCTTTGACGATAAAGAATTGAACCAGCTGTAACAAATTCACCATCTGATGCTTTAGCACCTAATCTTCTACCAGCAGAATCTCTTCCATTATGTGTAGAACCTTGTGCTTTAACGTGCGCAAATTTTTGTATATTTAACTCTATTCTAAACATGAGACTTACCTCCTTATTATTTTTATATAATCTTTATAATCGTTTTCTAATTGTTCTAAAAGAAGTATCATATTCTTAATTAATTTATTAACAATTTCATCTTCTTTTAAAATTCTAATAATTATCTTATTATCTAAATCACTATAATCTATTGCATCACTATCTATTTCTATAATAGCATTAATTGTTGTTATAACAATAGAACTAACTGATGCACATACTATATCTTTTCCAGATTCTTCATAACCAGAATGTCCAGATACGGTAATTAATTTATCTTTACTTAAATCAACTTTAATCATAATAACCTCTTACTTAATAGAAGTAATTTTAACTTTAGTATATGGTTGTCTATGACCTTGTGTTTTATGAAAATTGTTCTTTTGTCTATATTTAAATACAACAATTTTCTTTTGTTTACCTTGTTTAACAATTTCACCAGTTACTTTAGCTCCTGATACATATGGAGTACCAACTTTACCATCAAGCATTAATACTTTATCAAAAGTAACTTTATCTTTTTCAGCACCTTCTAATTTTTCAACAAAAATTTCAGCACCTTCAGTAACTGTATATTGTTTACCACCAGTTTCAATAATTGCTTTCATACTTTACCTCCTTTTTTATAAATTAAGACTCGCCATTAAGGTACTATTACTAGTTTTAAAACCTAATCAGTGCGGTTGTAATACGTGAGGCATTACAAACATATTAATTCTAGCATTTTGGTATCACTTTGTCAACTGTTTTTGTTTAAAACAAAAAGAAAAAAGACTATACCCTAGTCATTTATTCATTATCAGTTATTGTATATTTATTTATATAACCATTATCATCATAATCAATCATTACATCATATTCATAAAATTGATAGTTTCCAATTTCTTTTAAACTATCTCTAATCTCAACTATACCTTCTGTTTTATTAGTATTCTTATCGTTATATATTACATATATTTGATGATCTTTATATTTTTTATTGCTAGTTATTATTTGATTTAAGTCTTGTTTGACAGTTACTCCATTACGTCTACCAACTGCATGTTCTAATGTAAAATTAAAAGTACTCTTTGATACACCATTATCGCTAAAGCCTTTAACAATAAAGAAAATAACAACACCTGTAATAGCAAGGAATATAACTAGAAATATAGGAAGCATTATTTTAGCAATTTTACTATTAGTCTTTAGTTGCTCATTAATAGTCTTCTTTATTTCTTGATCCATATCTCTTTCTACTATGATATCCGCATCACAGTATTTACATGTAGCTTTATCTAAGTTAGAATCTACTTTAACATTTGCTCCACAATTCGGGCATTTACACGCTATAAATTTAGTCATTTTTTATCACCTCTACCAATCTATTTCTTCTTTACTACTATTTTTATATCCAATGATTGTAAATTCTTCCCCATCATGATCATTTTCAAAAATATAATTAATATCATAATTATCTAATGTTTTTTTAGAAAAATATGATAAAGATTCATTACCAATTTCTTTACACTTATTCATAGTTATGTTTTTTTCTACTTCGGCTGTTATAAATATTTTATTACCTTTTAGTTCAATAAATAAGTCATCTAATTCTTCAATTTCTTTAAATTTTTCTAATTCTTTTACTAAATTTTCATCAACAGTTTTAACTTTAATAATTTTCTCTTCAACATCATTATCCTTTTTATTTATTCTTGTTTTTTTGTGATCATCAAATAAACATTTAATTCCTAATATAACTCCAACTAACATTAATACTGTTACTATAGCTACTATAATACTAATTAAAACAGCTTTCTTTTTATAATTCATAATTACCTCCAAAACTATAAAAATTATAGTATAAAATAAATAAATAGTCAAAATAAAAAGAGAGTTTATCTCTCTTTATTCGTCAAGCATTTTTGTTATAAAAATACCATATCCTTTTTTACAATCATCTACTATAACATGAGTTACTGCTCCTACAAGCTTATTATTTTGAACTATTGGTGAACCACTCATTCCTTGAATAATACCACCAGTAGAATTTAATAATTCCTCATCAGTTATAGTAAATAAAATGTTTTTTAAATCGTCTTTTTTATCAATTTTTTCTATATTGATACTATATTCTTTAACATTATCCTGATCTATTACTGTAAATATACTGGCACTACCAAGTACTATTTCATCAGGATTTGCTACTTCTATTAAGTTATTATTTAATTCTTTTTCATAATAACCATATATACCTTTTAAAGTATTATCAGTAATAGTACCATATTTTTCATTTATATTAGTTGTTGCTTCTTTCTCACCTGGGGATCCATTTGATGATTTACTAATTCCAGTTATTATAGATTCATAAATAGAACCACTATCTATATTTAAAATAGTATTAGTAACGCTATCTTGTATTTGATGACCTAATGCTATAAATCTTTTATTAGCGGGATCTACCATAGTTAAAGTCCCTATTCCATTAACTTTATCTTTAACATATAAACCTGTTTTATAATCATCATTTTCTTTATATAATTTTAAACTAGTATTATATATTTTTTTATTTCTAGAATAAGTAATATCTATCAATTCCTTATCTGAATCATTATTTATTTCTTTAGTAAAATCATCAATAGATTTTACATCATTATTATTTACTTTAACAATATAATCTCCTGCTTCTATTCCAGAATCTCTAGCAATATATTCATCATCTACTTTATAAAGACCAACAACTAGTACTCCTTTAGTTTTAACTTCTATACCTATATTTTGACCACCTAATATAACTTTATCTGAATAAGCCAAAACAGTTACTGGTAGTAATAAAGATATAAATAAACTTAAAAACAGTCTTTTAAATCTCATAAAAACTCCTTATAATCTATAGATTACATTATTAGTTTTTACAAATTTAGACAAAATAATCAAAAAAATACCATTTTATGGTATTTATTCATATATTTTATTTACAATTGATTTATGTTCATCACTACCTAACGTAGTTTTATCAAGATATTTATAATCTTTTAAATAAGTATATTTATATATCAATATTTTTTTAACAGATTCATTTATTCTATCTTCTGAAATGTTGTTTTTAATATATTCTATTGTTTTAGCAGTACCATTTGGCATAAGTAATAAATCAGCTCCTGCGGATACTGCCTTTGTAACAATTTCTTCATCAGTATAATTCTCAGTTAATGCACCCATATTTAAAGCATCTGTTATAATTAGACCTTTATAATTTAAATCATTTTTTAATATATCAGTTATAATCTTTTTAGATAACGAAGCCGGTGTATCATCTCCAGTAATATTTGGTAAAGCTATATGACCAACCATAATCATTTTAGCCCCATTTTCTATTGCATTTTGAAATGGTATTAACTCTAATGATTTAATATCTTCATATGTTTTATTGACTACAGGTAAAGAATAATGTGAATCAGCTAAAGTATCACCATGACCAGGAAAATGTTTAAAACAGCCCATTATTCCGTTTTCTTCGAGTGCTTGGTTAAATGCAATTGCCATATTAGAAACAGTTTTAGGATCATTACCAAAAGCTCTATCACCAATAACTGTATTATCTGGGTTTGTCCATATATCAGCATCAGGTGCATATGTAACATTTATACCAAGCGTTCTAAGTTCTTCAGCAAGTACTTTAGCAACTTCTTTAGCTTTAGATATATCTCCTGTTTTACCTACGTCATACATAGGAGGTATATCAGTTACTTCCACATCAGTAAGTGCCTTTAATCTTTGTACAAGACCACCCTCTTCATCAGTAGATATAATCATAGGAATTTTACTATTTTCATTTAAAGTATCAATAAACTTTTTAGTTTCATCAAAAGTAGAATAATTATCAAGCATTAATATAAATCCCCCTGGGGAATAAGTTTTAATAACATTAAGCAAATCATCATCTACAGTTGGTGATAAATAGTAAATAACAAGCATTTGCGCTATTTTTTCATCTAAAGACATTGTTGACATCTGTTTATCAACTTTATCTTCTATAGTTTCGACAACTGGAGTAGTATTCTTATTATTTTTCTTGGTATTATTACTTGGACTAGTTTTAGAACCACAACCTACTAAAAAAACAACTAATAATATAGTTAATAATAATCTTCTAAATTTCTTCATAATTATTCTTTAATTTCCATTTCTTTAAAATCTTCTAATTCATTATTTTCATTTAAAATCTTATTAACTGCTTTAGTAGCATTATCTAATTTAGTAGAACATTCTTTTGCTATTTTCATAGCTTCAGTATATTTATTAATAGCATCATCTAAATCTACATTTCCTTCTTCTAATTCTTTAACAATGTTTTCTAATTCAGTTAATTTTTCTTCAAATTTCTTTTCTTCTTTAGCCATTTTAATCCTCCTTAACTAGCTTTTTAACCTTTATTTTTTTATATTTTTTATCATATACTTTTTTATAATCTATATAATCTTTTAATTCAGAAACCTTATGTTCACATATTTCCATCTTTCTATCAATAAATATAGTTTTGTTTACTTTATATAATCTAAAATATTCTTCATATAAATTATGTATTAGATCATATATTTCTTCTTCAGAAAGATTATCTATCTCATCATAATTAATTATTTCTCTTCTAGATTCAAAAAACTTTTTAGAATCATCATTTTTAAACTCTTCTAATCCTTTATAATCACTATTTGCTTTCATTTCAGATATAACATAATTAGGTAAATTACCTATAAAAACCAAATCTTTAATATCTACAAATAAACTTTCACCAGCAACAAATCTCATTTTTATCACCTAGTTTCTATAACCGTAGCACCTATCTCGCCATTCTTTAAAGATACACTTATTGTATCTCCCTTTTTAACCTTTTTAATATCAGTAATAACTTTATTATCAATTTTAGTTATAGAATAACCTCTTTTTAATGTATTAAGTGGATTTAATACTTCTAATTTTTCAATTAGATGATTATATTTATTATTCTTGTTTTCAAATATCTTTTCTGGATTACTTAAAACATAACTTGTTTTAATATTATCTAATCTAATTTTTTTATTTTCAATATAATTTGTAATATAATTATTTAATTTATCAATAGTATTAGATAGTTTTTGTTCTTTTATTTCATATATACTCATTGGATTTTTTAATATATAACTAGTTTTAATTTTATCTAATATTGTTTTATTATGATTGATTATATTATTAACATTTTTAGAAGCTCTAAGTTCTAATTGTTTAATTAATTTAATTAGTTCATTTTTATCTGGTACAGCAATTTCAGCTGCTCCTGTGGGTGTAGCAGCACGTACATCTGCAACAAAGTCTGCAATAGTAAAATCAATTTCATGTCCTACAGCACTTATAACTGGTGTTTTACAATTAAATATAGCTCTAGCAACTATTTCTTCATTAAATGCCCATAGATCTTCTATAGAACCTCCACCTCTACCTACAATCAAAGTATCTAGATTATAAGTATCAGCAATTTTAATTTTATTTACTATATCTTCTTTAGCACCATTTCCTTGTACAAGAGATGGAAATAGAATTACTTCACATAAAGGATATCTTCTATTTATAGTAGATATAATATCCCTAATAGCAGCACCAGTAGGAGCAGTTACAACACCAACTCTATTTGGTACCTTTGGTATTTCTTTCTTATGAGATTCATCAAATAAACCTTCTTTTTTTAAATCTTGTTTTAATTTTTCATATAATGCATATAAATTACCAACACCATCTTCCATCATTTCAGAAACATAAATTTGATAATTACCCGTTTGTTCAAATACACTTATTCTACCTTTAACAAGTACCTTTGTTCCATCAATAGGTTCAAAAGCAACATTCTTTGTTGAAGAAGCAAACATAATAGCACTAATTCTACTTTCCTCATCTTTGATAGTAAAATAAAAATGACCTCTAGAATGTTTTTTAAAGTTTGATATTTCTCCCTTTATATATACTTCCTGTAGATTGACGTCATTATCTATTTTATACTTTATATAACGAGTTAATGCACCAACTGATATATAATTATTATTCATCTTTATTATCTCCATGATATATTTTATCTAATACTGCATTAATCATATTTTTAACCTTTTCATCAGAATATTCCTTAGATAGTTCTACGGCTTCATTAATCGCAACAACTTCTGGTGTATCTGTATATACAAGTTCATAAATACCCATTCTAAGTATTGCCTGATCTATCTTACCAAGTCTATCAATAGTCCATTCTTTTAAATTCTTATTAGCTATTTTATCAATATCATTTCTATTTTCTAAAACACCATTAACAATTTCATTAACAAATTCATTATCAATTTCCATGTTCTCTTTTATAACATCTTCTACTTTATATTCAATCTTAGAAGATTCATATAAAAATATTTGATATAAAATAGTCATAATTATTTTTCTAAGTTCAGTTCTGTTCATAACAAATCACCTAAAACAATTATAACAAATAAAATAAAAAAATACTACATAGTAGTATCTTTTTTATTTCCTTTTATTATTAAAATAATATCAATAGCTATAAATATAAATAAACCAACAATAAATACATATGTAGCAATTAATTTATAATTAACAATAGATTCATTAGTTTTTAAATTAACATTTGTATAATAGCCAAGTATAAATTCATTATCTGGATTTTCCTTTATATAAGAGTCTTTAACATCCTCTGTATAATTATTATCTTTCATTTTCATTAAATTAACATTATGTGTTAATACAGTATTTGGATATAAAACAATTAATATAGATTTATCATTATACTTTACTACATAGGTTTTATATTTTTCTTTTGATTCAACCATAAATCTTGTTTCTTCTGCTTTACTTAAGTCAAAAGTAACATAAGTATTATTCTTATATTTATTATATGAATCAATATTATTAATTATTTTTCTATTTTTTATGTCATCATAGTCATTATTAATAAATAAAGATAATATAAGTAATACTATAATAATTGCTATAAAAATAATATCCCCTAATTTTTTCTTATTCATATTAATCCCTCTTATTTGCTTCTTTCTTTAATTCAAATAATGTATTTAAGGCATCTATTGGTGTCATATTTAATACATCTAAATTCTTTATTTTTTCTTCTATAATTGATTTCTTTTCTTCTTCTAAAGGTAAAGCCAACTCTACAACTCTTTCTTTTCTTTTGCTATTAGAACTATTTTCATAAGTTTCTAATATTTCGTTAGCTCTTTTTAATAATTCATCAGGTAATTTAGCTAGTTTAGCAACATGAAGTCCATAACTTTTATCAATACTACCATCTTTTATTTTGTGTAAAAATGTAATATTACCATTATCCTCAATTGCAGATACATGTACATTTTTTAGATTAGGTAATGTATTAGATAAATCAGTTAGTTCATGATAATGAGTTGAGAAGAATGTTTTTGCTCCTACATGGTTATGAATGTATTCTATTATAGCAGCCGCTAAAGACATACCATCATATGTTGCTGTTCCTCTACCTAATTCATCAAATAAAATTAGACTATTAGGAGTAGCATTCATAATAGCATTATTTGCTTCTTTCATTTCTACCATAAATGTAGAAGATCCAGAAACTAAATCATCACTTGCTCCTATTCTTGTAAATATCTTATCAAATATAGGTAAATTAGCATAACTAGCAGGTACATAACTTCCTATTTGAGCCATTATTGATATTATAGCCATTTGTCTTTCATATGTAGATTTACCTGCCATATTTGGACCAGTAATTAACATTACAGTAGTGTTTTTATCAAACTTAATATCATTAGGAGAAAATTCTTCTGTCATTACTTTTTCTATAACAGGGTGTCTACTATCTTTTATATCAATAATATGTTCATCATTAAATATAGGTCTAACATAATTATTTTCTTCTGCGACTACTGTTAAAGCAGCTAGTACATCTAATTCACTTAATTCTTTAGATAAATCTTGTAATGCTGATATATATTCTTTTACTTTATTTCTTATATCTATAAATAATTCATATTCAAGTTCTATAATCTTTTCTTCTGCACCAAGTATTAAAGATTCTTTTTCTTTTAATAAAGGTGTAATATATCTTTCACCAGTAGATAATGTTTGTTTTCTTTCATAACCATATTCTTCTTTAATATCTTTGATCGAACCTTTACTTACTTCAATATAATAACCAAATACTTTGTTAAAACCTACCTTTAAATTTTTAATGCCAGTTCTTTCTCTTTCCTCTTGTTCTAATTTAGAAACAAAGTCTTTATTATCTTTTCTAGCTATTTTTATTTCATCTAGCTCTTTATTATATCCTTCCTTTATTAAATAACCTTCTTTTAACGATATAGGTGGTTCTTCATATATAGAATCATTAAGTAATTTATATAAATCAGTAAATGTATTTATCTCTTTAAAACCTAGTTTCTTTAATATATCATTAATACTAGGTAATACCTGAAGTGATGTCTTTAATTGAATCATATCTCTTGCATTTGCTGAACTAAAACCTACTTTACCAACAAGTCTTTCTAAGTCATAAATATTATCTAAATATTCTCTTAATTCGTCTTTAAGAATAAATTCATTCATTAGTTTTTCTATTTTATCTTGTCTTTCTATAATAGTCTCTTTATTAACTAATGGATTAAGTATATAACTTTTTAATTTTCTAGCACCAAATGCAGTCTTAGTTTTATCAAGTAACCAAAGAAGAGAATATTTTTTTTCTTTAGTTCTAATATTTTCAACTAATTCTAAATTTCTTTTAGTATTAATATCCATTCTTAAAAATGAATTTTCATTTACAATATTTACTTTTTGTAAATGAGATAAACTCCTCTTTTGAGTAGATTCTAAATAGGATAATAAATGTTTAATAGCTTCAATTATTCTTTCATCATCGATATCTTTATATATTTTACTATAATCACTATTTAAATCAGTATTATTGTAAACAGATATAGTTAAATTATAATGTCTTCTTACTTCATCAAGTATAATTCTATTAAAATCACTTTTAATAACAACTTCTTTTATATTTCTCTCTATAATTTCATTTATTAGAGTATTATCATCATGTTCTATTATAAATGCATTAAATTCTCCAGTAGTAATATCTGAATAACTAACTACATAAGCATATTTAATATCTAATACATTACCTATATAATTATTAGATTTTTCATCAAGCATATCAGAATTCATTTGAGTACCCGATGAAACAACTTGTATTATATCTCTTTTGACTAATGTCTTTGTAGTTTTAGGATCTTCAACTTGTTCACAAATAGCTACTTTATATCCCTTTTCTAATAATTTATTTATGTATATTTCAGCAGCATGATAAGGAACTCCACACATAGGAACTCTTTCTTCTAAACCACATGATTTACCAGTTAGAGTAAGTTCTAAATCCCTTGAAACGTTAATTGCATCTTCAAAAAACATTTCATAAAAATCACCTACTCTAAAAAATATTACCGTATCTAAATTTTCATTTTTGACATCAATATATTGTTTCATCATAGGAGAAACTTTTGTTATATCTACATCTTGCATTTTCATATACTTCACCTATATGAATTATAACATATTTTTTATATTATTTACATATATTTTACTATGAAAAAAGTAATAATAATTATTGTATTATTATTAGAATTATTTTTATTATTTAATTCTAAAATTGTAATAATTGAATTTAGAAAAACATTAAATATATGTTTGTATTCATTAATGCCTACTATGTTTTTCTCTATATTATTCTCAAATATACTATTATTAAATAATTTTGAAAATATATTACCTAACTTTAAAAATAAAAAAAATATATCAATAATAATACTATCTATGTTATCGGGTTATCCAAATAATATTAAACTACTAAAAGAAGATAATAATGAATATATGAATTATTGTACTAATTATGTTAATCCGCTTTTTTTAATAGGAACAGTTGGAACTCTTTATTTAAAAAATATGTCTATAACTATAATAATATTATTTTCACATTATATATCTAATATAATTATGTATATAATTCTAAAAAACAAAATAAAAATTATCGCCTCTAACAGTTCTATATCATCAAAAAGTTTTTACACTAAGTCGGTAACAACTACTATAACTACTTTAGCAGTTATATTTACAAATTTATTACTAATATCAATAATTATTTCATTATTAAAATATACTTTACCTTTTGATAATGGTTTAAATAGTTTTATATTTGGATTAATAGAATTTTCTAAAGGGACTTATGAAATATCTATTTGTAATCTAAATATTTATTTAAAAGGATTAATAATACTAATAATAATTACATTTGGAAGTATATCAATTCATTTACAAAGTATAACAATTAATCCAAAAATAAAATACATTAAGTTTCTATTATATAGATTACTTAATGTATTAATTTCTATTTTTATTTATTGCTTTATATTATCAATTTATAAATTCAAGTAAAGAATCAAACGATACATTACATAGGAACAAAATAATAGTTGCGATAGCTAAATAAGGTCCAAATGGTAATAATGCATCATTTTTTCTGTATGAATTAATAATTGAAAATGGTAACGCAATAAATGATCCAAGGAAAACTATTACTATAGATAATTTATAACCTACAATAGCAGAAACAAATGCCATCATCTTGACATCTCCTCCACCTAAAGCATCTTTTCTAAATATTAATTCTCCTAGTTTTTTTATAATATACATTATAAGAAACATTATAAGAGCATAAATAGACATTATAACAAGCGCATAACCAACATCCATAAATGATTTATGGACTTCATTTTTAACTTCTAGTATAATTTTTAAACTAACCGTAAATAACGTTGAAACTAATAATAATTTATTTGGAATTAACATATATCTTATGTCTGTTACCATTATAATTAATAAAGAAGAAATAAATGATAAAGCAAACAAAATTGTTAAATTAGCATTGTAAAAATCTTTAAACACTATATATGTAATTACAAAAAGAACTCCAGTTATAAATTCAAACATTGGATAAATAGCGGGTATTCTTTGATGGCATTCATTACATTTACCATGTTGAAATATATATGATAATAATGGAATCTTTTCATTATATTTTAGTATATGACCACAAGATTCACATTTTGAAGGTGTAAATAATTTTTGTTTTAATGGCAATCTTGTACCTATCTTACAATAGAATGATCCTAAAACCAAACCAAGTACAAACATTAATAATATGTTTATAATCATACTCATTCCTCTATTCTAAAAAAATTATATCATATATTTAAACATTTTAAATAATAAACATATAATATTTATAGGAGGTTTACATATGTATCAAGGTTATAACCCATATATAAACTATGGAATCAAAACAAGTAGATTTTCTTTTTCAAATGTATTAAATACAGCTCAAAAAACATTAAACATTGTTAATCAAGCGTTACCTATCGTAAAAGAAGTAAGGCCTATCATTAAAAATGCAAGAACTTTATTTGCTGTTGCTAAAGGTATTAATAGTATTAATAATTCAAACAAAACAGATGAAATTAAAAAACAAAATAGTGTTAAAGAACAATATAATGAAGGATTAAATTTTTTTGTATAAAAAATAAGGTTCGATTAAACCTTATTTTTTATATATAACTAAATCTTATATTTTTTAAAAAGTCTTTTGTTTTAAGATATAATCCAGTATATCTATCATAATATTCATTTATGAAATTATTAATCTCTTCTTTTACTGAACTACTAATATCTAATTTAGTTATTTTATCTATATCAACATAATATAACATTCTAATTATATTAATTGTTTTATTACTGACTATTCTTTCATTAGTGTGATGATCTTTACAAATAAAACCACCTTTTTCAGTAGATAAAGTTAATATTTTAGAATTACCACATATAGAGCATGAATCAAAATTAGGACTGATACCTAAATATGATAAGTATTTTAATTCACATATATTAGTCAAAATTCCTTCATCTAATCCTTCTTCAATTTTTAATAATGTTGATACTAATATATTATAAATATCTTTATTATTATTCTCTTTTAGTACTTGTGAAGTTAAATCTAATAAATATGAAGCAAAACTTATTTTTAATAAATTTGTTTTTATATTGTTTAAGGGATTTATTATATCAGCACATATTAAAGTACTTAATTTCCCTTCTTTATAATTTATTTGAAATTCAGCATAAGTCATTTTAGTAGTAACACTTCTAAGTTTACTTTTAATTCCCTTAGCACCCTTAGCTATTACTCCAATAACGCCATATTCTTTAGTAATAATATCTAATAATTTACTACTCTCTTTATATGGTCTTTCACTTATTATTATTCCATTTACTTTTGTTATCTCCAATGTTATCAATTCCTTTTTGAACCATATCTCTATATTTTAAATAGTACTTAATATTACCAGTAGTACTAAATAAATTCCATATATCTTTTCTATTCATAATATCACCTATTAATATATTGGTGATATTTTTTATTTTTATTCAAAATTATTATTATCAAAACCAAATTCAGTTAAATATTTATCTCTATCTCTCCAATTATTTACTGTTTTAACAAATAATTCTAGATAAACATTTTTTCCAACTAAATTTTCAATATCTTTTCTTGCATCAGTACCTATTTCTTTAATCATGTCACCATTATGACCAACTAAGATCTTTTTTATTCCATCTCTTTCAACAATAATACATGCATTTATTACAACAGAATTATTCTTTTCTTCAAAATTCTCTATAACTACTGTTACTGCATGGGGAACTTCTTCTCTAGTTTTTCTAAGTACTTTTTCTCTTATTAATTCTGAAACTAAAAATCTTACACTTTTATCTGTATAATAATCTTCACTATAAATTCTTTCGCCTTCATTTAGATAATCTTTTATTGTTTTAATTAGTTCTTCTATATTCTTTTCCTTTATTGCGCTTATTGGAATAATTTCTTTAAAATCATATTTATCTTTATATTCCAAAATCATATTATATAATTCATCTTTTTTTATTTTATCAATTTTATTAAGTATTAAAAAAGTATTTATATTTTCTTCCTTTATTTTTTCTAATATAAATTCATCACCTTTACCAAAAGGTTTAGAAGCATCAATCATAAATAATATTAAGTCTACACCTAAAATTGATGAATATGATTCACTATTTAGATACTTACCTAGTTTATTTTTAGGTTTATGAATCCCGGGAGTATCAACAAATACAATTTGTGAATCAGAATCATTATATATACCTTGGATATTATTTCTAGTAGTTTGAGGTTTATCAGATGTAATAGCTATTTTTTCTTTTATAATTGAGTTTATTAATGTTGATTTACCAGCATTAGGTCTACCTACTATAGATACTACTCCTACTTTCATTTTAAATCCTCTTCTGAAAATGAAATAGGAACTAATTCTTTAACAGTATAAACCTTTTCTTCACCAATATTATTCATTAATATAATTTTTGAATCTTTATCAAAAAATTCTATAATAACTTGATTACATATACCGCAACATGTACTTATTTTATTAGAATCAACCATAACATATAATCTATCAAAATCACCTTTTTTATAACCTTCAGCGATAGCAGAAGTTATAGCAACTCTTTCCGCACATATGGCAGCACCATAAGATGCATTTTCAACGTTAGTACCTACAAATTCCTTACCATCTTTCATTACTGCGATAGCAGATACTCTAAAATTTGAATAGGGACTATAAGAATTTTTTAATTCATTTAATAATTTTTCCTTCATATTAACCTCTCTTAACTCCATATTTATCTAATATTTTTTCTTGTAATGGAAACATAATTTCTTCATCTTCTTTTTTCATATGATCATAACCTAATAAATGCAAAAAACCATGTGTAACAAGAAAGAACAATTCTCTCTTAACTGAATGATTATATTCTTTTGCTTGTTCATATACTTTATCAATGGAAATATAAATATCTCCTAACAATCTTTCTTTTATTTCATAGTTTTCATCTTCTTCTAAAGCAAAAGAAATAACATCTGTTGGTCTATCTATTCCTCTATATTCTTTATTAATCTTATGAATTTCTTTATTATCAACAATAATTACTGAAAAAGAAGCATTTATCTTCATATAATCAAGTAAATATTTTCCATAATCATCTAATTCTTCAATTTCTATTAATTTTTCATTTGTTAAATTATTAACCTCTATCATTTTAAAATCCCCCATAAAGAAAAGTTACTATATATTAAAATAAGTACTAGTATTAAAACAACTATAAGTATATTTTTAAACATATTACTAGAAAAGAATGGTGGTAAATGTCTTTCTAACGAATCAATTGCAATATATATAAGATATCCTAAAATACCACCTACTAAATTTAGTATAATGTCATCTACATCAAATGTTCTTCCCATATTTAATTGAGTTAATTCTATTACTAATGATGTAATAAGTGATATAACAAACATAGCCCATGGTTTTCTTGTTTTCATCACTCTAGAAACAAAATAACCAAATGGAATAAATAGTATAATATTACCTAGTACATTATGTATAAAGAAACTTGAACCAAATTCATACCTGAATATTTCACGAAAAGGAACAAAATTATTAGTTCCATAATTAACATCCTGAAATGTTACTACATAAAATAGTAATAATGAATATAAAAGAAATATAAACATAAACATTTCTCTATAAAATACAAATTGTTCTTTATGTACAATTAAGTATACTAATCTCATTGTTACTAAAACTACAGTAAATATTAATATCATAGGATAGTTTTCATTGAATGCTCTCTCTATTGTTTGTTGTACCATACTCTTCACCCGTTTCTATTACCTTTTTTTCTCCAATTTCTTCATATACTGAAAAAAATTCATCTACTATTATTTTACTACCATTATCATAAAAATTCAAAGTATTTTGACTAATTATATATTCTCCCTTTTTTAATTTTTGATTTATTATATTAGTTGCCTCTTTAATCGCAACAGATTTTGCATCTTTTAAACTATATTTTCTATTTATTATTATTTTTTCTTTTATCTCTTCAAAACCAATTTCAAAAATATTTAAATTATCTTTATTACTAAAAATCTTTTTTCTATCAAAAGAACCATATTTAAATAATTCATAATAATTATTCCCAAGTTTTATAAATGGAATCTTTCTAGTATTGTTTGTATATTTTATTTCACTATAGTTTAATGGATACTCTATTCTGACCTTATACCATGTTTCTCCATATATTTTACCTTGTGCGCTAACTCTATCTTTTATTTCTTCATTTAAAACAAGATCTGATGTTATTAAAACATCTCCTTTTTTTACATATTGTTCTCTTTGTACTTTTGATTCACCTTGCTCAACTATTATATTTTTAACAATAGAATTTTTTGTTGATACTATAGAATATATTTCATTATCTACTATCTTATTTTCAACTTTTCTTTCAACTATATTTACAATTACTTTAGTACCTATATTATTAATTTCTATCCATTCTATATTATTCTTAAACTTATTTTTTATATTTCTTTTAATCTTATCTATTTGTTTATAATTTTTTTTAAAACAATAAATATCTATTCCATATTCTTTTAATTCATTTCTTATTTTTTTACTTAATAAATTATTATTAGTAATAATTTCTATATCAAATATTATATTTGATAATAATATTAATAATAATAAACCAATAATACAAGATAATAAAAATACTTTATACTCTATTACTTTTTCCTTTAAAAGAACATTACCTTTTTTATTTATTATTTTAGTTTTATATATTCCTCTTATTTTATTTAACTTTTTATAATCATCCTTTTTTATTAAAATGATAATTGATTTATATGAAATATACTTTATTTTAATAATATTAATATTATTCTTATTACATTTAAGTAAAAATCTGTTTATATTTAATCCATCTATTTTTAAATATAAATAACTATTCATTAAAATATATCTTTTCTATATCTCCAGTTACAAGTATTTCTTTATTTAATAATTTATTAAAAATAAGATTTTTACCTTCAATAGTTATTTGTTTATCAGCATTAAAAATAATTTTGGTAGCACCTATTTCTTCAATAGAATCATAGTTGACTATATTTACTTTATCAGAATATATTATTAATCTAAATTTGTTTTCTCCAATATAGTTTTTTACGTTTTCAAATAATTTCATATAAATCACCTAATAAAATATATGAAAATAAAAAAATTATAGAATTCTATAATTTTTCTTTTACTAATCCAGATACTTTAGATATATCAGTTCTTCCTTTTAATTTAGGAGTTATTTCTTTCATTATTTTTCCAAAATCTTTCATTCCATCAGGTTTAATAACGTTAATTGCCTCATCAATAATACCATTTACTTCTTCTTCAGTTAATTGTTTTGGCATGTATTTTGTTAAAACATCTATTTCTTCTTTATATTGTTCTACTAGATTATCTCTACCTGCTTTTTCAAATTCAGTTAATCCATCTTTTCTAAGTTTTATTTGTTTATTTACAATATCTATTATTTCTTCATCAGTTAGTTCTTCTTTTTTACTAATTTCAGCATTTTGTATTGCCCCTTTAAGAAGACCTAAAACATCTTTTTTTAATGTTTCTTTAGCTTTAAAAGCTGCAATGTAATCATTTTGTATCTGTTCTTTCATTATTTTTTTACCTCTTTTCTTATACCAATATATACACTATTTGTTTTTGAATAATATGAAATTGTACCATCATCTATATATTTCAAAAATACAATATCTTTAAAAATATTATTTAAATATTTTGATTTAACATATTTATATTCACATTTTATATCATCATATTCCTCACATTTCTTATTAGTAGGTTCAGGAATATAAACAGATTTATCAGTAACTATATAAGGGAATTTATCTTCATCTTCAATCCCAGTTCCAAAATATTTAATAATTTCATTATCAGCCTTGAATATTTCTTCAGTATTTTCAATTCGATATAATCTATTATAATCATCATCTAAATCATAAGTTAAAGTATATTTATAAAGTATTCCATCTGCTTTTATAACATTAAAATAAATCTTTCTATTATCGTAATCTTCTTTTACAATACAAGCATATTTAATATCATCTGAAACCAATATAGAGTAATTATTATATGTTTCAAAATCTACTTCATTTAATTCTGATTTATTATCATTATTATAATCTACGCGATATTTTTTTCCATTATCCGTTACTAAGTAACCATTCACATAAGATTTTATAGTACTTTCTGGTAATTCTCTAACACAATTTTGATTAGTTTCAGAAAACTTTTTGGATTGATTAAACTTATATAATTCACCTGAATTTGTGACAAAATAATTATTCATCATAAACCAAACATCATCAAATTTATCACAAGTGTATTTTTCACTCATATTATTTTTTTCATAAATATATCCATCTATAACTTCCTCATTTGCAAGATTAGATTTGTCTGATTTAGCAGTCATATTTGATATAAGTTTTATCGTACCAAAGATAATTAGGCCTAACGCTACTGCACTTAAAAAACCTATTACAAAATATTTAATTTTTATTTTTTTATTTTTATTCATAAATACACCTACCTTGAGATAATTCTATCATTAAAAATCAAAAAAATAAAGTAGTAATCTACTTTATTAATCTCTTTCTCTACTTTGTCTTTTTCTACTATTCTTGATACCAGCTTTTTTAGCTTCTCTTCTTTGAATTCCTGGTTTTGAATAATGTTCTCTTTTTTTACATTCTGAAGGAAGTCCACTTTTTGCTACTTTTTGTTTGAATTTTTTTAAAGCTCCATCAATATTGCCATTTCTAACTACAACTTTTGTCAAATTTTGTCCCTCCCTTCGCACAACTATCAAGATTATAACACTTTTACATAGTATTTTCAAGCACTTATATTTATTTTTTTATAATTTCTACATCATAACAATCATTTTCATACTTTAACAATTTCACTTTAAAAATATGATTAGTTAAATTTTTATCAGTTTTTAATCTTGCATATCCATAATTCGAAAGATGCCCATATAAATAACCATCTTTATAGTTTTCAGTCAATAATTCTTCTTCTTTACCTACTAAAGAACTATAATAATTATATTGTAATTCCTTACTCAATTCAATTAATCTTTTTACTCTTTCTTTTTTTATATTACCATCTACTTGATTAGGCATAGATGCAGCAGGCGTACCTACTCTTGGCGAATATGGAAATACATGTAATTCAACAAAACCAACTTTTTTAATACTTTCTATTGTTTCATTAAAGTTTTCTTCTGTTTCACCAGGAAATCCTACTATTACATCTGTTGTAATTGCTATATTAGGTCTTATTTCTTTGATTTCATTAATTTTGTTAATAAATTCATCCATTAGATATCTTCTATTCATTTTCTTTAATATTTCATTACTACCTGATTGAAGTGGTATATGAATATGATTAACTATCTTTTTAGATTTTTTTAATGTATCCATAAATTTATCATTTAATTCTTTTACTTCAATTGAAGAAATTCTTATTCTTTCTAATCCATCTATCTTTTCTAATTCTTCTAACAAATCCGAAAAATCTTTAGATTTTAGATCCAATCCATAATGACCTGTATGAATTCCAGTTAAAACAACTTCCTTATATCCATTATTAGCTAGTTCAGTAACTTCACTAATAACTTCGTTAAACGGTTTGCTTCTAACATTACCTCTAGTATAGGGTATAATACAATATGTACAATAATTATTACATCCATCTTGAATTTTAACAAAAGCTCTAGTATGATTTTCAAATTTATCTAATTTCATATTTTCAAATTTAATATTCTTTAAATCATCTATTTTTATAATTTGTTTACCTGTTCTTTTATATTCTTCAACTAAATCTACTAATTTAGATTTTTCATTAGAACCTATTACTATTGATACTCCTGGTATAGAAGCTGCTTCCATGTTCTTAACTTGACTATAACAACCCATAACTACAACAATCGGATTATTTCCCTTTTTAGTTGCTTCTCTAATTATTTTTCTGCTTTTTTGATCACTAGTATTTGTAACTGAGCAAGTATTAATTACATATACATCAGCATCTTCATTAAAAGGTACTATTTCATAACCATTATTTTTAAATATTTCAGTATTAACTTCAGTTTCATAAGAATTAACTTTACAACCTAAAGTATAAAAAGCTACTTTCATAAACTTCCTCATTTCCAAAAGTATTATACATTATTTTTAAAAAAATAAAAAGAGACCTAAGAATTATTTCTTAGGTCTATTAAATGCTCTTCTAATCGCAGCCTCTTCGTTAGGTCTTTCTTGTATTAATTTATTAATATAATTATCAGTAAATCCCATACCTTCCCTTATCATTTTATTGCCTTTATCAAATACAGCAAATTTAGTTTTATAAGCGACTTCTTCATCTACTTCTTTATCATCTAAATCATAAAAAGCTATTACTGTATATGTACCATCATTATTATCAACTCTCTTAATCATATAAACCTCCTACTCATTAAATTCATTATAGAAATCCGGCATATTCTTTTTAAAGAACGCCGCTCTATTAGGAAAGTTTGCCTCAAAAGACTTTCTTCCATATTGTTTTAAATATCTGCCTGCTTCTGCGAAATCTTCACAATATTGATCATAAGTGCCTTCAAAATTCTTTACTTTCCATTCTCCATAATCTGATGTATAATTTCCATCTGCTTTAACAGCGTTTTTATATTCTGATGAATTTGAATAATCACAATAATAACCATCCGTAATATGAAGAGATTCATGAACCAAGAATGGTTTAACCTCTACCGCATCTAAGTATATAGAGGCTGGATAAACTGTTAATACTCCTGGATTTCCTCCTGCAGAATATAAAGCTACTCCATATGCTGCATTATTAGGATTTAATTCTTCATATGTCTTTTCAGAGAAAACTACATATTTAAAGTTACCACTTAATGAAGGATTTTCCTCATTCACTTCTACTAGCATATTGGTTGTATCCCAAGCTCTTAAACCAAATTCAGTTTCACTAGGAATATATATTTCCAACCCTTTATATTCGAATACAAATTCACCATTTTCAGTATATGTAATCAAAGTACTTTCTTCCCTAAAATTATATAAATCATATCTATGAATCATATCTGTATCTGTTCTATTAATCTCATGATCTAAATATCTTTCTTTATTATTAAGTTTTATGTTATATGACTCATCCTCTGTTAAACCTAATTCATTATTTGAATCAAAAGCCTTGTCATATAAGTAATCTAATAATTGCTCATCTTTTTTTGCTTTTAAAGTAGAATCTCTTAATAAATTATCATCTTTTGATATAAGTAATATATCTGAATCACTATAATTTAATGATTTTAATTTTGATTCAAACGAATTTCTACCATTTTTATAATCATTTAATAATTTCAAATATTCTTCTTTACTTAAAGAAGGATCTTTACTGTTGTATTTTTCTGCCAAGAACTCTAAATCAAGATCAAATGCTTCATATGTATCATAGAATGCTTGTTCACCTATTTTATTAATAAGAGTTTCTTTAGCGTTATAATAAGAATTAATTGTTTCGCTAGATATACCGTTTCTCTCATTAGTTAACACATCATCAAGTTTAATATATACTTTTCCTTTTCCATCTACATAGAACTCTAAATATAACTCACTATCTCCATTTTCATTATTTTTATAAGCTATACCCTTATATTCACCAAGTTCATCGAAATTAACACCATTACCAAATTCTTGAGTATATGCACTATATAATAAGTATTTCTCTGCTATCATTTTAACATCATTAAATTCTGAATCAGGGAACCTAATATTATCCCATTCATTATTCATAATATCATCAACTAATTCTTCTACTTTAATCTTGGTTGCTTCTTCTCTAGAAATTCCTTTTTCAGCCATTATACTATCTATTTCATGGCCATAATAGTTTTCGGCTAAGTCTTGTAAAGTACTATAATACTCTTCTTTAACAGTATTGAATCCTCGTAATCTCTGTTTTTGATTAACTACATTTTCTAAATCAGTTTTTAAATTAAACATTTTCATATCTACCATGCCATACATTAAGTCTCTGTATTCGACATATTCTTTTGTTACTTTTTCAATTAATTGATCTAATTTTTTAGAATCTAATTCCCCATTCATAAAATCATTTAATACATCATTATCTGAATATTTTAATATAAAATCTATTTCTACACTACGATAACCATTTTCATAAAGTTTATTTACTATTTCATCTTTTGCTTTATTATATTTTTGTATTTGGCTTTTTTCAAACTCAATATCAGTATTATGTAAATCTGATAAAGTTTTAGCAGCTGAATCTATATCATTTTCAAGCATATCTGTATATGCTTTATCATATTTCAAAGTTTCTGGAATAACATCTTCTTCTAGTGATTTATAATGCAATGAACTAGATTGATAAGCTTCAGAACCATTTTCTAATGCAGTAGTTAAATCTTCACCTAATAAAGGTGCTAAATCTTCCCATGTAGCATCTTTTTTAAATGCATTATTAATAGTATCTTCATCAAGATTCTTTACTATATCTTCCGTATTAACATTATAGGTTTTACCATTAATCTTAACTTCAATAATTTGATGTGCACCATTCGCTCCAACATCTATAAGAGCACCCATCAATGATGCTTGAACAGAACCAATTGATACTGTCTCGAAATCTATTTCTTCACCAGTAAATATTGATGCAGTAATAGATTCTATCCATACTTGAGAACCTTCTTCAAACATTTCACTTGCTATATCAGTTAATTCCATACCATACTCATTACTTAAATAAGGAATACGGCCCATAAAGAATTGTAATGAACTTTCACTAAATCCTATTACAAAACCATATAGCATTGCTTCTGGTTCAGTTAAACCTAATTCTTGTAATGCACGTGCTTTTGCATTACCCATTGAAGATAAACCTATTCCAACTGCACCACCAAATGCTCCATAGGCATATAATAATTCATTAGGAACATTAAGTCCTAAAGAAATATTTCTGGTTAATGCAATTTCTAAATAAATCATTGATAAATTACCAGCACCTTCACCTACAATTGCTTCTGCTTGCAATATACCACCATAATCATTATATTTTATAAATTCATTAAAGTAATCATCTGCATAATCGTCAGCACTTTTATGTCTATCATGATTAAAATTATTTAAAAACCCTTTTACATGCTTTTTACATGCTATATACCAAGATGTAAGAGGAACATCTATCATTAATGAAAAATCTACATAATCTTTATATACTCCTGATTCATACATTGATGCCTCTAATAAGGCATATTGATCAGAATTTAAAAATAATTGTAACCCCTTTGATCTATTTATATTATCAACTATACTTACAAGAAACTTATCTGCTTCTGCTTGCCCTACATTTTGAACTAAATAGTGGTATAGATTTTTCTCTTCTTCTGTAGCATATAGTGAAAAATCTTCTACATCTAATTCATATCCATCACTTAATCTAATAATTGAATGAAAATTATTTTTTTCATAATCTGCCAAAACATCATATTTTGATTTATTACTTAAATCTTCTTCAGGCATTTCATATGTTTCTAGGTTTTTATATTCTTCTATAAACTTCTTATATTCATCAGTTGCAACATATTCTGCATATTCATACAAAGGAAATTCTAATTTTAAAATATCTGACTTTCCTTCTAAAATTTCTTTTAGTTCCTCTAAACGTTTTATTCTATCTTCTAATTCATAATACCTATCAGAATATTCTGCATGACCTGATTGATGAGCTGCATAAGGTCCATCAGCAACAAGAGTTATTTCATTTTTTATTTCTTCTTTTAACCGTTCTATTTCTTTATCTATATCATTATTTAATACATCTAAATTCTTTATAGCTTCACTAACTACCAATAATCTTTCATCATCAGTCATACCATCATAGAATTTTAAAGAATCCATAAACTTATTATATGAATCTCTGCATGAATCATTACATAAAAGATCTGCATAAATAAAAATATCATTAGACCTCTTCATTTCATTTAATATAGTAGCTAAATCATTTCTAATTAATTCTTTTTGTGCGATTATGTCAGCATTTGCTGTTGGACTTAATCTTAATTCTTCTAATTCTTTATCTAGTTCAGCAATAGTTTTTTCATAATTTTCAGCCAACTCTTTTGCTTTTAATAGTGATTTAGCATGATCTGGTATCTCATATGAACCTCCTGCAAAAATATCTTCAGATGAATCATTTTGGCTTGTTTCACTATTATTTAAAATATTGATAATATCTTCAGCCTCTTTTATTATTACCTTATTTTTATCTACAAATTGACTTAGTAAAAAATTAGTGTCATGATCTTTGATACCTATTACTCTTCCTGATTGTAAAGATTTTTCTAAATTAGAGAACTCTTCTATATAATTAGACAACCAACTATCAATATTTTTATATCCATTTTCAATTCTATTATAATACTCAGATATAGTATCCCTCATTTTGATAATTGCAGAATCAGAACAATTAAATAAATCACTCTTAAAAAACACATTACTTCTAGTGTTCGTAAAATTAGAATACTCCCCCTCAAATGTATTCCTATAATTCTTTAAGTTGTCAATGTTAATTATATATGAATCTCTCATAGACACCTCTTTGTATATATCTTTATTATACTACTATTTTTGAAATAAAAAAAGAGATTATTTAATAATCTCTTTAATAACATAATCCGCTAAATATAGACCAGCTGCATTAGTTAAAGGTGAATAACTACCTATAACATCTTTAGTATCTACTCCCTTTTCAGTACTAGATAAAACTGGCACTTTAGAATTAATATTATCTTCTTTTAATTTTTTTCTAATTACTTTAGCAATCTTATCATAACAAGTATCTTTTATATCCATTATTCTTAGTTTAGATAAATCTAATTTCTTACCCATACCCATAGAAGATATAAAAGGTATATTTATATCAATACATTTTTTTATTATTAGTATTTTAGTACTAACTGTATCACATGCATCTATTACAAAGTCATATTTATTTTTAAATAATAAATCTATATTATCTTTAGTAATAAAATCAGTTATTTTAGTTATTTTAACGTTTTTATTAATGTCTTTTAATCTATTTTCAAACGCGTCTGTTTTATTCATATTAATTGTTGAATCAAGCGCAATTATTTGTCTATTTTTATTACTTTCTTCAACAGTATCATTATCTACAATAGTAATAGTTTCTATACCATTTCTTATTAGTGTTTCACAGGCAATTCCACCAACACCACCAAGTCCAATAATTAATATATTTGATTTTTTTAATTTATCTAATTTATCCTTGCCAATTAATCGTTCTAACCTATCAAACATATTAACCTCCTTATAAATCTTTCTCTATTTTTTTCTTGTTTTTAAGTAACAACTTTTTTGTATCATTTTTCTTTTTATCTGGTAAAAAATAATCAATTCTATCTTCTACTCTACAAAGTATATTATCTATGTTTTTATTAGATATAATTTCCAGTTTTTCTCTAACAAGTTCACTTCTTTTATATTTTAATATAAATTTTCTAAAAATATTATTATATCTTAATGGATCTAAAAAGAAATTTTTTAAATCATCATCTTTTGAAACTGATAATCTATAAAAGCCATGATTAATTGAAGTATCACTTAATACTTTTTCATTATCATAAACTGGTGACAATCTAATACCAAAATCATCCTTTATAAACCCAATGTTATTTTCATGCCTATCACAATTTCCAGTTAATACATCAAATATAAATACATTTATCAATTCTTCAAATAATTCTTCATTTAAATGTTCTTTATAAAAATCTAAATTATTATAATCAACGCTATTAAACAGTTTGTCTTCATTGTTATTAAATACTTTTTCCATTAAATTATATCCAGTATAAAACATTTCACCAGGTTTAATAAAATTCTTTGAAATTACACCTCTAAATCCATGAAAAAAGCCTAAATCGTAGTGAGCGCAATCAATACCATAATCTTTTGCGAATTCTTCTGCGATTAATTCATTATAAACATCATATTGAGATTTATCAAATTTAAAAAAACATTTACTATCATTATAATTAAATGAAAAGAACATGTAATCTCTTAACATTCTAGAATCTACATAATCATCAAGTAAAATAAAGCCTTCTTTTCTCATTCATATCCCCTCAATTTAGCAGTTATATTATCATATCGATATTTTTTTGTCAAAAAAAAGAGCCTATAAAATAGTAGCTCCGATAAACCTACACGTATGTGCAGGTGGGCATCCCATAATAGATTTTAGGATTCTCGTTAATAACAAGCATTCAACACCATCTACTAATTCTGATTCCCTTATTTTAATTTTAGTGGGTTTTATGTGAAACTACCATAATATAGGTACTTTCAATATAACATTAAAAAATAAAAAAGTAAAGTATTTCTTTACTTTTTTTATGGATTTATTCTATTTGGTCCTCTAAAGATAAACATAGTTTCTTTTAATGATGGTAAGCAAAGAAGTAACATTGTTAATCTATCTAATCCTATACCAAAACCTCCATGAGGTGGACATCCATATTTAAAGAAGTCCATATAGAATTCAACATCTTTACCTAATCCTTTTTCTTTAGCTTGTTTTGCAAGTACATCATATCTATGTTCTCTAAGTGATCCTGATGTTATTTCTGTACCTCTCCATATAAGATCATATCCAATTGGATTACCATCATTATCTCTCATATGATAGAATGGTCTTTTTTTAGAAGAAAAGCCAGTTACAAATATAAATTCTGAACCAAATTTTTCAATTGCGTATTTAGTTATTAAACTTTCTGTTTCATTATTCATATCTCCAACATCTTCTTTTGGTATTTCATAACCATATCTTTCATGTAATTCTTTATATAAATCTTGTAAATCTATTCTTGGAAATGGTTTAGTTGGAATAATTACTTCAGTATCAAATAAATCATTTATTTCATTTTCATATTTTTCTTTTACTTTAGTTAAACCCGCGATTAATAAATCTTCTTCTAAACTCATTACTTCTTCTATATTCTCTGGATACGCAAATTCAACGTCAAATCCAGTATATTCAGTAGCGTGTCTATATGTATTTGAATTCTCCGCTCTAAATACTGGAGCTACTTCAAATACTCTTTCAAGTCCACTAGAAATAGCCATTTGTTTATAGAATTGTGGACTTTGAGCTAAATATGCTTTTCTATCAAAATAATTTACTTCAAATACTTCAGACCCTGATTCAGAAGCCGCTCCTATTAATTTTGGAGTATGTATTTCAGTAAAATCTTGACTGTAAAGATATTCTCTCATCCCTTTAACTAATTCACTTTGAATCTTAGTTATTAAACTATTCTTTCTAGTTCTTAAATCTAACCATCTATAATCAAGTCTTGTATCTAAATTAGCATTTTCTTCTAAAGGTAATGCTTCTGCTTTAGATAATATATTTACGTCTGTTGGTAAAAATTCTTTACCACCTTGTTTAACATATTCCGACAAGACCATCCTACCTTCAAACTCAAGTACTGAATCCGGTAACACACCATCTAACTTTTTAACTAAATCTTCTTGATTAGCTTTATCAACCGATACTTGAATCGAACCAGATCTATCTTCTAATATAACAAAGATCATGTACTTAGTATCTCTTACTTTTTTTGCCCATCCTGATATTTTTGTTTCTTTACCTTCTTCTAAAGAATTTATTAATGTTCTATTCATTCTTATCATTCCCTTCTTTATTTAATAATACTTTTATTTTGCAATTATTATCATTATTTTCTTCTATATTAGATGTCTTTTCTAATTCAAATATTGAAACTAAATTTTCAATTTCCCTATATAGTTTAATAAACTCTCTTATTAATGGAATAAGTTCCTGATCATTAGTAGATAATCTAGTTAAATTAATAAAAGTAAATTCATACTTATCTAAAAATTTATGTAATTCTTCAGTATTTTTTTCGTTAACAAAATCCATCAAGCACTTCTTAGGTTTATTATCTTTAGACTTATCAATTATATATTTTAAATATACTTTTAATTCAAAATTTTCATTAGAAAATGGTTTCATAAATACTCCTATTTATTTTTATATTGTTTACATATATTATTTAATTTACACGTTTCACAAGTAGGATTAATTGCTTTACAATAATATCTTCCAAATAATACTAACTGTAAATGTCTTTTACTCCAATTAACTTTTTTAAATATTCTTCTTAAATGCATTTCTACTTCTAATACATCATCATTTGTATTAGCTAGATTAAGTCTTTTAGATACTCTTTCTACATGTGTATCTACTGCGATAGATGGTTCTATATTTAATTCACCAAACAATACATTAACTGTTTTTCTACCTACCCCAGGTAAAGATTCAAGTATCTTTCTATTATATGGTAGTTTTGAATCATATTTATCAACCAAAATTGTAGCAATGCTTTTAACATATTCAGACTTTTTATTAAAATTTCCTAGTGGTCTTATTATTCTTTTTAAATCATTTATATCAGCATTCCTTAAACTAACTAATGTAGGGTATTTATTATAAAGAATGTTAGTTACTTCATTAACTCTTTTATCAGTAGTTTGAGCAGATAACATGACAGAGATTAATAATTCATAATCTTTTGAATAATTAAGTTCACATTTTGGATTAGGAAATAATTCATCTAAATAATTTTCAATTAATTCTATTCTTTTCATTAGATATTAATATCTAGATAATCTAGTAAATTATCTCTTTCTACTTTTACTTCTTCTTTAGTTAAATTATCTTTTATAGTTAGAATATCTTTTTTAATTTCTTCTTCACCTATTATAACTATAAATTTAGCATTATATCTATCTGCCTCTTTAAATTTAGCTTTCATTGTTTTATTTGTATAATCCATATCAACTTTAAACGCATTATCTCTTAAGAAACTAGCTAGTGTTAATGAATAATCCATTTCATTTTCAGAAACTGGTAATATATATGCATCTATACCTTTATCATCTATTACTTTAATATCTTCTGCCTCTAATGCATTAATTATTCTTTCAATACCAAATGCAAAACCAACTGCTGGTACTGAAGGACCACCCATATATTCAACTAAATTATTATATCTTCCACCTGCACCTATTACATTTTGAGAACCAAATCCTTCAATATTAGCTTCAACTTCAAATACTGTATCTGTATAATAATCAAGACCTCTTACTAAATTATTGTCAATGACATATTCTATTTCCATTAAATCTAAATATTTAAGCACATCTTCAAAATGCTTTTTAGATGATTCGTCTAAATAATCAACTATTTTTGGAACATTTTTCATACATTCCTTATTCGAATCAACTTTACAATCTAGTATCCTTAATGGATTTTTTTCAAATCTATTATTACAATCTTCACATAAATCTTTTAAATGAGGTTTAAAATGTTTTAATAAAGCATCTCTATAACTTTCTCTTGATTCTTTATTACCAATTGAATTAATTCTAACTTTTATTCCTTTTAAACCTATTCTTTGATAAAACTTAACCATTAAAGAAATTAAATTCGCATCCATTAATGGAGTAGGATCACCAAAAACTTCTACTCCAGCTTGTCTAAATTGTCTATATCTACCAGATTGTGGTCTTTCATATCTAAACATAGGACCTTCATACCATAATTTCAAAGGTAAATTAATATATAGTTTATTTTCAATAACACTTCTAACTATACCTGCGGTACCTTCAGGTCTAAGTGTCATATCTCTATCTCCTCTATCTTTAAAATCATATGTTTCTTTTGAAACTATATCAGTTGTTTCACCAACACCTCTATGATATAATTCACTAGATTCAAATATAGGAGTATCAATATAATTAATATTATATTCATTACATAAATCATTAAATATTCTTTTAATATATTCATATTTAGTTATAAATTCTCCATAACCATCATATGTTCCTTTTGGTTTTTGTATCATTTTCTTCACATCCCTACATAAAATTATACCACAAAAAAAGTAATTATTTTATAATTACTTTATTATTTATAGGCCTAATGTTAAATTTTTGTTTTTTCTAACAAAATCATTAACAAATATTCTATAAGTATTTTCATATAAATGAATCATCATATTAAATTGATCATCCATTCCAGCTGATATCATTTTATATTCAGGCCCTCTTTTTTTAATTTTTTTTGATTTAAAAATACCTTTTTTATAAATTGGATAATACTTTTTTGCGAATATAATTCTGTCAACAAAAGATAAATCGCTTATATCAAATAATTCTTCTTCAACAGTTTCTTCTACCTCTACAACAACTGCATCTTCTTCCTCAACCTTTTCTTTTTCTGCTTCTTCAAATTTTAGTTCATCCCTTAAATCTTTTTCATATCTTTCTTTAGACTTTTTAATTAAATTATCAATTCTTTTTGCTTTTTTCTTTAAATCTTCACTATTTTCAAATCTAATATTGTCTAGATAATTATAATAAAATTCATAATCAAAATTATCAGTATAATTTCTAATACCAAAAACAGATTTAGCAATTATTTTGTCATCTTGATCATTTTCAAAACTTTTCTCCATTGCATCTATATCATCTTCATTTAAAAACTGTCTAGAATAAATCATTCCTTTTACATAATTATATCTATCAGCAAAAGATAAATCTTTTCTAAACTTAAATGATCTTAATATTAGTTCTCTAATAATATCTATATTACTATTATGTTTAGATAACTCTTTTTCTATATTTTCAGCAATTTTAATATCACCTAAATGTTCTTCTAATTCATCTATAGTGAATATACATTCATGGTAAAAAGAATGCATGTAATTATGAAATCCCATATTATGTCCCCCCCTAAAACAATTATTTCGTTTCCTTTTTAGATTCTTTTTTATTATCTTTTAACTTATCTAATTGTTTAGATATTTCATGATCATAATTTCTATATATTGTTAATAAAACAATTGTTAAAGGTAATGCAATTATAATACCTATTGTTCCAGCAAGTATACCTCCTGTAAATACAGCAAATATAGTTAATAATGTAGGAACATTATTTGTTTTACCATAAACTCTAGGATAAATAATATATCCATCAATCTGAGGACAAACAATACCAACAATTATAGTTAATATTAATAAAGTTGGACTTATTACTGCCGCAGTTATAATTGCAATAATATTCATAATAATTCCACCAAAATAAGGTAATAATGGCGTTAAAGCTGCGATTAAACCAAGTAACAAGAAATTTGGATGTCCTATCAACCAATAAACTAATGTATATTCAACAAACATAATAATTATATTAGCAAGCAATCCTTTAAAATAATTATTCATATTATAGTCAATGTCTCTAATAAGAAGATATGTTTTTCTTTTTCTAGTCAATAAAAATTTGTTTGTTTTTTCTCTAATCTTATCCATATATATAAGCATATATATAAAAGTTACAAAAGCAATTATCATATTTGATACTATTCCAAATGAATATCCGATAATATCTACACTTTTTGATGGTAATTGTTTCATAAAACTATTAAATCCATCCATTACTGATTTTTCAAAACCAGAAGCATCAAAATTAAACTTAGTACCTAACTCTTTAACAAACTTAACTATACCTTTTAATATTTCTTGTAATTGTGTAGTAAATACAGGTACTATATTAATAAGAATAAATGCAGTAAACGCAACTATAATTAAACATATAATAATTATAGAAATTGTTTTATGAATACCCTTTTTCTGCATAAATTTTAAAAATGGATGAAAAGCATAAGCTAATATAAATCCAATAGCAAATGGATATATAATCGCTACTATTTTATCATATACTCCACCCCATAAACTACCAAGTATATATAACAAATATATAATTAGTAAAACTAAAACTATTTTAACTAAAAAACTATTATCTTTATTTTTAAACATAAGTCCTCCTTTATTGTTTAAATACTAATACTTTATTTTTTTGATTTATTTTTTGAACAAATAATAATATTTCAGATATTTTAAATTCAGTAGATACACCTGTTTCTTTATCTTTAATACTATATCTATAATCATTCATTAATAAATCTATATTATCTTTTATATACTCATTTAATATATTAACATAATCTTCATAATAATCAGCTGATTTATCTAATACTTTTAAATCTTCCATAACAAGATATGCTTCATGTAAATTAACTTTATCTTGTATATCTTTATCAGTAAATTCATTACCATTATTCTTTTTTATACATTCATTAACATAATCTACCATATCAGTTGATTTACAATTAAGCATTTCTTCTTTTTCAAAATCAAAATAATAAAAATAAGCTTTTGACTCTATTAATTCAGGATTATTTTTTATAAAATCAGACAAACGTCTTATAGATATTAAAAATTTATCAGAATTAAAACTACTATTTTTAGCATTTTCCATATCATGATAAGCAATATATAATTTTAGTTTGTTTTCATCTATTAATTCCTCATCTATCTTTTCAATTCTGTTATTATCTTTATACATAGATTCAACTTTTTCTTTAATATTCTTAATAATTGATAATCTATTATTAATATACTTAATAAAACTATCACTACTCATATATTTTGGATCAGCCATCTTATTATAATAATCAATTAGATTATCAATAGTTTTAATAATACTATTCTCAGAACCTAAAGAAATATTAAAAATACCTATATCAAAGAAAATACCATTTTCTTTGATTACTATTTTACTATCTATATCCTTAAAAATACATGAATCAACAGCACTAATAAATATTTCTTCATTAACTGGACATGATCCATTTTTATATCTTACTTCATTCTTTAACAAACTCACCATATTTTCTATTGGTATCTGATAACTTAATCTATTTCCTAAGATCTTTTTAAAATCCATAATAATACCCCCTAAATAGTATTTCTTGAATCAATGATTATAGTAACTGGACCTTCATTAGTTAATGTTATTCGCATATCACTACCAAATTTCCCAGTAGTAAATGATACATCTTCTTGTTTTAGTTTTTCTATAAAAACATCATATATCTTTTTAGCATCTTCAAATGATATTCTTTCACCAAAAAATGGTCTATTACCTTTTTTTGTATCAGCATATAATGTAAACTGTGAAACTATCATAAGACTACCTTTTATATCTTTAACAGAATAATTCATTTTTTCATTATCGTCTTCAAATATTCTTAAATTTGTTATTTTTTTAATAATATAATCTATATCATTTTCATTATCATCTTTAGTTATACCAAGTAATACAACTAAACCTTTATCTATACTCCTAGTTTCTTTATTATCAATTAATATTGATACATTACTAGCTCTTTGCACAACTACTCTCATAAATCACCTAAAAATAAACTCTTTCAACATTTAATATATCACTATTTTGTTTTAAATCTAATATATACTTATTTAAATGATCTAAATCATATACTTCAATTTTTAATTCATAAATATTATCTCTAAAACTATTAATAGTATTTACTTTATTAATAACTATTTCATTAGGTGAACTCTTACTAATAATATCTAATAAAACATTATCTTTCTTTATACTAGTTATATTAATAACACATTTAAATTTTTTACTAATATCTTTATTCCATTTGACATTAATAGTCCTGTCTTCATTATCTTTAATATTATGACAATCTTTTAAATGAACAACAATACCATTTCCTCTTGAAATATATCCTACTATTTCATCACCCTTAATTGGATTACAACAATTTGCTAAACTTACTTTAATTTCATCTATTCCATCAACTAATATATCATTTTTAATATCTATTACATTATCTCTATTTTTAATAATTTTTTCTAAAATAAAATCTTCTTTAGATAAATCTTCCTTTTCAATTAAACCAACTACACTAACTGGATGAAATTTACCAGTTCCAATTCCTAAATAAAGTTCATTTTCATCAGCAATTTTACCAGCTTTTAAAACATAATCCATTTTGCTATAAAATGCATCCATTTCCATTTTTCTTCTTCTAATTTCTTTATTTAAAAGTTCTTTTCCCTTTTCAATAGCTTCGTTTTTATCTATTTTTGAAAAAAATGCTTTTATTTTATTTTTTGCTTGTGAAGTTTTAGCGTAATTTAACCATTCTTTTGAAGGTGTACTATTTTTATTTGTATTAATCTTAATGATATCTCCATCTTGAAGTTCACTATTTAAAGGTACAATAGTGTCATTGACTAAAGCACCAACCATTGTTTCACCGATTTTAGTATGTACCTTATAAGCAAAATCAATTGGCGTAGATCCTTTTGGTAATTCAAATACATCACCTTTAGGAGTATAAACATAAATACTATCACCTAATACTTCGTCTTTGACAGAATTAACAAAATCTTCAGCAGATACTTTATCATCATTTAATTCCATTATACTTCTAAATAACTGAAGTTTTTGTTCCATAGAATTTTGTAATTTTTTACCCTTTTCTTTATATGACCAATGAGATGCAATTCCTCGTTCTGCTATTTCATCCATCTCATGAGTTCTTATTTGTATTTCATATAATTTACCATCATAACCAAATACAGTTGTATGAAGAGATTGATACATGTTAGTTTTTGGATTAGCTATATAATCTTTAAATCTACCTGTTTTAGGTTTAAATTTAGAGTGAATAATTCCAAGTACTTGATAACATTCACTCTCAGTATCCACTATTACTCTAAGAGCATATATATCATAAATTTCACTAAATTTCTTACCCTTTTGTAATTTATTATATATCGAATAAATAGATTTAGCTCTACCCTTAATTTCAAACTTAATATTATTTTCAACTAATAACTCAGATATTTTTCTTTGTATTTCTTTAACAGCATTATTTCTTTCTTCTTCAGTATTATTAAGAAGTTCTTCTACCGAAACAAATGCACTTGGTTTATAGTATTTTAAAGAATTTACTTCAAGTTCACTCTTTATACTTGATAAACCTAATCTATGTGCAATAGGAACAAGTATTTCAATTGTTTCTTTTGCTTTTTCTTTTCTAGATTCCAAAGGTAATACATAAAGTGTTCTCATATTTTGAACTCTTTCAGCTAATTTAATTATTATAATTCTTACATCTTCAGTAAGTCCAATTATAATCTTTTTATAATAATTAATTTGATTTTCACTATCTGTAAATAAATTAAGTTTATTTAACTTAGTAACACCTTTAACTAATGCAGATATATCTTTACCAAACTTTTCTTCAATATCATTTAAATTTGCTTTACCAATATGAACTGTATCATGTAATAAACCTGCACACAACGTATCACTATCAGCATATAAATCAGTAAGAATATATGCAACATTAAGTGGATGATGCATATACTCTTCTCCAGATAATCTTATATCGTTTTTATGAACTTCCTTAGCATAATCATATGCCTTTCTTATATTATCAAGTTCGTCTTTAGAATCAATATATATTTTTGCTACTTCTATTAATTCTTCAATTGTATCAATCTCTTTATATTCCATACTTTCACTCTTTTCTTACGAAAAGAATTAAGCATTAATTCCTTTAACGCTTAATTCTTCTATTTTTTTCTTTTTAGGTTTATCATCTTTCTTTTTCTTTGGCTTTTTATTATTATTAATTCTTCTTAAGGCTAATTTATATTCAAAGAATACCCAAATAGAAGATGATAAGAATATAGAAGAATATGCTCCTGCGATTAATCCTATTAAGATAGCTATATCAAATTGTAATATTTCTTTTGAGCCAAATAAGATTAAACATACAATAGGTAACAATGTTGTAATAGTTGTATTAATAGAACGTAACATAGTTTCCTTAATACTTGTATTAGCAATAATCTTTAATTCTTCTTTAGTAATCTTTCCGCCATCAAGTAGTTTCTTTCTATTTTCTCTGATTCTATCAAAGGTAACAATTGTATTGTTAATTGAATAACCGATAATAGTAAGAATTGCTGCAATGAAAATTGAATTTATTTCTATTTTAAATAATCCAAATAGACATACTATTATAATTACATCATGCACTAAAGCTATAACTGAGCTTATTGCATAACTAAATTTATATCTTATAGAAATATATATAATTATACCCACAAGAGCATATACTAACGCTATAATAGCATTTCTAATTAAATCTTGTTTAACCAAATTAGACACTACAGAAATATCTGTTTTTGCTTGATAATTTTCAGTTAATACCTTATTAATTTTATTAATGTCAGTTTTATCTAATATTTCAGATACTTTTATATAATATCCTGAATCATCACTACTTGATTCTAAAATTTCATAACCTAAATCTTTTATTTCTTTATTTAATTTTTCTTCTGTTGCGTTATTAGCATTTGTAATTGTTATATCAGTACCACCTGTAAAATCTATACCAAAATTAAATCCTTTTAATACTATCATTATTGTAGATATAGAAATGATTAAGAAAGGTAAAATAACAAATTTTCTAAATTTAGAAACATAATCTTTTCCAACTTTCTTTTCAAATTTACTTTCAACTTTTTCTTTAGATTCTTTTATTTCATCTTTATTTTGATTAATAAAGAATTTTAACTTTTTATCAAAGAATCCAGAATTAACAAATGCATATGTTATTAATCTAGTTATTAATACAACAATTAACATTGTCATAATAATATTAATTATTAACATTGTTGCGAATCCTTTAACAGAACTTTCTCCAAATGTAAATAATATTACAGCTATAATAAATGTTGTTACATTTGAATCTAATATTGAACTAAATGAATTCTTAATACCATTTTTATAAGCTTGTTTTAAATTTCTTCCTTTTCTAAGTTCTTCCTTTATTCTTTCACTAGTAATAACATTCGCATCTACTGCCATACCTATACCTAAAACTAAAGCTGCAATACCTGGTAAAGTTAATACACCATCTATTAAATAGAATATTAAGAATGTCATAAATGTATAAATTAATATAACAGAAGAAGCGATAAATCCAGAAAATCTATATATTAGAGTCATAAATACTATAACTAAAACTATACCTATTATTCCAGCCACTTCAGTTTTCTTTAATGAATCTTCACCAAATGCAGAACCTACAGTTTGAGAAGAAATTTCTTTAAATTTAACATTATTAGATCCTGAATTAATTAAATCAACTAGATCTTTAACTTGCCCCTCAGTAAAGTTACCTTGAATAATAACATCACTACTAAATCCCTGTGAAACAGTCGCTGCTGATAAACATTTAGCAGTATTTAAATCATCAAATTCACCGCACTTACCATTCTTATATGAATCCTTTGTTGGATCAAAATCTAACCAAACAACCATTAATTTATCATCAGTTTTGCTTATTTGTGTTGTTACTTTATAGAATGTATCAGTATCACTAACCTTTAATAATACAGCTGGTCTACCATTACTATCTTGTGATATTTTAGCAGAACCACCTGATACTAAAACGCTCTTATCCATTAACTTTTGGTCTTTAGAATCTCTAAAAGTTAATTCACCTGCAACAGTAATATAATCTCTTGCTTGTTCTGGATCAGTAACACCTGCTAATTTTACTCTAATCTTGTCTTTACCTTCAATTATTATTTCAGGTTCAGATACACCTAACTTATCTATTCTTCTAAGCATAGTTCTATATGTATCTTTAACAATATCTTCGTTAATTTCAACAGAATCATCAGATGGTGTTATCTGATATAAGATTTCAAAACCACCTGCTAAGTCTAATCCCTTTGTAATATTAGTAAAAACTCTAGGTATTAGAGCTGTTGCTGAAAATACTAATACTCCAACAGTTAATAAAATATGAACAAATTTTGCATTATTATCTTTAAATTCCACACTATCATTATACTTGCTCTTATCAAAAGCTAATAATACATATGGTACTATAGGCACCATCATAAATAATAAAAACAATCCCTCTTTATTAAATCTTTTACCTAATCTATAATTCAAACGAATATAGTAATAGATAAATAAAACTGCAGAAGCTACCATAACTCCTTGAACAGATAATCCTTTAAATTTTCCAAAGAAAATAAATAATGGAATAAATAAAGTAATTATATATTCAAATATATATGGCCATCTTAAATCAGCTAATTTAAGTAGAAAAACAAAGTTAACTACTGGTATATAAGCTAGATACCACTTTACTCCTGCTTTCTTGAACATTTTTGAAACTACAAACCCCAGTAATAAATATGCTAAACAAATACTTATTACCACTACTAATGTACTCATTACCTCATCTCCTAATATATATTTGTTCCATAATTAATTATACAAGAAAAAAGATATTTTTGAAAGTAAAAATTCATATATTTATTAATAGATTTAATATTTTTAGGAGAAATATATGAAAAACAATTTTATCAAAGGTACATTAATACTAATTATTGGTGGTTTTATAACAAAAATTCTAGGTATGATTATTAAAATAATTATGACTAGAAACATTGGTGAAGAAGGAATATCTCTTTATATGTTAACTCTACCTACTTATAACCTATTTATAACTTTAGTATCATCAGGAATGCAAATATCTACTACAAAACTTATATCAGAAAATAAAATAAGAAAAAACAAAATACTTTCTACATCATTAATAATAACTATAACAATTAGTTTTATTTTATCATTTATACTATTAATATCATCAAAATATATCATTATCTTACTTCATAATGAAAAATTATATTACCCTATTTTATCTATTTCCTTATCGCTACCATTTATAGGAATTTCTTCTATAATAAAAGGATATTTCTTAGGTATAAACAAAATGCATGTTCAAGTAATATCTAACTTTATTGAGCAAATAATAAGAATACTTTTATTTATCATAGTCTTACCAAAAATTGATAATATAATAATTTCAATTACTTTTATAATAGGTTCCAATTTAATAAGTGAACTATCATCTATTATAACTATGACTTTATTTTTACCGAAAAAAATTAGTTTAAAAAATATAAAATACGATAAAGGTATAAAAAAAGATATATTAAATATATCTATACCTTCTACTACATCAAGATTCATAGGAACAATTAGTTATTTTTTTGAACCTATTATTTTAACTAATCTACTAATTATAAATGGTTATAGTAATAATTATATAACAACAGAATATGGAATAATAACTGGATATGCAATGCAATTATTATTACTCCCATCTTTCTTTTCAATGGCAATAAGTCAATCAATTATTCCGTTAATATCTAATGCTTATATTAACAATAGAAATAATTACATAAAGAAAAAAGTAAAAGAAATAATAATACTTTCTTTTACTATAGGTTTTATATATAGTTTATTAATTTATATAAATCCAGACTTCTTCTTAACAACTATATATAATACAAATAAAGGGGCAAATTATATTAGAATACTAGCTCCATTCTTTATATTGCTTTATATTCAAACACCACTAACAAGTATTCTTCAATCTATAAATCTTGCTAAAGAATCTATGAAATCAACTATATATGGAATAATAATTAAAATTGTTTTAATGATTATTTTATCATTTTTAAAATTTGGTATATTTGCTTTTATTTATCCAATGATAATAAATATTATCTTTGTTACTGTACATAATTATTTAAAAATAAAAAAGGAACTTAATTCTTTTTAATAATATATACTTCATTATTATTTAAAAATGAATAAAATACATCTTCTGGTGAAGTACTCTTTTCATGTAATATATTTAATAACCATTTTTCTGTTTTATTTATTATTTTTAAATTCTTATATTCTATTGAACCATCTACTATTAAAGGTAATGGAAATATATTTTTATCTTTATCATCCTTTTTAAATACAGATAACTTTCCATTAGTTTCAAGAACAGCATAATCAACTTCATCAAGAGTTCTAATATTTTTATCTCTTAGTTGTGTTAATAAATCATCTAACGAATATCTTTGCTTTATCATCTCTTTTATATTAAGTATACCTTTATTAATAATCATTGTTTCCTTTCCATCAAAAAAAGTTCTAAATTTTTTACTCTTTAAAGTAATTATAGATATTACAACTTGCAGTAAAACTAAAATGACTAAAGGTACTATTGTATAATAAATAGGATCCTTATAATTTTCTATTGAAATAGCTATCATTTGTGATAAAACAGTTGATATTACAAAATCAAATAAACTTAATTCTCCGAGTTCCCTTTTACCCATCAATTTATATGAAAACAATATCATAAAATAAAAAAATACTGATCTAAACATTATTCTAAATATCATAATTTCACCATTACTATTATGGTATATGTAATATTTTTTATTCAATATTAATATTATTTAATAGAGGTTGATTATATGAAATATTTAAAAAGTACTTTACTGATGTTTTCTATTTTCTTAATATTAAATTTATTAGTTACTATCTTTTCTTACTTTGATATATTTAGTGATAAAGTAATAAATATTATTAAAAGTATTATTATCTTTATTACATTCTTAACATCAGGTTTTTATATTGGAAAAAATTCAAATAAAAAAGGCTACATTGAAGGTATTAAACTAGGACTAATATTTATATCAATTTCTACCATACTAATAATATTATTACCATCAACAGATTTTAGTTTATCAACTATAATCTATTATTTGGTAACAATTGTTCTTTGTACTATAGGTTCTACTGTAGGTATAAATATAAAAAAGACAAAATAATTATTTTGTCTTCTTTTCATATTTATTAATAAAATCTTGTTTATAATCTTCAAACGAGTCATTTTTAATTGCTTCTCTTATTTCTTCTGTTTCTTTAATTAAAAATCTAATATTATGTATAGATAAAAGTCTTCCTGCTAATTGTTCTCCTGATACTAATAAATGTCTTATATATGCTTTTGTATAATGTTTACAAGTATAGCAATCACAATTATTTTCTATAGGAGTAAAATCTTCTTTAAACTTAGCATTTCTTAAATTAACTCTACCCTCACGTGTAAATACATTACCATGTCTAGCTATTCTTGTTGGAAGAACACAGTCAAACATATCAATACCACGGGATACACCTTCTAATATATCGATTGGTTCACCAACACCCATTAGATATCTTGGTTTATCTTCTGGTAAATATGGTATAGAATAGTCTATAGCCTTATACATATCTTCTTTAGATTCACCGTCATTAGCAACTCCACCAATACTATAACCATCAAAATCCATTTTAACAGTTTCTTCAGCAGAATATTTTCTTAAATCTTCGATTGGTCCACCTTGGACTATACCAAACAATGATTGATTTTCATTATTAAAAGCATCTTTACCTCTTTTTGCCCATCTTAAAGTTCTTTCTAAACTCTTCTTTAAATAATCATAAGATGCGCTAGCTGGAGGACATTCATCAAAACTCATAGCAATATCACTATCTAATTTATTTTGTATTTCTATAGATTTTTCAGGAGTTAATAATAAATTAGTTCCATCAATATGACTCTTAAAATGAACTCCCTCTTCTGTTATATCTTTCTTTTTATTTTTAGCTAAACTAAATACTTGAAAACCACCAGAATCAGTTAATATTGGTCCATCATAATTCATAAATTTATGAAGACCACCTGCTTTTTTAACAATATCTTCCCCTGGTCTTAACCATAAATGGTATGTATTACATAAAACTATTCCAGAATTCATTTCTTTTAATTCTTCAGGTACTAATGTCTTTACATTAGCTAGAGTTCCAACAGGCATAAACATTGGTGTATCAAATGTTCCATGGTTTGTATGTAATTTACCTAATCTAACATTACCATCTTTCTTAATTAATTCATATTTTATTTTCATAAAAAACCTCTTTTTTCTATAAAATTATAACACAAATAAAAAAAAATACAATTATTTGTATTTTTTATTCTAAACCACTTCTAAACTCTTTTAAGTTTTTTAAAAATGTTTGATCTAAATCTAATTCTTCAACATCATCACTAACATCAATAAATACTTTCTTTTCTTGTTGTACTCCATATATTGGAGATACAAATTTAGTTGGTGTATATTTAGATTTTTGTTTTGGTTCTTCTTTTGCTTGTGTTTTTTGAACAACTTGTTCTTTTTTAATTTCTTGTTTTACATGTTCTTTTTCTGGTGCTTTATATATTATTTTTTGAACACCTGCTTTTTTACATAATTCATCATAACTAATGATTGCGGTTTCTTCTTGTTCTTTTTCAAAATCAGTTAAATTTAATGTTTCTTCTTTAGATGCTGATTTTATATCTCTTAGTATTCTATCTACATCACTTTCATTATCTTCTTGAATTATTTCTATTATTTCATCTTCTAAAATTTCAGGCTCTTGATCTATGTTTTTTGCTTCAACTTTAGGTTCAATCACCTTTTCAATTTTTTCTACAGTTTTAGGTTTTCTATTTGATTTAAATGTAGAAGGATCTATATTTTTTGATTCTTCTTCTATTTCTTTAAATAACTTCCTCTTATTTACTTTTTGTATTCCAGAATAAGGTTTATTTTTCTTATTCATTGTAAAATTTAAAATGGTAATAATAATTAATAAAACTACAATTACAGCGATTATAATTAACAGAAATTTACTGTTTTTATCAATATTTGCTAAGTAATTCATTATATTCATTGTCATGTTTTCATCTCCTATTATAATCACTCTTTATTTTCTCTATTAATCACTAAATAAATATTATCACATTTTGTCAAATTTTGTTATACATTTTTTTAATTTTTTTTAATTTTTTTCTATTACATAAAAATTATAAATCAAAATAAAAATAATTGGTCATTTTTTTATATCAAATTTACTTTTTTGACACTTATTTGCTTTTAAATATTTTTTTTATTTGATATAATTTTAATAGAGGCGATATAAATGAAAGATGTAACTGAAAATTTTATTGATATATTTGATGATAGTAGTAAAGAAGATATATTTCCTACTGAAGTTTTAACTACAGAAGAAGAAAAAAAAGATACTAATAAATTAAGTATTTTAAATACTTATTCTGAAGATATGACAGCAAAAACATATGTTACTAATCCAGCAATTTCTAGAGATGAAGAAATAAAAAAATTAATATTAATATTACTAAGTCCAGAAAAATCACCTGTTTTAACTGGTAAAGCTGGTATAGGTAAAACTGCAATTGTAGAAGGATTAAGTTATAGAATACAAACAAGAACTGTTCCTGATGCATTATTAAACTGTAAAATTTATAAAATTAATACTTCTTCTTTATTAGGTACTTATGAACATGATGGAATTGAAGAATCAAAACTACAATTACTAATTAATGAAATACTAGGTAATAAAAATATAATTTTATTCATAGATGAAATACACACATTAGTTACTTCTGCTAGAAGTGGTGGTGTTGATTTTCTTAATATGTTAAAACCTGGTCTTGACCGTGGTGATATTAAAATAATTGGTGCGACTACTACTCAAGAATTTAATGAATTTTTATTAAAAGATAAAGCTTTCTTACGTCGTTTTGAAAAGATAGAAGTTGAAGAACCAGATCAAGAAACTACAGTTAAAATATTAATGGGTACAAAAAGAAAAATAGAAGTAGCAACTGGAGTTACTTTCCCATATACAGATTTTATATTAGAACAAGTATGTAAATTTATAGTCAATATGACTTCTGAATATAAAAGAATATATGAACATGGTTCTAGATATCCAGATGTTTCTTTATCACTATTTTCTAAATGTTTTTCGTACGCTAAATTTGAGAATTCTAAATATGTAACATTTAAATATATATATCAAGCCATTAAAGAAACTAATTTAGTATATGATGATGTTGTAAAAAAAGAATTACCTATATTTAAAGAAACATTTAAAGATTGGCTAGACAAAGAAGGAGTTAACGTTGAAATATAAAAAATACACTATTAAGTGTATTTTTATTTTTTAAAATATTTTTTAAATTTTTTAAATTTATCATTATCATCTAAAGTTGTCTCGTTTAATTCTTCAAATAGTTTTCTTTGTTTTCTATCTAATTTAGTAGGCATAACTACATTTAATAATATATATAAATCTCCTCTTTTAGAAGAATTAAGAATTGGTACACCTCTACCCTTTATTCTTAATCTATCATTATTTTGAGAACCTGAAGGGATAGTTAAAACTATATCTCCATCTAAAGTACTAATATCTTTTTCTGTACCAAGAACAGCATCTGTTATAGTTATAGGGAGTACTAAATATAAATCATTACCATCTCTTTTAAATAATTCATCTTCCCTTACTTCAAATTCTACATATATATCACCATTAGGTCCACCATTTATACCAGCTTCACCTTTTTCTTTAATTCTTATCTGACTTCCTGTATCAACACCAGCTGGAATTGTAATAGAAATAGTTTTTCTCTTCTTTACAAAACCAGTAGATTTACAATCTGTACATTTTCTTTCATATGATTTACCAGTTCCACCGCAATCAGGACAAACAGTTTGACTTTGGAATACACCAAATAAAGAACTTTGTTCTCTAATTATTCTTCCTGATCCATGACAAGTTTCACATGTTTTTTCATTGAAACCACCTTTACCATCACACGTTGAGCAGGACTCAGTTAGATCCATAGTAATATCTTTGGTAGCACCAAATACTGCATCTTTAAAAGATAATTCCATTTTATATAAAACATCTTTACCTTTTATTTTTTCGTTACGACTTCGTTTACTTCTTCCTCCAAAGCCTCCACCAAACATACCACTTAATATATCACCTAAATCAATATCTTCAAATCCAAAACCTGATGTGTTGAAACCACCATATTGTCCATATGAATTGCCTCCACCACCACCCATGTTTTGATCAAATGCTGCATGTCCAAATTGATCATATGTTTTTCTTTTACCTTCATCAGATAATACTTCATATGCTTCTTGAACTTCTTTAAATTTTTCTGCAGCATCTGGTTCTTTATTTAAATCAGGATGATATTTTTTAGCAAGTTTTCTAAATGCACTTTTTATTTCTGCATCACTAGCTGATTTAGAAACACCAAGCACATCATAATAATCTCTTTTTGCCATATTATTACTCCTTACTTATTTCTTCATATTTATCTATTAAAGAATTAAAATATTTGATAGCATCTTCATATACCTTTTTATCTGTTAAATCCATTCCTAATACTTTAAAAGCATCAATTGGATATGTATCACTACCTAATGACATAAATTTTAAATAATTATCTAAAGCTTTTTTATCACCTGAAAGTATTTTTGATGCATTAGCAGTCGCAACTGATATACAAAAAGCATAATTATATAAATAATAGTTCATAAAATAATGACTTCTTCTTATCCAACCAGTATTTCCATTTTCATCTATAACTACTTCGTTACCATAGAATTTTTTAATTGAATTTAAATCTAGTTCATTCATATAATCTTTAGTAATGGCATTATCTTCTAATGAATAATTATAAAAATCTGTTTCCATCTTACCTTCTCTAGTAGCACCAAATAAATTAGAAATCATAACATCCATTATATTATTTATTCCAGATAATTTATCTTCTTTAGTTTTGCCGTTATTAGCAAGATAATTTGATAATAAACATTCATTTGTCAAAGATATTACTTCTGCGACTAATGTAGTTACTTCTCTATATTGTTTAGGATTATTTTTCTTAACAAATTGATGATGAACATTATGTCCACACTCATGAGCAATCACACTAACAGAATCTAAATCATCATTAAAACTAAGTAATATTCTTGAATCATGATCTGGTGTACTAACTGAATATCCACCAGAACATTTACCTTTATATTCGCAATAATCTATATAATGATTATCTATTATTTTATTATAACATTTAACATATTCATCACCCAAGGGCTTTATTGCTTCTCTTATAATATCTTGAGCTTCTTCTATTGTATATTTTGTATTAGAAGAAACTAAATCTAATCCTAAATCATATTGATGTAATTCTTTTAAACCTAGTTTATTCTTAAATAATCTATAGTATCTTTGAATTGCATCAGTATTTTTCATAACTGTATCTACAAGCATATCATATGCTTTTTGAGGCATGTGATAATTAAATAGTTTTTCATCCCATGCATTTTTAAACTTATGTATTTTAGATACAGTATTATTTGCTTTAACATATGAATCTAAAAGTGAAGCAGATGTTCCAGCATATCTACTTAAAACATCTTTATATTTTTTAAAAACTTCTTTTCGAACATTTACGTCTTTATTCTTTAATAATTTTCTTAAATTAGTAGATGTAATAACAGTTTCTTCTCCATCAATAACTACTGTTCCATAATCATGTTCATTATTTAACATATTAGATGAAATATCATCATAGTTATTCATCGCAGAAACTAATTGATTTATAATTATTTCTTCTTTTTCGCTTAAAGTATGTTCTTTATTCTTATATAATTCATCTAGCAAAAATTTAAATTCATCTAACTCTTTATTATCAAATAATTTATCATAATCTTTTCTGGATAATTCAATTAATTCTGGTTCAAAAAAGCTAGTATTAGTTGAGTATTCACTAAATAATATTGTAGCCTTATTTTTTCTATCAATATTTTCAGACTTTCCTAGTTCTTCATCATCTTTAACAAATGCGTACACATAAAGATTCTCTACTTCATTTTCTACATCTCTATCCATTTTTAAGAACTCACAAATTTTTTTACTATCTTTTGTACAACCAACAAAATCTTTTAACATTTCTACTTTTTTCTTAGTTTCTTCAAATGATTTATAATAATCTTCATCATTTTTATAAAAATCACTTAAATCCCATTTATATTTTTCCGGTACTTCACTTCTAGACTTATATTTATTCATATGTTCTCCTTATTCAAAACAGAAAGTTCTAGTTTCCTAGAACTTATCTATTATTTTTCTTCGTATTTAGCATCCATTACATTATCATCTTTCTTTTCTTCAGATGATTCTTCTTTATTTTCATTATTTGCTTGATTCTTTGAAGCTTCTTCATATACTTTAGAGCCTAATGCCATTGCTTTTTCATTCAATTTATCTTTAGCAGCTTTCATCTTATCTAAATCATCAGTATCAACTGCTTCTTTAGCTTCCTTAATAGCATCTTCTGCTTCTGATTTTTCTTTATCACCAATCTTGTCTCCAAGATCTTTAATAGCTTTTTCAGTTGCATAAGTTAATTGTTCAATATCATTTTTAATATCAGCTTTTTCTTTTCTTTCAGCATCTTTTTCTTTATTAGCTTCAGCTTCTTTAACCATCTTATCTATTTCTTCATCAGAAAGTGATGTATTACTTGTAATTGTAATAGATTGTTCTTTACCAGTTCCTAGATCTTTAGCTTTAACATTAACAATACCATTTGCATCTATATCAAATGTAACTTCAATTTGTGGAACTCCTCTTGGAGCAGGTGCAATATTTCCTAATTGGAAATTACCTAATGTCTTGTTATCAGCAGCCATACCTCTTTCACCTTGTAATACATGTATATCAACAGCAGGTTGATTATCAGCAGCTGTACTAAATATTTGAGATTTACTTGTTGGAATAGTTGTATTTCTTGGAATTAATACAGTCATAACTCCACCCATAGTCTCAATACCTAATGAAAGTGGTGTTACATCAAGCAATACTATATCATTTACTTCACCTGTTAATACTCCACCTTGGATAGCAGCACCCATAGCAACAACTTCATCTGGGTTAACTCCCTTAGATGGTTCTTTACCTAATTCTTTCTTAATTAAATCAGTAACCATTGGGATTCTAGTAGAACCTCCAACAAATATTACTTTATCAATATCATCTTTAGTCATACCAGCATCTTTTAATGCATTTCTAACTGGATCTAAAGTAGATTCAATTAAATCACCAACTAATTCCTCGAATTTAGCTCTTGTCATATTTAATTCTAAGTGTAATGGACCATTATCACCTTGTGATATAAATGGTAAACTAATTTGAGTAGATGTTACACCTGATAAATCTTTTTTAGCTTTTTCAGATGCATCTTTAATTCTTTGCATAGCCATTTTATCTTTTGATAAATCTATACCATTTTCTTTCTTAAATTCTGAAACTAAATAATCAGAAATTCTATTATCGAAGTCATCTCCACCTAGTTTATTATTACCACTTGTAGATTTAACTTCATATACTCCATCACCAAGTTCTAGGATAGAAACATCGAATGTACCTCCACCTAAGTCATAAACTAAGATAGTATGTGCATCATTTTGTTTATCAATACCATATGCAAGTGAAGCTGCTGTTGGTTCATTGATAATTCTATCTACTTCTAAACCTGCAATCTTACCTGCATTCTTAGTAGCTTGTCTTTGTGCATCATTAAAGTATGCTGGAACAGTAATAACTGCTTTAGATACCTTTTCACCTAAATAACTTTCAGCATAATCTTTAATATAACTTAATATCATTGCTGATATTTCTTCTGGTGTATATTCTTTACCATTTGCTTTAACTTTCTTATCAGTTCCCATTAATCTCTTAATAGAATAAACTGTATCTGGATTTGTAACCATTTGTCTTTTAGCAGCATCACCAACGATTATTTCACCATTTTTAAATGCTACTACTGAAGGAGTTGTTCTTCCTCCTTCTGGATTAGCTATAACTTTAGCTTCTCCACCTTCTAAAACACTGACACAACTATTAGTTGTACCTAAGTCAATACCTATTATTTTACTCATATTTTATTCCTCCTTATTGATTTACCTTAACCATTGCTGGTCTAATTACTTTATCTTTATAAGTATATCCTTTTTGTAATACTTCTATTATTTCATTATCTTTTTTGCCTTCAACATGATCTGTCATAACAGCTTGATGTAAATTTGCATCAAATTCATGTCCCATACATTCAATTTCTTTAACTTCTTCTTTATTTAAGATATTAATCAAATTATCATATATCATCTTAAATCCTTTTTGATAATTTTGAATATCCTTATTATCACTTGTAACACTTAATGCCCTTTCAAAGTTGTCTACTACTTGAAGAATTTCCATAATTAATCCTTCAGATGCATATTTCATCATTCTAGAATTTTCTTCTTCTTTTCTTCTGACTGTATTAATCATTTCAGCAGTTACTCTTATATTCTTATCTTCTAATTCTTTTATCTTTATATTAAGAGCTTCTATTAATTCTTTTTCTTTATTTTTCTTTTCTTTCTTTGTTTCTTTTTTTTCTTCTTTTACTTCTTCAACAACCTCAATAGGTTCTTCTACTATTTTCTCTTCTTCCATCTTATCCTCCTAAATTCTTTTTAATATAGTCAAGTAATGAAACTACTCTTTCATATTCCATTCTCTTTGGACCAACTATAGCTAATGTCTTTTCTTGTCCATCTATTCTAACCTTAGTTTTAACAATAGTTAAATCCTCATCCAATTCATTTTCTTTTCCTATATATATATTTATACCTTCACTATCTTCTTCTATCTTACTTAATGTTTCTTCATCTAACTTATTAACTATTTTCTTAATTTTATCAACTTCATTAAATTCAGGAAGTTCATATATTTTATTTTTACCTTTAACAAAAACTTCATTATCGCTCTTAAAGTTGTTAAATGCATTATAAAAAGCATTATATATAGTTTCATAATTCATAATATAATTACTTATTATTGGTTTTATTTCAAATTCTAGTTTAGAACTTACCTCATTTATTGGTGTACCAACAATCATTTTATTAATTAATTCAACTATCTTTTTAACTTCTTCTAAGTTACTACCTTTAATATTAATAGTTTTATTTTCAACATGTCCTGTGTCTGTAACAACTATTGCTATAACATTTTCATCATTAATCGGAATAACTTCAACTTGTTTTAACTTATTCTCACTACTTTTATTATCAAGAATTACTGCTGTATAATTAGTCATATCAGAAATAATTTGTAAACTTTTCGAAATAGAGTCAGTTAACTCTAACTGAGTATTATTAAAAATCTTTTGTAAATTCAATACTTCTTGTCCGTTCATCTCTTTAGGTTTCATTAAATGATCTACATAATATCTATATCCCTTTTCAGAAGGAACTCTTCCGCTTGAAGTATGTGTTTTTTCTAAATATCCTTCTTCTTCAAGTGCTTGCATCTCATTTCTAATAGTCGCAGACGAACAATTTAAAACTTCACAAATATTCTTTGAACCAACAGGTTTAATAGTTTTAATATATTCTTCAACAATTAGTTTAAGAACATTTTCTTTTCTTTCACTTAACATTTCTTCACCTCTATTACCGGTTTACGAATATGATTATATACCAAAAAATTAGCACTGTCAATACCTAAGTGCTAATTTTGTTTTTATTTACATTTTTAAATATAATGATCAAATATTAAACATTTATAAAAGGTTCAAAAAAATCATAACCAAAATAATATACTAATACAGTCGCTAATACCCATATTACAATTAATACTAATTGAACTATTAATATTTTATCTTTCTTCTTAACTACTTTTGTAGTATTAGTTTTATTTTCCTCTATTAATTGATCCATAGATATAACGTTTGGTTCATCTGATTTACTATCAATATTAAAAGAATCTTGTGCATTATTTTGTGAACTACCAAAAACATCTAAAACCGCTGAATTTGTCACTGCATTTTGATTATTATTACTAGATTGTTCACTAGCCCCAAAAATATCTGTTAATTCATCCATATGCACATCTCCTATCATATACAAATTATACAACAATATAATTTGTATTTCAAGTTTTATACAAAATTTATTAATATTTCATTTGACACATATAAGTATTCTTTATTTATATAAATATAACCATCTTTAATTACTAATTTATTATCTTTAAGTAGATCTTTTATATTATATAATGTTTCAATATCTATACCATATTTGTTTTTAAATTCATTTATACTTATACCTTTAATTTTCCTAAAACCTAGTACTAATTCATAACTTATTTTATCCTCAATAGCTAGTTCTTCTTTTTCCTTCTTATAAATCTTTTTCATGTAATTAACCATATTTTTTGAATTAGTAAACCTTGTACTATTAATGAAAGATGCAGCCCCCACTCCAAAACCATAGTACTCTTCATTATTCCAATAAGTTAAATTATGTTTTGATTCAAAACCATTTTTAGAATAATTACTTATTTCATAATGATTATAGTTTTTTAATTTTTTATTAATTAATTTATACATTTCATAATCTAGATCTTCATCTATCGGTTTAAAATGCATATTATTTAATTTAGTATGTTCTTCTATTATTAATGAATAACAAGATATATGTGGTATATCTAATTCAATATATTTATTTAAATCATCTTCTAAATCATTAATAGACTGATTAGGTAATGCATATATTAAATCTATATTAATATTTGAAAAATATTTTTTAACTAATTCTATTTTTTCTTTTATATTAACTTTAATATTTCTTTCTAAAAATGATAAATAACTCTTATTAAAAGACTGAACACCAATACTAATCCTATTAATCTTATTTTCTTTGCAAATTTTAAGTTTATCTTCTGAAATATCTTCTATATTAAATTCAATTGTAAATTCGTATTCTTTATTTAATTTAAAAATTGAACATATATTAAAAAGCTTATTTAATTCATTACAAGACAAAGAAGATGGTGTACCACCACCTATATAAACTGTATTTAATACTTCATTTTTATAATCCTTCTTAATCTCATATTCCAATGAATCTAAATACTTGTTAACCCAATCTTTGTTATAAATAAACTTACAAAAATCACAATATGAACAAATATGTTTACAAAACGGAATATGTATATATGCTGATTTAATCATATTATTGTTCCTTAGCACTAAGTATTTCTAAAAATGCATCTGGTGGTACTTCAACAGAGCCTATTTGTTTCATTCTCTTCTTTCCTTCTTTTTGCTTTTCAAGAAGTTTCTTCTTTCTACTAATATCTCCACCATAACACTTAGCAAGCACATTCTTTCTTAATGAACTAATTGTTTCTCTTGCTATTACCTTACTACCAATAGATGCTTGAATAGGTACTTCAAATAATTGTCTTGGTATAATCTTTCTTAATTTATTTACCAAATTTTTACCTATATTATAAGCAAAATCTTTATATACTATAATAGATAACGCATCAACTACTTCTCCATTTAACAATATATCCAATTTTACTAATTTATTTTCACGATAACCTATGTAGTCATAATCAAAAGATGCATAACCTTTGGTAACACTTTTTAATTTATCAAAAAAATCATACATAATTTCTGAAAGTGGCAATTCATAATGAATATTAACCCTTGTTTTATTAATATACTCCATATTAACAAAAGTACCTCTTTTATTTTCACATAATTCCATTATTGGTCCAATAAACTCTGTTGGTACAAATATACTTGTTTTAATATATGGTTCTTCTATCTTACTTATTCTTCCTGGTTCCGGTAGATTTGAAGGATTATCTATTTCTACCATATCTCCATTAGTTAAATATACTTGGTACACAACTGAAGGTGAAGTAAGAATTATTTCTACATTAAATTCTCTTTCTATTCTTTCTTTAATAATATCCATATGTAGTAATCCTAAGAAACCACATCTAAAACCAAACCCTAATGCCTTACTTGTTTCTGGAACAAAAGATAGTGATGCATCATTAAGTTTTAATTTTTCTAAAGCATCTCTTAAATTATCATATTCATTTGTTTCAACCGGATACATACCAGAAAACACCATTGATTTCATCGGCATATAACCTTTTAACAAATCATCAGCTGGATTACTATCTACTGTAATAGTATCACCTATTTTAATATCACTAATAGTTTTAATAGATGCACATAAATATCCTACTTCACCAGCATGCAATTCTTTTACTTGATTAATTTTAGGACTATAAAAACCAAGTTCAACAACATCATATGTAGACTTAGTAGACATAAATCTAATAATATCTTTTTCTTTTAATACTCCATCTACTACCCTAACTTGTACAACTACACCCCTATATGAATCAAACCTACTATCAAATATTAGTGCTTTTAATTTACCTGATTCACTACCAGTAGGAGCTGGTATTCTATCTATAATAGCATCTAATAATTCATCTACACCTTGACCTGTTTTAGCTGATACAAATATCATCTCATCTTTGGTAAAACCAAATGTCTCCATAAGTTCAGCAGTTATTCTTTCTGGATCTGCAGAAGGCAAATCTATTTTATTTATAACAGGTATAATTTCTAAATCATTTTCTAAAGCTAAATAATAATTAGCAAGAGTTTGAGCTTCTATTCCTTGAGTCGCATCAACTAACAAAAGAGCTCCTTCACAAGCAGCTAAACTTCTTGATACTTCATAGGAAAAATCCACATGACCCGGAGTATCAATTAAATTAAAAGTATAACCTTTATAATTTAATCTAACGGCGTTCATCTTAATAGTTATACCTCTTTCTTGTTCTAGTTCCATACTATCAAGCATTTGTTCTTTTAATTCTCTTTTTGATACTGCACCAGTTATTTCTAAAATACGATCTGCTAGTGTACTTTTACCATGATCTATATGCGCAATAATTGCGAAGTTTCTAATTTTTTCTTGATTCATAATAACACCTTTTTTCAATAATATAATTATACACTATAATTTACATTTTTTAAATTATAAATCTATTGATTATATGGATAAATGATAAAATAATTATAGAAAGGAGTCTTATATGAAAAAGAAATTCATAATTATATGTGCTATAGTTTTAGTAGCTATTGCTGGTATTATAACAGCTATATGTTTATTAAAGAAAAATAACGATATAAATTATACTAAATTAGAAGAAGATAAAAAATCTATTCAAGAAAGTACAACTATTGTTAATGCCAAAAAAGTTGATTCTGAATATTCAGCAAAGCAAGAATATAAAGGTGAAGGTTATTATATAATTATACTTCAAGGAGGAGATATAGTAACATACACAATATATGATAATAACGATAAAGAATTATGGCATTATGAAAAGTATTATCCTATGACAAATAATTACTAAAAAAGAACAAATATTACATTTGTTCTTTTAATTTATCATTTTTTCAACCACCTTAAAACTCCCTTTTAATACACCATTAACCATATCAAATATAAAACTAGACATACCATCTCCAAAATCAGTAATCTTATTAGAATAATCTTTAGAAGTATTGGTTACATAATCTTTAATATTTACGTTTTTACCTTCAGCTACATCTTTTTCAAATTCTTTTATTTTTTCTTCGGTAAAAACTGTCTTCTCAGTATTAGAATTGATTAGTCCATTTGTAGTACCAAAATAAATTGATAAAAACGCTACAAGCATTATAATAAATAATGCATAAACTAATTTATTAAATTTCATTCTTTATCACTCCTTACGTATTCAGCTAACTCTTTACTTAATACTTCTATTGTATTTAATACTTCTGTTATTGTATTTTCTTTTGCGCCTAATTCGATTAATATTGCATTTTTTGAAATATCTTGATTATATGCTTCATACCAATCTTCTGTTTCTCTTTCATATATACCTCTAGATAATTTTGGATATTTTTGATTAATATTATCACTAAGTTTTTGCATCATTACCCTATTCTCTTCTGCAGTTCTATTAGTAGTACCAAGAACAAATAATACTCTTGCGTAATTCTTTCCATCTATTTCAATTGTTGAGATATCTTTGTTTACTGAATCCCTATGTAAATCTATAAAATACTTTAGTGTAGGATATTTTTCTCTTGCTTGAGTTATAAAAACTCTTGAAGCTCCATAAAGCTCATTACTAGGTAGACCCATAGTCTTTATAAAATCATCCATATTGGTGTCTTCCCATACTGTTTTTATACCTTCTTTATTTAATCTTTCAGATAACAAGGATGATGCCATCATAATATTTGGAGTCATTTTATATGATTCTAGTCCAAGATTGCTAAAAGTTTCTAATTGATGGGTATTGTAAATATAAACAACTGGTTCTTTTATTTCTTCAGAATCATTAGTTATATAAGTTGTTACCTTACTATATTCTTCTGGATTATAAATATCCTCTGATGGTGATGATTCTTTTACTTTAGAAGTAACCTTAGATGGTTCTTTATATGTTTTACTTACTGCAAGTACAGAACTAGGATTACTTATATCTATACCCGAAAATACTTTAATAACAGAACCTACAATATAAGAATACTTAGTTTTATTATTAAAAGACTTGTTTACTAAGAATTCTAAGTATTCTTTATCTTTTGTATTAAAATTTTTCTTATATAAATAATTAATTGTATAAGAAAAAGAAAAAACAAATAATACAACTAATAATAATCTCTTTAATAATTTAAAACTTTTTTTCTTTTTTACATTAGCCTTTTTCATTTAATCACCCAAAAATAAAATACAATAATTAATATAAATAATCTGTCGTTTTTATTACTTAAACCTAATTTTTATATTTTTCCTTTTAGATATTGCATTTTTTCTATATTTTTGATAAAATTAGTTAAGTCGAGAGCCCTTAGGAGGTGAATTATATGGCAAATATAAAAAGTGCTAAAAAAAGAATTTTAGTTAATAAAACTAAAAATGAAAATAATGTACCTAAAAAATCTACTATGAAGAGTGCTGTTAAGAAAGCAGTTGTTAATCCTTCAGAAGAATCAGTAAAAGAAGCTTATAAAAGAATTGATAAAGCTTTAGCTAAAAATATAATTACTAAAAATAAAGCAGCAAGAGCTAAGTCAAGAGTAAGTAAAAAATTAAACGAAACTAAATAAATCAAATATCTTTAATAGATATTTTTTTTATTATCGAGTATAATATTATTAGGTGAAAATATGAAAAAATGGATAGTAACTTTATTTATAGTGTTTATGCTATTTGTTTTTGATTCTGTCTTGTTTAAAGATTCAATCTATAATATATATAATAGATATATTAATAAGTACGGTTATAGAATCATTTCTAATCCAGATAGTTTAAATACAAATAATTATACAAAAAAAGATTATTCTAGTTATGTATCATCTACTGATAGTTTAACAGCACATAATGAACAAGAACTAAAAAATATATATTATTCAGCTGTTAATAGCGGTTTTGATAGATTAACATTTTATTGTGATAATAACTACTCTAAATGTGGAAATGATATAAACTATCTAAATAATGCAGAAAATAATTTTTCATATGTTAATCAATTAGTAAATGTTTATAATTCATATTCAACTATTGAATCAACATATAGTAATAGTTTAAGAGTTGATATCAATATAATAAAAAAATATAGTAAAGAAGAAGAAACTAGAATTAATAAAAGAATTGATGAATTAATAGATATTTTAGAAATAAATAATTATACTGATGTAAAAGATAAAATAAAAGTATTTCATGATTATATAGCTGAGACTAATAAATATGATGAAGATATGGCTGAAAATTTACAATCAAATTATAACTCTGATAAAGCTATTGGTCCTTTATTTGAAGGTAAAGCAATATGTAGTGGCTATTCAGATGTTATGAGTATTTTCTTAGATAAATTAGGACTAGAAAATATAAGAGTAGCTACTGAAGAACATGTATGGAACGCAGTATTAATTAATAATAATTGGTATCACATAGATTTAACATGGGATGATCCAATAATTACTAGCGGAGAAGATATAATCCAATATGATTACTTTATGATAACAACTAGTGAGCTAGAAAATAAAAATGATAAAGATCATATATATAATAAAGAAGTATATGATTTCTTATAAAAAAGGAGATTATTAATCTCCTTTTCCTAAATTGTAATTTCAACCGCACCACTTGGTGTGGTTTTTTGATACAATAAAAAGAGCCCACCCGCCAAGGAAAGGACTCCAATATGAATTATACACAATTGACAGAAAAAAAGAAAGTAGAAATTGATATTTTACTTAATCAGGGGTTG
>JAFRCK010000024.1 GCA_017404385.1 Bacilli bacterium
AGTCTGTCATAAAAATGGATTCAAAGACCCTTGGTATAATCTGACTTGACTCTTAAAATCGATTACCTAAAAGTAGGTAAAAAATATTATATAGTAAATTAATTTTTAAATCACATTAATTTACTAAGTCCATTATACGTGATATAATATAAAATGTTATACTTGGTTGACAAATTTCCAATGTTATTTGGTAGTGCGCAACCATAAAATATGATAATATTTATCGTGAGGTGAAAAGATGGAAAAAGTTATTGAAGTAAAAAACTTAACTAAAGAGTATAAAAAAGGCACAAAAGCAGTTGATGACTTAAGTCTAGAAGTTTATAAAGGTGAGATAGTTGGTTTGCTTGGTCCAAATGGTTCAGGTAAATCTACTACAATTAATTGTATTTTATCATTGCTTAAATATAGTAGTGGTGCTATTAAGGTATTTGGAAAAGAAATGAATCCAGATAGTTATGATATTAAGTCTAAGATTGGGGTAGTATTTCAAGATGTTTCAGTTTTTGATGAATTAACTGTATATGAGAATTTAGATTATTTTTGTGGACTATATATTAAAGATAAAGCTAAAAGAAAAGAACTTGTTGAAGAAGCTGTTGAGTTAGTAGGATTGCAAGATTTTAAAAAGTATAGACCAAAACAATTATCTGGTGGTCTTTTAAGAAGATTAAATATTGCTTGTGGAATAGCTCATAAACCTAAGTTAATATTCTTTGATGAACCAACAGTAGCAGTTGATCCACAAAGTAGAAATAATATATTATCTGGTATTAAAAAGTTAAGAGATGAGGGAGCAACTATTGTTTATACAACTCATTATATGGAAGAAGCAGAAATACTATGTGATAGAATTATTATCTTAGATAAAGGAAATGTATTAGCAAGTGGTACTAGTGATGAATTAAAAGAACTTGCGGATATAGAAGAAAAAGTTACTGTAGAAGTAGATGATTTAGATGAAAAATATATTGCTAAAATTAGTGATCTTAAAAATGTAGATGTAGTAACTTATACTGGTAACATATTACTTATTACTTATAAAAAAGGCAAAAATAATATATCAGATATGGTAGAGTTCTTAAAGAATAACAGGATTAAATATAATAAAATATTCTCAGAACGTCCAACATTAAATGATGTATTCTTAGAATTAACAGGTAAGGAATTAAGAGACTAATGTTTTTACATAATTTTAAATATACACTAAAAACATTATTTAGAAATAAGTCATTATTATTTTGGACATTTGCCTTTCCATTAATAATGGCAACTTTCTTTAATATGGCTTTCGCTAATATTACTGAAGATGAAAATTTAAAAATAATAGATATTGCGATAGTTGATAATAATGAATTTAATAATAATATGTTATATAAACAAACATTTGATAGTTTAGGTGATAAGAATAATGAAGATAGGTTATTTAATATTACTTATACTAAAAAAGAAAAAGCAGAAATATTATTAGAAGACAATAAGATAGATGGTTACTTAGAACTAAATAATAATAAACCAAAACTTACATTTCAATCTAATGGTATAAATCAAACTGTAATTAAATATGTAGTAGATGAAATACATGATACTGAAAAACTGATTTCTAATATGAAAACTGATTTAAGCACTGGTATTAATTCGATAAATAACAATGTAGGTAATTATGTTTCAGCTAAAGAAATAGAGTTAAAAAATACCGCAAATGATAATTTAAACTATATTATAATTGAATACTTTACTTTAATAGCTATGACTTGTTTATATGCAGGTAGTGTCAGTATGATATCAATTAATAAAACATTACCGTATTTAACTCGTAATGGTAAAAGAATAGCAGTATCTCCAACTAAAAAAACAAATATTGTATTTAGTAGTTTACTTGCTAGTTATTTAGTTCAACTATTAACACTTGGACTTCTATTAATTTATACAATTGGAATTTTAAAAGTAGACTTTGGTAATGAAATAGGATTTATGGTTTTATTATCATTAATTGGTTCACTTGCTGGTGTAGCATTAGGATTATTTATTGGAACACATCTAAAATCATCAGAGAATTCTAAAACAGGTATAATGATTGCCATTACTATGGCAGGATCGTTCTTAGCAGGAATGATGGGAGTAGGTATGAAATATCAGATTGATAAAAACTTACCTTTACTTAATAAAATTAATCCAGCTAATATGATCACAGATGGTTTTTATGCATTATATTATTATACAGATTATAGTAGATTTTGGTTTGATATAGGTAGTTTGGTAATATTCATAGTAGTATTAGTGATATTATCAAGTAGAAAGATAGGGAGGGCTAGATATGACAGTATTTAAAACTTTCCTAAAAATATTACGTAAGAATATACTTCTAGTAATTATTTTTTCAATTTTATTAGTCATGTTTGGAGCACTTCGTACAACATCAGATGATAAAACAATGTCATTTAGCCAAGTAAAACCTGATATAACAATAATAAATGAAGATGAAGAAGTTGGTATAACAAAAGGGCTAATAAATTATATAAAGGATAATAGTAATACTCCAGAAATTGAAATAGATGAAGATTCACTTAATGATGCATTATTCTATAATGATACAGATTATGTTATTTATATACCTAAAAACTTTAATGTAGATTTTATGAAAGGTAATATAGATAATGTTAAAGTAAAAAAAGGTAACAACTATAATGCTAGTTTTGCGGAAATGTTAATTAGTAGATACCTTAAATTAGCAGTTAATTATAGATCTAGAATTACTAATCAAGATGAATTAGTAAGAACTATTAAAACTAGCTTAGATAACAATACAGAAATAGAAATTAAAACTAAACTAGATACTGATAGTATAGAAGCGGCTGAATTCTTCTTCGATTTTGAAAGTTATAGTTTATTAATAAATTTAATATTTATAATTGGTTTAATGCTTTCTATATTCAATGAAGAAAAAGTTAAAAAAAGAATAATTATAAGTAGTACTGATTATAAAAAAAATAATAGAATTCTTCTATTATCTAATTTACTATACGCATTTACTTTGTGGCTAATATATTTAATACTAGGAATAATCTTAATAGGAGATATATTATGGACAAGTAATGGTTTATTATTTATTCTAAACTCATTTATTCATTTAATAACACTTACTAGTTTAGCATTCTTAATAGGTAATTTAGTAAAGAAAAAAGAATCTGTTAATGGTATTACAAATGTAATAGGAATAGGCACTTGTTTCTTATGTGGAGTGTTTGTACCACTTGCTTATTTACCAGATAGTGTTACTAAAATAGGACATATTTTACCAACATATTACTATGTTGAAGGAAATAGTTATATAGCTAAATTAGAAGAAATAAATATGACTACATTACAACCTATTCTTATTAATATGGGAGTATTAATAGGTAGTGCAATTTTATTTATAATTATAAGTAATATTGTTTCTAATAAGAGAAGAAAAATAGGATAAGAAATACACATTAGTGTATTTTTTTATTTCTTAAAATGTTTTGTTATGATATAATTTAACTAGATTATATATAATAATTCAGGAGGTTAATTATGAAAGAAATGACAGTTAAAATTGTAGGTTTAACAACTACAGATGAAGAACAAATAAAAAAGATTACTAAGGAAGATTATGAATTGAATGGAGGCCATTCAGCAAATATTTGTTATACACAAAAGAGTTACGATGAAATACTTGCTGAACCAAAAGAAAAAACTATTTTAAGGGCAACAGGCAACAAAAAGAATAAACATCATTCAGTTTTTGGTCATGATAATATAGAACTATATTTTGAGGGAATTCCAAAGATAATTGCGATGTTAATTAATAATGAAAAAGAATATAATACATCAGAAAAATCAGGTAGATACACTACTATGTTTGGTAGTGAAAAAGAAAATGAATTATATAATAAATGGAAAAATATTTTTATTGATGAGATAAAAAAAGAATATCCTAATGAAGTATATTTAACTGATAAAATGATTACTAAAAAGGCAATGGAGAATTCTAGATACCTATTATCAGTTTTCATGAGAACTAAAATGAAATATACAACTAGTTTTAGACAATTAAATTATTTATATGATTTTACTTGTAAGATGATTGATGAGGAAACTAATAATCCACTAAAACAAGAATTAAAACCATATCTAGAAGAGTTTAGAGATACACTTTTATCCACAGGATTTATAACTGATGGAATTAGAGAATATAGGAATAGATCATTTTCTTTAATACAAGATGATAATACTTTTGATGATCAATTTGGAAGATGTTATTCTGTTAATTATGATTCGTCATTTCCAGCGCTTGCTGATCTTCAAAGACATAGATCATTAGATTATTCATTATCTTTAAAAGAAGAAAGAGATTTTTATGTGCCTAAGATCATTAGAGCTAAATCAGATTTAGTTAGAGAATGGAAAGAAGATTTGAATTCTGTTTCAACTTTTCCACAAGGATTACTTGTTAATGTTAATGAAACAGGAAAGTATGAAGATTTTATAATGAAAATGTTTGAAAGATTATGTACTGCTGCTCAATTAGAAGTATGCGATATAACTAGAGAAACACTAGATAAATATATTAAATCACTAGAAATTTCTAAATTAAAAAGTGATAAAAAAATATTAGAAGAAATGAAAAAATATACTATAGGAGCAAGATGTACATTCCCAGAATTTGAATGTCCAGAAAGATGTATGTTTGTAAGAGGTATAACATTAAGAAGAAAAATATAGGTGTGATATGAAAAGAATAATATTTAGTCATGAAAGTGATATAGATGGAATGGGTGGAGTAATCTTAGCTAAGATTGCTTTTTCTGAAATTGATTTTGAATTATTTCCAAATGTAGATGAACTTGAAAAACAGTTTAGAAATTATATTGAAAATAATTATTTTGATAATTATGATGAAATATATATAACTGATTTATCATTACTAAGACCCTCTATAGATATAGTAAATGAAGATAATATTTTAAAAAATAAATTAAAAATATTTGACCACCATCAACGCGCAATAGATGATGGTTTAGGGAACTATTCTTTCGTAACAATTGAAGAAAAAAACAAAGATGGAATGAAAAGATGCGCAACTGAAATATTTTATGAATATCTATATAAAAATAATATGATAGATAAAAATGATACACTGGATGAGTTCTGTGAACTAACTAGATTAGAAGATACATGGACTTGGAGAGAAAATAATCCTAAAGCACATGATTTAGCAGTTCTTTTTAGTGCAATTGGGATAGAAAAATATATTGATTTAATGGTGAAAAAAATAAAAAAGCAAGATATGACTTTTTCGGAAAATGATCTTAAAAGGATTAAAGAAAAAAAGGAAGAATATGAAAAAGAATTAAACAAATATATAGACTCATCTTTAATACTAACTGATGAAAACAATAATAGATTTGGAATTACATTTGCACCATATGAATATCGAAATGAAATAACTGATAAAATTATAGTTGATGGTAATAAAAATAATATTTGTTATATGATAGTTGTAGCATTTGATAAGGGTGAGTTCGGCCAAAAATCATATAGAAGCGTTGTTACCGGAATGGATGTCAATGCTGTTGCTAAGTTGCATGGTGGTGGTGGGCACCCAGGGGCTGCAGGTGTATATTTGACTAAGGAACAAAAAGAAAATGCATTGAAATTAGAACATGATGAAGCATTAAATTATTTAGCAAAATGTACTTACAAAAAATAAATGATAATTTTAGATAATTATCATTTTTTTTAAATTAAAAATATGTTAGAATATTTAATAGACTACGGAGGTAATATGAAAAAGTTTTTAAGGTTTTTATTATTAATAATATTATTTATACCGTTTTATGTTAAGGCGTCTACCTTTGAAATAGATTCAAAAAATGCAATATTATTAAATTTAAAAGATAATACTATTGTTTATGAAAAAAACAAAGATGAAGTTATAAAAGTAGCTAGTATGCAAAAGATTATGACTACTATAGTAGCTATTGAGAATATAAAAGATTTTGATGAGAAATTTGTTTTGGATACATCAATATATGCAGGTATGGATCCAGATGCTGCAATATGTGGGTTTTATGATGGAGAGACATTATCATATAATGATTTATTATATGGAACAATGCTTAAATCAGGTGCTGATGCAGCTTATGGATTAGGTGTTATGATATCTGGTTCAGAAGCAGCATTTGTAGATAAAATGAATGAAAAAGCAAAAGAACTAGGATTAAAGAATACAGTATTTAGAAATACAGTTGGATTAGATGATCCAGAACAACATTCTACTGTTTCTGATATGGCAATAATTTTAAAATATGCATTAAATAATAAGAAATTTAAAGAAATTATTAATACAGATAGGTATGTTACTAGTGATGGATATCTAGCTTTCGATGGTCCTATTGTTAGAGCAAGAAAAGTTGGAATGAATTATTTTTTTGGTGGAAAAACAGGTTATACTGAAGAAGCTGGATTATGTTTGGGATCATATTCAACTAGTAAAGAAACAGATTTATTATTAGTTACCGCAGGAGCAGATTATCATAAAGATAATCAAAATTTTTATGATCAAAAAACAGTTTATGATTATTTTATAAATAATTATGGATATAATACTTTAATTAAAAAAGGGACTTTAATAAAGAAAATTAAGACTATATATGATGAAGAAGTAGAGATAAAAGCAACTAGAGATGTAGTTATGTATATTGATAATAGCATATTTCAAAAAGATTTAAAGATTAAATATACTGGTGAAGAAAACTTACCTAAAGATATTAAAAAAGGTGACAAAATAGGAAAATATACAATTTCTTATAAAGATGTAGTTTTATATGAAGAAGATGTTTTATCTCCTATAACAGTTAAATTTAGATTAAAAAAGATTTTTATAATAATTTTGTTAATACTTATTGGAAGCATATTATTACATTTATTTTCAAGAAGTATTAGAAGAAAAAGAAGAATTAAAAAAAGAAGAAAATAAATCTTCTTTTTTTGTTACTACTTTTCCACAGGTAAATAACATCCCATTTAATTATAAATTAATATTTTTTTAAATTATTTTCAATAACTTATAGATAATTTGTTTATTTTATGGTAAAATTAACGTAAATAATAAGATAAGAATAGGGTGTATGTTATGAATGGTTTAAAAAGAAAAAAAATCATATCATTGTTATCAATTGTTGTTTTAATTTTAACAATAGTAAGTATAACATTAATTGGGACTAATGATAAATATAAAGGACTAGTAAAAGTAAGTAATACTGGAGTAAAATCTAAGCTAGCTGGAAGTATAGGTGGAGCTACTCTAGAAGAAAATACAGCAAAAGGAAATAGTACTATAGAATATATAGTATCTTTTACATTAGATGAAATAGATGGAGTAGAAGAAAGAGATGCATTAATAAAAGCAAGCTTAACAGAAGAAGAATTTAAATATGCCCGTTTTAAACCAATAAATGGAAGTAACATAGAAAGCACCCTAAAAGAAAACGGAAAAGAAATAGAAGTATTAGTAAAGAATGTTAGATTAGGACAAGAAAAAACAATCAAGTTAAAATTAATAATAGAAAATGCCCCAAATACGGTAGAAATACATCCAAACTTAAAAGTATCAGAATCTACAGGTAGTTATACAACATTAGAAACAGAAACAATAACAGTAGAAACAAATTCATTAGAAGGACAAGTAAAGGATGAAAAAGACTTACCAGTAGGG
>JAFRCK010000025.1 GCA_017404385.1 Bacilli bacterium
AAAGTTTGTTAAATCAATTTCTGTTAAGCTACTACAACTTTGAAACATATATGATGTATTTGTTAATGAATCTCCTCTAAAGTTACTTAAATCTAGTTCACTTAATCCACTACATCCATTAAACATGGATGCCATTGTTGTAGTATTTGGAGATATTATTGTATTCAAATCTATTGATGTAACACTAGTAAATCCACTAAACATAGATGATGCATTTGCATTTAATTCTGGATCATCATCTTGTGTCCACCAGTAGATTGTACCTTCTTCATACCATGCATATATTGGTACATTAGAAGTTGCTGTTGAAACTACATTACTACTATTTCTATTAGCTTTTATAGGTGCTGTATTTGATTTTACTATTGAAGTTATATTTTCTTTTGAGCCAGCTAATGATGTTAATTTGCTATTAACATTTGAACCAGTATCAAATGTAGATTCAGCAGGAAGCCATTGAGCATATAATGTAACTATATCATTATTAACATTTGATAGTTTGTTAACTATAGCTTCATCAGAATAAGAATTACCAGTACCATCTGGTTCTGTATTCCAACCTACAAATCCATAATCGAATCTTGTGAATGTGTTTTCTGGGAGAGTTGCTTTAATTCCATATATCATATCTAAATCAGGTATAGATCCTTCACCATCATTAGAATCAAATCTTATTTTATATCTATTTCTTGTTACTAAACCATAATATGTTACATCATCATTTATTTCAGTATCATCCTCTAATAAAGTACCATTTTCTTTAGCTGTATAGAAGCCAAAATTAATTCCTTCTTCAAATAGAATATTTGGTACAGTTGTTATTGTATATCTACTAGTTAAATCTTTAGTTATCTTAAAGTTACCAAGTTTAACATTTGTAGTTTCACCATCTGCGGCATATGCAAATATAAATGATAAATATGTTGTAGTTCCTGTTGCCTTAAATGTTATTGTTCTATGTTGTATATCAGGATTTGCTTGTCTAGGTAAATAACTAGATGTTATTGAACTTATAGACGAAGAATTTGTTGGCTCCGATTTTAAAGCCATCATACCAATTCCTTCATACGAACTATAGCCATTATAACCATTTGGATTATAATAATCTACCTCAAATTTATAAGTTTCTCCTACTTCTGTTCTTACTGGAATATATATATTTTCCCATGTTCCACTTAAACCATTAACAGTTATATCATTCATACCAGTTGAAGAATCATATGTTATATTAAATTGATTTTCACCTATAAATTTCCATGATTGGACATCATTTACTTCATTGAAATCATAAGTTAAGACATAAGACCATTGTGCATATAACGTTTGACCATTTAATTCTTCAAAATCATTCATTATTTCTTCTTCAGTATAATATGTAGTACCTGAACCATCTTGTGCAGTATTCCATCCAGTAAATGATTTGTTTGTTCTTGTTGGTACAGTATATTCAGCATCTTGACTATATTTACTATCAGCTGATACTACAGCATAATATCCATAATAAGTACTACTAGAATCAGAATAGAATGCAAATGTTACAGTATCACCTTCTACATCAAATTCTACAGTTGTAGTAGTATTATTACTACCATTATAAGTATATAATTGACCAGCACTCATATTTTTTGAAACATTGCCTGAATATTGTCCTTTAAATACATATACATAATCATAACTTGCTTCAGTTCCATATGTTAATTTAACATGTACTGATGATGCTCCTGGGATAGTTACTACCTCTTTTGTCGCTAAATTATTTACGTAACTACCATTTTGAACTCCATCATTACTTATATTTGAAGTATGAGAATACTCAGTTTTATTTTGTTTATATACAGTATATGTAATAGAATTACTTGTTTCTCCATTAAAACTGCCACCATTTGCATTGTAATTTACATTATATATAGTAGGAACATTAACAGTTACTTCAACTTCTTTTGTTATTCCAGATACATTACCAGTAATCTTAATAGTAGTTGTACCTCCAGATATACCAGTTAATACGCCATTTGAATCAACTGTAACAATTGTTTCATCTTCTGATGAAATTGTATAAGGTTCCATATCTTCTGGTCCAGTTACAGTTATTGTTGAAGTTTCATCTAAATCCATTGTTACACTACTTGGAGTTATAGTAGCATCATCAATAGATTTAACCCATTTTGCATATATTGTTGTATCACTTGTTATTAGTGTAGTGAAATCAAACTTAGTTGTATATGTATCATCTGTATACCAATCATCAAACACGTATCCATCTTTTGTTGGATTCAATAATGGTTTTATAGCTAATCCACCATAGTTAACTATTTGATCTGATACTATTGAACCTCCATCAGTATTAAATTTTACTGTAAATTCTGATATAGTTCCAATTCTAAATGCAGGTGAAACTCCGTAAACATGTTCAGCACTAGGCTGACTGAATCCTCCAGTATCATAAATAACAAGGAAATTACTAGGAAGAGCACTATACGCTGTACGAAGCCACCATGTTCCTGCCACACCTGATAAATCTTTTTTAATTCTCCTTGAATCTGCTAAATCAACATCAGTTACTACAGGATCAACATAGTAATCAAGTGTTCTTGTATCTGTTAATACATTTCTCTTATTATCATATGAAAGATCAAGTCCAACTTCTCTTAATGAAAGTAAATATATCTTATTCTTAGTTTTATCATCAGCTGTTATATTTGGGGAAACTCCGCCTGATCCACTACCGGATACTATTGGATATGTTCTAATTATTACATTTTGCAAATCACTTGGTAACTTATTATAGAATGTACTATTTAAATAAATCACCATGTTTGTTGAAGCCCAACCACCAGCATTTGAATTTTTAGAATTCATGGAACCGGATCCAACAATATCGGAAAATTCTATTACAATACCACAACCAGTTTGTGAATATCCTTCTACTTCACATACTTCTGGAGTACTAGTATTAGCTAATCTTACAGTATACGATTCATCAGTACCGTCATTATCCATATCCATTGGAACTTCCTTAGTACAACCAACTGCATAATATTCTGAATTATTTTCTAGATTTGTTTTAATTGTTGACCAAGAATCTGTACTAAATCCTTTACATAAATCTATAAACTTAGCATAAATAATTGTATCACTTGTTATTGGTGTAGTGAAATCAAACTTAGTTGTATATGTATCATCTGTATACCAATCATCAAATTTATATAGTTCTTTAATTGGATTCGTTGCTGGTCTTGTTGCAGTACTACCATAATTAATTGTTTGAGAAGGTACTTCAGATCCTCCATCTATATCAAATGAAACTGTTACTTTCTTTATATATCTAGCATAAATATTTATATTATCCTGTGGAACATACTCTTCAGTTATCTCTATGCCATCTACATTTGAAGAATACCAACCTACAAAATCATATCCTTCTTTTGTTACTACTGGCAATGAGCCAACTCGATTTCCTTTAGTAATATATCTCTTAAATAATATTTTATTATTGTCTTTAAATGTAATTTCGAATTTTGAAGAAATATCTGTAGCCGTAAAGTAACCCGGATATAATTCTCCACCATCATAATGCGCATATTCTTTATCTATATGGTTGGCGTCATATGTTGTACCTAAACCTCCAACAACACTTTCACATCCAAGGAACATATCTCCTGAAGAAGTTACTTGATTTACTACAAAATCATCGCTGACATATACTGTTGTCAATCCTGAACAATTTTTAAACATATTTGACATATTTTCTACATTTCTTGTATCAAAATCAGATAAGTCTAGTTCCGTTAAATTAGGACTATTTTCAAATAATGAAATCATACTAGTAACGCTTGAAGTATCAACATTTTTTAATGAAATTGTTTCAACACTTCCTGCGTCTGAAAAATATGCTATCATATTCTTTCCAAAAACAGAATTATCAAATATTATTGTTTTTAGTGAAGGAGTTGTAGAGATTCCTAAGTTAGAAAATAAACCTGAAGGAAGATTATTAGTAAAATTAAAATTACTCATATTTAATGTTTCTAACGATGTACATCCTGAAATAAAACCTCCAAAACCAATTACATTACGTGTATCAAACATGCTTAAATCTAATTCCGTTAACGAACTACAATCACCGAACATATAATACAAGTTAGTCACATTGCTAGTATTAAATGAACTTAAATCTAGTGACTTTAAATTTGTACATCCTTGGAACATCCAATTCATACTTGTAGTTAGACTCGTATCAACATTTTTCAATGAAATAGTTTCAATTGTTGAATAATTATGAAATGTATTAAACATATCTTTTCCAAAAATTGCATTATCTAATATTACTGTTTTCAAAGATGCATCAGTTGGTACACCCATGCTAGCCAATAAAGGTAATGAGGTATTTTTTCTCAAATCAAAATTACTCATATTTAATGTTTCTAATGATGTACATCCAGAAAGAAATCCTCCAAAAGAAGTTACATTGCTTGTATTAAAACTACTTAAATCTAGTTCTGTTAGACTACTACATCCTGAAAACATAACGACCATATTCGTAACATTTTCTGTATCTAAATCACTTAAATCTAATGTTGTTAAACTAGGGCAATCTTTAAACATACCATACATATCAGTTATAGTACTTGTGTTTACATTATCAAGTATTATTTCTTCTAATTGTGGTAATCCATGACTAAAGAAACCAGACAATGATGTCATTCCACTAAAATCCCAATTACTCATATCTATTGTTTTTAAATTAGAATTACCTGCAAACAAACTATTCATATTTGTTACATTATGTGTATCTAAATCACTTAAATCTATTGATTCAAGATTAATACATCCTGCAAACATTTGTGCAATATTTGTTAAATTTTCTGTATCTAAATCACTTAAATCTATTGATTTAAGATTACTACCTACAAATAAATTCGACATATTTGTTACATTATGTGTATCAAATTTACTTAAATCTAATTCAGTAAAGGCAGCACTATTGAACATATTATTCATATCAACTAAACTATCTGTTTCGATATCTCCAAAGTCTACAGTTTGTATATGTGAACCTGTAAACATATATGACATATCTTCTACTTTACTAAAATCATTATTACTTAAATCCAAGGAAGGAACTGTTGTTACGCAGAACATATAAGACATGTCAGTTACATTACTTGTATTTAATGATGAAATATCTAATTCATCATAAGTAGAGCCATAGAACATACCTTTTGTATTTGTTAGATTATCTGAATTAAATATAGATAAATCTAGAGTATTACAATTATTAATATAAGCAAACATATAAGAACTATCTTCGTTTAAATAAACATTATTTGTATCAGTCCACCAATATAATGTTCCATTATCAAACCAAGCATATATTGGTAATAATGAATCATCTGATGAAATAATATTATCCTCAGTCATTAAAGATATATCAGGAGTTCCAACATATTTTGTAATTGAAGTTATATTTGAATCAGCATATGAATATGATGTTATATTTGCTTCTGGATTTGCTAATTTCTTCATTTTTACATTAACAGTTAGACCTTCATCAAATTCTGCAGTTGCTTCTCCCCATTTTGGATATAAAATAAGATCACTATCAACTATATAATTTTTATCTATTTTTATACCATCTACTAAACCTTTATACCATCCTACTACTACATCTTCATCTTTTGTTCCAGTTGGAAGTACTCCAATTGGTTGACCTTCATAAACATATCTAGTTGTTTCGGAAATAGTTCCACCATTAGCATTAAATGTTACTTTATATCTAGTTGCTGATATAACTTCAACCTCAATAGTTTTAGTTATACCGGATTCATTACCAGTTACAGTTAATGTAGTCTCACCCATGCCTACAGCTGTTACTGTATTTCCTGAAACAGTTGCTACATCAGTATCATTTGATGTAATCGTATAACTTTCCATATCTTCTGGACCAGTTATAGTAATTGTTCTTTCGTCACCAATTTTCATTGCTACTCTAATTGGAGTTATATTAGCTTGATCCATTGTTGAATAATATTGTGCGTAGTAAGTAACATTACCTGTTATTACTGTATCACTTGTTACTTCAGTACCTCCAGTAGCTGCCGTATACCAACCCTTTGTAATTGAGTTAGATCTATTGGCGGTTGGTAAATTACCTAAAGTATTATTTGCTGTTACTGTTCTAGTTGTTTCTGAAGTATTACCACCATTAGGATTAAATGTAACAGTATAAGTACTTGGTGCTGGTGTTGTTTTTTCTAACTTAATTGTATAGTAAGTTGATCCTGAAATAGTTTCTTGGCCTAATACTTTTTGTGAATCAGTTTCTATTTCAGTCATCTTAGTTTCATCAGTATCTACTGAGACTGTTGGTGTATTACCAGTATTACTTGTTTTACCAACATGATATGTAATACCTTTAATAATACCATCATAGAAATTATATGTATTATTAGCAACTATACCATAAGTCTTACCTTGAATTACTGGAGATTCTTGATTAATATTTCCATCTTTTGTACCTATATTTAATGTACCTTTTTCATTATATATTGCATAAGTACCAGTAGATATAACAGTACCACTATTTAAATTAATAATACCATTATTTAAGTTATGTAATGCCGCTCTTTGAGTTGATTCAGAACTTAAATAACAATTTCCATTAATAGTTAAATTACCACCATCATTATATAATGCTTGTTTTGATCCTGTCTTTGTAACGATAATACTTACATTTTCCATAACTAATGTACCAGTAGAATTATTATTAATAGCTCCTTGTGCTACATTAGTTGAAATAGTACCATTATACAGTTTTAATGAACCATTATTAATAACTACATTTGCATTTCCATTATTGCTAAGTGTATGATTTTGTAAATCAAGTATTACTCTCTTAGTATCTGCTATTTCAGCCTTTTCAGCTGTATCTTTTAATAATACTACTTCTGTTTCTTCACCAGTTGTAGGAACTGCTTTTATAGCATTAACTAAAGAAGTATAGTATGTATTACCTATTCTTGCTACCTTATCTTGTGGTGCCCAAATTGCATATAAAGTAATATTTGTATTTCTAGTTATTTCTTCTTCATCAAAATAGCTATCACCAGTTCCATTTGATTCAGTATTCCATGAATCAAAAATACTATCACTCTTAGTGTATAAATTCTTACTTAATTTAGTCGTAACATTCTTAGTAATAGTTTGAGGTAACATATCTCCTGTTCCACCATTTGCATCAAATGTTACTTCATATGATACTGAATCATATATAGGTGTTACAGTTTTACTTTCAGTTAATGTAAATGTATATGGATTAGATGTTTCTCCATCACTCCAACTAGTAAATACATAACCTTCTTTATCATTTGCTTTAATAGAAACAATAGTACCATATGGATATGTTCCTGCTGGTACATTTGAAGTAATATCTGTATTATTATCAAATGATAATGTATACATATTTCTTGTATAAACATATATTACTTCTGTACTTCCATCTCCTGCGATTGTTACTGTTTGAACACTTGGTGATGTGAAACCGGCATATGTTTTTACTGCTGGGGTTACAGAAGAATCTGTTGTTCCAAATCTTTCTTCTACTTCATCTAAATATGTAGTTAAATCTAAATTTTGTTTTCTATGAATAATTTTATATAAAGTATTAGTATTTGGTATATATAAAGGTTTAATTGTAACATTACCAGTTAAGTTAAATGTATATGGGTTACTTATTTCTTCGTTTGACCATTTATCAAATGTATAACCAGCTTTTTGATTTGCTGTTATAGTTATTTCTTTACCATATGGATATTCTCCAGCTGGTGTTGATGTTGTTATATCTGTACTTCCATCATATGATAAAGTATACATTTCTCTATTATAGTTATATGTTACTACTGTACTTCCATCACTTGCTATAGTTACTGTTTTTGATGCTGGAGATATGAAACCGGTATATGTTTTAACTACTGGTGTTATAGAAGAACCAGATATACCAGTTAAGTTTTCTGTTTCTTCTATATCATATCCATCTAATGTGATTTTTTGTTTTTGATGTATAACTTTATATGATACTTCAGTTGATTCTTCTTCATAAATTGGAGAAATACTTAAATCACTTTCTAAAGTAAATGTATATGGGTTTGAAACTTCTCCATTAGTCCAACCAGTAAATGTATAACCTTGTACTTCACCTGCTGTTAATGATATTTCTGTTCCATATGGATAATCTCCATTTTCTTTAGTTGATGTAACATTAACTGTATCACCTAATGTAAATGTATATATCTCTCTATCATAGTTATATATAACTTCTGTATTACCATTTCCGCTTATTGTCGTTGTTTGAACACTTGGTGATGTGTAACCAATATATGATTTAACAGCTGGTGTTATAGATGCATCTGTTGTTCCAGTTAGATTTTCTGTTTCTTCTATATCATATCCATCTAATGTGATTTTTTGTTTTCTATGAACTACTTTATATGGAGTATTTGTTTTTGCTTTCCATGTTGCGTATAAAGTTATTTCTCCCGAAGTAACTAAATTAACAATTTCTTCTTCATCAGAATATGAATCTCCTAATCCATCTGCTTTTGTATTCCATCCATCAAAATCATATCCCGATCTTACAAAAGTATTTTTATCTAAAGTATCTGATTCATCATATGTCATTTCTTGATTTGACATAGAACCAACTCCACCGTTTGAATCAAATACAATTTCGTAATTATTAGCTTCATAAATCGGTTTAATTGTAGTATTATTTACTAAATTAAATACTAAAGTAATACTTGTTGAATCATTACTCCATTTTTTAAATGTATAACCTTCTTTTATTTTAGCAATTGCAGTTATCTCTGTTTCATATAAATATGAACCTTCTGGTGTAGAATTTATCATATCTATATTTTCTTTATCTTCATAGTTAATAGAATAACTCTTTCTTGTGTACACGTATATAACTTCTGTACTTCCATCAGCATCTATATTAACAGTTTGTGTACTTGGGCTTATAAAACCTGTATAGTTTCTTACTGATGGTGTTACTTCTGTATCTGTAACACCTGTGAAATTTTCTATTTCCTCTTCATAAGTTATTAAATCTAAATTTTGTTTTCTATGTTTTACTTTATAAGGTGTTGTTGTACTTGATGTATATACTGGACTTATTACTACATCTCCCTCTAAAGTAAATGTAATTGTTTTTTCTAATTCACCATTACTCCAATTACTGAAATTATATCCTTGTTTTTCTTTTGCTGTTAATATTACAGTAGTTCCATATGGATATTCTCCTTCTGGAATATTAGATTCAATATATTCATCATCATTAAATGTTAATGTATATTTTTCTCTGTTGTATGTATATACTACTTCTGTACTTCCATCTCCATTTATTGTAACAGTCTTTGTACTTGGCAAAATGAAGCCAGTATAATTTCTTACTGATGGTGTTACTTCTGTATCTGTAACACCTGTGAAATTTTCAATTTCCTCATCATAACCATCTAATGATAATTTTTGTTTCTTATGAATAACTTTATATGGAGTATCAGTTCTTGCCTCATATTCAAGTGATAGAGTTATTATTTCATCTATTTCAAATCTTCTTTCATAATTTGTTATTCCATCACTCCAACTGAAATCATATCCTACTCTTTCTTCTGCTATTAATACTATCTCTGTACCATATGGATATTCTCCATTTGCTGTACTTCCATCTTTTAAATGTGATCTATCAGCTATATTTAATTCATATTTTTCTCTTTCATATGTATATGTTACTGATGCTAGTCCATCTGCTGTTATTGTTATATTTTGTGCTTCTGGTGTTACAAATCCTGTTCTTGGTTTTAATGCTGCTTCTACTATATCTCCTGTTGTTCCTACAGATGTAACTTCTTCTACTTCAAATGTATTATCTAATTTTCTATATCTATGTATTACTTTATATTCTGTATTCTCACTATTTGTATATATTGGATTAACTGTTATATCTGAAGCTCCTATTTTTACTGTTATTGTCTTTGTTGTTTCTCCTGTTGACCATCCTGCAAAATCATATCCTTGTCTATCTTTTGCTGTTAATTCTATTTCTTCTTCATAATAATAACTTCCACTCTTATCTTCTACTACATACTCTGAATTTGTTATTGTTAATTGATACTTATTTCTCTTATATTCATAAATTACTTCTGTACTTCCATCTCCATTTACTGTTACTGTTTTAGTATTTGGACTTATAAATCCTTCATATGTTTTTACTGATGGTGTTACTTCTGTATCTGTTGTTCCTATTAAGTTTTCTGTTTCTTTTGTCTCATATGTTTCATCTATTTTTTGTGTTTTATGTATTACTTTATATGGAGTATCAGTATTTGCCGAATATAATGGTTTTATTTCTAGATTTTGATCTAAGTTGAAGGTATATGGATTTTCATCACTTCCATTTGTCCATTCATCAAATGTATATCCAGGTCTTTCTTTAGCAGTAATTGTTACTTCTGTACCATATGGATAATTTCCTTCTGGTAAAGATGATTCTATATATTCATTATCTTCAAAATCTAATGAATACATTTCTCTTGTATAAATATATACTACTTCTGTTTTTCCATTTCCATTTATTGTTACTGTCTTTGGTTCTGGTGATACAAATCCAGTATAATTTCTTACTGATGGTGTTACTTCTGCATCTGTTGTACCTTTTAAGTTTTCAACCTCTTCATCATACTCTTCTGAATTTAATTTTTGCTTTTTGTGAATGACTTTATATGGAGTGTCTGTATTTGCCGAATAAGTTGGCTTAATTGTTATACTTTCATTAATACTGAAGGTATATGGATTATCAACACTACCATTTGTCCATTCTACAAATGTATAACCTTCTTTTTCTTTAGCAGTTATAGTTACTTCTGTTCCATAAGGATAATTTCCTTCTGGTAAAGATGATTCAATGTATTCATTATCTTCAAAGTCTAATGAATATATTATTCTTGTATAAATATATACTACTTCTGTTTTTCCATTACCATTTATTGTTATTGTCTTTGGTTCTGGTGATACAAATCCAGTATAATTTCTTACTGATGGTGTTACTTCTGCATCTGTTGTACCTTTTAAGTTTTCAACCTCTTCATCATACTCTTCTGAATTTAATTTTTGTTTCTTGTGGATAACTTTATATGCAGTGTCTATATTTGCTTTCCACTGTGCATACAATACTATATTTCCACTTGTTTTTAAATTCTTTACTGATGCTTCATCTTCATAAGAAGTCCCTGTTCCATCTTCCTTTGTATTCCATCCATCAAAACTATATCCTTCTTTTGTAAACGTATTCTTTCTTAAGTTACTAGTAATATCATATGTCATTTCTTGATCAGCCATACTACCAGTTCCACTTGTAGGATTATAAACTATTGTATACTTGTTAGCTTCATATACTGGATATATTGTTATATCGCCCGTTAATGGGAATACTGTAGGATTAACATCACTACCATTACTCCAATGATTAAAAGTATATCCTTCTTTTTCTTTTGCTTTTACTGTTATTGGTGTTTCATACACATAACTTCCTTCTTCTGTTGAATTATCTAAATCTATATCTTCCACATCACTCATACTAAATTCAAATGAATCTCTATTATATGTATAAGTTACTTTTGAACTTCCATCAGCATTAATTGTTATTTCTTTTGGTTCTGGTAATATAAATCCTTCCAAGTTTCTTACAGCTGGTGTTACTTTTGAATCTGTTGGACCATATAATAATTCTGTATCTTCTGTATATGAACTTAAATCTTCTAATTTTTGTATTCTATGGATTACACTATATTTTGTTCCTTCATTTGGTGAATAATGAGTTGTATAAGATAAATCTCCTGTAGTTCCCGAAGAAACTGTTACTTGAGTTTGAAGATTTTCTCCATTACTTCCAGTCCATCCTGCAAATGTATAACCTGTTTTAGTTGGATTTTTTAAAGTAAATTCACTTGTTACGGTATAAGTATCTGGGTTACCTGTTACTGTTCCTCCATCTAGGTTATAAGTTATATTATAGATTATCACATCATAATGTGCCTCTAAAGTAACATCTTCATCTTTAGTATAAAGCGTATCTTCTTCAATCTTTGATTCACCTAAATACCATCCTACAAAATTATAACCAACTTTTGATGTTGTAGGTAACACACTATATGCTTCTTGATATCTTCTTGTTACTGGTAATACTGCAGTTCCACCCTTACTATCAAAAGTAATTGTATATTCATTAGCAATATATTGAGCATATAAAGTTATACTTTCATTAGTTGTTATATTTTTTACTTTTTCTTTATTTTCATATGATTGCCCACTTCCATCAGCCTTTGTATTCCAGCCTATAAAGCTATTTCCTTTTTTAGTAAATGTGTTTTCTTTTAAATTAAATTCTTCATCATATTTTGCTGACTGGTTAGACATTACGCCTTCTCCACCATTTGAGTTAAATACAATTTCATATGTTTTTGCTTCATATACTGGTTTTATAGTTACGTTGTTCTTAATTGGAAAATTAATTGTTTTTGTTGTTAATCCATTATTCCAACCAACAAAATTATATCCAACTTTATCTTTTGCTACTAATGTAATTTCTGTTTCATATGGATAACTTCCCTCTTGTGTACTCAAAGTCAAATCAATATTTTCTTTATTTTCTAAAACTAATTCATAGTTTTTTCTTGTATATTTATATTCTAATTCGCTAGTACCATCTTGTTTTATAACTAATTCTTTTTTATTAGGGCTATCAAAACCATCATATGATTTTGTATTAGGTTTAAGTGTTGTTCCATAAGGAGCACTTAATTCATCTGTATCAGACAATTCAAATGATCCATCTAGTTTTTGTTTTTTATGATATACTTTATAACCTACTACTTCATTTTCTGAATAATTAGCTAAAAATTGTTTTTTGCCTGTAGATCCTTTTTCTATTACAACACTTAGTTCTGGAACATCACCGTTACTTCCAGTCCATCCAACAAATGTATAACCATTCTTTACTGGATTATTTAACGAGAAAGTTGCTGTTTCAATTGTATATACGTTTGGATTACTTGTAGTAACTGATCCACCATTTAAATTATAACTTATTGAATATTCAACAATAATGTATTTAGCTTCTAATGTTACATCTTTAGTTAAATCAACTATACTTTCACTTGTTATTTCCTTGTTTCCAAGATACCAACCTGAAAAAGTATAACCTGTTTTATTTCCTACTGGCAAATCACCATATTTTTCTTTATATGTTACTACTTTACTAGTTTTTGGCATTCCATTTTTATAATCAAATGTTACAGTATACTGTTTCTTTTCTTCTGGTGTTACATTATTATCACTACTATCTGAATTATTATTGTTATTGTTATTATCATCTGTAGATGTATCAGGATTATTATCAGCTTTTTTTTCATATATTGGATATAATACTGTTCCATCTTTTATCGAATAAGATTCATTTACTTTATATTTAACTACTTGTGAACCTTCTAAATCTGTATATCCCTTTAATTCATATCCTTCTTTTTCTTCTTTTAAAACTGGTATAGTTACTTTTTCATTTCCGTAACTTGATATTGTTTCATCGCCTATTTTAATTTCCTTTAATTTTCCATAGTAGAACTTTATATTAAATGGTTTATCTATTTTTTTTGTTGTTTTGATAGTGAACTTAAACTTTGTATCTTTTCCTGCAGGTAATAATTTAATAAATTTTTCAAAACTTATATTTTTATTACTTATTTCAGTTTTGTATAGATAGTAATCATCTCCTAGATAGTTATGAATTGTAATAGTATAAGTGTACTCTTTATTTGATGATAATTCATTTGCTACAAATATTGTATCATCATTAAAACTATCAACCTGTTCGTTGATATTTATAATTTTTATTCCTTCTGCTATTTCTTTTTTAGTAGTGCATCCTTTAAATAATAATAGTAATAATGTTATTATTATTGCTATTAAAAAAACAATTTTTAGTACAGTTTTTTTAGTACCTTTTTTATTATCATTCATACTATCTTACCTCTAGTATAAATTATAACATTTTTCAAGTACTTTCTCAATGATTTTACACTTTTTTTATAAAAAAAACACTAATAATTAGTGTTTTAAATTGTAGGATAAATTTTAGGACCAATTGGTGTTCCTAAGATATAGAATCCAAATATTATAAATAACCATAAAATTGTAATAGCAATAAAGTATATTATTAATAAATTATAACTTTTCTTTATACTAAAATCATTTCTATTATATAAAGACATAAATCCAAGATATACTGCAAAATAAGGAAAAACTGGACTTATTGTATTTGATACACTTGATGATAATCTAAATAACGCACCTGAAAATTCTGGAGTTATATTTGATTTCATAAATAATGGCATTGTACTTGATGAGAACATAGACCATTTGGTAGCTAAAGATGATATTAATACACCTGATAAAACTAAAGCTATAAATGAGAATAATATTAATAATATAAATGAGAAATTACCATTTTTAATCATATCAAACATAATAGCTGATAAAACATCACCTATATTTGTAAATTTAAATAAAGCTACAAATTGTGAAGCAAAGAATAATATTAATAATAGTTCTCCTATGTTATTTAAACTACCTGATAGAATTTTAACTAAATCTCTTTCTCCTTTTATTTGTTTTGTTGTTATACCGTAAACTAAACCAGATAATAAAGCTGTACCTGATATTATGCATAAAATACCATTAACAAATGGAGAATTTGCGCCAAATAATTGATTAACATACAATACCTGTTCAGTATCTAAAAGTAGTCCTGAAAAAGGAAGACCAGGAATAATAGAATATGTTACTAAACCTGCTACTATTAATAATACTAAGAATGCTCTTTTCAAACCTTTTCTATTTAATTTTTCATTTATAGGTTCTTCTTCTGTAATTCTAACAGGCATCTTTCTTGATATAATTTCAGTCATAATACTTATTAAGAAAGCTAATAATAAAGAAGCTATTACTATTATATATAGATTCCCACTATATCCATAAGAATAATCTTTATCTATCATTTTAACTGAATTTTTTGCAAGTTCAATTAAACTATAATCTAGTGAAGTAATAAATAAATTAATACTTGCTCCAGCTGCTACTGAAACAAATGCCATAGTCATACCAACAACCTGACTTCGTTTATATTCAGTAAATAATGCTATTGATACAGGTATCATTATAATAAATGCTAAATCTTGACTAAATCCCATTACAATGCATAATAATGAAAACAAGAAAAATGCTACTCTTCTTGGAATTTTTTTGCTAATCTTATTGAATATTTGTTTTAATAATCCCGTTTTTATTGCCATTCCCATTCCAAGCATACCAATTATTATTGTTCCAAATGGAATAAACTTAAGAACATTATTAATTCCTTCTCCAAATATAAATTTTATTCCATCAGCACTTAATAATGATTTAACTGTTAAAATAGTAGTAACAACTTTACCATTTTGTGATACTGTATACATATTTCCTTGTAATTTAAGTAATGATAGTATAAAACTAAGAACAATAGTTATACCACATAGTATTACAAAGAACCAGACTGGATGTAAGCCTCTCTTTTTTACATTTTCGTCCATTTTTACTCCTCCATAATCTTTTTTATCTTTTTATTAAAATCTATTCTAGGAAGCATAATAGTTCTTCCACAATTAGTACATTTTATTTTAATATCAACACCTAATCTAGTTATTTCAAATAAATTAGATCCGCAAGGATGTTGTTTTTTCATAATAACTTTTGTACCAATTTTATATTCACTATTCATATTAACCTCCAGTTATTCGTTAATATCAAAATTCATTATTTCTAATATTCTATTTAAATCTTGTACTGTAGAAAAACTAATTGTTAGTTTATTATTACTAATTTTAACTTTAGTACCTAACTTTTCTTTTAACATTTTTTCAACACTTTTGTATTCATTATTTTTTTCTACCCTATTTACTGGAAATAATCTTTTTAAATCTTTATTTTTAGATAATTCCTCTAATTCTCTAACACTTAAATCATCATTTACTACTTTATCAGCAAGTTCCTCAATTTTACTAGTATCTTCTAATTTACTAAGCACTCTAGCATGACCCATTGATATTTTATTATATAAAACAAGATCTTGTACTGATTTAGGTAATTTTAATAATCCTAATGTATTTGTAATGTGACTTCTACTTTTTCCAACTTTTTTAGCTAATTCATCTTGTGTTAATCCTAGGGAATCAATCATAGCTTTATAAGCATTAGCTTCTTCAATAGCAGTCAAATCTTCTCTTTGTAGATTTTCTAATAAAGCTATATTCATCATTTCTTCATCAGTAAAATCTTTTATAATTGCTGGTATTGTAGTTAATCCTGCTTTTTTAGAAGCTCTATATCTTCTTTCACCTGCAACTATATCATAACCTTTTACAGTTTTCTTAACAATTATTGGTTGAAATACACCATTTTCTTTTATAGATGAAGCTAATTCATTTAATGCTTCGTCATCAAATATTTTTCTTGGCTGATATGGATTTGGTCTTAACTCAGATAATGGTAATTCCACTATTTCCTTATTCTTTTTAGCCTCATCAACTATACTTTCTTCTATTTCATCAAAAGATATAGCTTCATCACTAAATAATTGTTCTAATCCTCTACCTAGCGCTTTCCTCTTCTCTTGCATTTCTTTCAATGACCTCCTTTGCTAAATTAATATATGCTGTTGTCCCCTTGCTCTTAGAATTATAATTTGCTATTGGCTTTCCATGAGATGGGGCTTCAGCTAATACTATTAATCTTGGTATTATTGTATCATATACTTTTTCTTTAAAGAAACTTCTTATATTTTCTACTACATCTAAACCTAATATAGTTCTAGAATCTAACATAGTTAAAACTACACCCTCTATCTCCAAATTAGGATTAGTTTTCGATCTAGCAACCCTGATAGTATTTAGTAATTGCATTATTCCTTCTAGTGCAAAAAATTCACATTGAACAGGTATAATTACAGAATCAGATGCTGCTAAAGCATTAGTAATTAATATACCTAAACTAGGAGGACAATCAATTAATATATAATCATAATTATCTCTAACTTCTTCTAGTACTCTTTTTAACTGTTCATTCTTTTTAAAATCCGGGTTATTAGCTTTCATATTAGAAAAGTATACTTCTAAAGCAGCTAAATTTATATTCGCTGGTATAATATCTAAGTTTTTAAATTTAGTTTTCTTAACTATTTGTTTACCTGTTTTAACTTTAGTTAAAGCTTCATATATTGTATCTAATCCATTTTTATCTACTCCAACACCAGTAGTTGCATTTCCTTGTGGATCAAAATCAACTAATAAAACTTTTTTACCTAATAATCCTAAAGATGATGCTAAATTAATACTAGTTGTAGTTTTACCTACACCACCTTTTTGATTAACAAGCGAAATAATTTTTCCCATATATATAACACCTACTTAATTTTTAATTGCTAATATATATTTTACCAAAAATACTATTTTTTTTAAATGGTTTAGCATAAAAAAGTAATATTATTTTTTTAATATGATATAATTTGTTATGGGAAGTGATATTATGGCTGGAACTATTACACATGCATACTTTGCAATGGATGTTTTTAACAAGTTAGATAATAATATTAAAAAGAATTTAAGTAATTATCAGAATAATTTAAGAACATTCGCACAAGGACATGATATATTTGATTTTACTTCAGGAGATGGTCATTTATTTCATACAAAGAATACAGATAAATTTTTTATTAATTTAATTAAATATACAAAAGAAAAAGAACTATATAATAATGGAGAAATACTTTCTTTTATATATGGCTATATATGTCATTATGTTTTAGATAAAAATATTCATCCATATGTTATCTACATTAGCGGTGCTTATGATAAAAATAGAAAAAAAGAAACTAAAAAATATAGATGTAAACATGCTGAAATGGAAACTTTTTTAGATTGTTATATGGTAAAAATAAAAGAGAAAGAAAAAGAAAAAGAATTTAAATCTCATAAATTTTGTTTAGAACCAAATAAGTTTTCTAAAGAACTAAATGATACTATTGATTATACTTTTAATAAAACATATAAATTAAAAAATGCCAGCAAAAAATACTATAGAGGCATAAAAAATATGCATTTCTTATATATATTATTAAGAAATGATAAGCATAAAATTAAATATACCATGTATAAAATAGTAGACAAGATTACACCAATAGGATTCTATAAATTTGCACCCATTTCTTTTACATATAATGACAATTTAAGAGAATATTTAAATGAATATAATGAAGAATGGATAAACCCAATAGATCTTAATGAAAAGAATCATACTTCATTCTTAGAAATCTACAACAACTCAATAAAAGAAGCAACAAAAATTATAAAACAAGTCAATGACTATTTTAACAACAAGGATATAGATTTAACGAAAGTATTTGATAATAGTTCTTTTGTTACAGGTAGAAATTGCAATATAAAAACAAAACCAAAGTATTTTAAAAAGTAAGATAATATCTTACTTTTTTTATTTCATCATAATAATAGATATATTTCTTCCACCAGAACCATTGCTTCCTCTATGTGAATGTATTTTATCAGAATTACATTTACTACATATATTTGATTCAACAATATTATCTTCTTTTAAACCAATATTTATTAATACTTCTTTATTAATACCTACAGTATCTATATAATATTTTTGCTTATTTTCTTTTATTAATCCTTTTGTAATAAATTTTTCTATTTCTATATCATTAAATTCATTTTTAAATAAATTAACAACATCTTCATCAACTTCAAAACAACATTTTAATATACTAGGGCATATAAAAGCCATTATATCTCTAGTATTAGAACCATACTCTTTTACCATTAAATCAATAGCATTTTGTATAATTCTTCCTAGTGTTCCTTTCCATCCAGAATGAACATTTCCTATCACTTTCTTTTTATCATCATATAATAATATACTTTGACAGTCAGCAGCACTAACTACCAATGCTACTCCCTTAAGATTTGTAATAGTACCATCAACAGATAAGAATTTATCATCTAGATTTTCTTCGGTAACACTCTTAACTATATTAGTATGTTCTTGATAAGGAAAAACTATTTTTCTAAACTTAACACCTAAAATAGTTTCTATTTCACTAAACTGACTTTCTAATTCATCAATAGTTTTTACTTTTCTATTAAAATCGATATCCTTTTTAGTAAACATATGAACTAAATTTTCATATTTAGTTAATTCTTCAAATTGATAATATTTATCTTTTTCTATCATTTTATCACCATTTTTATTATAACACTAAATTGTTATTGATTCATATATATTATTACCTTTTAGTTTATTCATTACACACTTATCTAATGATAAACCTCTTTTATAAGGATTACTTAATAAATAAGAAACTCTTTTTTCTTTCATTTCTTTCATAATTGTAGAAATAAAATATTCAAATATCTTCTGTTTATTTAATTCATATATTGTTTTTTTACTTAAAAGTCTTGAATGAAAAAATTGATCAGGATCTATAATGGTTGCGCCATTCTCTTTAAACAAAATATTATCACAATTTGTATCAAATATAACAATCTTTCTATCACTTAATTTTTTTATTGTTTCATCTAACTTAGTTAACACATCAGATAAATATTCTTTAGGAGCTGTTATTAATTCAACTTCTTTGCCATCTATAAATTTCATCGAATATGCATCCATTGGTAGTATATGAGAAGTAGAATTATGATAGTAATCTATTAATTCAACCAAACCACTTGATTTTATTGTCTTTAATATTTCAAATACCTTTCTAGATAAATACAATCTATATTTACAATCAAAATTGTATAATTTAAATGCTATATCATCTTTTCTATATACTTTTGCACATTCACCTGATGAATAATACTCAAAGCCATCTAAATCAAATATTTCATTTTTTTTGTTTCTAAATTCCATGTAATCACCAATGGGATATATTATAACATGTATAATAAACTAAGTAAATTAGTATAATATAAAAATATATATCATATTAAAATTTAATATTAATATAATAACTGAACAAAAAAAGTACGAATAATCGTACTTTTGAAACACAAATATAAATTATCTCTTTGAGAATTGTGGTGCTTTTCTTGCTTTCTTTAATCCTGGTTTCTTTCTTTCTTTAATTCTAGAATCTCTAGTAATCATACCTTTAGCTTTTAGAATTTTTCTGAAAGAAGAAGCAGAAGTTGGATCAGTATTCTTATCATATTCTAATAATGCTTTTGTAATACCTAATCTAACTGCTCCTGCTTGACCTGAGAATCCTCCACCTTTTACTTCTACTGTAATATCAAATTTTTCTTCAGTACCAGTAAATACTAGAGGTTGTTTTAAATCCATAACCAAAGTTGGGAATGGAAAATATTCATTAACATCTCTTCCGTTAACTACTATGTTACCTTTACCGGAAACTAAAGTAACTTTAGCAATTGAAGATTTACGATGTCCTGTACCTTGATATACTTTATTTGCCATTTTAACCCTCCTATAAGTTTAATTCCTTAGGTTGTTGAGCTTGTTGCTTATGTTCTGAACCAGCATATACAAATAATTTCTTATTCATAGCTCTACCTAATCTTCCTTTTGGAAGCATTCCTTTGATAGCTCTTTGAAGCATTTCTTCAGGATATTTTTCTCTCATTTCTCTAGCAGTTCTTTCTCTTAATCCTCCTGGGTAATCACTATGATTATAATACATCTTATCATCTAGCTTATTACCAGTTAAATTAACTTTTGAAGCATTGATTATAATTACATAATCTCCACAATCAACATTTGGTGTATAAATTGCTTTGTGTTTTCCACGAAGAATAGTTGCGGCTTTAGATGCTACACGACCTAAACTTTTGCCTTCAGCATCAATAACGAACCATTCACGCTTTACATCTGACTTTTTTGCCATAAATGTATTCATTTTCATTTCCCTTTCCTTATAAGAATTAACCTTCCCATAGTTAATTCATATGTGGGGTTTTTTAAATGTACCATGATAGATTTTACTAAAATTAATAAAAAAAGTCAATATTTATATATAAAAATCAATTATATTTACTATATTTACACATGTTTTATAAAATACTTGATATAATTTTTAAAAAAAGATATAATGTATATGCAAGTGGAGGTGCACTAAGTGAAAGTAATAAAAGCAAACTTACCAGATGGAGTTAGAAAAAAATTTGAAACTAGAATAGGTAAAAAAGTAAAATTAGTTAATAAAAAATATTGTAAAAAGAAAAATAAATAATCCATTAACGGATTATTTATTTTTTTTATTTCTTTATAATTAAAAGTTTTATTTCATTAATTGATGGTTCATAAGTTGCTCTATTATCTTTACCTGTTGTATTAACTTTAACAGTTACTTCTCCTTCAGCTGTTATATCTTTTAAATCAACATATGCCTCTATATCTTGAGCTGATATATCACTTATTACATCTTCAACACCTTTAACAATAACTGGTATTTCAGTTGTACTATCTTGAGTAGCTTGTACTAAGAAACTACTATTTAAATTTCTATAACTTATCTTAACTCCAGATACTTTAGTTTGAGCTGATTCGCCTAATTCCACATCAACTGTAATAGTTTTAGTAGATAGATCTCTTACTCCATTTGGTTTCTTAATAGCAATAGTGTACTTTTTACTACTTTTCATATCTGCTGGTATATCTATAGCAACATCTATCTTATTTATATTCTCTAATACTTCTGAGCTACCATATAATGTTACTTTATCAATACTTGTATCAATACTTGAAATTGCTTTACCAAATTCAATATTATCAATATCGTTTACAACAACATTAATAGGTACTTCTTTTGATGAAGATTCAAGATTAACAACTGCCCTAACTTTTGAAGGAACAATTTCAATATCCATCTTTTCACCATCTGAATCATATGCAACTAATGGAACATCTACTATCGTATTATCTCCATCTTTTGCACTAGATCCTGAAAGTTGATCCATATTTATTAATGCTTTTACTATAGCTACTTTTTTGATTGTATCTTCTTTTCCTTTAACAATTACACTTGTTAATTCTTCATTTTTTTCTACAGTTTCTTCTTTCCCATCAACTATCTTTTTTTCTTCTTTTACTGTTACTAATTTAACATCTTTTATAGAAAATTTTGAATTTAATTTTTCCATATTAACATACTCATTAGTAATATCTTTAGATAAAGATTGTTTATTGAAAATTGTTATACTAACTGTAGATGGGTCTAGTTTGTATTGAACACTAGATACTGCTTGTTTATATTTTAAGTTAACTTGATGAGTTCCTACTCCTAAATCACTTAAATCAACAGTTACTACCTGATTAGATAATTGTTTAGCTAAATATAAATTTGCTCTACTACCTATCATTGTTATATCAACAGTTTTAGGCAATCCTTCTATAACATATTCTTCAGTATTATATACAGCATTTACAGGTTGATTATAAAGTACTTCTGCATTATTTTCCATAGTTAGATTACTTCTATCAACTAATACAAATATAATAGCTGCTACTATAAGTGCAATAACTATAGTACTACTTTTCTTTCTAAGTAATACTTCTAATGGTTTATTTAATTTCTTGATTTTATCTCCTATTAACGTTATTAATCTTGTAATAGGTACGATTACTTTTTTATCAAAGAAATTATATATTTTTTTAATTAATTTCATCTATATCATCCTCCTCAGGTTCATCTTTTTCAACAATAAATGTCTCTGATTTTGGCATTAATTCTTCAAGAATCATTAATTTAACCTCATCTATTGATAAATTATAACTTAGTTTCCCACCTGCTGCTACAGATATTCTACCTGTTTCTTCAGACACAACAACAGCAAGTGCATCACTTTCTTCAGAGATACCAATAGCAGCTCTATGTCTTGTACCAAGTCTCTTACTAAACTTCATATCTACTGTTGTAGGGAATACAGCTCCAGCACATGTAATTTTATCTCCCTGAATAATAACTCCACCATCATGTAATGGATTATCTGGGAAGAATATTGAACATAATAATTCATTTGAAAATTCAGCATAAATCTTTTTTGCTTTTTCAATATAATTTAATAAACTTGTATCTCTTTCAAAAACAATTAAAGCACCAATTCTATTTTTTCTTAGATATTCAAGTGATTGTCCAAGTTCAGTAACTACTTTTTCTCTTTCACTTACAGTTAAAGTCTTATGTCTACCTAACAAATTTGTCTTTCCTAATTGTTCCAATGCAGTTCTTATCTCAGGTTGGAATATTATAATAAGAGCTAATGGCCCCCAAGTAATTACATATTCTAACAATAATCCAATTGTTACAAAACCGAAATAATCGCTAATTATTTTTATAAGTATAATTACAATTATTCCTTTAAAAATCATTGAAAACTTAACATTTCTTCTAATATTTTTTAATATATAATAAATTATTATCCAAACAAAACATATGTCTATTATCTTTTTTAATATATTTAACAATGTAGCTAATGTCATTTATACTCCTCCTATATCCTATTATTCTTTTTATTATTAATTAAGACTACTATAAATATTATACCTAATATTAAACAAATAATAAATAACGCTATATATTGGTATTTAATATTAAATGTCTTACCACCTATTGTAATTTTTTGCTCATCTCTAAGAGCATTTTTGTCAAATGAAATTCTAATTGTTTTCAATCCTTCATTTTCATCTATATTCCAAGTATACTTACTATATCTTACTTCATCTGCATTATGTTCTTTTACTTTAAAAGGTAAATCTATCACAACCTTAATATTATTATATAAAAGAGTATTTGATCTATCTCTTCCTACTTTTTCTGATTGATTCATTGTCAAAGTAATAATGTCTCCATCTTCCTGATAATCAATATATCTAAATACATCAGAAGTAAAATTGTTAACATAATTTTCTAATGATTTATGTTTTCCTGTTACAGTTGAAATGGTATTTCCAGAATCTGTAATTGTTGAAATTTGGGTTTGCAATCCCTCTCTATCAAACATTTTGTATAAATAGTTTACTGCATCTTTTTCATTTAAGTTTGTATTAATTTTTAATCTAATAGTATTATCACTAGCTATAACTTTTTCATTAACAGATAAATCCTTATTTATTGTTAAATTATATTCAACTGAACAACCAGTAACTAAAAATATAACTAGTAACAATAAAAACATTTTTATTCTTTTCATTTTATACCTCCAATTATAATAGGTACTATAAAATTATAACATATTTTTAATCATAAATATATATTTTTTATTTAATAATTAAAAAAAGATAATTATAAAATTATCTTCTTTTCCCCATATAGAATTAGTAGTATTATCAGACATATTCTCCTACTATTATAAAATATGAATTTAAAAAAATGTGATTAATTAATTAACCACATTTTAATTATAAAAACTAGTTCTATCTTCCCAATCAACATAAAAACTTGATGGATAATTTATATAGCCTCTTGAATCTACTGTATCCCCAGGATAACTACAATATTCACCAGGTTTCCATAAATGACACGTCAACATAGTTAAATGTAAATGAGTTGCTGTAGACCAACCAGTATTACCCATATGTCCTATTACTGTATCTTTTGTAACTTCTTGACCAGAAGATACATAAGTATCAGATAAATGCATATATAAACTTGAATAATCTTGACCATTTATATTATGCCAAATTAATACATAATTACCCATTGATGAACTATAACCTGTTGTTCCAACAACACCTGTAGCTACTGAATAGATTTCTTGACAATCCCAACATGAACTATAAGATGACATATCAGTTCCAGTATGGAAATTACCCCATATTCCTGTAAATGGATCAAATCTATATCCATATTCATCAGTTACATATCCTAAAACTAAAGGTCTATAGAATTTTGTACCAATCGGTAATGATTCTTTACCACATGTTGAAACTTCTTGATTTTCCTCACACCCCATATCTTCATATTGCTTAACAATTGCCATTTGAGCCTCAACTTCTTCTTGAATAGATAATGATTCATCACCCAATTGTTGACGTTCATTTCCTAATATTACTAATTGTTTATTTAATTCAACTTGTAAATTCTTTAGTGATTGCTCTTTTTCTTGAAGATTACTAATATTAACTTTATTTTTTTCTATTAAATCATGCATCTCTGAAATCAACTGATCATTATATTTAGATAATTGTTCTGTTACAGAATACCTATATATAAAATCAGTAATTGAATCTGCACTAAACATATATTCTAGATAAATTGATTCACCATTTGAAAATTGATAATATCTCATTAAATCTTTTATTTCTTTATCTTTTGATAATATATCACCATTTAATTTAGAAATTTCTTTATTAATTTCTATCATTTCACCTTCAATAGAATCAATTTCTCCATATATTTCTTGAACTCTAGCATTTGCTGCTGCTATTTCTTCATCAGTTCTAGCTATACTAGCCTGATTATCCTCATATTGCTTTTGTAATGCTTCAAGTTCTGCTCTATATTCTCCTAAAGTTTTTGCTTCTATATTTATTGGTATTATTATTGTTAATATAAGAATTATTACTAATATTCTTTTCTTCATTATATCTTTAAGTACTTTCTAACGGCTCTACTACTACCGAACATACCAACAATAACACCAATAACTAATAATATAGCTGAAACATATAAGGAGAATGGTAACGGTTCAACTAATTTAATAAATTGTGAGAATAGTTTTCCACCAGTTTTTTCATATAATATAGAGTATCCATAAATTGTTACTATAATTGGAATAATTGATCCAAGTGTACCAATTATAAGACCTTCTATTATAAATGGTTGTTTAATAGAAGTATTTGATGCTCCTACTAATCTTTTTATTTCTATCTCTTCTTGTCTACTAAATATTGTTATTTTAATTGTATTAACTATTAAGAAAGCTGTTACAACAACTAATCCTAAAACCATTGCTATCAATATATATCTAATTATTTTAAATATAGAAACCATGGATTCAACCATTCCCTCACCATATTTAACTGTATCAACTTTTTCAATAGCTTTTATTTTTTCAGCTGTATCACTTATTTTTTCATCATTTTTAACTCTAACTTGAAAAGTATCATCTAATGGATTTTCATTTTCATCCCAAGAAGACATTACATTGTTAAATGTTTGACTAGATTTTTTCATTTGATCCATTATTTCTTTTTTAGACATAAAATCAATGGATTCGACGTTATTTATCTTTTCTATTTCTGATCTAATCTTAGTTTCATCTTCTGCTGAAGCATCATTTTTTACAAATACAACTATAGTAAAATCATCCCTAATTAATTTAGTAAAGTTTTGAACATTCCAAGAACCTACAATTGATACTGCAACTATTATTAATGTTACCGTGATACATGAAATAGATGCAAAAGCTAAACTAAAATTTCTAAATACATTTTTAATACCATCTCTGATATTTCTACCTAAAATTCTAATGTTTCTCATTCTTATCGTAAGTTCCTTTCTCATAGTCCTTCTTTAATCTACCTTTATCAAGTAGTATGACCCTCTTCTTAAGTCTATTAACTATGTCTCTATCATGTGTAACTACTATTATAGTAGTGCCTAAATCATTTATTACTTCAAGCACTTTCATTATTTCCATTGATGTATCAGGATCTAAGTTTCCAGTTGGTTCATCACAAATAAGGAGTTTAGGAGAGTTAACAATTGCTCTTGCAATAGAAACTCTTTGTTGTTCTCCACCAGATAATTGATGTGGATAACTTTTTGTTTTTTCTTTCAAACCAACAAGTTCAATTGCTTTTAAAGTTTTTTGTCTTATTTCTGATTTTGGTAAACCATACATTTCTAATGCAAATGCTACATTTTCATAAACAGTTAATTTAGGTAATAATTTAAAGTCTTGGAATACTATACCTAATTTTCTTCTAAGTTTATAAACTTTTCTATTTCTTAATTTACCTACATTAACTCCTCCAACTAGAATTTCTCCTCTAGTCGGTTTTTCCTCCCTATATAACATTTTGATTAAAGTAGATTTTCCAGATCCAGAAGCACCAATTATAAATGCAAAGTCTCCTTTTTTTATTCTTAGATTAAGACCATATATTGCTGTTACACCGGTCTTATATACTTTTTCTACATCTGTTATTTTTATAAATTCCATTATTATATACCTCCTTTTTTATTTCTATGAGAATCCTGTCCTAAAACATGATATGAATCCATTATTGTAAAAAATGCATTCTCATCTATTTCTTTAATCCCTTCTTTTGCTTTAAAATATTCAATAGTTGGGACAACTGCCATTATTACCTTCTGTTTGCTATCAGAATAACCACCATGTGCATCTAGTACTGTTACTCCTCTAGATAAGTTATTCATAATATAATCCTTAACTTCATCAACCTTTGATGTAACAATAAAGAATGTTTTATTTTCAGATACTGATAACATAATTTTATCAGTTACAATATTAATGATATATATTATTATTAAAGCATATAGTAAAATTCTCCATCCAAATGTATATCCGCCAATTAAAACTATTATTCCATTAACAATCAAAAATGCATTACCAGTAGATATTTTTAGTTTTTTTGAAATGATATTTATAACTGTATCAACTCCACCTGTAGTAAGTCCAGCACGTCCAATTAAACCTGTAGCAAATCCTATTAAAACAGAGCCACATATTACAATAAGCATCATATCATCCGTTGGAACTGGTAAACTAACATTCTTTGTTAACTCTACAAATAATGGAAATAATAAGGATCCAATTAATGAATTAAAAGCATATCTTTTTCCTAAAAATATATACCCTAGAATAAATGCTATTATCGATATTGTCATTATAGTTATCGATGGATCTATATAATCTTTTATAATCATGGCAATACCACCAGACCCACCATATACTAAATTGTTAGGTACAAAAAATACATTATATGCAATCGAATATATCAATGAACCAATTATTAACAAAATATATCTTTTAACAATATTTTTATTTTCAATTTCATATATTATATCTCTTTTTGCCTTATCAATTATTTTCATTCTTTTGTACCTCCCTTTAAGTATTCTTCTATAAAATCATCAATATAACCATCCATTACTTTATATACATCACTTTTTTCATAGTTAGTTCTATGATCCTTAACCATTGAATAAGGATGCATCACATAACTTCTAATTTGTGAACCAAAATTAATATCACTTTGATTATTTAATTGATTTTCTTTTTCTTTTCTTTTATTCTCTTCTTCTAAAGCAAATAACTTTGCTTTTAATACTTTCATAGCTAGTTCTTTATTCTTTAACTGACTTCTTTCATTTTGACATGTAACTATTATTCCAGTTGGTAAATGAGTAATACGAACAGCTGAATCTGTTGTATTAACTCCCTGGCCACCTGCTCCTGTGGAACGATATACATCAATTCTTAAATCTTGTTCTTTAATATCGATAGTAACGGTATCATCTATTTCAGGGGTTACTTCAACAGAAGCAAATGAAGTGTGTCTTCTTTTATTAGAATCAAATGGTGAAATTCTAACAAGTCTATGAACTCCTCTTTCACATTTAAGATAACCATAAGCATTATTTCCTTTAACTAATACTGTAACTCTTTTAATACCAGCTTCTTCACCATCTAGCTGATCAATAATTTCATACTTATAATTATTTCTTTCACACCATCTTTCATACATTCTAAGAAGCATACTTACCCAATCACAACTTTCTGTTCCACCTGCACCTGAATGTAGTTCCATGATAGCATTATTCTTATCATACTTACCTGATAACTTCGTTTCTAACTCTAATTTAGTTATTCTTAAATCCAAATCCTGAATTTCATTTTGAATTGCTTCTAGATAAGATTCATCCAAATCTATCAATTCTTTATATGATAGTAATTCTTGTTTAATATTAAATATATTTTCTATTGTTCTTTTTTTATCGCCTAATTCTTTTAAAATTTCTGAAGAATTATCTTTATTCCAAAAACTTGGATCTAATGTTTCTTTTTCTAATGATTCTACTTCTTTTTGTTTCAAATCAATGTCAAAGTAACCTCCAAATTAAATCAACTTTATCTAACAATCCATCTATTTTTATTTTTACTTCCTTATTATCCATATTTTTCACCATAAAAATTATAACATAATTTGTCAAAAAATAAAATCCTAATAGCAAAATTAGGATTTATTTTTATTAATTATCTAATGAGTTAGAAAAAAAGAACAAAAATTGTTCTTTTATATTTTTTTTCTTCTAGCAAGAATTCTAATTAAATAGAATAATAAAATACAATATGCTATAAACATAGCCCATAATGTTATATCATAAAGAATATTTTTTGTACCAATATAATTTGCAATTGCATTAGGAATACTAGTTGGAATATATTTTCTTATTAAAGATGATAATTCAGGCACCTTAACATTATCAGCAATAAAATGAAGTAACCTATATACCATATTTAATGAACATATCAAAATAATAAAACTAGAAAATCTCTTAAAAAAGAATATTACTGCTAATATAATCGCTACTAAAAGTATTAAATCAATATACATAAACACTACCTCTATTTTTAATAATATCATCTAAAAAAAACTATATCAATATAGTTTTTTTATTTTTTACACATAATTAACTTATTCTCTAATAGTTTTTATAAAAATTCCTATGTTTAATGGTAATGCAAATATAAATGGTAAAGCATATCTAAAATAAGTATTTGCTGGCGAAGCAAAACATATTAGTAATAATACTAATGATGGCAATAAATATATTATGCTACTATATTTCTTTTTATATATTAAATAAAACAATAGGAATAATAATATCCATGCATTAAAAGCTATATTAATTAATAAACCTATAAGAGGTATATATGGAAATATATTACCAAAACCAGATAATACATTCCTAACACCCTTTAAAGAATGTGAATAACTATATTTAAAACCATCTTCCACTATTCTAGTATCATGTCTTGAGTGAAAATACCAACTTGTTTTTAATGGATAAAAATAACCATATGTATTATTAAGTGTAGCTTCTATATAGACCCCAGGATGTTTAATAAACTGATTAAACCATACCTTAAAATACTCTTTTAAATCTTCTTTTGTTGCATATTTATTATATGAATTTTTTACAGGATCTGCTAATTCAGGATTATATCTATCAGCTAAAGTATCATATGTTAAAATCTTATCAATTGCTTTTTCTTCTTCAGAAGTTACTTCAATAGAATGTTCTTTAACATATCTTGCAGTTTGTTGAAACGGTATAGATAACACCTCACGAACACTAGTTGGAGTTATCTTAAAATATGGTAATATTAAATTATTATATGAATAACTAAATCCAAATATAATTAATAATATTATCAATACTTTTTTTCTAAAATGATTCCCTTTTTTCAAAAATAATAAAAAAGGAAAAGATAAAAGTATAGTATGAATACCATTATTTCTAAATAAAACAATTAGAATCATTAAAAACAGAATTTTAATAATATTTTTAATTTTTAAATTGTCAGTTTTTAATAATTTATACAATGAAATAATATATAAAATTATAAGAGAACCAAATATTACATCCTTAACCGCAGACATACTATATATAGGAAAAGCAGGAACTAATGCAAATACTAATAAAGAACCAATTACATATTTAGTATTTAGTTTTAATTCTTTTAAAAATTTAACTACGTATGATAATACAGAAGCTAAAATAGTTATTTGAATAATACTATATAGAAATAAACCTAAATTATCATTTCCAATCATATTTCCTATTTTTAAACATGAACCTAATAATAAAGTATGAACCACAGGATGATGATTAGTAATAATAACATTAGGATCTAACAAAACATTATATGTAGAATACTTATTAGGAATACCAAAAAACTGTTTTATTTGAAAAGACGGATCTGGGGATAAAATAACTGGGTAAAATGCAATAATATATGGTAACCAGCATATAATTAATACAATAAAACAAAATAAAAAAGTATGTTCATCAAATAATTTAAATAGTTTCAATTTAGATATTTTTTTATTGTTTTTTTTCTTTTTATTTTCTATGAACAAAAAGAAATAATGAAGAACAATAAAGAATAATACAAACAAAGAAATAAAAGTAAGTAATGATGTTAAAAAATTATTTTTTATATAATATAAACTACTAGATTTAACAAATGAATTACCTATAACACAAAAAAATGAATATAAAAAACTTAAAATTGTTATAATTATAAATCTTCTTTTAGACATATGAAATACTCCTCTATTTATTTAATTATAGCACAAAATAAAAATATCTACATAATTGTAGATATTTATTTTTTAGTATTATTTTTCTTCGTAAATTGGTTTTCCAGTTTTTGGATCGTAACCAGTTACTTTAGCATAAATTGGTTTTCCAGTTTTTGGATCATAACCTGAAACTGGAGCTCCACTAGTGAATGGAGTATCTGAAACGAAATTCCAAAGAACTGATAAAGTTCCCATTCCTAATGCAGCGAATAAACCTAACCAAATTCCAACGTATATATTATCAATATATCCGAAGAACATTGTTAAGTATGAAAGTACTACAAATCCAGTAGCATAGTTAACATAACTCATCCATTTATCTTTAAATATGTTGAACATATTTAATAAATAGCAAGTGATTATTCCAATATAGCAGAATAATAAAACAATTGCTGTAGATCTCATTCCATCAGCCCAAAGATTACTACTTGATGAATAATATGATGAACTGAATTTAATATGTGGAATGAATGAATTGATAAATAAGAATAATGCTAAAGAACCAATTATAATACTAAATACTTTTCTTTTGCTAAGTTTCATTGCTTACACCTCTCTTCTATATATAACTATATCATATTTTTTTTTAATTAAAAAGTACTTTTTAATTTTTTTTACAAAAATATTTATTAAAATATTAATAATACTATTTCTAGTTTATTAACAATAATCATTACATATATCTCTATATATTATTAATTTTTTTGTAAGCCTATTTAGAACAACATTGCTTGCAGTTATTACCACTGCCACATGGGCTGAGTGTTACTATTTTCTAGCAATAACTTGTGAATAAGTTGTAATTAATGCTAATAATTTGTAAGATATTCAACAAATTTTTAAAAAAATCACTCAGAAGTTATCTAAAAAGGTATCTAAAATACTTTTTTAATGGTTTTTCAATATTTTTTAGTAAGTTCTTAAAATCTTTCAATACCATTTTTTATTATTTTATAAACTTTATTAATGCTTGATTGTAGATCTTTATTTAATAATTTTTCATTGTAACAATCATATTGATTTTTAAACTTATTATTATCTAATGGTAATGTATTCCACCATATTTTAAAGGCTGAAGGATATAAACTATTGGAAGGAAAAAGATTATCAGATGGATATAACGCTAATGTTGAAACTGAATAATCAAACAATGAATGACTATGTTTTTTTATATTATTGGCATATTTAATTGCACTAATTAACGAACAATCATAATCTGAAATATTTGTGTATTTTAAACATACTTCAAATTGACCCAATATATCATTAAGTTGTTCCTTTAGCAATAATTCGTCAACATTATTTTTTCTTTCAAATTCGTCTATAATATTATTAAATTTTTTAATTTTTCTATCTAATATAATTATTTCATCGTCTATCATTTTCATGGTTTTTTCCTTAATTAATTCTTTTGCTTACATTTTTTGCATTTTTGATACCCTTGTGTTCTTGTATTTATTACAGCTTGCCATTCGTGCCCTTTTGAACATTTCCACCATACTTTTTTATTTGACCCTGCTTTAACTTCTATCGGTTTTAAATGTCCATTTTTTTCATAATTCCATTCTTTTGCGATTTCAGGATGAGTAGTTACTAAATCGTTAAATCCTGACCAAACTTTACGTCCACTACAATAAGGGCAATAAGGTCTAAGCACAAAATCTCCAGCTTTAGATATCCATGTATGACCTTGTGAACATTTTAAATATATCTTTTTTTCACTAGCATGAGATATTTGCTCTGGCCTGATTATTCCATTTTTTTCATAATCCCAATACTCTTCAATATTTGGACAATAGTTAGCAAGTGAATTCTTTTTTTCTGATAAATTCATTAGTTCTAATATTTTTACTCTATCTCTATCAACATCTACATCTGGTTTTATTTTTAAACCAAACTTTTTGTTTAAATAATTAAATATAAATAAAATCGCATTATTTAATTCTTCCATATTATATGATGTTATATATGTTTTTATAGAAGTACTATCATATTCATAACAGCCATATTCTCTTACTCTTAATAATTCTATCCCATTTTTATAACAAACTTTATCTTTTTCTATATCTCTATTATAATCTTTATGCCAAGCTTGACCATCATATTCAATTCCAAAATTATACTTTGGCAAGAATATATCTATTTCTTTTCTACCAATAATAGGATTATGATAACTATCTTCTACTTCACCTATATATTGCTTCATATAATAGAAAATTGCTCTTTCAGGGAATGATGTATGATTTTCAATATTACATTGTGGACAATCAGTGCCTCTTTTTCTTCCTAATACAGTAGTTTTATAACTATGACCTTTTGGACAAATAAACCAATATTTTTTAATATTACTCCCAGCCATTACCTCATCGGGCTTTTCTTTGTTTCTTTCATAATCCCATTCTTTTGCTATTTCAGGGTGTGTAGTTGCTAAATCATTTATTCCTTTAACAAGAATATTATGACTACAAATTCCACAACCTGAACCTTTCATAACTCTACGAGAAGGACTTGATTTATATGAATGACCATTAGGACATTTCCACCAAGTATCTCTATCGCTACCAGCAGTTACATCTTTCATTGTAAATTTATTTTTATCAGTATCAAATTCGGTTATTACATCTTCTAAATGATTATTGATACAATATGTGTACAAATCATTATATCCTACTAATACTCTCTTATTGGAACAATATGGACAATTTTGCCCCATGTTTCTTTCTTTTGCAGACATTATCCACTCATGGCCATATTGACATTTCCAATGTACTTTTTTATGGCTGCCTGCTGTTATATCAGTTGGTTTTAAATTACCATTTTTCTTATAATCCCATTCCTTTGTCAAATTGGAATTAGTTGTTGCCAAGTCATTATAACCAACCAATACTTTTTTACCATCACAATACGGGCAGCCAACACCTTTTTTTCGATTAAATGCAAGCGACTGATATGAATGACCTTTATTACAAATCCACCAAATCATTTTTTCAGCACCAGCAGTTATCTCTTTAGGCGAAATTGTATTTTTATTATAGTCCCATTCTGGTAATAATTCTGGATTAGTAGTTGCTAAATCATTATATCCGATTAATACTCTTTGATTAGAGCAATATGGACAATTTAATCCACTATTTCTATCTCCTATGGACTTTTCCCATTCATGGCCATTTGAACACTTCCACCATACTTTTTTATGCGAGCCAGGTAGCACATCTGAAGGTTTTAAATCTCCATTTTTTTCATAGCACCATTCTTTTGCCAATTGTGGGTTTACTGTCGCTAAATCATTATAACCTGCTAAGGCTTTAAGATTATTACAATAAGGACACCCATGGCCTTTACTTCTACTACTAACTACCGCTTTCCATTCATGACCATTTTTACATTTCCACCAAATTTTTTTACTAGAAAACGGTTTCAAATTATCAAGGTCAACATCTTTGTTTTTTTCAAAATAATATTCTTTCATTAGTTCTTTATTATCTTTTAATAAATTACTCAAGTTCATCACTTCCATTATTATTATAACATATTAAAGATTTTTCTCGTGATGATTACTACTAAAAAACTACCGTGAAAAGGTATCTAAAAGGTATCTAAAGTGAAATTTTAGTAATTTTTCGCAATTTTTTAGCAAAGAAAAAACTCACGTTTTCCCTTATTTTATGCGGGTTTGCGAGTTTATTTACCATGGCACTGCTTATATTTCTTGCCCGATCCACATGCGGGCCAAATTAGTATATTATCCATACTTATAATATTATGAGTATTTCCTTTATTTTCAAGGGTTTGTGGACAGGTAACATTTTGTATTTTAAGTACTATTTTTGTCATTTTTTATATAAAATATTCATCTAATGTGCACAAAATGTGCACAAATTTCTAGCATATCCTATATTTTCTTTGTCAACTAAATTATATAACATATAGTTTAATTAATCAATTTATCATTATAGTTTCATTAATCCAAATATTACCTTATAGTCTTCCTCTTTCAGTTTATCTTTTAATACTGTAGTTCTACCAAAATCTGCTTCGTTTACATTTATTATTCTTGCTTCTTTTAATGCACTAAACACTGAATAGAATTTACTTTTATCTTCAGCACTTAAGAATCCAAACCTTGGATTATTATACATTTTAAAATTATCTATCATTTTTGTATGTTCACCAGATAATAATGAAAATAGCATTTTTGGACCTAAAGATAATTTTAAATCTTTATATTTATCTATTACTTCTAGGATTACATTAACCAATTCTATTAATCTATGGCCACATATAAATACATTATGAATATCTATATCTTCATCACAAAATCTAATACTTAATTCTTCTTTATCTTGCGTATAATTATGAGGCATCATAATAGTATTACATCCTGTACCATCTGCTTTATAATTTGTACATCCTAATACTCTTTGCTCAGAATTGTCTTTATTCTTACGTTTTTTTACCACTAGATATCCATCTTCACAATTAGGACATTTTGAAATTGACATCTTACCACCTAATAAGTCGTTTGTTACAAAGCCACATATTTCTGGATCATTAGAACATACCCATAGCTTTTTAGCTGCAGTAAAATGCTTATTTTCTCTTCTTTGTAAGGGATAATCACAGCATGGACATTTAATCATATTATTCAAATTTTCTACTGGATCTAATTCTTCTCCATCTAAAATAACATTTTTAAACTTATCCTTTATTTCTAGGATAAATTTAGATGGTCTATGTATTGGAGTTATTATAAATACTCTATTTTTTGTTCTTGTCAAAGCAACGTAGAATAGTCTTCTCTCCTCAGCATATTCAATATCCTCGGTATCTTTTATTACTAATTTCATGACAGGATCATCAACAATTTTTGATGGGAATCCTAATATAGCATCTTTTCCATTAATAATAATTACATTGTCATACCCCAATCCCTTAGATGAATGTGCAGTTAAATATGTTATTTTCAGATCTGGATATTTTACTGATTTAATGATTCCGTTATTAAATGAAAAGTATTTTGATTGATTACCCAATTGGAATCCTTCGAATCCATATCTTCCTACCAAAAGTACACTTCCATCTTTTCCATTTGTCTTAACAATCATATCTAAAGATTTTTCAATAGCTTGACACATTCTATCAATAGGTTTATCTGTATCTTCCTTATCATATGTATCTTTATATGACATTAATAACACTGGATCACTAATTGATTTATTGGATTTTAATTCCTTCTTAATTTGTTCATTGTTTGCCATTACAAATCCACCGGCAATATCTATTAATTCTTGTGAGTTTCTATATGTTTTCGTTATCTTCAAAACATTTGCATATCCCATCATTTCTTCAAATTTAGTAAATAACTCTACTTTAGCTCCACTAAATCTAAATATTGATTGCCAATCATCACCAACTGCAATAATTTTTGCATTTGAACATTTAGACAATCTTTCACATAAATCAAACCTTTGTAGTGAAATATCTTGATATTCATCCACAAAAATATAATCATAAGGAAGTTTTTCTCCACTTTCTATTTTATTTTCAAGTATATTTGAAGCATTGTTAATCATATCTTCAAAATCAATACTATTTGTATTCTTTAATTCAGTCATATATGCTAAATAACACTGATAACAAATATTTATAAATAACTTTGTTCTTTCATCTTTTAATGATACTTTCCATTCATCAAATTTAGACGGTGTAAAATTGTTAGTTTTAAATCTAGAAATAAATACACATACTAACTGAATAAATTTATTAAAATATTTGTCTTCAATATTTTGAATAATTGCTTTATATACTTCTTTACTATTTTTAAATTCAAATGAAATACCGGCTTTTTGAAGTTCTTCTTTTAAATGTGTTATTGTGTCTCTTCCATCTTTATATTTGGAAAAAGTATATATTAATTTTGTTCCATGCTGTTTATGAAGCAATATTTTATCGTTAACGTGTTTTTTATACGTTTCAAGTTCTTCTTCACTAAATCTAGGATTCTTACCATCTTCAGAAATACCAAAGTGCTCTAAGTATATTTCTTTATCAAATTGTTTAATTAAAAAATCAGGACAATATGGTTTAATAGTATCTTTGAATCCATATTTGTAAATTGGCTCATAATCATAATCAATTCCATTAATAAATAAAAAATTTGCTATCCTACACTCTTCTGCGCTTCTAACTTTTTCATCTTTTATTGTTCTTCTATTCGTTTCTTGTTTCTTTTTAAAATCTTCTATTGTTTTAGCTATATCCGATCTCATTGTTGAGCAATCATTCTTGTTTAATTCATTAATTAATAAGGCGAGATTATCTTCTCCTTGCGGAGCTTGCAAATAACTTGCGAAAAATAATAGTATTTTTTTGACAAATTCTTCATCATTAGCATTTTCAAGTAAAAACTTCTTTATTGAAGTAAACATAACATCTCCTGTGGCAATATTATGTTTTTCATCTTCAGAGCCTTTAATTATTGTATTAGCTATTGAATGAAATGTAGAAATAACTACAGGTAACCCTAATTTTTTACATCTATCTTGTAACTCCTTTGTTGCTTTTCTAGTAAAAGATATAATAAGTATCTTATTAGGATCTATATGCTTTTTGTCTATTAAGTATTTAACTTTTGCCTCGATAGTTGTAGTCTTTCCTGCTCCTGCCCCTGCAATAACTAAAGTATAATCTTCATCAGATAAAACTACTTTTCTTTGCTCTTCATCTAATTTAATATTTGGATCATCTTTTAATAAAATTTCATCTAAGTATTGTTTGTCAGACTGCATATGTCTTAAAACAAATGTATTATTATGATTTTCGATTAATACTTTTGTGTTGGTATAAAAATCTATTAAATCTTTTAATTTTGGATAATCTGTTCTATTATTTTTACACCAAGACTGCAAAACAGCCTCATTATCCATCATTAATAATTTTTCATATATTTCTTTATTGGCATCATAAAAATGAATATAATCTTTTCTTGAAATATAATCATCGCTTGATAATAATAACCCAATATTATTCTTATATTCTTCTAATACCTTATACTCAATTGATTCATTTGTATTCTTATTAAAAAATAACATAACCAACACCTATACTTAATTATAACATAAAAAAGCAGATTTTTTATATCTGCTTGAAAACTCGTAATATCTTAATCTTCCGATACTTTTTTACCTAACTTCTTATAAAAATCATAAGCATCTGAACATTCTTCTTTTGAAAGTTTTGTTTCTTTCATCATATAATCAACTGCTTCTTCTTTTGATTCAAATTTATTTAATAATACTATAGCCTCAGATATTCTATTTAAAGCATTATCAAATTCTTTAAAAGATATGCTTTTATCAGATGATTCATATAAACTATTTTTTAAAAGTATTAACAAATTTTTATCTGCGATACTTTTATAATCGCTATTATTTATTTTTTGTCCTGCAAATAATTCATTTATTGAAATATTTAAAATATTACATAAAGGCTCATATTGTGAAGAATCTGGTAAGCATATTCCGTTTTCCCATTTAGAAACAGATTTATCGGTTGTTCCTAATTGCTCTGCTAATTGAACTTGGGTTAGTCCTTTTTCCTTACGACATTCAGCAATAAATTTTCCAATTTTATCTTGATCCATAATATTGCTCCTTTCGTAAATATTTTATCTTATTTTTTTATTCACTAACACCCATCAAAAGTAGAGTTTTTCATAATATCTTAATCTTCCGAGCAATTTTTTTAGATTTGTAAAATATATACTGTTATTACTCTTACTAATTTTTCATAGTTTGCACATAAAAAAACTATATTCTTCTTTTAATTAAAACACTTGGTAACCTTTGTGACTTATATAAGATTTTATTTCTCATTGCAATCATCTTTTGTTCTTCTTCAGGAGTTGATGTTATTTCTGCTATATTATGTTTCTTTAAATATAATTCATCAAATACATATAACATATATGGGTTATTTTCTTCTTTAACATGTTTTAATATCAATTCTTTTAGTCTATTTAATTCTTGAATTTGTTGACGTTGATTTAGTTTATAATATTCTTCATTTAACATATCAGCACATACTAAATCGATTTGTAATGATTCTAATACAGAAACTACTGATTCTTTTGGTATGTGTTCAAATATACTATGCTCTTTAGATGCTGCAGCAAAATTAAATCCCATAAATCTTTTATTTGTTGGTCTCATAACAAATTTTTCAAATGCTGCAGGAATATGATCTTTATATGCTGGATTTTCTTCAATAAATTTAATAAATGAATTAAATGTATCGTCATCTATTTTATTGCTTAAGAATTCGATATTCTCAATAGTTTTTCTATTTGATAAGTCAATTACATAAGTATCTTCATCAAATACACCATTTGTATATACATCTAAAACAGCTACATTATGTACTTTTTGTCTATCATAATATCTCCACACACAATCAAATTCACTCGTAGAGGAAATCCAATTGGTATATGTTCTAGAACCATTTACTAAATGGTTAGGTAAAGATGATAAATCTTTTAATAATTCACAATATGCAAATGGATCTTTTTCTTCAACAAATTTATGAATTCTATCTCTTACAGGTTTATGGTCTTTTCTAAATATTTTACTTAATTTATATTTATGATCTAATAAGTATTTATTCATATAACTTTTTATATATTCATCTCTATCTTTAATAGATAATTTTTCCATTGTTTCTCTATCAGTGTTATATAAATATCTTTTAGTAGCATTATAAATTAATTCTTTAGAAGCTAATCCATTTTTAATCGGATCTATTGTCATATCTAAATCATTCATTGCCCTAAAAAGAAGCATAATAAATCCCCCTTTTGCCGATTTGTTATTATAACATATATTGAATGACTTTCCTATTTTTTCAATATTTTTCCAACTTCTTCTTTATGTTTTGGAAGTAATCCTTCTTCTTCAGGATTATCTGAATAATAAATAGTTTCAACTAAATGGTCTCTTACTCTGTCTAAATCAGACTTTTCCCAATGCATTGCTTTGGTATCGTCATCATCTATAACACAATAATGTTCTATTTCTGGATGCATTTCTAAGTATTTTAGAATTTCTAAATCTTTCCACATTGATATATAAGAGTTTTCTCCAGTTTTGATTGTAACATTAGGAGTTCTTCCTATACATTCTATACCATATTTTTTAAAGAATCGAAATATATCATTTACCCAAGATCCTTCTCCGACCTCTAATGTTTCTTCATCAATTGCATCTTTTGCGGATGCTTCAATTACAACCTTACAATTATATTCTTTACAAATATCTGCAAGTATTTTGATTCTTCTTTCAATATCTTCCATTGATTTATAATGAACTGTATCTAACACTCCATCAAAATCTAGAAATATTACATTTGTCTTTAGTCTCTCTTTTTTATAAATTGTTTCTAAATTATCTTTATAATCTTCATATAGATAATCTTCAAAGTCAATATAATCTATTACTTTATCTATCCTTTGAAGATAACTAGAATCTATTTGGCTACTTGGAATTGCATATTCTCCTACTTGTTCTTCTTTTTTCATAAAGACTCTATCTAAATATCTTCCACTTCCTACATATTCAGCAAGTATTTCATCTGGAATATCATATGTACAAATATAATGATCTTTCGTAACATTCAGATAGAAAATACTTCCATAATCTTTATAAAAATGAAGATACTTTATATTCGGTTTATATTCATGATTATTTAATTTAGAATCATTTGTACATGTTCTACCAATATCACTAAAAGGAATACCATTTATAATTTTGTCTAATTCTTCTTTTTTACAAATTCGATATACAACCATATATAATACTCCTTTTCTTGCTTAATATTATACACTAAAAAAGAAGATTTTCATCCTCTTAATGTTTGCGCAATAGCAACCTATTGCGAACAGAATATCTTAATATTCTGATTGTTTTATTTTTCTCTTTTTATAAATAATATTATTAATATAACTGTAATTATAATAATTAATAATGGTGCTATTCTAAAAAATATCCACTCAAATGAGTGCCATAATGTTCCAATAACAGACCATTCGGGATTACCATAATCCCATGTTAAATATGGGCTACCTAATAGTGCTAATAAAACGAAGAAAAATATTAAACATATGTCTATTATTAATAATACCATAATTTTTCTTTTTCTTTTTTGTTTTTGACTAATTGATAATTGTTCATTAATAACTTCCAATTTTTCAGATATTACTTTTAAATCATTTGTTTCTTTTTCT
>JAFRCK010000026.1 GCA_017404385.1 Bacilli bacterium
AACCAGATTGGGTTATAATATTTATGCACTGTGGATTTGTATCTATAAAATTACAGCTTTGACTGGTTTAGGTGACAACTACCACAGGCTTTTATTTTTATTGGTAATTAGTTAGTTAACGCTTTGACGTTTTATATCCTACGTGAATACATAAATAGAAGTCTTGTGTCTAAAACATACAGTGCATTAAAAACTAATTGGAGGTGTTTTTTATGTATTTTGTTGGTATTGATATTTCAAAATACAAACATGACTGTTTCATTTGTACTGAAACTGGTGAAGTAATTGAAGAAAATTTATCTTTCAAAAACACCAATGAAGGATTTCAACAATTACTTAATTTATTAAAATCTTTAGATAATTCTCAAACAATAAGGATAGGATTTGAAGCTACTGGTCACTATGGAATAAACCTTAAGCTTTCCCTTGAAAAGAATAATTATTCTTTCATGGAATTTAATCCTAATTTGGTTAAACAATTTATTAAATCTCAAACTCTTAGAAAAACCAAAACAGATAAGAAAGATGCCACTTGGATTACTAGGTATCTTATTTCTGTGGATTACAAACCCCATCCATCTCAATTTTATCACAAATTCACTTTAAAGTCTTTATCTAGAAAAAGAGATAAGCTTGTTTTTCAGCGTTCTTATTATTTAATGCAAATTACTAATATTTTAGATTTAATATTTCCTGAGTTTAAACCTTTATTTGATAATCAATTTTCTGTTACTTCTCTTTATATTTTATACAAATATAAATCTATTGAAAAAATTAAAAACATGAAAGACTATGATTCATTAAGAAAAGTTTCTCATGGTAAATTATCTTATTCTAAATTCTTAAAAATCAAAGAGGCTGCCAAAAATACTATTGGTTGTTCAAATGAATTTTTAGAATTCGATTTAGAAAACATGATTGATCTTTACAGTAACTTAAATAATAAGATTAAATTTTATGATGATAAAATTATTGAAATTATCAAAGAACTTAATCCACCATCTCTTTCAATAAGAGGTATTGGTCCTATTTCCTGTGCTGGAATTATTTCTGAATTTGGTGATATCACTAGATTTAAAAATGCTGATGCTTGTGTAGCTTTCGCTGGTATTGAACCTAGTATATCTGAATCAGGTATTGAATCTCACACAGGTAAAATGGTTAAACATGGGTCTGGCCATTTAAGATATCATTTAATTAATGCTGCCGAAATGGTTGCCATGCATGAACCTATATTTACAGAATTCTATTATAAAAAACGTAACGAAGGTAAAACTCATCAAGTTACTTTATCTCATGTTGCTAAAAAACTCGTTAGAATTATTTATAAATTAGAATCTGAAAATACTACTTTTAAATCAAATATAAATTAATTGGTGTTTAATTTATATTTATATGACGCGACATAAAATTTTAAAAATCTTTATTTTTAAAATCTTTTTGGCGTGGAGCAAAAATCTTAAAAAGATTTTTGAAGAAAATGACTTGACTTATTATAGTTAGTCACCTCTTAAATAAATATATCATTATTTTTAAAAATAAAAAAGTAACTAATGTTACTTGTCTTCTATTCTGTTATTTATATCATTTTGAATTAATGCATCTACTATTATATCTAATCCAAGTAAACTTAATATTAAATATAATATAGGTGTATTATTCTTTTCTCCCTTTATTTTTTCAGTAAATTCACCCATTTTATAGCACCAATATATAGAATATATTCCACAAGTTACTATTGATAATAATACAACCATACCTCCAGATGTAAAACTATCTTCTTTTGCTTCATTCTTTAATTCATTATTTAATACTGCACACCAGTATAAACCATAAATACCAAATGTTACTAATGTTAAAATGATTGAAACTGCTATATTTCTATTTTTCATATATTATTCCTCCTTTCTATCCTTATATTTTATAACAACCTTTCGATTTGGTTCTTCCCCTTCACTTTCAGTTATTATATCTTGATACTTACCTAATCCCTTATGAACTATTCTTCGTTCATAAGAATTCAGTGAGTCCAGAGTTCTTGGTTCTTTTGTTATTAATACTTCTCTTGCTAACTTTTTAGCAAGTCTT
>JAFRCK010000027.1 GCA_017404385.1 Bacilli bacterium
ACAGTCAAAGCCGTAATTTATGAAAAACAAATCCACAGTGCTTAAACTTATTATAAAATAATAAGAAAAAAATATATAGAAAGGAATTAATCAATCTTATAAAAATTAATAACATTTCTATAAGATTGATTATACAAGGATATTATGAGTAGTGAAAAGAAGTATTTATTAGCTTCAGCAATATTAATGCTTGGATATTTAATATTAAATTTAGTTATAAATAAATTTGATTTTGATACTAATAATATTGCAGAATGTTTATTTAATGCATTTGTTTATGGATCTTCAATAATAGGCATTGGTTTATTTACGTATTTAGCTTTTTCTAAAAAAATAGAATTGGAAGATAATAGGGGAATGATTATTTTTATATCAGTACTATTCTTTATATATAATATTGTATCAGGTATATTAGGTTTTATTGTAGCTTCAAAAATCAATAATAGAAAAATAAGAAAATTACCAGAATTAGAAATAAAGCATTCTTATAGTAATTATATTTATATTATTGTATTTGCAATATGTATGGGAATTATGTTTGGTATACCAAGATTAACAGATAATACGTATATTTTAAATTCATTATATATTGTAATTTTAGCAATTACTTTATTTATTTTTAGAAAAGATTTATCAAGAGATTTTAAATATTTTAAAAGTTATTTTAGAGAGTATAATTCATTTGTATTAAAAACATTTATTAAATCATTTATAGTTATGTTTGTATTATCATTATCAATTAAATTATATACAAATATATCTTCTCCAACTAATCAAGTAGATATTAATAATTCATTTAAATATATGCCAGTAATTATATCATTACTTGCATTAGTTTATGCACCTATAGCTGAAGAAATAATGTTTAGAGGATTTATTAGAAAGATATTTAATAAAAAATGGATATTTATAATAGTTAGTGGTGTATTATTTGGAATTGTTCATGTTATTGATGATTTTCAATCTGTAAATGAATTATTATATATTTTATTATATTCAAGTTTAGGATGCTTTTTAGCTTATACATATTATGAAACTAAGAATATATGCTGTAGTATATACTTTCATTTTATACAAAATGCAATTGCAATAATAGCAATGATACTTACAACTTTTTTGCCAAACATTTAAAAACAAGAGTTAATATAACTCTTGTTTTAATTTGTCTATATTTTCGTTCATAATTGTGATATAGTCTCTTCCTTCTTTTTTATCACTTGTAGATATATTATTTAAAGTATCAATATATTGTATTTCTAATTCAAATTCATTTATTAATCTATTAATATTATCATTAGGTTTTTCATCTTTCTTTAAATAAATATATTTAATATCATGACCATTGATTGCATCTTTTGCATCACTATATGCTTTATCAGCATTATTTTTACTATCTAATGAAACTATATTTAAACCATATTTTTCTAAGAATTTAAATTGATCAGATGAAACTAGTAAATAGTTTTCTTTAGCATATAATACTATTTCTTTTAAAGATGCATCTAAACTAGAAATATCTATTTTTAATTTTTCATAATTTTTATCTATATTACTTTTTAATATATCACTAACTACATATTCATTTAATCCATCTCTAATATTTTTAGCTATCATTAACATATTTGAAGGATTAATCCAAACTTCATCTACATTATTTTGTATATCTATTTTATTAGTTGCATCGATTATTTTTAAATAACCATTATTATCAAGCATTTTAACAATTATATCTTTTTCTTTATCTAATCCATTATAGATTACTAAATCACAATCTGAATAATCACTAATTTGTTTATCAGTAAATTTATAATCATATGGATTTATACCTTGAGGATATATACTTTGTATAGTAGAATGTTCACCATAAATCATTTTAGTTGCATATTCAATAGGGTAAACACTTGTATAAACTGTAATATTATCCATAGAATCACTTCTACATCCACTTAAAAATAGAGAAATCATAACCAAACCAACTATTGTTAAAATTTTTTTCATTTTTTCCTCCTAATAGGTACTGGATCATATACATTACTATGATTCCATGGTGTACATCTAAATAATCTTTTTATAGTTAAGTGAGTTCCTTTAAAAAAACCATATTCTTTATAGGCTTGTTTTGAATATTCAGAACAAGTAGGTATGTATTTACAACAATTATGGCTACTTAAAGGTAGTTTTTGATAACAATCTATCAAAAATATCATTACTTTTGACATTTACTTCACCAATATAATTCTATCATAAATTTATATTTGTATCAATTATATTTTTAAAGTGTAAACTTAACAAAAAAAAGTATTATTTGTTTAAACCATGTGTTATAATTAACATAGAGTAGTGATAACACTATAGTAGGAGGAATTATTATGAATTGTAAAAAATGTGGATATTTATTAACTGATAAAGATCAATTTTGTCCAAATTGTGGAGAAGCAAATGAATTATTTGTAAATCAAACTGTTTTAAATCAAGAGGTTCCATCAATGCAAGTTGAACAAGAGCCTGTTCAGCCAGCCCCAGTTCAACCTGCAGAACCAGTTATACCAACTGAACATGTTCAACCTTCAGTTGCATCAACTGAGCCAGTACAAATGTCTAAGCCAACACCTACTCAAGAACCCGCACCAAGTGTACAACCTTCAGTTGGAATTAATCAAACACCAATATCACCAATTGATAAACCAAAGAAAAATACAGGATTTATAGCAATAATTATTGTATTATTATTAATAATTGCTGGATTAGGTACTTTTATCGCAATTAAATTATTAGGAAATGATTCAAATTCTTCAGGTGGATCTGGAAATAATGGTGGTAATGGCCAAAATGTTGAACCAGTTGAGCCTGTTACACCATCTAACGTAGATAATGGTGATAAAATAACTATTGATGGTTTTGAATTCGCAATTCCATCAGGTTATGTTAAAAAAATAACAGATGGTTATAATGTTTTAGTTGATTCAACTAATGGTATGATGTTTTATATAAAAGGTATTACAAATGAAGCTTCTTATGAAGAATTTAAATTATCAATGAAACAAAATGAATCAACAATTAAATCTAATTTAGAATCATCTGGAGCTACTTATGTAGGAATTTCTGATTATGTAGTTAATGGAAATTCATATAATCTAGCTACTGGAACACTTAATGGACTAGTATCTGATGTTTATATTACTACAATCCAAAGTAATTATGTTGTTGTAGGAGAAATTGTTTATACTGATGGATCAAAAGATATGGCTTATAAAAGTTTAGATAGATTCTTAAATAGTGGTAAAAAATCAAGCGCAAATTCATTTGCACCAACTATAACAAAAGATGAAATAGCAACAGACATAAAAGCTTATAGTAAAATAGGAGAATAAAACTTACTCAGTAAGTTTTATTTTTTTTATATTTGTGTTAAAATTATAAAGGTGATTGTTATGAATATAATTGATAAATATGAAATTGATTTAAACAATGAAATTGTTAAAAGGGCATTTACTCATTCAAGTTATATTAATGAAACAAAGAATGGTGAAGATTATGAAAGATTAGAGTTTTTAGGCGATAAAATTCTAGATTTTATAGTAACTGAATTTTTATATACAAATGATGATTATGATGAAGGAAAAATGACTAAATTAAGAGCTAGTTATGTTTGCGAAAATGCTTTATATACTTATGCTAAATCACTTGATTTTCCATCTTATTTAAGGCTTGGAAAAGGTGAAGAGATGACAGGTGGTAGAGATAAACCATCGATTATAGCTGATACTTTTGAATCATTTTTAGCGGCTGTATATTTAACTAAAGGGTTTGATACTGTTAAATCAATTGTTTATGATGTTGTAATTCCTTTTATAAAAGAAGAAAAAGAATTATTCTTACATGATTATAAAACTAAGCTACAAGAAATTGTACAAACTGATAAGAAATCTACTATATATGAAATTATCAATGAAGAGGGACCTGCTAATAATAAAGTATTTACTACTATAGTTAAAGTAGATAATGTAATATTAGGAAAAGGAACTGCTGGTTCTAAAAAAGAAGCAGAACAAGAGGCTGCAAAAGATGCTTTAAGTAAATTATGCTAGGAGATTAATATGCAAAACAATAATACAATATATGATTTAGTAAAATCTGGAAAGATAGATGATGCAAAAAAAGTTTGTTTAAAGAAGTTAGATAATCCATCAGTTTTATCTCTTTATATTAAAATACTTACAGAGGAAGAAAACTATAAAGAGGCTGAAAGATTTTGTTTAGAATATTTAGATGATTCAATTATATGTTCTCAGTATTTATATATCTTAATTGGTCAAAACAGATATGAAGAAGCAAGAAAAATATGTGAGAAATATCATAATGTTAAAACTTTAAAAGCTCAATATATAAGAATTTTAAATTATTTTAAAGAATATGAGTTGCTTGAAAAAATAGCTAACAATTACCCAGATGATATATATATTAGTAAAGCATTTATATATTCTTTAATTGATCAACAAAGATATAATGAAGCAAGAACAATATGTAATAGGTTTATTTATGATAATGATATTTTTAGAATATATACTAAAATTAAAGATAAAAAAGAACCAGTTTCTTCAGTTGATGCATCTAGAAAGTATTTTAAAATTTTAGAACAAATTAATAAGGGAAACGATTCAGTAGCAAAAGAGATGTGTAGTAGTTTTTTAGAAGATAGAAATATTTTTGATTTATACCTGATGCTTATAGAGAAAAATAGAATAGAGGAACAAAAGAAATTGTGTTTTAAATACAAGTAAATCTTGTTCTTTTTTTTGTTTTATTGTATAATGATTAAGTAGAAAAAATAGTAGGTGGAAGTATGTACTTAAAGAAATTGAACATGATAGGTTTTAAATCATTTGTTAATCCAACTGAAATTGTATTTAATGATAAAATAACTGGTGTAGTAGGTCCAAATGGTTCAGGAAAAAGTAATATAGTAGATGCTATTAGATGGGTTCTAGGTGAACAATCAGTTAAATCCTTAAGAGGAGATGGCTCTATGAGCGATGTAATCTTCTCCGGTAGCAAGAGTAGAAAATCTTCAAACTATGCGTCTGTTTCATTAACTTTTGAAAATAGTGATAGATATCTAGCAATAGAAGCAGATGAAGTCATTATAAAAAGAACTATTTATAAATCTGGTGAAAATGAATATGAAATAAATAATGTTAAATGTAGATTAAAGGATATATTAGAGTTATTCACAGACACAGGAGCTTCTAAAGAATCATTTAATATTATTTCACAAGGTGATATAGGTAATATTTTGTCTAGTAAAGCTGAAGATAGAAGAATTATATTTGAAGATGCTTCTGGTGTTTTAAAATATAAAAAGAGAAAAGAAGAAGCTTTAAGAAAACTATCTAAAACTAAAGATAATTTAGTTAGAGTAAATGATATAATTGAAGAAAATAAAGAAAGATTAGAACCTTTAAAAGAACAAAGTGAAAAAGCAAAAGTTTATGTTAAAGATAAGGAAGAATTAGAAAGTATAGAAGTAGCTTTAATAGTAAATGATATAGATGAATATAATTATACTTATCAAGATGCTAAAAACAAGATTGATGAATTAAATAAAGAAATATCAAGAGTACTAGGTACTACATCGACTAAACAAGTTGAGATAGAAGAAATAAAACAAAAAATAGACGATTTAAATAGAAAACTATATGAAAAACAACAAGAATTAATTAAAGTAAGTACAAATGTAGAAAAACTTGCTGGAGAAAAGAATTTAATTAATGAAAGAAGCAAGTATGAATCAGATGATATTAAGTTACATGATAATATTATTTCATTAAAAGAACAATTAATGGCTCTTGATAATGAAATAAAACTACTAACAAAGAATATAGATAATGATAAAGAAGAAGGATCTAAATTAGCAAGTACATTAAATGATTTATCTAAAAAAATTACTGATAATGAGAATGAAAAAACTAGATTAATTAGTAGTTCAAATAATAAGATTAAAGAAATTTCTGTTTTAAAAAATAAAAAAGAAAATTTAGAAAATGAAATTGAAAATAATTCATCTTTACCTTATCCAGTTAGAAGTGTTTTAAATAATCCTAAATTAATTGGTATAGAAGGTGTGGTAGGTAAATTATTTGAAACTGAAGAAATATATACTAAACCTATAGAAGTATCATTAGGTAATCAGATCAGTTATATTGTAACTGAAAATGAAAATAACGCTAAAGATGCAGTTAACTATTTAAAAAATAATAATTTAGGTAGAGCAACTTTTTATCCTTTATCTGTTATTAAAGCTAGAACAGTTGATACCGAAAGTTATAATAAAATTAAATATGAAGACTCGTTTGTGGATATCGCATCAAATTTAATTAAATATGATGCTAAATATAAAAATATAATGCAAAATCTATTGGGAAATGTAATTATAGTTAAAGATTTAGATAGTGCTAATAAGATATCTAGAGTTGTTAATAATAAGTATAAAATTGTTACACTTGATGGTGATGTTGTATCACCAGGGGGAGCAATAACTGGTGGTTCTTTAAAACTTAAATCTAGTATAATAACAAGTAAATATGAGTTAGAAGAAACAATTAAATTAATTAAAAAAGCAGAACAAGATTTATCTATAATAGAGGATAGTATTAATATAAATGATGAAGATTATGCTAAATTAGATAAAGAAAGAAAAGATATATTAGTTAGTATTAATTCTAAAAGTGAATTGTTAAAAGAAAGAGAAAATAAAAAAGAAGAATTAGAACTAAAGAAATCTTCTATTAATTTAGAATTAAGTAGTAACAATAATACTATTAATAATGTTTTATCTAATGAAGAAGAGACAATTATTAATAAATATTATGAAGAAAAAGAAAAACAAGATTATTTAAAATTAGAAATAGATAATATTTTAAAATTTATTGATAAAACTAAATTAGAATTACAAGATAAAGAAACTAATTTAAAGATTGAGAATCAAGATTATAATAAGTGTCAAGATGAGCTAAAAAAGAACGAAATAGTTGTTAGTAAACTTGATGTTAAATTAGATAATTTACTTAATATATTAAGTGAAGATTATTCTATTACTTATGAAAAAGCTAAAGCTAATTATTTCTTAGATATGGATGCTGAAGAAGCTAGAACTAAAGTTAATAGATTAAAAAGGGAAATAAAGGCATTAGGTGAAGTAAATGTATCATCTATTGAAGAATTTGAAAAAGTAAATGAAAGATATACTTTCTTAACTAGTCAAAGAGATGATTTATTACATGCAGAAGATATTTTACTTGGTATTATTAGCCAAATGGATGATGTTATGAAGGAAAAATTTGCTGAGACATTTAAGATAGTTCAAGTAGAATTTAAGAATACATTTAAAAAATTATTTGGTGGAGGGGATGCTGAGTTAAAACTTACTGAACCAAATAATTTACTTGAAACAGGTGTTGATATAGTTGCATTACCTCCAGGGAAGAAATTACAACATATTTCATTATTATCTGGTGGTGAAAAAACTTTAACAGCAATTGCTTTATTATTCGCAATACTTAAAACAAGACCAGTTCCTTTCTGTGTTTTAGATGAGGTAGAAGCTGCACTAGATGAAGTAAATGTTGATAATTTTGGTAAATACTTATCAGAGTTTAAAGATGATACAGAATTTATAATAATTACTCATAAGAAGAAGACTATGGAATATGCTGATGTACTTTATGGTATAACAATGCAAGAATCAGGTGTTTCTAAATTAGTTAGTGTTAAATTAGAGGAAATAAAATAGTCATTTAGACTATTTTATTTTGACTTTAATTAAAATTTGTAATATTATAGATGATAGTGTTAAAAAATGAGGAATAGGGATATGAACGAACAAGAATTACACGCATTATTAGATTATTTAAAAAACTTGAATTTAACTTATAGAAAAGAATTAAATGTTAGTTCTGATATTAACTTTGGACTTGATATGCAGTTTCTTGGATCAAGTATAAAAGTAATGGAAAGATGTATTAAAGATGTTAATAAAAGTACTAATTTTATTAATAATAGTAAGTATGCTTTAACTTTTAATAAATCTTTATATTCTGTATTTAAAGATAAGAGTGAAATAGAATTTAATACACCTATATTTAATAATTCAAAAGAATTTTTTGAAGATTTTAAAAATCTTTTAGTTATATTTCAAGATAATGGTTTAGTATATAGTATTAATAAAGGTATACATATTCATGTAGATTTATCAGTTTTTGAAAAAGATAGTATAAGTTTATCAAATTTTTTAAAACTATATTCAGTTTATGAAAATATTATTTTTAGATTTGGATATGGAGAACAAGAAGCTAGCAATTCTAATATACATATGTTTTCAAAACCATCTGGTCAATTAATACATAATTTTATACCAAATATGAGTTATTCTTTTGATGAAAATATTAAAAATATAAGGCAAATACTTACTTGTAAAAGCTATTCTTTAAATTTTCATACTCATGATAATATAGTGAAAAATGATACTATAGAATTTAGAATGTTTAATAATACATTTAATCCTATTATAATTCAAAACTATATATCAATGGTAGGAAACATGATTGATTCAATTGTAAACAAAAGAATTGATTTAGATGTTTTGGATTATGTTTATTCACAAAGTATAAATGCCAAAACAATAAATCAATATTCTGAAATTGATTATAATAATGCATTAGAGTTTTCTGATTTAATATTTAGTCATTCAATTGATAAAGATTATTTCTTAAAACAATATTTTATTAAAGAAGATAAAAAAATAAAGAAACTAGTTATCTAGTTTCTTTTTAATTATTTCAGATGCTGATTTAGAATACGCTCTAAATAAACCACCAGCACCTAATTTTATTCCACCAAAATATCTTACAACTACAATTAATATATTATTTAAATTATTTTTTTCTATAACGTTAAATATAGGCATACCAGCTGTTCCTTTTGGCTCACCATCATCATTTATTTTGCCATTATTATTTATCTTATATACATACACAACATGTCTTGCTTTTTTATGTTCTTCTTTTATATTATTTATTATTTTTTCAATTTCAGATTCATTTTCTATTTCATAGAGATAAGTAATAAATCTAGATTTTTTTATTTCAATTTCATTTGTTATCATAATATCACCAATCTAATTATACTATATTTTTATTTAATATGGTATACTATAAAAAGAAGAGGTGATTATATGGATACTAAGGATAATATTAAAAAGAAATTAGCTCTTTTACCTGACTCTCCAGGTTGTTATCTAATGAAAGATAAAACTGGCACTATTATTTATGTAGGTAAGGCTAAAATTCTCAAAAACAGAGTAAAAAGTTATTTTAGAGGAGAAAAGTTCGGTAAAACCAAAGTCTTAGTTCAAAATATAGATGATTTTGAATATATAGTAACTGGTTCAGAAAAAGAAGCATTACTTCTTGAAATTAATTTAATAAAAAAATATGATCCTAAGTATAATATTATATTTAGAGATGATAAACAGTATCCATATATTATGCTTACATATGACAAGTATCCTGAATTAAGTATAGTAAGACCTTCTAAAAAAATGAAAAGAAAAAATGTAAAATTATTTGGTCCATATCCAAATAGTTATGCTGCTAAAAAGATTGTACAAATTTTAAATAGGATGTACCCTTTAAAAAAATGTAAAACTTTTAAAGATGACTTATGTCTTTATTATCATATAGGTGAATGTCTTGGTTATTGTAAACTAGATATAGATAAAGAAGTAATGGACAATATGGTAAATGAAATTATTTCATTTTTAAATGGAAACTATTTTGATATTATTAAAAAGTTGGAAGATGAAATGTATAAAGCTTCTGAAAAACTAAATTTTGAAAAAGCAAAAGAATTAAAAGAAGTAATGGATTATATTAAAGTTGTTCTTGAAAAACAAAAGATTGATTTTAATGATAATGTAAATAGAGATATATTTAATTACTATGTTTATAAAGATTATATTTCTCTTCAAGTTCTTCATTCTAGAAATGGAAATTTAGTTGAAAGAGATAGTTATATTTATGAACTTAATGAAGATGAAAATGAAGTTCTAAGTAATTTTATTATTTCATTTTATGAACAAGATGATCGTTTTAAACCAAGAGAAATTCTGGTTCCAGAAGGCCTAGATAATGTGTTACTCGAAGAAGTGCTTGGTGTTAAGGTCTTAAGTCCAGTTAAAGGTGATAAAAAGAAATTATTAGATATGGCAAAAGAAAATGCTAGAATTAAAATAGAAGATAAGATTAATTTAATAAAGAATGATTATAATAGAACAGTGCATGCGTGTGAAGAATTAAGTAATCTATTAGGAATAAATGTACATAGAATAGAGTCATTTGATAATTCACATTTATTTGGTAATTTTAGAGTTAGTGGGATGGTTGTATTTATTGATGGAAAGAAAAGTACTAAAGATTATAGAAAGTATAAAATAATTGGCGATGAAGTAGACGATTTTCATATGATGCAGGAGGTTGTTGAAAGAAGATATGCAAGAGTTATTAACGATAATCTAGTAAAACCAGATTTAATACTTACAGATGGTGGTATTATTCAAATAAATGCTACTTTAGAAGTATTAGATAACTTATGTTTAGATATACCTGTTTATGGTATGAAAAAGAATGATAAACATAGAATTACAGCATTAATTTCACATGATAATGAAGAAATACCTATTGAAAAGAATAGTGACTTATTTCACTTTTTAGAAACAATAAGTGAAGAAGTACATAGATTTACTATTAATTATCATAAAGAAATTAGAAGTAAAGGATCATTTTCATCTAAATTAGATGAAATACCAGGAATAGGTAAACAAAGAAAAAAAGAATTGTTAAAAAAATTTGGTTCATTAAAAGGAATATTAGAAGCTTCTGATGAAGAATTAGAGAAAATAATTCCGAAAAATGTAATTCCAATTGTAAAAGAATATTTACAAAAGTAAATATTTTTTTATTTTTATAATTGATATTTAGAAATATATTAATTATAATTAAAATGAGGTGTTGTTATGTTTAGTAAAAGATTTAATATCATAAGAATATCTATAATATTTGTTGCAGCTATTTTACTTGGTATAGTTTTATATATGTCAAGAGGAACTTCAAAAGATGCTGAAGTTGCTGTAACACCTGAAACTATAATAGAAAAAGCAAAAAATTGTGTGTCAAATAATAAAGATTATTTTAATGAACTTGAAAATGAAAAAGATTTAGAATTTAGAATTACTACTAAAGAATTAATTAGAAAAGGATATTTAGAAGAAGATACAAAATTAAAAGGATATGTCAAAATTGTAAATGATGAGTATTCTTTTGTTGAAGAGGAAGATTATTTAGTTAATAAGATTTTAAAAGATGATAATATTGCTGAAGAACTAGAAAATGAAGGCATGCCTTTTGATATAAAATATGTTTATAAAGGTGAACCTAATAATTATATTAAATATAAAGATAAAATGTATAGAATTATGAGTGTTACTTATTCTAACTTTTTGAAACTAATAAGTGTAGATAGAGATAATATTCAAAAGTGGGGTTCAACAGGGAAGATAAACTATTTTGATGAAAAAATTGAAGAAGAACCTATAGGAACTAAGGGAATATTTTATGTAGGATATGTTAGAAGTGAAAATTCCAATTTAGAACAAATAATAAAAAATGAAAAGAGAAATAATGAATATACAAAAGTTACACCAAAGTACTATGGATATAGTTCATATATTAATGTTTCTGATATAGTAGGTGCATCTAATGAATGTAATTTTAATAATATAACAGATATTAATAGTGAAAACTGTAAGAGTTATATTTTTGATTTAATTGGTGATACATATTCATGTAATACAGCAGAAAATAGTAATGTTTATTATATAGATAATAATAAGATAGTTAAAACTAAAGAATTACAAGAAAATATATTTGTTAATAAAGTAATATATTTACAAGGATTAACTAAATATCTAGGTGGAGATGGAACAAAAGATAATCCATATATTTATGAATAAAAAGTACAATTTTTTGTACTTTTTTTATTTTCATAAATTCTTTTATGTTATATAATAAATATAATGGAGAATAAATTATGGATAATGTTTTTTTGAAATCTGAAAATATAGAATTATCTGAAAGTGTTATTGAGAATTTGTATTATTTAATAAATAAAAGTAAAAGAGGATATTGTACTTCTCATAAAGATATGGGTGAAGCTTTAGAAAAATACATAAACGCTAATGAACTAACACAATCAAGATTTGAAAGAATTTGTTTTAATATTATGGATTATTATTCATTTTCAATTAGTCTTAATACAAAAGGATTATCTGATCAAGTGGATGATAATTTACAAAATGAACTAATTAATGAATCAAAAGAGTTTATGGAACTTTATAATGATGAAAAAAAGATGAGTAAAGATGAATTAATAAATATGATTAAAATATGTAAAACAATAATTGAAAAACAAAATTTATTCTTTTTTTTAAGAGATATGAAATATCATAAACAAAACTATTTAGAAGATATGAAATACTATATGAAGGATCAAGATATTGAAAAATGGAGTATGGATTTTGACTTAGCTATTAAACAAAGGGATGTTTATAAAGCAAAACAATTATTACAATATGTAATAGACAATAATTTAAATGAATGGAACAAGTATATTAATGATTTTGAGAGCATTTCGCAGGATAATTTTATGTTTATAGGACATAGTTTAAAACCTATCAATTTTGAGGGTAATTTTCATACAAATTATATTTCATGTTCTTTATTTAATCAAAATAATATAAGTACATTTAATTCTAGATATGGGTTTATATTTAATCCAAATAATATGGTTGGAGCTAGTTATAGTGATATGTATGTAAATAATTTAGTTGAATTAAAAGAAGATATTACAAATAGTTCTATTCCTATTATCCATCATCCATTTGCCATTTTAAAAAGAATGGAAGATTATAAAAAAGAAAATGAAAGAAAAAATTCTTATCAAAAAGTTTACTCTGAAATTGTACATGAAGGCTTTGATCCTATTGGAATCTTTTGTTTTACAACCGGTATTAAAGAATTTGAATATGAGTATAATAAAGCTATTGAATTATCTAATAAGACAGGGTTAAGAATAAAATTTATTGATGCTTTAAAATTATCAAAAGGAGAAGAATTAGAAAGATTAAAAAAAAGTGTTATTGATTCAATTTTTTTTAAAAAGGGATATAGTTATAATTTGCGAGATGAAAACTTATTTAGATATAGTTTATTTTTTAAATCGCTAGATGAATTGAAAAAAGCTGGGGAATATACTAAAAATGATGTTTTAAACATATTTGATAGAAATGAAGAACTCATCAGCATATTTACTAGCGTATCAGATATTTTTGATAATTCAAAAAGTTATAATAAAGAAGAAAAAAAATATGCTTTAGAAAATGGTTATAACAATAATTTTGGCATAATAATAAATGGGGAAGCAACTGCATTTATGCTAGAAAAATTAAATAAGCCAGAATACCATAAATATAAACATGAAATTAATGAATTATTTCCTGGTTTTGAGGTATTTATGGATTTAAATGGATTTTTGCCATTAAATATTGATTTATATAATCAAATGAAGGACGAAATACCTGATTTAACATTTAAAAATATGGCTTCATATATGGCAAGAAAAGTTAAGGATAATGTAGTATCTAGTGAAAAAACTGTTATGGAATATATTAAAAGTAAGAAAATTGCTTTAAAAGACATGATTGAAGAAAAAAATAATCTTGAAGCTGATAAAAAGAAACATAGTAAGTGTGAATTAATTATTATGAATGAATATATGTTAAATATATATAAGAATGATTTAACAAGTATAGAAGAATCTTCAAGTTCGTTAAAAGTTGAATTAGAAAATCAAAATAAAGAAAAGGAAAAAATTGAAAATGAAATTCAAGTGTTAAATGAAAAGATAAATAGTATTAAAAATTCAGCTATACAGGAAGAAAATAATAGAAAAATTCATACTGAAGAAATAGATAATAATTTAAATAAATTACGTAGACATCCTATTTTTAATGTTTTTAAGATTAAAAAATTAGAAAAAGAAAAAACAGATATAATTGATAAAACTAGATTATTAAACTCTTCTAATGACTCTATAATAAATAAATTAAAACTAGATATTACTTTATTGCAAAATAAACTCTTATATATAGAAAATATGATTAAAATTACTAAAGATAGAATAGATATTTTTGAAGTTGACAAGCTACGAATAGAAAAGTCTATTGCTGAAAAGTTTGGCACAACAAATATTGAAGAAGCAACTGAAATTGTTAAACAATCTAAAGATTTTGATAAATCGTATGATGTTAGTATTGTGTTTAAGATAAACGAATTAGAATATAGTATTAATTCAATAAAAAAGGACATTGAAGAAAAAGAAAATGAATTAAAAGAAATTTTATATAGAAAAAGTAAAATATCTATTGCACTATAAAAAAGTAAATTCATTTTCTTTTTTTTACTTGTATGATATAATTTTAATGGTGATAGTATGAGCAAAATTCAAATAATGAGTGAAAGTTTATCGAATAAAATTGCAGCTGGTGAAGTAGTAGAAAAATGTGCATCTGTTGTAAAAGAATTAATTGAGAATTCAATTGATGCTGGTTCTACTGATATTAAGGTAGAATTAATAGATTCAGGTACTAAAATGATAAAAGTAACTGATAACGGATCTGGAATGGATGAAGATGATGCTCTATTATGTTTTGAAGCTCATGCAACTAGTAAATTATTAAAAGAAGAAGATTTATTTAATATTAATACACTTGGGTTTAGAGGTGAAGCACTTCCTTCAATTGCTTCTGTATCATTAGTAACATTAAAAACAAGTAATGGAAGCACTGGTGTTACATATTATTTAGAAGGTGGAGTAGTTAAGAAAAAAGAAAAAAGTGATTTAAGAAAAGGGACAATTATAGAAGTTAAAGATTTATTTTATAATACACCTGCTAGATTAAAATATTTAAATAGTTTATATAGTGAACTTGCTAATGTAACTAGTGTAGTTAATAGAGCGGCTCTTTCTCATACTAATATAAGATTTACTTTAATTAATAATGATAAAGTATTATTAAAGACAGATGGTTCTGGGAATCTATTAAAAACAATTAATCAGATATATGGCATAGAAGTATCTAAAAAAATGCTTAAATTAGAATGTGAAAATGATGATTATGAAATAAATGGATATATATCTTTACCTGATATTAATAAATCTAATCGAAATCATTTAATAACAATAGTTAATGGTAGAGTAGTTAGAAATAGTGAATTAAATAAAGTAATAAATGATGCTTATCATAAATATAAACCAGATAATAGATATCCTATAGTAGTATTAAATATATTAGTTGACCCAACACTAACTGATGTTAATATTCATCCATCTAAACAAGATATTAAACTAAGTAATTTTGATGATTTATCTGAGATGATAAGTAAAGCAATAGAAAAAGTATTAGATAATCATTTTTTAGGAGTAGATGCATCTACTAAAGAAGTATCTTTAAATAATGTTGTTAAAAAGATAGAACAAGTAGAAGAAGAAACTAAATATGAAGAAGTAAAAGAATTAGTTATGGATTTTTCTAATACCGAAAGCATGATTAAAGAAAAAGAAAATGATTACAATTTTGTAGAAACAGATGAAGATATAAAACCTTTTCCAAAACTATATCCTGTTGGACAAGTACTAGGTACTTATATAGTTTGCCATAATGAAAAGGGAATGTATTTAATAGATCAACATGCCGCAGCTGAAAGATTTAATTATGAAAAGTATAAAAAAGCAATGGCTGATCCAAAACATGAAACTATATCAATGTTATTTCCAATGAATTTAGAGTATCCTAAAGATGAATTTTTAATAATAAAGAATAATCTAGAATTCATTAGAAGTTTAGGAATTGAAATAGAAGAATTTGGGGATAGTTCCTATGTTATAAAATCTCATCCAACTTGGTTTAAAGAAGGATTAGAAGAGATATTTATAAAAAATGTGTTAGAAAAAATAATAACAATGGATAAACATTTTGATTTAGAAAGATTTAATGATAGTATTTCAGCGATGATGGCTTGTAAAGCTTCTATAAAAGCTAATACAGATTTATCTATGGAGGAAATGCAAAAAGTAATAGATGATTTAGAAACATGTAAGAATCCATATAATTGTGCACATGGTAGACCAACTATTATTCATTATCCAACATATGAGTTAGAAAAACTATTTAAAAGGGTGATGTAGTATGAAAATAATAATAGCTAATTTAAAGAAAAATAGAATAACAAAGGAATATGTTAATGAACTATCAAAAATAAAAACGGATAATAAAGTAATAGTATTACCATGTAATGATGATTTAAATAAATATAGTTTTAAAAATGTATTTGTAGGTACACAAAATATAATAGATGAAGATTATTCTTATGTACTTTTAGGTCATAAAGATGTTAGAGGTAAAGAAACAGATAGAATGATTAATAATAAAATAAAAAAGTGTATAGAAAAGGGAATTAAGATTATTCTTTGCGTTGATTCTATTGATACATTAAAAAAAGATTTAATTGATATTAATAATTACTCAGATATTATAATTGCTTACGAAGAAGATAAATTTATTGGAACTAGTCAAATTTTAACAAAATCTAAAATTAGAGAATTTGTTAGAAAAGCTAAAAAAGTAACATTAAGTAAAAGCCAAATAATATATGGTGGTGGGATTAATGAAGAAAATCTATCTATTATTAAAGAAATAAAAGAACTTGATGGAATTTTAGTAGGTAATCAATCAAAAAGTGTCTCTAATTTAATATCTATAATTAATAAATATTAGAAAGGAGATAATTAAATATGAATAAGATATTAGTCTTTGGTGACTCAAATACTTGGGGAGATAATTTTTTAACTAGAAGAAGAATTCCTGATGTTAAACAGTGGTGTAATATTCTTCAAGAAAAACTAGGTAATGATTATAAAGTATATCAAGAAGGACTTCCAGGTAGATTTGCAGGATCTGTAGATAAAAATGAAATATATAAAAATGGTATAGATACATTTTTAAGTACATATAAATCTATCGCACCACTTGATACACTTATTATCTCTCTTGGTAGTAATGATTTAAGACCAGAAAATAATAGAACTTCGGATGATATTATAAAAGATTTATTATCATATAAAGAATTATTAGAAAAAGAATTTAATGAAGATAATAATAGATATTTTAATGGCAAATTACCAGAAATAATTTATATATTACCAATTAATTTTGATCTTCCAGATCCTAAATTAATTAGTTTATTTCAAGAAACTGAAATAAAAAGACAAAATATTCTTAAATATTTTAATGAAAATCGTATTAAAAATATTTATTTTAATCATATAGATCTATGTGAAGATGGATTACATATGAGTATTAAAGGTCATAATACATTAGCTAGTAAAGTATATGAAGAAATAGAAAAATAGATTTTAATTAATCTATTTTTTTGTTATAATTATAATAATAGAGGTGACTTTATGGCAAATAATTATTCAGGTGAAGAATTTTTAGATAAATTATATAGAGATCTATATATGAGTGATGAAGTACAACATACTAAAGAAAATAAAGATAAAAGATTAGAAGCTATAAAAAAGTATATGGATAGATTAGAAAGAGTGCATAGTAAAGCAGATACAGATGGAAAGAAAAATCTATTATATAGTCTTTATTTTGATAAATACGTTATAAAAAAAGAAAATATACGTGCAATAGATGAAAGTGAAATTGAAAGAATACAAAATGCTCAAAAGAAGAGCTTAACTATGTGGTTAGAATATCTTTCAAATCCAACAGCAGTTTATCCGACATGGGCAAAATACTGGGCATTTCAAGGAATGTTAAAAATGGGAAATTATGATGATATTAAAGGCATTTATTTAAAAAGAGATAAAAAAACAGAGGCACCTTTTGTAGAATGTAATCCAGAAATAATTGCAAAATGTATAACTACAATTATGAAATTAGTTAATAAAGAAGAAATAACTGAAGATATAGATGAAAAATTAAGTAAAACAGATAGCTTTAGTAAAATATATACTTTATTTGAAAAACAATATAAAAAGAGCGTAGCGGATAGAACTAGTACTGAAGGAATTTGGATTAAATATAATCAAGGAAGCAGAGAAGACGCTATTAAATTATCAAAGTCTCTTGAAGGAAAAAATACTGGTTGGTGTACAGCATCTGAAGATATGGCAATCAAACAAGTATGTGGACCATATGATAATGCAGAAAATGGTGGAGATTTTTATGTATATTATACAAAAGATAAAGAAGGAAACTATACAACACCTAGAATTGCAATAAGGTTAGATGGTCATAACTATATAGGAGAAATAAGAGGAGTAGAAGACGGACAAAATCTAGAAGAAAGCATGATTGGAGTACTTGAAAATAAACTTAATAAAATGCCATTCTTATCAAAAGAAGATGTAGAAGAAAAAATGCAAAAAGTAGAAGATTTAAAAGAACTTATTGTTATAGGAAAGAAAACAAAAAATAATGAGCCATTAACAGAGCAAGAATTAGAAGATTTATATACTAAACAATATGGTTTTGGTTGGGAACAAGATCCAAAAGTAGAGAAGATAATAAATAAAAGAAATATATTAGAAGATTATTATGCATCAAATGATGATATAAAAGTTATGTTTTTAACTATGAGACTATTACCAAAAAATGTCAAAATAAGAGAAGAAGATGAAGATGTTCTAGTTAGAGCAGTAAAGAAAAGTGGATGTGCACTAGAATATGTTGATAAAGAAATACAAAAAGATCATCTAGAGATTGTTATAGAAGCAGTAAAATCAAATGGCCATGCACTACAATATGTTGATAAAGAAATACAAAAAGATCATCTAGAGATTGTTATAGAAGCGGTAAAGAAAGATGGATTTGTACTACAATATGTTGATAAAGAAATACAAAAAGCTCATCCAGAGATAGTTATGGCCGCAGTAAAGGAAAGTGCATATGCACTAAAATATATTGATAAAGAAATACAAAAAGCACATCCAGAGATTGCTATAGAAGCAGTAAAGAAAGTTGGAGATGCACTAAATTATGTCGATAAAGAAATTCAAAATGAACATCCAGAAATAATTCAAGCAGCTAAAGAAAGTAAAAAGAAACAAAAAATGTAAAAAAAGAATAGCTATTCTATTTCTTTTTTTATTTATGATATAATGAAAGTGGTGATTTTATGATTATTGTTATCGCAGGCCCAACTGCAGTTGGTAAAACTAAATTAAGTATAGAACTTGCTAAAAAATATAATGCTGAAATAATTAATTATGATTCAGTACAAATATATAAAGATATGAATATAGCTAGTGCTAAAGTTACTGAAGAAGAAAAAGAGGGTATACCTCATCATTTAATAGATATAAAAAACTATGATGAAGACTATTCAGTATATGATTATCAAATAGATGCTAGAAATAAAATTAAAGAACTTGAAGAGAAGGGTAAGAACATAATCTTTGTCGGTGGCACTGGTTTATATATAAAAGCAGCTTTATATGATTATAAATTTAATAAAGAAGAAAAGAATAATGATTATGAAAATCTTTCAAAAGAAGAATTATATTCCAGAATATTAGAATTAGATGATGATATAGAAGTAGATAAAGATAATAAAAGAAGATTAATTAGAACTCTAATTAATCTTGAAAATGACAATATATTTTATGATGGAGATAAATTATTATACAATAATGTATACTTTATAGGATTAGAAACTTCTAGAGATGTATTATATGATAGAATTAATGAAAGAGTAGATATAATGCTTAAAAATGGGTTAGAAGAGGAAGCTAAATACTTTTATTCAAAAGAAAGAACAAAAGCTACTTTAACTCCAATTGGATATAAAGAATTATTTGATTATTTTGATGGTAATGTTACTAAATCAGAAGCAATAGATAAAATAAAACAAAATAGTAGACACTATGCTAAAAGACAATTTACTTTCTTTAAAAATAAGATGAATATAAAATGGTTTGATGTTGATTTTAATGACTTTAATATTACTGTAAACAAAGTTATTAATTATATAGAAAAAGGAGATTAATAATCTCCTTTTTTCTTTTTTGTAATTTCAACCGCACCACTTTAATCATAATCTGATTGTATCTCATAACTACTTTTAAAGTCAAATATTTTTCTAGGCATATTATTAATTTCAAAACAAATATCATCTAAATAACATTGAGGAACATATTTCATTGAAGTACCTTTAGGAATCCATCTTCTTACTAAAGCATTTGTTCTTTCATTAGTTCCTCTTTGAAATGAACAATAAGGGTCACATTTATAAAGTTTAACTTCCATCTTTTTAGCAGTTAATCCTAATGCATCAAATTCATGTCCATTATCTACAGTTATTGATCTAACTAATATCTCATTTCTAATCATAAAATTATATATCAATTTATCGATATAATATTCATTTTTATATTCAGCTTTTATTAACCAAACTCTTCTTGTACATCTATCTACAATAGATATTATAGAACCTTGTTCGTTTCTTAAACCAACAATAGAATCTATCTCTAAATGACCTTTTTCATTACGTTTATTTATGTATTTTGGCCTTAAACTAATTGGTAAAACTGTTTTATGATCAATATTCCATTTTGTATGTTGCATCATCCCAGCCCTTATTTTATTTTTTCTTTTTTTATAACACAACATATTTCTTTTTTTCTCTAATTTGTCATTATTTATCCAATTATATACTTGTTGAAATGTTGGACATGGTGCGTATTTATATTTTGTTTTAAAATTATGAACACATAATTCAACTGAACAATATCTATAATCATAATGACTATAAAAATAATCTATAAATATAGAATACTTTTCTTCTATATTTATTTTTCTCTTTTTATATATGCCTGCCTTATACCTAGATATTGTTGAATGACTTATTCCTAAAATAGATGCCACTTTTCTCATTGACAACCCCTGATTAAGTAAAATATCAATTTCTACTTTCTTTTTTTCTGTCAATTGTGTATAATTCATATTGGAGTCCTTTCCTTGGCGGGTGGGCTCTTTTTATTGTATCAAAAAACCA
>JAFRCK010000028.1 GCA_017404385.1 Bacilli bacterium
ATAAAAATGGATTCAAAGACCCTTGGTATAATCTGACTTGACTCTTAAAATCGATTACCTAAAAGTAGGTAAAAAATATTATATAGTAAATTAATTTTTAAATCACATTAATTTACTAAGTCCATTATACGTGGTATAATTAAAATAGAAGAGGTAATATATGAATGAAGAAAAACTAAAAGTTATAAAAGAAGAATTAGATTATAATATGGAAGTTCATAAATGTTTATTATGTCATAATGCAACATGTAATAAGGCATATAAGAATATTGAACCGGAGAGAATTATACGAGCAATAAAATTAGATAATGAAAAAGGTGCACGTTCTTTAATAAATGATAATTGTTTTGAAAAAGAAGAAAGTAATACTTGTCCTTTAAATATAGATATAGATTTTATATTAAAGAAACTACTTGAAAAAGAAGAAGTAAAAGACTTAGATGTTGATATAAGTACTGATATATGCGGAGTAAAATTAGAAAATCCATTTATACTATCTTCATCAATTGTAGGTAGTACTTATGATCAAATAAAAAGAGCTTTTGATCAAGGATGGGCTGGAGTATCAGTTAAAACAATTAGTATGATGAATATAGAAGAATCTTCTCCTAGATTATCTGCATTAAAAGACTATGATGAATCATTTATAGGTTTTAAAAATATAGAACAATTATCTGAATATACAGTTGAAGAAAATATGAAGATGATTAAAAGATTAAAAGAAGAATATCCATCTAAAGTTATAATCGCATCAATTATGGGAAGAGACATAGAAGAATGGGGTTATTTAGCAAGAGAAGTAACTAAAGCAGGTGCAGATTTAATAGAACTTAATTTCTCTTGTCCGAATATGAAACATAAAGGAACAGGTTCTGCGATAGGTCAAACACCAATCTTAGTAGAAAAATTTACTAAAGCAGTAAAAGATAATACTAATTTACCAGTACTTGCTAAAATGACACCAAATATTACTGATATGTGTGTTCCAGCTATATCAGCAAAACAAGGAGGAGCAGATGGTATATCTGCGATTAATACTATAAAAAGTATTACTGGTATAAATAATTTAGTACCAGAACCAGATGTTAATGGCAAATCATCTTTAGGAGGATATTCAGGAAAAGCTGTTAAACCAATTGCTTTAAGATTTATAGGTGAAATGGCTAATAATCCTGAATTAAAAGATATATCTTTAAGTGGAATAGGTGGAATATATACTTGGAAAGACGCAGTTGAATTTATGCTTCTTGGTTGTTCATCAGTTCAATTAACAACAGCGGTACTTGAATATGGATATAGAGTAGTAGATGATTTAATACTAGGCCTTAAAATATATATGAAAGAAAATAATTATAATAAAGTAAGTGATTTTGTTGGATTATCAAAATCTAATTTAATTAATAATGATTTACTTGATAAAGATACAATTGAATTTCCAAGATTTAATTATGATAAATGTATAGGATGTGGAAGATGTTTTATTTCATGTATGGATGGTGGTCATAGTGCCATTAAATTTGATGAAAATAGAAGACCTATACTTGATCCAACTAAATGTGTAGGATGTCATTTATGTAAATTAGTTTGTCCGATAAAAGCAATAAGTAAATCACCAAATAGAATAAGAAAACAAGATAGCAAATAACAATAAGAACAACTATTATTTATTGCTTTAGAGTGATGAAAAAAATGAATATAGCTTATAAAAAAATATAAATTATTCTTAAAAAAAAGTAGAAAAAAACTACTTTTTTTATTTATTATATGTTATACTTAATAAGTGTTTTTTTAAAGAAAGGAGTTTATATGAGTGAAAAGGAACTAAGATCTTTAAAAGATGATGAATACTTTTTATTTTATGCAATGATGGTTAATTCTTTAAGAACAGATGATGTTTTTAGTGGAATAGATAAATCATTATTCTTATTAAAAGAGTATTTACATTCAGAAAATATATCAATATATAAAAAGACAGATGGTTTTTATAATCATTATGTAAGTGATACATCAATGAATTATCTTAATAAAAATATAACTAGTATAGTAAATGAAGTATCTACTTTATTAGAAAAAAAAGAAATGTATAATATAGATTTAAATCTATCAGAAACAATAAAAAATATGATGCTTATTCATTTATCCACAGTAGATAATAGTTACATTCTATCTATTAACAACTGTTCAGATTCTAGAATGAATTCAAATTTTTGGTATAGATTAAAAGATACAATGCAAGTGATACTAAAAAGAACAGAATCTTATGAAAAAAATATGAGAGCTATAGGAACAGACTTATTAACTGGTTTAGATAATAGAAACTCATATGAATTAAGAATGGAAAAAATAAATGAAACAGATACTGATTTAGTATATGGATTGTTTGATTTATTTAGATTAAAATATATAAATGATAATTTTAGTCATGCGACAGGTGATATTTATATAAAAGAAGTTGCTAATATATTAAATAGATATTGGCCTAAACAAAAAATAGAAATAGTAGATGATGAAGAACAAATCATACCTACTGGTCATTCTATTTATCGTGTAGGTGGAGATGAATTTGTTTTGATAACAACTAAAGAATACTTAGAATTAGTAAAAATGAAAGCAAGTTTAGCTACTGAAGAAACTAAAATGTTAGATTTAGGAATAGGAAAAAGTATACCAATTGGTTTAAATTTTGGTATTGTTGAACATCTTCCAGGTGAAAAGATGAAAGAAACATTCATGAAAGCAGATGCTTTAATGTCTGAAGATAAAAGAAAAATGTATAAACAATATAAACTTGAAAGAAGAAAATAAAAAAACTAGTCTTTTTTTAAAGTGTCCAAAATGGGGTTCACTTCATAAACTAGTTTTTTTAATTATTTTGTTTTCTAACTGAATATACAAAGTATACCATTAGTAAGCTTAGTGCTAAACTTATTATGTTAGTTGCATTAACAGCATTTATTAATGTGTAAATACTTCCAATAGCTGATAGTATTAAGAATATTAATATAAGAGTACCCTTGCTCTTATTATTCGCAACATTTCTTAATCCCATACCAATTAAGAAATATAGAATAGCTGCAACACTCATAACTGTACCAAAGAATATTTTTGGATCTAAATCTTTAATATCAACATTTATAGATTCTTTAATATTATTTAAATAATCAGGTGATGTAAATGCTAGAACTGCGCATATTGCAATAAATATAGCTAATAAAATATAGATCCAACCGAATACTTTTAAAACTCCTCTCATAGATATACCTCCTCTAGTATAATTATACTAAATCTTATATGGTATAGTCAAATATATGTGTTATAATTATTTTAGAGGTGATTGTATGAAATTAGAAAACAAAGTAGCTGTAGTAACAGGTGGAGCAATGGGTAATGGACTAGGAATAGTAAAAACATTTTTAAAGTATGGAGCAAAAGTAGTAATATTTGATTATTCTGATGAGGTTGAAAAAACTGTTTCTGAATTAAATAATCCAAGTGTTACGGGATATAAAGTAGATATTCGTGATAAAGATAAGGTCAATGAGTGTGTTAATAAAGTAGTAGAGCAATATGGTAATATAGATATACTTGTTAATAATGCAGGGGTATGTAAGTTAGTTAAGTTTGAAGATATGGATGATACTGATAGAGATTATCATTTTGATATCAATATTATAGGGACATGGAATATGACTAAGGCATGTTTACCTTATATGAAGAATAGAAAAGGTTCTATTGTTAATTTATCTAGTGTAACTGGCCCTATGGTCGCAGATAGTGGTGAAGTAGCATACGCAACTACTAAATCAGCTATACTTGGTTTTACTAAATCTTTAGCTGCTGAATTAGTAGAAGATGATATAAGAGTAAATGCTATTATGCCAGGATATATTAGAACACCTATGGTAGATAATATGGCTAAGATATCAGTACCAGAAGATCCAGAATCAGTTATAAGTGGAATAGCTAATGCAATTCCTATGAAGAGAATGGGTAAAATAGAAGAAATAGGTGAACTAGCTGCTTTTCTAGCTTCAGAAGAATCTAGTTATATAACAGCTCAAGGTATTGTAATAGATGGTGGTAGTACATTACCTGAGACTATGACCATGGGTGTATAAATGGATTATTTATTATATTTTCTTGTTGATTTAATATTAGATGAAGGTGTAGGTGCTACTAAAAATAAAAAGTTACCTAAAGGGGTAAGATACTTTTTATTTGCTTTAATATTAATTCTCTATTTAGGAATAATAGGTGTTTTTACCGTAATAGGTATATCCTTGTTAAAGGAAAGTTTAGTTGAAGGTATTTTAACTCTAGCATTTTCATTATGTATATTTATAGTTTGTATTTTAAGATTTAAAGCGGTATATAAAAAGAAAAACAAGTAGATTCTCGGTTTTTTTATATTTATGGTATAATTACATTAGAGGAGACTTATTATGAATGAATTTATGAAAGTTGCTAAAGAACTGTCAGATGAAAATTTAAAAACTAATGTAGGTGGACCTTTTGGTGCTTGTATAGTTAAGGATGGGAAAATAATAGGTAAAGGATCTAATCATGTTCTTATGAATAATGATCCAACTGCGCATGCTGAAATAATGGCTATTAGAGATGCATGTAAGAATCTAAATTCATATGACTTAAGTGATTGTGAACTATATACTAGTTGTTATCCATGCCCTATGTGCCTATCTGCTATTATTTGGTCTAATATTAAAAAAGTTTATTATGGTAACACTAAAGAAGATGCAGAAAACATAGGATTTAGAGATAACTTTATATATGAGTATATTAAAAATGATTGTAGTAATAAATCTATATTAGATTTAGAAAGTATGGAAAGAGAAGAAACTATAAAGACTTTTAATGAATATATAAATAAGAATGATAAAACAATTTATTAGAAAGGAGATATAAATATGAAATATGAAAAAGGAAGTATTAAACATCTAGTTTTATCAATAGTAACAACTGATATTTTTGGTTTGATTGTTTTTCCATTATTTGATTGGATATTTTCTTTATTTAGTAAAAATTCATTTAAATATACTATAAGAGAACATATTATTTCACCATTAATACTTTGTACAATAGTCGCAATTGTTTGTTGGTTTGTTGATAAAAGAAAAGAAAAAAAGAAATAGAATTCTATTTCTTTTTTACATTATAATTGTAAAATTAATTATTTTTATTTACTTGAATATTTTATATTATTATAATTTAAATAGGAGGATTTTTATGAATGATAATAGAATTTTAAGTGAACAAAAATATCAAAGAGCAAGAAAAATACTTATTGTATTAGGAATTGTTTCATTAGTTGTAGGAATAACATTATTAGTTTTAGCTATAACAATGAATGTTCCATCCATGAGTGATGATAATTGGTTTGGTTCGTCTACTTCAAGAATATTTATGTTTATGGGTGCATTCTTATTTGGATTAATGTTACCACTTGTATTCTTTAGTTTAGCTTTTGCTAGAAATATGGCTGCGTTCCAAGCTCAATCATCAGTACCAGTATTTAAAGAAGTAGCAGAAGATGTAGCACCTGCTGCAGGGAAAGTTGCTAAAGAAGTAGCAAAAGGTGTTAAAGAAGGAATTGATGAAGCAAAAAAAGAAGAATAATCTTCTTTTTTTTGTGCATACTATTATTGGAGGCACATATGAATGAGAAAATAGAAATTTATAAACATATATATCAAGATAGTGAAATGTCGATTAGTTCTTTGGAAGAATTAAAAAAGGATCTTAAAAATAAAGATAATAAAATCAAAGGAACTTTAGATGAAATAATAAAGGGTTTTCTTAAATATGAGAAGGAATCTAAAAAAGAATTAAAAAAAATGGATAGTGTTCCTGAAGAAGAAGGAATGATTGCTAAAATGATGGCCAATATGGGAATAAAGAAAGAAGTAAGTTCAGATAATAGTGATTCCCATATCGCTGAAGTGATCTTACAAGGTATATCTATGGGGAGTATTAATATGGAAAAAAAGATAGATAATTATAAAGATAAATTAGATCATAGTGACTTAAAATATGCACAAAAGTTTTTAGATTATGAAAAAGACTGTATAGAAAAAATAAAAGAGTATTTATAAAACTCTTTTTTTATTGTATAATTACAATGGGTGATAGAATGAAGAAAACAAAAATAATATGTAGTATAGGTCCATCTAGTCAAAATCCAGATATAATGGAAGAAATGGTTAATGTAGGTATGAATGTTGCGAGAATTAATTTTTCTCATGCAACATATGATAATGCTTCTGAAATAATAAATTCTGTTATTGCAGTTAGAAAAAGAACTGGTAAAAATATAGGTTTATTATTTGATACAAAAGGACCAGAATTTAGAAATGATGAAGTTGTTGAAAATGGAATAGATTTAGTTGAAGGCAATACTATTAGAGTAGTTAAAGAACATGTAATAGGTAATAATGATAGATTTTCCGTTAATCATCCAGAAGCACTAGATTCTATCAAAGAAGGAGATTGTATTTTATTAGAAAATGGTTTGATGAAAATAGAAGTTATATCTAAAGAAGATGATGGAATTACTTGTAAAGTAATATCTGGTGGTAATTTAGGCTCAAAGAAGAGTTTAAATGTACCAGGGGTTCATTTAAAAGTACCATTTATGAGTGATAAGGATAGAGAAGATATAATTTTTGCTTGTAAAAATGATGGAGATTTTTTAGCGGCTTCGTTTGTATCTTGTAAAGAAGATGTTCTTGAAATAAAGAAGATAATTGAAGAACAAGGAACTGAAATGAAAATAATATCTAAAATAGAAAATACTACTGCGATTAAAAATATTGATGAAATAATAGAAGAATCTGATGGAATTATGGTAGCAAGAGGAGATCTAGGTGTTGAAGCTTCTATGGAAGATTTACCTCATTATCAAAAAGAGATCATTAAGAAATGTAGAGAACATTCTAAATTTGTAATAGTTGCGACTGAAATGCTTGAATCTATGAAAGAAAATCTAAGACCAACAAGAGCTGAAGTATCAGATGTAGCTAATGCTATGTTAGATGGTACGGATGCTGTTATGTTATCTGGTGAAACTACTGTAGGTAAATATCCAATTGAAGTAGTTAAGATTATGGCTGATATATGTGAAAAACAAGAAATGTATGCAGTATTTGATAGAAATTATAATTTCCATAGAAAAAACAATATAGTTGAAACAGTTGCTACTTCCGCAGTACTTGCTGCTGATGATTTAGATGCTAAATTAATTATAACTGGTACTTTATCAGGATATACAGCTAGAAAATTAAGTAATATGAAACCAGAAAGTATAATATTTGCTACTTGTCATGAAGAAAAGGTTGCTAGAATGCTTAGTTTAAATTATGGTGTTGAAACAGAAGTTATAGACTTTTATAAAAATACAGATGATATGATTAATAACTCTATTAATATCGCAAAAGAAAAGTTTAAATTAAAAGAAAATGACTTAGTAGTTGTAACTGGTGGATTTACTGAAAATATGTATGAAAAACATACTACTAATCTTATGAAAATAGTAAAGATAAAATAGGTGTGAAAATGAATAAGAAAATAAAAATTTATCATATTATTATGATTATTATAAACTTCATATTACTTGGTTATATTGCCATATTAAATGTTAGCTTTGATGATGAAATATCTAGAGTGATAAATCATATGGCTAGAAATCTTTTTCTTAGTTTATTTACTGGTACAATAATATGGGTAGCAATGGGAATAGTTTTTAGTTTTATACAAATAAAGCGTTCAGTAAAACTTAGTACAGAATTAATATTTTATTTTATTGGTATAGCTATGATACCAATATCTGTTGTCTTATCCTACTTTTTTGCAGCAGTTTTAGGAGTAGAAGGAAAAGCTAAAATAGCTATAAGTTTAACTGTTCCATATATAATATCATTTGGTGTATTCACTATTAAAGTAATAGTAGATTCTATAATATATAAAAAGATAAATAAGGCTAATAATGATTAGTCTTTTTTTATCAAATTTGCATTTTTCTATTATATTTGTTATAATTATTGTGCTTGGGAGAGAGATTTATGAAAATAAACAATGTTGAACTCACTATAAGTGCAGTAAGACAAAGTCAATATCCAGGGGATAATAAACCAGAATTTCTATTAGTAGGTAGAAGTAATGTTGGTAAAAGTAGTTTTATTAATTCGATAATAGAAAGAAAGAACTTAGCTAGAATAAGTTCTACACCAGGTAAAACTCAAACATTAAATTTCTATTTCGTTAATGAAGAATTCTATTTAGTAGATGTTCCAGGGTATGGTTATGCATCAGTTAGTAAAGAAGTGCAAGCTAAATTTGGTATGATGATTGAAGAATACCTAGAAAATAGAGAAGATTTAAAAAGAGTATATATGCTTGTAGATTTTAGAATAAAACCTACACAAGATGATTTATTAATGTATAACTTTTTAAAATATCATAATTTACCAGTTACTATAGTTGCGACTAAAGTAGATAAGGTTAGTAAAAATGATAGAGAAAAACAGGTTAATTTAATAAAAGAAGAACTACAAATTGTAGAAGGAGATAATTTAGTATTATTCTCTAATAAAACTAAACTAGGTAAAGCTGATATTCAAAAAGAGATAGAGACTATAGTTTACGGAAAAGAATAATAATTCTTTTCTTTTTTTATACTTTTTGGTATAATCTTTAAAGAAAAAAAGAGGTGATTTATATGAAACTTCCAACAGTTGCGTTAGTAGGTAGACCTAATGTAGGTAAATCTAGTATTTTTAATCGTATTGTAGGTAGAAAAATATCTATTATTGAAGATACCCCTGGTGTTACTAGAGATAGAATTTATCAAACTGTTACTTATAAAGATTTAAGATTTAATCTTATAGATACAGGTGGTATAGATTTATCTGAAGATAAGTTTAATGAAGATATTAAAATGCAAGCTGAAATAGCTATGGATGAAGCTGATGTAATAGTATTTGTTGTAGATGGAATTGAAGGAATTAATTCTAATGATTTAGTTGTTAGGGACTTATTATATAAATCAAAGAAAAAGATAATTGTTGCGATTAATAAAGTTGATAGTAATAAATCTAAAGATAATAAATATGATTTTTATGAATTGGGATTTGATAATTATATTGAAATAAGTGCGGAACATGGTACTGGGTTTGAAAAATTATTAAATGAAATAACTAAAGATTTTCCTAAACAAGAACCAGAAATTGATGATGGTAGAATAAAGTTTAGTGTTATAGGAAGACCTAATGTAGGAAAGAGTTCTCTTGTTAACGCTATTTTAAGAGAAGAAAGAGTTCTTGTTAGTGATGAATCAGGTACTACAAGAGATTCAATTGATACTATATTTAAATATGATAAAGAAGAATATGTTGTTATAGATACTGCTGGGTTAAGAAAAAAGGGTAAAATATATGAGTCAGTTGAGAAATATAGTTTAATTAGAACTATGAAATCAATTGAAAGAAGTGATGTATGTGTTATTGTTATTAATGCTGCTGAGGGTGTTATAGAACATGATAAACATATTGCTTCATATGCACTTGAAGCTGGTAAACCAATAGTATTAGTTGTTAATAAATGGGATCTAGTTACTGATAAAGATATGAAAACATATACAGAAGAGTTAAGAGGAGAGTTTCAATTTTTATCATATGTACCAATTGTTTTCTTAAGTGCTTTAACTGGTAATAGAATTCATTTATTAATGCCAGAAATAATAAAAGTATATAATAATTCTAGAAAGACTATTAAAACTAGTATTATAAATAATGTAATTAGAGATGCATATGATTTAAATCCAGCTCCTTCATATAAAGGAAAGAGATTAAAGATTTATTATGTTGTTCAAGTTGGAGTTGCGCCTATTAGATTTAATTTATTTGTTAATGATAAAGGATTAGTTCATTTCTCTTATTTAAGATATTTAGAAAATAAAATTAGAGAAAATATAGATTTAGAAGGTACTCCAATTGAACTTAATTTTAAAAATAAAAATGAGAAGGATATTTAATCCTTCTTTTTTTGTAACTAAATTAGGTAAATGACATATATTACTTTAGAGGTGAATATATGAAACTTACTGATAGTTTTTTTAATAAAGTAGAAAAGAAGACTAATGTTAATAAAACATCTATTATGTCTTTAGCTAAAAAACTACAAGGTGATAATATGAAAAATGAGGATACTTTAAGAGAAGTAATAAAAGAATTAAGTGAAATGACTGGAAAAGAGGTTAGTAAAGAACAAGAAGATAAAATTGTTAATGCTGTTGTAAATGATAAAATACCAGATAACTTAGATAAAATGATTTAATAGTAATATTTTTAAATTTTATTCATAGGTTTTACTATAGAAAGTAGGGATTATATGGATAAAATAGATATTATTAAAAGTATAGGAGCCAGAACAAATGGTGATATATATTTAGGTGTAGTAGGTGCTGTTCGTACAGGTAAATCAACTTTTATAAAAAAGTTTATAGAGAATTTAGTTGTTCCTAATATAACTGATGAATATGAAAAGAAAAGATGTTTAGATGAAATACCACAAACATCTGGTGGAAAAACTATTATGACAATTGAACCTAAGTTTGTACCTAGTACAGCTGCTAAAATAAAAGTAGATGATTTTACTTGTAATATAAGATTAGTTGATTCTGTTGGTTATATTATTCCACAGGCAAAAGGTTTTGAAGATGAGATGGGAGAACCAAGAATGGTTAAGACTCCTTGGTTCAATATGCGTTTGAGATACCCCTTGAAAAGGCAATAAATTACTAATAGTTATAAATATTAGAAGATACTAAAATTATATTAAGAATAAAATATAATTTAATAATAAAAAAAAGGAATTTATACTTCTACATAGTATAAATTTTTTTTAAACTAAAAAGTCATTATTTAAATAATGATTATAACTATATTTACATTTATTATAATTATATTTTTGAAAAATGCTTGAATTTCTCCAGCAAATACCATATAATGGTATTGAGAGGTGAAATTATGATAATAACTAATAATATAGCTAAAAATAATTTAGATAATTATTCAAATAAAAATAATAAAATTAGTAGAGATATAAAAAATGGTAAATTATTTAGAATTGTTACTGGATTATATGAAACAAATCCAAATACACCAGGATATTTACTTGCAGGAAGTATCTATGGACCATCATATATTTCTTTTGAATATGCATTATCTTATTACGGATTAATACCAGAGCGAGTAAATGTAATTACTTGTGCAACTTTTAATAAAAAAAAGAAAAAGAAATATAATACAAACTTTGGAACTTTTACTTATCGTGATATTCCAGAACAAGTTTATCCTGAAGAAATTCTCTTAAAAGAAGAATCTAATTATTCATATCAAATAGCAACTCCAGAAAAAGCATTATGTGATAAATTATATACAATAAAACCATTAAGTAATTATTCTGATTTAGAAAACATGCTATTTAATGATTTAAGAATTGATAAAGATGAATTTAATAAATTAGATTTTAATAATATTATTAAACTAAGTGATTTATATCATTCTACTAATGTTAGTTTACTAGGAAAATACTTAAGGAGGAATTTAAATGAATAATATCATAGAACAAATGTTATCAAAATATGAAATAAAAAATATAAATGATGAAATAAATGCATTAAAAGAAATAATACAAGAAATTGTATTATCTGGTTTATCTAGAGGTAATTTCTTTAACGAAGCGGCTTTTTATGGTGGAACAGCACTTAGAATTTTTTATAAACTAGATAGATTTTCTGAAGATTTAGACTTTGCGTTATTAAAACCTAATAAGGATTTTGATTTAACTAAATATTTTGAATGCATAGATAAAGAATTAAAAGCATATGGATTAAATTTAGAAATTAATACAAAAGAAAAATCTATTGATTCTAATATTACATCTGCATTTTTAAAAGGAGATACTTTAGAACATATATTAAAATTCTTTCCCAATGAAGAAAATCATGAATATGATCATTTATTAAAAAATATAAAAATAAAATTTGAAGTAGACATTAATCCACCAAGTGGAGCAACATATGATGATGAATATAAATTATTACCAAGTCCACATCAAATAAAACTTTATGATAAAGAATCGTTGTTTGCAGGAAAAATACATGCTATATTATGTAGAAACTGGAAAACAAGAGTAAAAGGAAGAGATTTATATGATTACGTTTTCTTTTTAGCAAATAATACAAAAGTTAATTTAGATTTAGTTAAAAACAAATTAATAGATTCAAATTATATTAATTCAAATGATGAATTTAATTTAAAAACATTAAAAGAATTATTAAAAAAGAAATTTGATGAAATAGATTATATAGAAGCAAAAGAAGATGTAATTCCATTTATAAAAAATGTAGATAGTTTAGAAATATGGAACAAAGATTTTTTTATATCAATTACTGATAAAATGGACTAGCAAGCACTGAATTTGTACTCCCGGGCAAGTACAAATTCTTTTATTATGGGTAATTCCCCAATCCCCCTTTAACAAAATTCATAGCGTCACCAATTTTATTCTCACATTTTTGTTATAAAAACTGACAAAATGCTACTCAATATGATATTTTTTTGATATAATTGTAAATAATAATATAATAAGGAGTTTAGGTAGTATGAATAAAAGTAGAAAAATAATAGTATTATTAATAACAATAATATTTTCAATGATAAATATGGGAGTAGTAAAAGCTGATACTAAGAATATAGAAGTAGATAGTATTAGTGTTAAAGAAAAATCAGGAACAATTACAGTAGTTGATCCTGTTTTGTCGTCTAATGAAGTAACAAGTAATATTACATTTAACAAGAAAGATGACTTTGTAACATTTGAATTAAAAATAAAAAATAATGAAAATGATAAATATAAAATTGTTTCTATTAAAGATAATAATACTAATAATAATTTAAATATAGAATATTCCTATAGCGAAGACTTTATAAATAAAAATGAAATAGGTACGGTAACAATAAAGTTAACATATAAAAATAAATTAGTTAATGTAGAAAAAATAGATTTAAATAATTTATCTATCACAATTACTTTAGAAAATGAAGATAAAGAGCAAGAAGAGATAATAATTAATCCAATAACAGGTGATAATATATTAAAATTCTTAGTTTTATTGATAATTGCAATAACAGGTTTAATTTTTGTTAGAAAGAAAGTAAAGTATAAAGGATTTAAACTTGGTAGTTTCTTAATCTTGATTTCTATAATTATATTGCCATTTTCTATATTAGCAAGTGAAAAATATGAAATTAAATTGAAGTTTACTGATATTGTTATTAAAGGTGAATTTGAAAAATTAAATGTTACATTTAATTTAAATAATGGTGAAGAACCAGTTATAAAGGAAGTTACATATAATGAAAAGATTGGAACATTACCACCTTCACCAAGTAAAGATGGTTACACATTTGATAAATGGTTAGATGAAAATGAAATTGAGGTAACAGAGGACACAATTATTACTAAATCAATAACTGCAAATGCTACATATAATATAATAAAATATACTATTACATTTGATAGTAATGGTGGAAACATTATAGAAGATAAAATTATTAATTATGGTGATTCACTTGGAGAACTTGAAGAACCAGTTAATGGAGATAAAAGATTTCTTGGATGGTATACTAATTTAACTGATGGAATAAAGGTTGATGAAAATTATATCCCTGAATCTGATTTAACATTATATGCAAAATATAAAGATTTAATATGTAAAAAAGCAACTGAAATTCATACTGCAACATGTTCAAATAGCGGCTCTTGTTATAAAGTAGGCTACAAAGATGGTGGAGAAAAAGGAATTACAACAATAACATTTGGAACAATACCTCATGCAAATTTAACTGCTGGAAATGCATATGACTGTGATGTAAATGGTGATGGAACATACGATTCAGATAAAGAAAGATTTTATTATTTAAGAACAAAAGGTGATAATGCAGTATTAATATCTAATTATAATTATGAAGGCGAAGCAGGACAAATTATAGATAATAATTATGTGTATAGTGAAGCTATTACATTATTACCTACTAAAGACGATTGGGAAAATGTTGAAGTGACATTTAATAATAGGCTTGATTCTTCTGATACAACAACTTATGCAGCAAGATTTATTAATTTTGATGATTTAGAAGCTGCAACTGGCAAAAGTGATTTTTCAGCAGTTGGTAGTTTAGATGATTATACTTATTTACAAGAAAATACAAGATTTATTTCAAATAATATTGGAAGGTCTGGTATATGGCTAGAACATGTAGTAGAAGATGGTGTTAACAAACTATATAGAATTCATTTTGGAGGAAAAGAAAGATTTGTTATAGACGTTGAAAGCAGTTCAAAAAATGTGGCAAGGCCAGTAATAGAAGTACCTATGAATTATATGGAAACAACTGATGATAGTGCAATTACATATACTATTACATTTGAAACAAATGGTGGAACAGAAATCAGTCCTATTGAGATAGAAGAAACTGATTCTATTAAAGCGTTCCCTGTAACTGCGAGAAAAGGTTATAATTTTATAGGATGGTATTATGATGAAGAATTAACAAATGAAGTAAGTGAATCTGATACATTTACTGAAGACGCTACTATATATGCTAAATGGGAAGTAGTTGCTGCAGTATCTGTTAATGGAACACAGTATAATTCAATAACTACAGCACTTGCTGATACAACTTCTGGTGTTGAAACAACAATAGTATTATTAAAAGATATTGAAGAAAATATCACGATTAGCAATAATAAAATAATTGTACTAGATTTAAATGACTTTACTCTAAAAAATAAAAACGATGCAGCTATAATTAATAATAATGTAAATTTAAAGGTTATTAATGGCAATGTTATAACAAATTCATCTTCTAATGGAGCAGTAAATAATAATGCAACTGGTACATTGGAGCTAGTAGATGTAACTGTTACATCTACTGGAGGTAAACAAGCATTATATAATAAGGGTGGTACTGTTACTATAACAGGAAATTCTTATTTAAGTAATACAGTAAATAATAGAGCAGCAGTTCATAATTTAGAAAATGGAACAATGAATATAAAGAGTGGCACTATTGTTGCTGCAGGATATCACGCAGTTTATAATGAATCTGGAATATTAAATATTGGTGAAAAAGATGGAACTATTGATAATAGTACACCAGTATTTGAAGGAGAAAAGTCTGGCTTATCAATTGCGAGTGGGCAATCATTTAATTTCTATGATGGAATTATTAAAGGTAAAACAAATGCAATTGATCAACCATCATTATTAGATGATAAAGAAGATGGTGCATCGCTTCTTACAGGGACTGATGGTGAGTATAAAACTGCTTATATGGAATAAAAATTGAGTATTTATGCTCAATTTTTTTATTGTTTATAAATTTTTTAATTTTTTGTAAACTTGTTATAATAATGTCACTATTTTTTAAAAGGGTGGTTTAATGGATGCAATTATTAGAAATATTCAAGAAGAAATAAATTCAGAAAGATATAAAAAAGTTTCTGAAATAGTATCTCTTTATGAAAATAGGGAAAATATTGAAATAGAAGAACATTTAATAAATATAATTGAAGGATTTGATTATAGCAACGCTAGTGATAACGATATTAAGCATAAAATAAATATGTATAATGACTTTTTTTCTTCACTTAAAACCAATGTTATTGAAAGTAATATAGTTTTAAAAAATATCGTAAGCTTAAACTCTTTGATTGCTTCCCAATTAAAAAACTTATTAATTGAATTAAATATTAAGGTAACAAGCTTTAAAGAACAAAATGAGTTTTATCATAATTATTCTATAGATTTTAATTTGCCTGAAAACTATATTTTCAAAGTACAAAGGCCTATTGAGATAATTAAGAATATTGAAATTAATGGAGAAGAAAAATATATACAAATATTACCTAGAAAAGAAAGAAAAATATATGATGAATATAATGAATTTGCAAATAAATTAGGGAATATAGAAAATTTTATTCTATTTGTTAAAATAAACTATGTTACTTTACCTCTTAAGTTAAAATGTACAGGTATAGATTTAGGTAGTAATAATAATCTATTAATTAGTTTTTATCATGATTTTGATAAAGTAAATAATGATGAAGAAGTATCTGATACATTAGGTTATGATAATAAGAAATATTATCAATATAAAGAAAGTGGTTTTATAAAGTTAGGAATTCAGCTTAAAGTAGGAGATGCTAAAAGAAATAAGACTGTGGATGGCACTATTATTAAAGATATAGTTTTAGCTTCAGAAAATGATCAAGTTTTAAATATAAGATAGTAAATTCCTAGAAAAATTACTAAAAAAAGGAAGAAAAAATAATAATTAAATAATAAGAAATCCTCTAAAAATTAGAGGATTTTTTCCTATGGTCCAAATATCCTACCTTTGAGATAATTATATTGAACAAAGCGCTAAGTTCAAAAGAAAGTGGGATATATGGAAGATAGTATTGTGATATATGCAGTCATACCTAAGGAAATATATACTACAAAATTGTTAACTAGTGGTGAAAAATTAATTGCGGAAAGAATTACGTCTTTATGTAAGAAAGAAGGATATTGTTGGATAACTAATAAAGCACTAGGAGATATGTATGGAATAAGAGAAGATAAAATATCTAAATATATAAGAAATTTAAAAAATTATGGATTTATAAAATGTATATATAGAAAGAATGATCAATATAAATCTAATAGAGTTATATATTTAACCAATTATATATGGGATAAATATACTGGTGATAGTAGATTATATGAACAAGAGTCTATTGGTTATTTAAAAGGACATAGTAATAAATATAATATTAATTATAGTAATAAGTATAATATTCCAACTAAGAAAAATTTAATAGAACCAGAATGGTTAGGAAAAAATATAGAAGATACTAAAGCGTCTAAGGAAGAACAAGAAGAAATGGAAAACTTACTAAAAGATTATAAATAAAGGGGGGTAAAAAAATGTCTAATATAATAAGATTAGTAATTAATAATAATATTTCTCATATTCTTAATAAGAATAGGAGAAATGCTTATGTATAAAACAATAGAAATATTTGAAGGAGAATTAGATCTAAAAGAAATACTAAAAAGTTCTTTTTATAACTACTATAAAAAAAGAATAAATGAGTTGCAAAAAGTAGATAATAAAGATAAAATAAATATGACTATTAGTAATATATTGTCAAATAATAAGGAAGGAGTTTGTAATGTATAATAGATACTTTTTTGATGATATGAATTACTATATAGCATTATATATAAGGTTATCTAGAGAGGATGGAGATGATTTAGAAAGTGAAAGTATTACTAATCAAAGATCTTTATTATTAAATTTTTTAGATTCTCATAAATTAAAGCCTGTGGAAATATATATTGATGATGGATTTAGTGGTGGAAATTTTGAAAGACCAGCTTTTAAAAGGATGTTAACTGATTTAGAAAATAAAAAAATAAATTGTGTTATTACTAAAGATTTATCAAGACTAGGACGTGATTTTATAGAAACTGGGAGATATGTTGAAAGATATTTCCCAGAAAATCGCATTAGATATATAGCATTAAATGATGATATTGATACTTTTAATGAACATTGTGGTGGAAGTGATATGATGCCATTTAAATTAGGTATGAATGATATGTATGCTAAAGATATATCTAAAAAAGTAAGAGCAACTCTTTATAATATGAAAAGAGATGGTAAGTTTTGTGGAAGTCATCCTTCATATGGATATTTAAGAGATCCTGAGGATAAACATCATTTAATTCCTGATCCAGAAACAGCACCAATAGTTAAAAAAATATTTGAATTATATTTAGATGGTTATGGTATTAGTAAAATAGCGGATATAATGAAAAAAGAAGGTTATATAACACCAATTGTTAGAAAGTTAAGGGAAGAAAGTGTTCCAAAGAAATATCATCCTGAAATATGGAAACCTGCTACTGTGAATAATATATTAAGAAATAGAACTTACACTGGTTGTACTATTCAACATACTTCACAAAATGTTAACTATAAAAGTAAGATAAGAAGAAAAGTACCTAAATCAGAATGGATGATAAAAGAAAATACTCATGAAGCTCTTATAGATAAAGATACATTTGATATAGTTCAATGTATGAGAAATAAATCTAATAATTATGATGAGAATAGAAGAAATGTAGATTATGCTTTAAGTGGTTTAGTTTATTGTAAGGACTGCGGACAGAGAATGTCTATCAATTATGATAAATATAGAGATAGAACTTTTATGAATTGTACTACCTATAGAAGAATGAGTAAATATAATATTTGTTTTTCTCACTATGTTAATTATAAGAAATTAGAAAAAACTATAAACGATAGTATTAGAAAACTTGCAAATAAATATAAGAAAGATGAAAAAGAATTTGAAAGTTTAATTAAAAATCAATATATAGATCCAAAAGAAGAATTAAGAATAAAGATTAATAGTTTAAAAAAAGAATTATCTTCACTAGAAAATAAACAAGATACTTTATACGATGATAGGTTTAATGGAATTATTACTGTGGAAACTTATCAAAGATTATATAATGCTACTGAAAATAAAATAGGCACAGTAAAAATGAATATAAGAGAATTAGGAAATAAACTTAAAAATATAAAAGATGATGATTCTCTTGTATTAAATAATAAAAAAATTATAGAGGATTTTTTAAGTATAAAAGAGCCTACAAAGGAAATGTTACATAAGATTATAGATAAGATATATATTAATAAAGATAAAGAAGTAGAAGTGCACTATAAAGTATGTAACAATCAGTAGGAATTATTTTTAAAAGTAAGGGTATCTCTATTTGGGTACGTGGTGGTATGAAGAAGAAATACCTTTTATTGAAGCAGCTGAAATAGGTACTGAAAAAGTAATTAGAGATCATTCTACAATAGGTATAGTAGTAACAACAGATGGATCTATTGGTGATATACCAAGAAGTGGTTATTTAGATGCTGAAACAAATGTAATTAGTGAATTAAAAGAAATAGGTAAACCATTTATAGTACTTCTTAATTCTACTCATCCAACAGATACAGATACAATTAATCTATCTGAAAAAATGAGGAATGAATATGGGGTCCCAGTTTTACCTATATCAGTAGAGAATATGAATGAAAAGGATATATATGGAATATTAAAAGAAGCTTTATATGAATTTCCAGTTCTTAGTATTAAAGTTAAAATACCAGATTGGATTGGTTCATTAAAAAGTAATCATCCTATAAAAAAGATATATACTGATCAAATAAAAGAAAGTATTATTGAAGTAGATAAACTAAGAGATGTTGAAACAATAAATAATCATTTTACTGAATGTGATCAAATAGAAAAGGCATATGTTTCAAATGTTGATTCATCTACTGGTATAGTAACTATTACTTTAACTGCTCCTAATAATTTATATGATGAAGTATTAAAAGAAGTAATAGGTACCAATATAAATAGTAGAGCTAAACTTCTTAGTATATTCCAAGACTATAATGAAACTAAAGAAGAATTTGAAGAATACAAAAATGCATTAAAGATGGTTAAATCTACAGGTTATGGTATAGCTATGCCAACTTTAAAAGATATGAAATTAGATAAACCAGAAATAATTAAACAAAATGGTAGATATGGAGTTAAATTAAAAGCTGTTGCTTCTTCAGTTCATATGATTAAAGTGGATGTAGAAAGTACTTTTGAACCAATTATAGGTTCTGAAATACAATGTAAAGAATTAATAGATTATCTTGGTAAAGATAATAATGAAGATATTTGGCAAAGTGAAATATTTGGTAGAAGTTTAGACTCAATAGTACAAGAAGGAATACAAGCTAAACTATCTTTAATGCCTGATAATTTAAGATTTAAATTACAAAATACACTATCAAAAGTTGTAAATAAAGGGTCAAATAATCTAATAGCTATAGTATTATAGCTATTTTTTGTCAATTTTTATTAAAAAGTATTGATTTTATAACGAAAAAATGGTATCTTTAATTTGTAAGTATAGAGACGCTTACATAGAATGTCGAACGGAGGTAATTAAAATGACAAAACAAGAATTTATCGATGCAATTGCAGCTAAAAGTGGATTAACTAAAGCTGATTCTTCAAGAGCTTTAGAAGCATTCATTGCTACTGTAACAGATACTTTAAAGAAAGGTGATAAAGTTACTTTAACTGGATTCGGAGTATTCAGCGTATCAAAAAGAGCAGCTAGAAGTGGAAGAAATCCAAGAACTGGAGAAGTAGTTAAAATCGCTGCTAGTAAATCTGTTAAATTTAAAACAGGTTCTAAATTAAAAGAAGCAGTTAATAAGTAATAAAAAAACCATTATTTATAATGGTTTTTCTTTTGTTTTAAAACATGATATAATTAAAGAGGTGATGGTATGTTTGAAAACGCTATTGAAGTATTAAAACTTATTGAAAAAAAAGGATTCAAGGCATATATAGTGGGTGGTTATGTTAGAGATATTTATTTATCTAATACATCTACTGATATAGATATATGTACTAGTGCTAAACCTAAAGATTTAGTTAAAATCTTTAAAAAGAAAGTTATAATTGATGAAAAATATGGATCAGTTAAGTTAGAATACAAAAATAGTTGTTTTGATATTACCACATTTAGAAAAGATATTAAGTATAAAGATAATAGAAGACCTTCAGAAATAGAATATGTAGATTTATTAGAGGAAGATCTTAAAAGAAGAGATTTTACTATTAATACTTTATGTATGGATAGTAATGGTAATATAATTGATTTATTTAACGCTAAAAAAGACATAATGTCTAAGACTATTAAAACAGTTGGTGATGCGAACGAAAAATTATCTGAAGATAGTCTTAGAATATTAAGAGCGGTTAGATTTGCTTGTACTCTTAATTTTAAATTAGATAAAGATGTTGAAAAAGCTATTAAAAAGAATATTAAGTCATTAGATAATTTATCTTTTCATAGAAAAAAGTCTGAATTAAATCATATTTTTAGATCTAATAATTATGAATATGGAATTAAATTATTAAATAAATTTAAATTAGATAAACATTTAGAAATATCTAGTTTAAATAAAATTAAAAAAACATCTGATGTACTAGGTATGTGGGCACAAATCAAATATTCAGATAGTTATCCATTTAGTAAATTAGAAAAAGAATCAATTAATTCTATTAGAGAAATACTTTTATATGGTAAAATAGATAATTATGTACTTTACAAGTATGGTAATTGTATTCCTTTAACCGCAGGTGAAATACTTGGTATAGATAAAAAAGAAATACTTGAAAAATATGATGCTTTATCTATATATTCCAAAGACGATATAAAAATAAATATATTAGAAATATCTAATATATTGGGTATAGAACCATCTAAGAAGGCTAGAGATATTTTATACGATATTGAGATGAAAATAGTATCTGATGAACTAAATAATACAGTTGATGATATAGAAAAATATATAATTAAAAAGTATAAGAGGTGATATTATGAGGAATGATATTCTTAATGATGTTATTAAAGTTAATAGTAACTTAATAATACCAAGTGTAGTAGTCAAGAATTTTAGTAAATTAAATTTAGAAGCACAAGAATTTTTATTAATGATGTATTTTATTAATCAAAAAGATAATGTCACTTTAGATGTACCTAGAATAGCTAGTGATTTAAATATGGAAAGTTCATTAATATTTGAACTAATAAATAAATTGAATGAAAAAAACTTTATTTCTATAGAAATGCAAAAGACTAATGGTGTTATCGAAGAATATATATCAACAGATTTATTTTATAATAAATTAACTTCAATTGCTTTAGATAAAAAGAAAGAAGATAACGATAATGATATATATTCATTATTTGAAAAGGAATTTGGAAGACAACTAAGTCCTACTGAATGTGAAAATATTGATAGATGGATTGAAAATGATATAGATTTAGAACTAATTAAAGAAGCTTTAAAAGAATCTATACTAAATGGTGTTAGAAATATGAGATATATAGATAAGATTCTTTATAGTTGGACTTCTTCTGGATATAAAACAGTTGAAGATATTAAAAGAAAAAAAAGAAGAAGAAACTATTGAAAAATTATATGATTATGATTGGTTAAATGAATAAAAGATATTTATATCTTTTTTTATTTGCTTTTTTATAATTATTTGTTAAAATATTAATTACAAATTAATTGGAGATGGTTATATGAATAGAAATGAACAAGAACAAATAAGACATGAAGAATTTATAAAAGCACTTAATGGAGCAACTAATATTAGTGAATTACCAAAGAAGATAAATCCATCAACTATTTTAACTACTTTAACTAGTTTAGTTTCCTCTAAAGGAAAAGGAACAGAAAAAGATAAGTTACAAGAAATAGTAAAAAAACTTACAAGTAGTTTTGATTATTTTTTTAGTGATGAATTTATAAATGATTTAAAATTAGTATATTGTTCTAATACAACTGATGAAACTATAGAGAAAAAAAGAATTGGAGTAACAACTAGTAGAAGATTGTTAAATCTAGTTTCTGAATATCATAGTTGGAATAATAAATATTTAGAATTATTATATAAACAAACAACTAAAAAACATGAAGAAGTAATGAAAAAAATAGATAGAGCATATGAAATAGAAGATTTACCAAAGGTTAGCACTGCATCTATTAATAAACAAATATCTATAATATTATATGAACTATTTAATAAAGAACAATTAAAAGTAGATTCTACAGGTAAGATTTCAAAACTATTAGTTAATGGTGTTTCATATGATGATTCAAGAATGAGAATAAGTATAAAATATATTTGTAATAAAAATAAAATGATTGAGCCATATAATTCATTAGAGTTAGATGAAAAAGTAGAATATGTTAAAAGTGTATTAAGTTCTAATTATGTATTAGAATACTTGGTTCAAGAAGTAATTGCTAAAGAAAAAAGAGTTTTATATATTTATAAAGTTGAACATGAAGATATTATGGATCAAATTAATTCAGCAACTAGAATAAGAGAATTACCAAATAATATTTCTTTATCAAAAATAACTGGTTATTTATCAGGAAATTCATTAATTGTTCCAAAAGGACCTGTAGTTTCTAGTACAGATTTTATTAAAATTGCTAATTTGTTAATAGAAGGTAAAAAGTTTTCAGATGATGAAATAAAAAAAGAATTAGGTAAAATAGTTGTTAAATACTATTCTGATGAAAAAGTTCAATTTCCATATAATTTATTATATAAAAAATTATCTTCTTTACCTAAATTAGAATATTTTGTAGAAGAAGTAAAAGAATATACAAAAAGACAAAATGAATTTATCAAAAGGGGATCAAGTGATGTTAATGTTTATATGATTCCAAATGATCATTCACCACTTGAAGGTGGTAAATTCTATAATATTTATATTAGTAGCGCTGTTGATTTAAATCTAGAGGAAATATTACCATTAAATTTAGATGAAATAGTTCCACCTAATATGGATGTGGATGCGATTGAGTGGTATGTAAGAAATCATGAAAAAGGTGATAAAACATTTAAGGCTGCTGGTGGAATAATATTAAATAAAGATGAATCAATTGGAAGCGTTAATGTATTTAAACCAGCTGATGGTAAAGTAGGAATTACTCCAGAAGAAAAGAAAAACTATCAACAACTAGAAGACTTAAGTAAAAAATTAAAAGAAATAACAGACAAGAGTAAAAAAGCTAAAGAGGAGTACTTAAAGTCACAGGCATCAATTGATGAAGAAATAACTTCAATTCAAACAGAAATAACTAGTTTAATTGAAGATAATGAAAAAAAGAAAAAAGTATTAAAAAATACTAGTAATTAAACTAGTATTTTTTTTATTCAAATATTCTTGCGATTGATTTAATATTCTTTTTAAATATTAATACATCAACTATATCACATATTCCATATATAAGAGCTAGACCACCCATAACTTTAGTAACAGTTATAGATGCAACATCTGGATTAAATATCATACATAGACCAGCTATTATTGTTAATATTGATAATACATATGTAATTAACCAATTTGAATTATGCGCATCTTTCAATGCTAGAGACATTCTTAATTTAAATGTTGAACTTAGTATTAACCATATTCCAAATATTAAAGGTATTAATACTGTTAAATAATCTTTATTAGTTATAATAATTATTCCAAATATTATTGATAATAAACCAGATGTAAATCCATCAAAGAAATAAAATACTTTAAATTTTTTATAATCATCAATAAGATTAGCTACTCCGTGTAAAATAAGTACTATTCCAATTATATATGAAATAGTTTCTAATGATTTAATAGTATTAAACATTAGTAATAAACCAATTATGCATATTACAACAGATGTTAATAATGAAATGTTCATTAATTTATTGAACTTCCCTCTCATATAATCACCTCTATTATAACTAATTTTATTATTTTTTTAAATAAAAGTCAATTGTTTAAGGGAATATGAGTGTTAAGTGGAGAATATAATATATATGGATAATAAATACATAAATAAATTAGATTATAATAATATAAAACATAATTATAAAAGAAAACTATTATTAAAGTATAAAATATATAAACATAATAAATCTTTTTTAAATGAAAAAGTGAATAAAGATTATATTATTAATAATATTAAATTAGATATTCACCAAAAAGAAGCTATATATACTAATGAGGATTCGCTTCTTATTCTTGCTGGAGCTGGTTCCGGTAAAACCATGACAATACAAGGAAAGATTAAATACATAGTAGAAGAACTTGGTATTAAGGAGAGAGAAATTTTATGTATATCATTTACAAATAAAACTGTTTTGGAGTTGAAAAATAAAATTAATTTTAATATTGATATATTTACTTTTCACAAATTAGCTTTAGAAATAATAGGCGATTATAATAAAAACTATACTTTAGAAAGTTCTGATTATCTAAACTATGTGATTAATGAAATTTTTTTATCTATTTGTAATAATATTTCTGATAAGACATTAAATAGTCTAAATAATGAGATATCTAGTTTTATAAATTTGTTTAAAAATAATAATTATGATTTGAAATTTTTAGATAAACTAATTAGTAAAAATAAAAGTAAAATATTAAAAGTAATAAAAAATATATATTTACTATATCAAGAAGAATTAAATAGTACTTTATCTATTGATTTAAATGACGTTATTAATTTGGCTATTAGTCTTATAAAAAAATATGGATTTAAAAGGTATTATAAATATATTATTATTGATGAATATCAAGATATTTCATTAAATAGATTTAATCTCATAAAAGAAATTAAAAAATCATGTAATAGTTATATATTCGCAGTGGGTGATGATTTTCAATCTATTTATAAATTCACTGGTTCTAAGATTAATTATATTATAAGTTTTAAAAAATATTTTAAGAATTCAAAGATATTAAGATTAAGAAATACATATAGAAATTCTAATGAATTAATAAAACTTGCGACTAATTTTATTATGAAAAATAAAAATCAATTAAGAAAAAAATTATGTTCTAACAAATCTTTATTAAAACCAGTAAAAATAATCTATTACACTAAAAATATGGATATAAAAGTAAATAAAGTACTAGAAACATTAAATGATAATTATTTGATTTTAGGTAGAAATACTTTTGATATAAATTTGCTTGATAAAAGTAATGAATATAAGTACATGACTATGCATAAATCTAAAGGTTTAGAAGTAGATAATGTATTAATTATTAATCTAACTAGTAATTATAACGGATTTCCCAGTAAAGAAAGAAAAAGTGTTACTAATTTAATTTTGAAAAAAGATAAATATCAGTTTGAGGAAGAAAGAAGATTATTTTATGTAGCTTTAACTAGAACAAGAAATTATGTATATTTATTTGTGGATAAGGATAATCCTTCAATTTTTATAAAAGAACTGTTATATAGGGGTAAGAAATATATCGAAATATTGAATATATAAATGCCTATTTCATATATTTTAATGAAGGAGGATATTATGACATTTACAAAAATGCATAGTTTGGGAAATGATTATGTCTATATTGATTTATTTAATAATAAATTATCGTTTAAGGAACAAATATCAAGATTAAGTCAGGTACTTAGTAATAGAAATTATGGAGTAGGATCTGATGGAATTATTTTAATAAGTAAAAGTGATAAAGCAGATTTTAAGTTTCAAATATATAATAGTGATGGTTCTGAGGCAAGTATGTGTGGAAATGGAATAAGATGCGCTGGAGCTTATGTATATCGGAAAGGCTTAACCAAAAAGACAAATATTAGTTTTGAAACAAAGTCTGGTATTAGAAAGGTTAGACTTATTTTTCAAAATAATAAAATAGATTCAGTGACTGCGGATTTAGGTGAACCAGCAATTAATCTAAGAAGAGTTAATGTAGATAACCAGTTTATTTTTACACCAGTTTATGTAGGAAATACTCATGGTGTTACGGTAGTTAAGTCAGTTGATAATATAGATGTTAACGCTCTTGGTGAAGTGATTGAAAAGAAAATACCTAATTCTAATTTGGAGTTTATTGAGTTAATGGATTCTAATAATATTAAGATGAGAGTTTATGAAAGAGGAAGTAAAGAAACACTTGCTTGTGGAACAGGGGCGGCTGCTTCTGTAGTATATACATATTTAAGTGGTTTAACTGGAAGAAAAGTTAATGTTAAATTATTGGGTGGTGAATTAGAGGTTAATTATAGTAGTGAAGATAATCATGTATATATTTCTTCACCAGTTGAGGAAGTATTTAATGGTGAAATGGATGATAGAAAAGTATTAAAACTAGTTAAATAATTATCTTATTTTTGATATAATTAATATGGTGGTATTATGACGATACATGACAACTCTATATACATAGTTCCTAATAATATAAAGATAGATTTATTACTTGATTTAAGTAAGGAAAAAAAACTTAAAAACATCAAGTTTTTTTCTCTTGAAGAAATAGTTAATAGTTATTCATCTTATGATGAAGAAGCTTTGTATTATTTAATGAAGAAGTATGGATATAAATATAAAAACGCTAAAATAATACTAAATAATATTAGATATGTTGAAGATAAAGAGTATGATAATGAAAAGATAAATAATCTTGTTAAAATAAAAAATGAATTAAAAGATTATCATGTTTTTGATAAAGAATTATTTGATGTTTTAAAGAAAAACAATGTATATGTATATGGATATGATTATATAGATTCATATAGTAAAAGAATACTTGATATGATATCTGCCAAGATTATAGAAAAAGAAAAAAGTGATTATAAACATACTATATATGGTTTTGATACTATGTTTGATGAAGTTAGTTTTATCGCATCCAAGGTAAGAGATTTAATAAATGATGGAATAGATATTAATAAAATAAAGCTAGTTAATTATAGTGAAGAATACTTTTTTTTAATAAAAACTATATTTGATATGCATGGAATTAATATCAATTTAAAAAGTGATTCTATTTATTCAACTAATATTTGTCAACAATTTTTAAAAACTAATAGTTTTGAAGATATTAATCTAAAAATGATAGAGAATATTGATGTATATAACAAAATAGTATCTGTTATAAATAAGTATAATTTTATAGAAGAAGAATCTATTAAAAAAGAAATATATATAAATGAATTTAAAAATATAAAAATAAATAAAAAATATAATGATTCAGTTGAATTAAAAAATCTAGTTGATATTAAAGAAGATGAATATGCCTTTTTAATAGGATTTAATGAAGGATCAGTGCCTATTTTATATAAAGACGAAGACTATCTTAGTGATAGAGAAAAAGAGATATTAGGTTTAGATAAGTCATATGAAATAAGTTCTATTGTAAGAAATAATACTATTAAAAATATTAAATCTATTAAAAATTTAATAATTAGTTATAAATTAAAAAGTAGCTTTAATGAATATGGTAAATCTAATTTAATAGATGATTTAGATTTTGAAGAAGTATCTGATTTTAAATATAATTATAGTTATTCAAATAGTTTTAATAATTTATTACTAGGACTAGATTTAGATAATTATGTTAAATATTTAGATTATAATGATGAATTAGAACTATTATTTAATAATTATAAAACTAATAGTTATAATGTGTTTGATAATAGTTATAAAAAGATATCTAAAGATAAATTATATAAATTTTTAAATAATAAGATAACTTTATCTTATTCAAGTATAGATAATTATTATAAATGTAAATTTAGATATTATTTAAATAATATATTAAAAATAGATAAGTATGAAGAAACGTTTGCTACTTTTATAGGTAGTTTGTTTCATTATGTCTTATCACTTGCTTTTGAAGATAATTTTGACTTTGAAAAAGCATATTCTGAATATTTAATAGATAAAGAATTAACTATTAAAGAAAAGTTCTTTGTTGATAAATTAAAATCAGATTTATTATTTATAATTGATTCAATTAAAAAACAGTATTCTCATTCTAATTTTAAAAGTGCTTTATATGAAAATAAGTTTTCTATTAACAAAGATTCTAATATAAAAGTAGATTTTATTGGTTTTATAGATAAACTTCTATATAAAGAACATAATGGTAAAACATTACTTGTTATTATTGATTATAAGACAGGTAATCAAGAATTAAAATTAAATAACTCTATTTATGGTCTTAATTTACAATTACCAGTTTATTTATATTTATCAAAAAATGGTGAAATAAAAAATGCTGAAGTAATAGGAATGTATCTTCAAAAAATACTTAATAATGAAATAACAAGAGATTATAAAAAGACTTATGAAAAACAAAAAGAAGATTTATTAAAATTAAATGGATATTCTTTAAATAAAGAAGAATATATTAATGAATTTGATGATACATATCAAAATAGTGAAGTAATTAAGTCTCTTGGAACAACTAAAGATGGATTTAAAAAGACAGCTAAGATACTTACTAAAGAACAAATGGATGAATTATATGAATTAGTTGATAAAAAGATAGATGAAGCAAGAGATGGCATTTTAAATGCTGATTTTGATATTGATCCAAAAAGAATTGGTTTTGATAATGTTTCTTGTGAATATTGTAAGTTTAAAGATATATGTTTTATGAAAGAAGAAAATGTTAAGATTCTTGAAGAAGTAAAAGATTTAAACTTTTTAGGAGGTGATTTAAATGCCTAATTGGACTAAAGAACAAAGACAAGCAATAGATTTAGATCACTCTAATATAATAGTATCCGCAGGTGCTGGTTCTGGTAAAACTGAAGTTTTATCTGAAAGAGTAATAAGAAAACTTAAAGATGGGGTACATATTAATGAACTTCTTATATTGACCTTCACTAATGCAGCTGCTAGGGGAATGAAGAATAGAATCAGAAAGAAGATAAAGAAGGAAGACCTCAATGAAGAGTTAAAGTATATTGATACGGCATATATTACTACTTTTGATAGTTATGCACTTTCATTGTTAAAAAGATATCATTATATATTAAATATTAGTAAAGATTTGAAAATAGCTGATAGTGATATAATTCAGTATAATAAACAATTAATAATAGATAGTTTATTTGATAAATATTATGAATCTAATAACAAAGAATTTATTAAATTAGTTAGTGATTTTTGTACTAAAGATGATAAAGATTTAAAGAATTATATTCTAAATATATCTAATAAGTTAGATCTTAAATTAGATTTAGATGAATATTTAGATAACTATATTGATTGTTATTATAATGATGTTTATTTAGATAAAGTAGTAGGTATATTTATAGATAGTCTTAAAAATAAAATAGAAGTTATTAAAACGCTTATAGATAATTTATCTTATTATGTAGATAGAGATTTTATTGATAAGATGAATGAATCAGTTTTTAATTTAATAAATAGTAAAACATATGATGATATTAAGTCTAATACTAATATCAAATTACCAGTACTTAGAACTGAATATGAAGAAGCTAAAACATATAAAGAATCTATAAAAAAAGAAATAGATAAAATTAAAGAACTATGTATATATGAAGATATAGATTCTATTAAAAAAGATATATTAAAAACTAAAGATTATGTTTTAGGAATAATAAATATTATTAAAGATCTTAATAAAGAGTTAAATGAGTTTAAGAAAGAAAATGATTTATATGAATTTAATGATATAGCTAAATTATCTATTAAGATTTTAAAAGAAAATAAGTCTATTAGAGAAGAGATAAAGAATAGTTTAAATGAAATAATGATAGATGAATATCAGGATACTAATGATATACAAGAAGCATTTATTTCATTAATATCAGATAATAATGTATATATGGTTGGTGATATAAAACAATCTATTTATAGATTTAGAAATGCTAATCCATATATATTTAAGAATAAATATGATAATTATAAAGATAACAATGGTGGTATAAAAATAGATTTAAAAGATAATTTTAGATCAAGGGAAGAAACAGTCAATAATATTAATAAGTTATTTGATTTAGTTATGGATGATGTAATTGGTGGTGCTGATTATAAATTTTCTCATGAAATGGTATTTGGTAATAAAGCATATAATAATGAAGGAAAGGTTGATCAAAATAATAACTTTGAAATATATGACTATAATTATGATAGAGAATCTGGTTTTACTAAAGAAGAATATGAAATTTTTATTATTGCGAATGATATAAAGAATAAAATTAATAATAAATATAAGATATATGATAAAGATCTAGGTAAAGTAAGAGATTGTACTTATGATGATTTTGTTATTTTACTTGATAGATCTAATCAGTTTTCATTATATAAAAAGATATTTGAATATAATAATATTCCATTATCTATATTAAAAGATGAAAAATTAAATGATGAAGTTATACTTTTATTAATTAAAAACGTATTTATATCAGTTGTAAAAATTCATAATAATGAATTAGATAATGATTTTAAACATGCATTTGTTTCTATACTAAGATCATTTATATTTGAATATACTGATGAAGAAATATTTGATTTATTCTTAAATAATAGTTTTAGAAAAAATGAAGTATTTAATGATCTTAGGATTATTAATATAGATTCAATGACACCTAAAGATTTAATAAATTATTTAATAGATAAATTTAATATAATAGAATCACTTATAAAAATAGGTAATATAGAGAATTCATTAGTAACAATAGAGTACTTATATAATTATTTAGATACTAAAGAAGAACTAGGATTTACTATTAATGACTTTGCATTATATTTAACAGATATTTTAGATAAGAAGTATGAAATAAAATATAGTAATAATAAAACAAAAGATAATTCTGTTAAGATTATGACTATTCATAAATCAAAGGGATTAGAATATAGTATTTGTTATTATGCAGGCCTTTATAGTAAGTTTAATTTGAGTGATATAAAAGATAGATTTATATATGATAATAAATATGGAATAATAACACCATTCTTTGAAGAAGGAATAAATGAAACTATATATAAGTATCTTGTTAAAGAAGATACTATTAAAGAAGAAATATCAGAGAAGATTAGACTTCTTTATGTAGCTCTTACAAGAGCAAAAGAAAAAATGATATTAGTTGCGGATTTAGATAAGGAAGTATATAGTAGTAAAGATGAAAATGGTGTTATAGATAGAATTACTAGATTAAGTTATAATTCATTTTTAGATATATTATTATCTGTTCAAAAAGAGTTAAAAGAATATATTACTGAAATAAAAGAAGTATCTATGACTAAGGATTATGAAAAGAATAGAAAACTAGATTTTAATAAAGTGATAAAAGAAAATAGTTCTAAATTAAATGTTAAGAATAGGTCTATTGATAAAGTAATTATTGAAGAAAAGAAGTTTTCTAAAAGTCATAATAAATTATTAACAATTGAAGAAACAAGCAACATGAAATATGGTACAAAAGTACATCATATTTTAGAGTTAGATGATTTTAGTAATCCAGTTCACGATGAATCAATTAAGTTCTTAAATAGGTATAATAATAAACCAGAAAAGGTATATAAAGAATATGAATTTGTATATGAAGAAAATAATACTATTAATCATGGAATTATCGATTTAATGTTTGAATATGATGATTTTATTGATATAATAGATTATAAGCTTAGTGAAATAGAAGATGAAGCATATAATAAACAATTATTAGGTTATAAAACATATATTGAATCTAAAACAAATAAGAAAGTAAATACATATTTGTATTCAATTATGAAAGATGAATTAAAGAAAATAGATTTATAGGAGGTATATATGGCTGAGAAGAAAAAAGTTGAAGAAACTGAAAAAGTAGAAGAAAAAAAGCCAAGAGTAAAAAAGAATACTACCGCTATAGATAGTAGGTGTCCATCTTGTGGATCTAAATTAACTTTTAGTCCTAAAAAGAATAAATGGACTTGTAAATATTGTAATAGTGAATTTACTATAGAAGAACTTTCTACTAAGTATAAATCAGCTGCTTCTAAAGAAAAGAATAAACATGAAGATTTAGAAGAAGATGAAGGTAATTATTTTGAGTATAATTGTCCAGATTGTGGAGCAATTATAGTAGCCGATGAGCAAACAAGTGCGACATTCTGTGTATATTGTGGTAATACAGCAATTTTAAAAAATAAATTAGCAGGTAAATTTCATCCTAAGTATATTATTCCATTTAAAACAGAAGTAGAAGAAGCAAAAAAGGCTTTTAAGAATATTTCTAGAGGAAGAATGTTTGTTCCTAAAGGATTTAATAATGAAGAAAATATTGAAAAAATAAGAGGTATTTATATACCATTTTGGTTATATAACATTATGTATACCGCAACTATTGATGCTAAAGGCGATGATGTAACTCATTGGAGAGTTGGAAGAACACATTATACTAAAACTGATACATATGATATGCATAGAAAAGGTAATATGATTTTTGAAAAGGTACCAGTTGATGGTAGTACTAGATTTGATAACGATTTAATGAATTCAATTGAACCATTTGATTATAAAGATCTAGTTGAATATAATCATGCTTATTTATCAGGATTTTTAGCTGAAAAATATGATGTTGATGAACAAGATAGTTATGATGATGCAAAAAGAAGAGTAGAAAACTCTGGAGAAAGAGAAATTCTTAATACATGCCATCATGGTGCTCCAAGGGTATATAATAAAGATATAAATAATGTTGTTAAGGATTTTTATTATGTATTACTACCAGTATATATGGTTAATGTTAAATATATGGGTAAGTATTATACATTTGCTATGAATGGTCAAACTGGTAAGTTTGTTGGAAACATACCTTTAAATAAGAAAAAAGTATTTTTGGTAACATTATTATCTTTATTAGTTTGTTTTGGGTTAGCTTTCTTAATAATGTGTATAGCATTTGTAATAGGAGGTAAATAATATGAAGAAGATTAAGTATTTATTAATTTTAATGATATTATTACTTCCAATAGGAGTTAGTGCTAGCGCTAACACTAAAGAAAGAACTAGTGAGAATAATTATGGCGTTAGTAAAAAATGGGATATGGATGATAAAAAATGGGAATATGCCAAGAGTACACCATATGTAGATGCAAGTGAAAAAATATATGATTTTTCTGATATTCTAACAGATCAAGAAGAACAGGAATTGTATAATAGAATTAAACCACTTATAGATGAATATAAAATGGAAATAATAATATTAACATATGATTATCCATATACAGAAGATAGTCAAAATTCATATTTTGTATCTGATTTCTATGATTTTAATGATTTTGGGTTAGACTTTGAACATTATAGTGGGGTAGTATTCTTTAGAAATACATATGCGGTTGATAGATATTTTGATATGTTATCATTTGGTGATGCACAATTAACTTATTATGATACAAGAATGTCTAATATATTAGATAGTGTTTATCCATATATATCAAATAATAGATATTTAGAAGGATTTAATAAATGGATTGACTATATAGAACAATACCATACTTCAAATGATAATATTTCTCAAGATTATTATGTAGATGATATGGGTTATTTAAAAAAGAAGTTTAATCCAGTAAAATATATCCCAGGATGTGCAATATTCTCAATAATAGTAACTTTAATATTTATTGTAGTTAATGTTAAAAAGAATAAAATGGTTAGAACTGCCACTCAAGCTTCACAGTATTTAAATCAAGAATCATTTAAAATACTAGAACAAAGTGATAAATTAATTCATTCTCATGTTACATCATGGACTGAATCAGATACTTCAAGTTCAGGTGGTGGAGGTGGAGGACATTCATCATTTAGTGGACATTCTGGTGGAGGTTTCTCATCAGGTGGAGGAAGACACGGTTAGGATATTGACATATAACTTAATTTGGTATAAAATCTTAATAAATTGAGTGAAAGAAGAGTAAAATAATTAAATTATTATAGAGAGTCTATGTATGGTGAAAATAGATATAATTGTTATTTGAAGAAACTTTCATATATCAATAATCGTTAATTACGTTATAATTAAAAGAGCATAGAGTTTCTATGAAGTAAGGTGGTACCGCTAGAGATAGTCCTTACATCATAGGGACTTTTTTTATTCTAAGGAGGGGTATATGCATACAGAAATAGAAGAGAGAATCTTAGAGATAGATAAAGATAAGATGATTAAAAAACTAGAAAAACTTGGAGCAAAAAAGGTGGGTGAATGGATACAAAGAAGATATACATACGACTTTGTACCTAAAAGATATGGTGAGTGGATAAGACTTAGAACTAATGGTGAAGAAACAACAATAACTTATAAAAAAGTAGAATCTAGTAAAATAGATGGAACAAAAGAATTAGAAATAGTAGTATCTAGTTTTGAAGATGCAAATGAAATGCTAAAACTTTTAGGATATAATCCAAAAAATTATCAAGAAAATAAAAGAATAAGATATTATTTAAATGATGTAGAAATTGATATTGATACTTGGCCAATGATTCCAACATATATGGAATTAGAAGCAAGTTCTATAGATAAAATTAAAGAATTAGAAGATCTACTAGAAGTAGATAAAAGTAAAATAACAACTCTATATTGTGACGATATAGCAAAAGAGATTTATGGAATAGATATAAATAGTTTTAAAGAATTAAAATTTAAGGAGGAATAAATATGACTAATAAAGAATATGCTGATTTACTTTTACCAGGGGTAGAACATACATGGGAAGAATATGAAAAAATGTATCCAGAAAGAGATTTGCCTGAAGGAGCAATGGTAACTAGATATGCACCAAGTCCAACAGGTTTTGTACATATTGGAGCTTTACTTGTATCATTTTTAAATGGAAGATTCTCTTCTCAAACAAATGGAGTTTGTTATTTAAGAATAGAAGATACAGATCAAGAAAGAAGTGTAGAAAATGGTATTTTATCAATTATTAACAGTTTAAACTCATTTGGTGTTTCATTTGATGAGGGACCTATTTCAGAAACTGAAGAACAAGGTAAATATGGTCCATATATTCAAACTAAAAGAGCGGATATTTATAGGGCATATGCAAAAAGACTTATAGAAGAAGATAAAGCTTATGCTTCATTCTTATCTAAAGAAGAATTAGATGAAATAAGAGAACAACAAATGAAATCTAAACAAAGAATAGGTATATATGGTAGATACGCTAAAGATAGAAATCTATCTAAAGAAGAAGTATTTGATAGAATCAATAAAGGAGAAAAGTTTATAATTAGAATTAAATCTCCTGGTAGTTTCTTTAATAAGATAAAAGTAAATGATTTAATAAAAGGGACAATGGAAGTACCAGAAAATGATATTGATGAAGTAATTATAAAAAGTGATGGAATTCCAACATATCATTTTGCATCTGTAATAGATGATCATTTAATGCATACAACACATGTTATAAGAGGAGATGAATGGTTATCATCTTTACCTAAGCATATTCAATTATATGAAATGTTAGGATTTAAAGCACCAAAGTTTGCTCACATAGCTCCTTTAACTAAAAATGATAACGGTCAAATAAGAAAACTAAGTAAAAGAAAAGATCCAGAAGCTGCAGTTGATTATTTTACTGAAGATGGAGTACCAAAGGAAGCAATAATGCTTTATTTAGCTACAGTTGCTAATTCTAATTTTGAAGGTTGGCTTGATCAAAATCCTAATGGAAAAATTGAAGATTTTAAATTTGATTTTAAGAAATGTTCTTCATCTTCCGGTACATTATTTGATTTACCAAAGTTATATAATATATCTAAAAACTATATAAGTAGATTAACTAAAGAAGAAGTATATGATAGAACATTAGAATATGCATCTAAATATGATTCTGAATTTAAAGAAATATTAGAAAAATATCCAGAATATTCAAAAGATATATTTAATATAGAAAGAGAACAAAAAAAACCAAGAAAAGATTATGAAAAGTTTTCGGATGTTAAAAGACAAGTTTGGTATATGTTTGATGAATTATTTGATAAATATAAAGACGAATATGGTTATGATTATCAAAGTATTACTGATAAAGAAGAAATTAAGAATATTATAAATACATATGTAGATAAATATTATGATGAAAATGATGATAAAGATACTTGGTTTAATAAGATAAAAGAATTAAGTGAAGAATTAGGTTATGCTTCTAATATGAAAGATTATAAAGAGAATCCAGATAACTATAAAGGTTCAGTTGCGGATATATCAACAGTAATAAGAGTAAGTGTTACTACAAGAAGTCAAACACCTGATTTATATGATATTTTACGTTTACTTGGTATAGATAAAATAAAAGAAAGATTTAATTTATTATAATTAAATCTTTTTTATGTTATAATTATTCTAGAGGGTGATAGGATGAGAGAAATAGTATTTAATAAGTCTAAATTAAAAGAAGATGAAATAACTGAGGTATTAGAAAAATCTAGAATAGTACTTAGAAATAGTAATGATGAAATAGTTCTTACTAGATTTGGTAGAGTTTATTTTTTACCTGGTGGAAAAATAGAAGCTGGTGAAAGTCCAGTTGATACTATTAAAAGAGAAGTAATGGAAGAAACTAATATAAATATATTATTAGATGATATAGAACCATTTGTTGTAGTAAAGAATTATTTGAGAGACTATGAAACTCATGAAGGTACAATTGTTAACAGATTGTTAATAACATATTATTTTACTGGTTTTACTACAGATGAAAATATTGAGTACTTTAATCTTACAAAAGTAGAAAAAGAGGATAATTTAAGAGGTTTCTTTATTGATTTAGAAGAAGGAATAGAATTATTATCTGACTATAATAAAGATGATCCAAGAGCAACTTATTTAGCAAAAGAAACACTTAAAGTACTTGAGGAATATAGTAACAAAGAAGAAGAGGAATAGTATTTATAAATTGAAAAGTTAAGTGTCCAAAAAGGACATAAAAAAAGACACATAGAATTACCTATGATACAATGTAAGTGACGAAACTTATATTGGAGGTAATAAATATGTGTCTTTTAAATTATAACAAAAAATCAAAAAAATA
>JAFRCK010000029.1 GCA_017404385.1 Bacilli bacterium
AGATAATATAGTGAATTCTTGTGGAAGTGCTTTTACTAAAGCAATTGTTAAGAATTCTAATATGTTAGAAGATGGATATGTTCAAAGAAAAATTTATAATTCTATAAAAGAATCTATTAGACAAGCAAAACTTGGACGTATATGGGTTAAAGGAAATTATCAATTTATGATAAGCGACCCTATTGCTCAAGTAAGAAGTGCTTTAGGATTAGAAGTTAAAGGAGCTTTACAAGCAAATGAAATTTATTCAAATTTCTGGAACGAAAGAAATTATGATGGAGAAATTTGTTTAATGAGAAGTCCCCTAACTCACTATTCAGAAATTAATGTTGAAAAAACGGCAAATACCGATGAAATGAAAAAATGGTATAGATATATTTATAGTGGTGTAATATATAGTATTTATGATATAGCGACAGTTAAACACGCAGATTCAGATTTTGATGGTGATATTGTATGTTCAACAAATAATCCTTATTTCTTAAAAGGTGCTATGAGAGATGAAATTCCAATTACTTATGAAAAAGAAATGGTTCCAACTCAAAAAGTTACATTGCCTAATTTTATTAGATGTGATGTAAAAGGTTTAGATACAAAAGTTGGGCAAATAACTAATTATTCGACAAGTATGATAGCAATGTTACCTTTATTTAAAGGAGAAGGACAACAAGAACAATTACAAGAAATGCAAAAGAGAATCAAATTACTTAGAGAAATACAAGGAGCTGAAATTGATAAAATTAAAGGAACGACACCTCCACAATTTCCTAAGGAATGGCGTTATTGGTTAAAAATAGATAAAGATGACGATGATATTACAAAATCAGAAAAATATAAATATAATTCTATGGTAGTTAAAAAGAAACCGTATTTCTTCATTTATTTATATCAAACATTAATGAAAGAATATAAACAATATGAAAAGAATTTTAATAGTATTAGTTATAAACATTTTGGTATGGCTATAAAAGATTTATTAAAGAAAGAAAATCGTAGTGAAGGAGAAAATAAACTTATTAGAAAATACAGAAAATATTCTCCTGTTCTTGAAACTGATTGCGTAATGAATAATTTATGTAAAGAAGTTGAAAGTGCCGATTCAGATATTAAATACCATCCAAGTAAAGTTAGTTTATTATCTCAATTTTTTGACGACACAGAAATTGATGAAAATAAATTGACTCAATTGATGGATATATGTAAAACTTATAAATCCGAAAAACAATATAGAGGTTTTGCTGCTATGGTTGAAAATGAAGGAATTGCTGATGATGATATTAATGAAATAATGAATCAAGTTTTATATGGTCATAAGGATAAATATAGAGAAGAAATTAGAAATATATTTAGTAATACAAAAGAATTATTTAATCATTTAATGATGATGTGTCAAAGAAAAGGAATGAATCACGATATTGTATGGGATATAATGGGAGACGACATAATAGATGTTATACCTATACAAAATCCAACTGTTTTAATTGAAGATAAAAATGGGATGGAATATTTAGGGCAAAAATATAGTCTTCAGGAGGTAAGAAAAGATGCTAATATTTGATGAGAAAAAATATGCTAAAAATCTTTTAAAGAAAAAAGAATTTCAAACTTATAGACAAAAAGATATTGAAAGATATATTCTCATCAGATATTTAGCTAATGAAGGTATGTCTACTGAGGAAATAAGAAAAGAATTAGATAAGTTCCCTTTAATTGGTTGTGAATATTTGGATAAGAAAGATGTAGATATAATTTATGAAAAAATTATTGATAGAGCTTTAAGTTATCCTTTAGTCACAGGAATTAATACAATGATTTTTAAAAATGAAATTGATGTTATCAATAGCGTTGAAGATGAAAATGCTCGTAATTTACTTTTTGTTTTATTAGTTTATTATAAGTGGGCGACAACACAACAACAATTATTTTTCTTTAGTAAACATAATAATGTAAAAATGGCTGTTACTAATGATATGGATATA
>JAFRCK010000030.1 GCA_017404385.1 Bacilli bacterium
ATACGTCCAAGTTTTGCTTGTCTAATAGATTCTTTTATAGAATTATAAATTTTTCTTTGAACATATCCATCTTCTAACATATTAGAATTCTTAACAATTGCTTTAGTAAAAGCACTTCCACAAGAATTCACTATATTATCTAAATCATCTTCTGGATTTTTAATTCCAATATTATATGCTAAAGAATATAATTTATTGCCGCTACATATATTTTTAAACCAATCAGTTGTATATGATACTAAACCTTTTATATCTTCTCTATCCAAATTAAGAACTTGAATATATTGATAATTAGTTAATACATATTCATCATCATATTGTTTATTATATCTAGCTACTCCCCATTTTAAATGATAAGAATGATGATAACTTAAATATCCTTCCCAAGATGAATAATATTTTGCCATTTTAAATTGACTCTCAGATAATAAGACATCTATATCATTTATGTCATATTCAGTTCCATATCTATCTTTAATTGTTGTAATACCATTTTCTCTGGCATATTCTTTAAAATCAAATGTTACTAAATTACCTTTAACAAATGCCGTTCTTACAACAAATGAACAAGGTACATAATCAAGGTGCATATCTTCAGCCCAATTAAATGCCATATCTGGACTAATTAATCCTTGACCATCGCAACTATTTAATTTTAAATCTTTATATATTTCTTTAACTTGATTATTTCCATCTTCATCTTTATAAATAAAATTTAATTTTTGATTAGGAATTATTGTGTCAAAATCTTTAATAACACAAACTCGTGGTTCTCGAACCCATAGCACTGAAGAAAATGATAATGCAAAATATGCACTTAATTTAGCAAGATTTATATTTCTTATTTTTTTATCAAGACCGCACATTAAATGTTCTTGCATATAATCATATAATTCTTCATTAATAAAACTTACAGTATTTCTTCTCATTTGACCAGAACCAACCATAAATCTAACATAATGTTTACCATTTAAATCAAAACCTGTTCTGGCAATTTCTCTGTATTCTTTTTTTGTCATTACCTTAATATTAACAATATCATCAATAAATAACATATTGTCTAATTGATGTTGCAAATTTTTAAGCTTATCTATATTTTCTTGACTGGTAGGTAATTTCTTTATATCTTTCATTTCTCTTCTTATATTTTGAACTTTATTATATAAAGAAATATGGTCTCCAGTTTCACCATAATATTCTCTTATTTTAGCAAAAACTAAATTATCACCTATTGATACAACACAGCCATCCCTTGAAGCATCTTTGAAGGTATAATTCTTTAAGTTTTTAATTTTATTTGATGGTATTTTATATACATAGTATAAATTTTGAAGAACCTTCAAAAATAATCTCCTCCTTCTATCTTATCTTTTCTAGTGTTTTACAATTATAATTTCTATAAAAGTCTAAAATAGAATCAATTTCTTCCCAAGTATTGACTGCAATATATTCCTCATTACTATTTGGTCTTTGCCAAGGAAATTGATTAAAGCTTTTATATAATATTTTTAATCCGGCATTAGTCTTCAAACAATTAAAATTATCGTCAATTTGAATTCCGTTAGACATATCTATTTTGCTTTTATTAAACGATTGCCCCGATAATCCTATAAATTTTAATTGATACGGAAGATTATCTTTTAGCCATTGTTCTTTTTTAATTAGATTATTTTTAGTGCCTTTACTAACAATGACAATATTATAAATATCTTTATATTTATTTAAAACTTCTAAAACCATTGGTTTAAATTCTAAATTAGTATAGAATTCATCACTTTCAAACATATCTAATTTTTCTTTTTCAGATATCGGATAAATACTATGAAATTCATAATCATTCATATCATCCTCGGTTTTAGATAGATTATATTTATTATTTAAAATTTCTATTATCTTTTTATTACTTTCAACAATAGTATTATCAAAATCTAAATAAATAGTGTCCAAGATACTTCCTCCCTTCTCTATTTTTGTTATCTCAATTATACCAAAAAAATCCAATTTTGTCAATAAAATATTTGACAAATTATTTATTAATATGATATAATAACAATGGGTGATGATATGACTTATAAACTAGAAGAATATTCAATATTGAATGTTAAGTCTTATAGATTATTAGAAACGGCTACGGGAGAATATTGGTATCCATTATCATTATTCTTAAGAAAATTTTTATTTCGTAATAATAATTTAAATACTTATAGAGATAATGAAATATATAATAAGTATATGAGAGTTATTGAGTATGATAATCCAGATTCAGCCACAGATACAAAAACAAAAGCCTGGTTTATGAATACAGAAGGTATTTTTATACTTCTCCAAAATATAAAAATTAGTAATAGTGGAAGTGCTCGAGAAAGAGTTTCTAAAGAAAAATATCTAGCAGCAACACAAAACTTCTTTGGTGTAGTATCAAATAATCCTCAAGATTATATTGGATATATGCCAGACTTGTCAAATTACGATGTTTGGAGTATAATGTGTTTAACTAGAGATACAGATATAAATAATAATACTATTTGGAAAAGGTGTAATAACTGTGGTTTCTATTATCCATATAATAAGAAATATTTTATGGAGAATTCTGGATATTTAGCAAATAAATGTAAACAATGTTGTAATTTAGATTTCGTATGTGAAAATAAGAGATTACAATATTTACATAATCACAATGGATTAGATTTAATTTATCAAATTTATCTTAATGATAAAGATAAAATAGTAGAAGAATTAAAAAAGTGGTTGAGTGAAGGAGGAATTTAATATGATTCTTAAAGTGGTGGATGCTGGATGTGGTGTTGGTAAAACAACTGCTATGATTAATTATATTAATCAAGATAAAGAAGATTCAAAATTTTTATATATTACACCATTCTTAACAGAAGTAGAAAGAATTAAAAATGCTTGTAAAGATAAAAATTTTCAAGAACCAGCTGAACTTCCTACAAAAACAGAAGACTTACTTCGTTTAGTAGAAAAAGGTTATAATATAGTATCAACTCACGCTTTATTTAAAAAATTAACAGATAAAGTTTTAGACTTAACACAATTTAATGATTATGTATTAATTATTGATGAAGCAGCAGATGTCTTAGAAGAGATTGAAATTACTAAAAATGACCTTAAAACTATTATTACAGAATACACAACAATAGATGAAAATAATACTGTTCATTGGAATGAATGGAATAATGATTATGAAGGTAGATTTGAAGATTATAAAAATATGATTCAAATGGGAGGAGTTAAAGCTCATCGTTCAGATACGGGAGAAGTTGTTTCTTTAGTATGGGCTTTCCCAATTAGTATCTTCGAATCATTTAAAGAAGTATATATTTTAACTTATATGTTTAATGGTCAAAAAGCATATTATGAATATAATAAAGTTAATATTATTCAAATGTATGTTAAAGACTTCCAATTAACAACTGAACCTCAAATATATAATTATGAAGAACAAAAGAAATTAATCACAGTTATAGAAGATGAAAAATTAAATGCTATAGGTAATAATAGAGGTTCATTATCAATGTCTTGGTTTAGTAGAAATGCAAAAACAGCATTAATGAAACAACTTCAAAATAATATAAATAATTTCTTTAAAAATATTGTTAAAGGTACTCCGATTAATCAAAAACTATGGACTACTTTTAAAGAATATTCAGAAGTAGTTAAAGGAAAAGGATATACTAATGCTTTTGTTCCAATTAATATTAGAGCTACAAATGATTATAAAGAATCTACTGCTGTAGCATATATAGCAAATAGATATATGAAACCAACATTAAAACATTTCTTTGAAGTATCTGGTATAGAAGTAGATGAAGATACTTATGCTTTATCTGAATTAATTCAGTTCATATACAGGAGTGCAAT
>JAFRCK010000031.1 GCA_017404385.1 Bacilli bacterium
ATATTATTATAGACCACTTGAAGGAGTAACACTAAAAAAGAATGAAACAAGAGAAGTAGGATTAGTATTAGAGATAGAAAGTACAAGTGCCGCAAAGACATATATAAATAAAATGACAACAAAGGGAGAGATATATGAAAAGGTAGTATATGTTTTAGATGGAGAAGTATACAAAGAAGAAGAAGTCTTAGAAGGAGAGAAAATAGAAGAACCAATAATAGGAGAAGACTTTAGTGGATGGTATACAGATAAGAATAGAAGTAATAAATATAATTTTAATAATCCAGTTACAAAAGATCTTATTTTATATGGAGTAACAGAGGAAACAAAATATACAGTAAGATATATAGTAGATGGAGAAGTATTTGAGACATTAGAAGTAGAAAAAAATGAATATGCAGAAGAATTAGTTGGTCCAGATAAAGAAGGAAAGACATTTTCACATTGGAGTGAAACAGAAAATGGAGAAGAATTTGATTTTACAACACCAATAACAGACAATATAGATTTATATGGTGTATATGAATTAAATAAATATTCTGTAACATTTATGAATGGAGACGAGCAATTTGGTCAAGTACAAACAGTAACTCATGGAAGTAAGGCAAGTTTACCAGAAAATACACCAGAGAAAGAATACTATAGATTTAAATATTGGAGTTTAGAAGAAGACGGAAGAGAATATAACTTTAATACATCAGTAACACAAAATATAACATTACATGCTGTATATGAAAGAATAATATACAATGTTAAATTCATAGATAATGGAGAAATAATAAGCGATGAAGATATTTTTGCAGGAAGTATAGTAATAGAAATACCAGTATCAAAAGAAGGATATACATTTTTAAGATGGAGTGAATCACCAAATGGACCAGCATATGATTTTTCAAAACCATTAAATGGTAATTTAACATTATATTCAGTATATGAAATAAATCATTATAGAGTAACATTTATAAATGAAGGTACTCAATATGGAGAAATACAAACAGTAGATTATCATAATACAGTAAATAGACCAGAAGATCCAAGCAAAGAGTATTATAGATTTAAACATTGGAGTTTAGAGGAAAATGGAACAGCATATGATTTTAATACATTAGTAGAAAATGATATAACACTTTATTCAGTATATGAAATAATAAAATATAATGTAAAATTTATAGATGATGGAGTAGTAATAAGAGATGGAGAAGTATCTGCAGGAACAATAATAACACCAGTTGCTGATCCAGCAAAAGAAGGTTATACATTTAAACATTGGAGTGAAACTGAAAATGGACAACCATATAATTTTGATACACCATTAAATAACAATTTAACATTATATAGTGTGTATCAAATAAATAAATACAATGTGGATTTTTATAACGAAGGAAACAAAGTAAAGACAGTAGAAGTAGAATATAATAGTACAGTTTCAAATAGTGATATACCAACAGTAACAAAAGAAGGACATACATTTACATATTGGAGTTTAGAAGGAGATACAACTGCATTTGAATTTAGTACACCAATCACACATTCAATTAAATTAAATAGTAATTTTGAAATTCAAAAGAAGGCAGTAACATTTAATGACGAAAATAGAATAGAAACAGTAGAAGTTGATTGGGGGCAAACGGTAAGTCCAATACAAGATAAAGGTAAAAGAGGCTATACATTTAGTCATTGGAGTTTAGAAACAGGAGGAGCAGCGTTTGATTTTAGTACACCAATAACAGAACCTACAATATTATATGCAGTATATAATATAGTAACATATCATATAACATATAATTTAAATGGAGGAATAGCATCAAGTAACCCAACTGAATATACAGTAGAAACAGCAACATTCTCATTAAATAATCCAGAAAAAGAGGCATATAACTTTATAGGATGGACAGGAACAGAATTAGAAAATCCAACAGAAGTAGTGGCAATAACAAAAGGATCAATAGGAGATAGAGAATATAGTGCCAATTATAGTGCAATAGAATATACATTAAATTATAATTACAATGGAGGGAATTTACCTAGTGGAGAAACAAATCCAGATAAGTATACAATAGAAAGTGCAGATATAACATTAAATAATCCAGAAAAAGTAGGATATACTTTTGTTGGATGGAATGATGGAGAAGATACAAAGAATCCATATGTAATTGCATCAGGAAGTAAAGGGGTATTAAATTTAACAGCGGTATATGAACCAGTAAAATACAGAATAGAATATGTGTTAGATGGAGGGTCAGTAACAGGAAATCCAGAAGAATATACAATAGAGAGCAATGATATAACATTAAATAACCCAAGTAAAACAGGCTATAATTTTATAGGATGGACAGAAGAAGGAGAAACAGAACCAGTATTACAAAAAACAATACCAACAGGTTCCACAGGTAATAAGAAATTCACAGCACATTATAATGCGATAGAATATCAAATAACATATGAATTACATGGAGGAAGTTTACCTAGTGGAGAAACAAATCCAGATAAGTATACAATAGAAAGTGCAGATATAACAATAAAAAATCCAGGAAAAGCAGGATATACTTTTGCTGGATGGAATGATGGGACAGTAACAAAGAATCCATATGTAATCGCAAGCGGATCTACAGGAAATATAAATTTAGAAGCAACATATGAAATAAATAGCTATACAGTAAAATTTATGGATGGAGAAACAGAATTAAGTAATTTAGGGCAAACAGTAGTATATAACACAAAGGCAACAGCTCCATCAAGTGAAGAAAATCCAACACGTACAGGATATACATTTAAATATTGGAGTTTAGAAGAAGGCGGAAGTGCATATAATTTTGATACACCAGTAACAAATAATATAGTGTTATATAGTGTATATGAAATAAATAAATATACAGTAACATTTATAGATCAAGATCCAAATAATCCATATGCGATAGAACATATAGATTATAATCAAAAAGCAACAATTCCAGGTAATACACCAACAAAAGCACATAATATATTTAAACATTGGAGTTTAGAAGAAAATGGATCAGCATATAACTTTGATACATTAATAACAGGAGATATAACATTATATAGTGTATATGAATTAGTAGAGGCACCAAGAATAGATCATACTTCAAAAACATGGACAAAAGATAGCGTAACAGTAACAATAACATCAGAACATCAGGACTATACATATTATTACAATATAAATGGTGGACAAAATGTATTATATGAAAGACCATTTCCAGTAACTGAGAATTGTACAATAAATGCATACTCAGTAAAGAATAATATATTATCAGAAGAAACAAGTTATGAAATAACAAATTTTGATAGAATAAATCCAGATTTTATATCATTAGAATCAACAGGATTAACACCAGTAAGTGCGACAATAAAAATAAAAGGACAAGATAATCAATCAGGATTAAATACATATAAAGTATATAAAAATGGAGTACTAATATATACAAGAGAAGCATTTACAAATAATGTAACAGAAGTAAAAGAAGAAGAGTATACAGTAACAGGATTAGAAGAAATAAATGATTATACAATCAAAGTAGAATTAATAGATAATGTAGGAAATAAATCAGAAGAAACAATAGAAGTAACAACACCACCAAAACATTATGTAGCAAGAATAATATCATATGATGGAACAGATTTAGATGAATCAACATATATAAAACATGAATCATTAAAAGAAGCATTAGAAGATACACATTGTATGAATGTATGTACAATACAAATGATAGATGACGTAGAAGAAAGCAATAATGTATTATCAGGACAAACAATAACATTAGATTTAAATGGACATGTAGTAGAAGGAACAACAGAGAATACATTTAATAATAATGGCACATTACAAGTAATAGATACAGCTAATGAACCTGGTAAGATTTATTCAACTGGAGTAGGTATTTATAATACTGGAACATTAACAATAGGAGTAAATGAAACACCACAAGAAGTATCAAAAACTACACCAGTAGTAGAAGGAACAACATATGGAATAGATTCAAATGGTACATTAAATTTCTATGATGGAAAAATAATAGGAAATGTGGCAGTACATGGTAATATAGATGATACACCATATTTATATAACGCAACAGTAAAAGATGATACTACGTTAAATAAACAAGTAGAAACATTAACACAATTAGCAGAAGCAGAAGCAAGAATAAGATCAACATATTATACAAAAGTACAAGGTGGTGTTGATGAATCTAAGAATGGTAGTTATGAAGATGAACTAAAAGATGGACCATTATTATCGCAATTAATTACTCCAGGTGAAAATGGATTTGTATATGATGTTTCAACTGGAAAAGCATTAAATGATAACAATAATATGAATAATAAGAATGGCCAAACTACGCCTAACAATATAGCTCACTCATATTTTAAACTAGATTTAACAAACTACACTGAACCTCAGCTTTTAACTATTAATGCAGAAATAAATGCAACTGGTAGATACAACGATCGTAATTATGGATATATTTATATAACTGATAGCCCTGATACTCCTGATTTAAATAGTACTGATGGTAGAATGTTTGCTAATACTGGTTCATTAGGAGCTTCTGATTATCAAAGAATTATAGAAAATGGAAGTACTTATTATGTTCATTTTATATTCAAAAATAGTTATAATGATTCTAGTTATCAAGAATTATTTACAATTAATGATGCAAGAATAGGTGAGTATAAACAAACATATTTATCAGATTTAAATAATGCAGCTTTATTACATGATACGCCATACTTTTTTGTTAAACAAGAGGATGGAACTTATATTAGCAATAGTAATCCAAGTGATTGGGGGTATTCTGATTCTTATTTGATTATAGACTTAACTAATGTTAATGAGGATAAATATATACTTGTTGATGTTTCAAATTCTCACAGTGGTTACTATGGTAAAAGTTATATTTCTGTTACTAATAATGGAAATATACCAGATTATAATTCTTCTGTAATTCAAACAGTGGTTTCTGAAAATAGTTCTGTTCCAATGAAGACAGTGCTTGTTAAATTGAATGCAAATGAAGTAAACTATGTCCATTTTTCTTCATATGGAAGATATAATTATAATAAATTTACTATTCATTCAATGAGAAACTCAGAAGATAATAAATCAGCTGTAACTGACGGTGAATTAATAGATAAAGATGAATATCATTTTGTAAAAGTAAATTATAGTCCTGTGCTATGGAAAGATTTATCTGGTAATAATAATGACGGTTTTATAATGGGTGCAAGCGAAAATACTGAAGATAATTGTTTTGTATTTGATGGAAATGATTATGTAAGAATGAATAGATTGTCTTCAAATAGATTACAAGAAGAAACAGTTGAATTAGAGTTTAGTACTACTACAACATCTAATAAAGTATACTATGTTGGAAGCAATACTCAAAATATAGGAATAGGAACATGGGATGGTTATGTAATAGTTTCTAATCAAACTAGCGTTGCAACATATAATATACCTGAAAATCTTGCTGATGGAAATAAACATAAGTTTACAATTACATATAATTCGGGTGTTTATAATGCATATTTTGATGGAACAGCAATGACAAAAAGAGGTAATAATAATAGTTGGGGTTCAGATGGGTATGCATATTTAGGAAAAAGAAATACTTATGGTCCTAATTATTATGATGGAAATATTTATAGTTTAAAAGTATATAGTAGAGCATTATCTGAAGATGAAATTTCAGGTACCGCATCATCTACAGGTTTACTACTTTATCTAAACGGTTCGGATTACAAGAAATTTGGGGAATACTATATTAATGACAATCAAAATGCGGATAATACGACAGCAAATTCTTATTTAGTATTTGATTTAACTGGGGTATCTACTGATAGAACAATTAAGATAAATGCGACTATATCATCACAACAGAATGGAGATATAGGTTATATAACAGTTAAAGATACACCTGATTTTCCAGAGTATAATGATACTTCAGGTAGATATGTATATGTTTCTGGAGAATCAATAAGTGATTATAATATTACTTTACCAGCGAATAAAGTAAGTTATGTTCATTTTGGCTATAGAAAAGATGGTTCACAATCATATAATGCTGATAGTTTTATAATTAATTCGATTGTTTATTATACAGATTCAGATGAAACAGTTCCTACATATATTATTAATAATGAATCGAATGTTAGAGAAGAAACTTATACAGTACCTGTATTAAATCAAGAAGTTGATACAGTTCAAATATTAAGAGATATTACATTAACTAATCCTCTTGAGATAGTACCTACAAGAGATGTAGTACTAGACTTAAATGGTTATACATTAACTACATCAAAAGACGATTATGTTATTAAGAATAGTGGATCTTTGAAAATTATAGATAGCAAATATATAGATGATTTAGCATATAGTGATGCAGATTATAATAGTAATGTATTAAGATATGAACAAGAATATCAAAGAATAACTTCTGAAGCAGCAGAATATACATCTAATTTACAAGAACAATATGACGAAGAATTTGATGAAGAATATCAAAGTTATATAGCACGTGGAGGAGATCCTAATGCACATACTATGAATGTTGAATCAACAGATACTAATTTTACTATAACTAATGCAGCTGGGTATAGTAATAATCCTGTTAGTGTTGTTAGAAGTTATGGTAATACTCAAACTTCAGTAGTATATAAAGAAACAGTTAATTCATCAAGTTATTATAGTGTAACAGGTACTATTAATACATTTGATGATTATTATCCAGGAGATATTGGAGATGTTTATATTGGATTCTCAACAACTGATGAAAATAGATATGATGATTTTGTAACTTATGAAAAATATGATATTGATACCCCATCTGGAAAAATTTATGACTATGACATAGCAACACCAGATGAACCAGGTGATTATTATTTCAAAATGATTGTATATCATCAATCATCGCCAACTGCTTATACTGTAGGATGTTCATTAAATTCTATAACATTTAATTCTAAAAATCCAATTAGAAAGAATGCATCAGAAAAAAATATAGAAAATGCTAATAACATATATGGTATTAGTGATTATAATAATAAAAACTTATTGGCATTATTTGATGGATTAACTCCTGGAGAAACAGAAAATGTCTGGGAAGATATCTCTGGTAATGGTAATAACTTTAATTTACAAGATGTATCATATAAAGATAATGGAATGTATTTTAATGGATCAAGTAGTTATGCTACTATTAATACTCCAATTGTTACAGGTAATAATGAAACAGTTGAATTATTAATTAAACCATTAAATACTAATAATCAAGTTATTTATTTAGGTGATTCTAGTGAAAAAATAGAATTTGGAGTATATTCTGGATATATAATTGTAGGAACAACAAGAACTAATACATTTAATTTACCGTCAGATTATGCAGATGGAAAAATCAAACATATTGCAATTACTTATGATAATGGTGATTATGAAGTATATTATAATGGTACAAAACTAGAAAAAAGATCAAATCTAGATTATTGGGGAACATTATCTAATACTAGATTAGGTCGTGATGGTGGAAGTGGCTCTATTTATAATGGTTATATATATGGTATTAAAATATATGATAGAACTTTAAAAACAGATGAAATTGAACTAAATTATAATGTTGATGTTGCAAGATATAACTTTAATGAGTTTATACAGCAACATGCTATAAAGATAGATGCAACTCTTACAGGAAATGTATCTAGTACAACAAATTCTGTAATATTTAATAATTTTGATGCTAAACTTGATATAGAATCTGGTATTATTAGTCTAGATAAAGCTGGATCATACAACGTTATTACTAATAAAGGTATATTAACAATTGGAGAATATGGAATATTAAAAGGATTAAAAGATAGCAATAGAGGTATTTATAATACAGAATCAGGAGATATTATTGAGGGATCAGGTACTATTGCCATGTATTCAACAAATAATATTGGTATATTAAATGATGGTGTTAACGAAAACGAAATAAAAGGATATAAGCTTGAAAATACTTCTTCAAATAGTAAGAATGTACATAATAGAAGTATAAATGACCTAGTATTAAATGGTATCACATCAAATGGTCAAGGACTAGATGTATATCAAGATACTAATAATAATTTAACAATTAAGAATAGTACTTTAAATAGTACTGCAAATGAATCATTCTATTCTAATCAATCAAGTGTAGTAAGTACTATTACATTTGATAATTCTATTATTAATGACAGAATTTATAATAGAAGTGGTTCATATAGAAAAATAATTGTTAAAGATTCTACTATGGGTGGTACTAGAGGATCAAATATATATAATTATGATGGTGAAATTAATATAACTGGAAGTGATCTTACACATACTGAATGGAATGTAGAAAACTATGGAATAGTTAATATTTCTGATTCTACATTTAATGCAAATCACCATAGTATTACAAATGGATATGATGATTACTATTCTCCATGTAGAGGGACAATGAGTATGGAAAATACTGATATTATTACTGTAGGTACTTCTAATACTAATACAATCTATAACTATGGTAGTATGACTATTGATGGAGGTAGTATTACAAATAATAATACTAATTCAACAGGAGTATTCTCAGGTTCATGTTATTATAAAGATAATGCACCTGAATTAATAATAAAAGGTGACTTTAGTACAAATGAAAACTATACAACAGGTGTAAGTATTAATTATGGTAAATTGACTATTGGTGATGATGAAGATGCAGTTAGCGAAACTAATCCGGTAATTAGAGCTACTAATAATGCTATTGTTATTAATCCTTCAAAGAATACTATTCCAGAGTTTTATTACTATGATGGTAAAATAGTAGGTAAAGTAAATGAAAGTATTAATGGACATATAACTGATGTACCTGATAATTATGATTTATATGTAACAAAAGGTGAAACATCGGAGAGCGTTGTATTAAAACCAATTGATTTTGAACCGTCAGGTGATGAGTATGTAGCTAGAATAGGTGATACAAAATATGTAACATTACAAGGAGCTATAAATGCAGTACCAAATAATGTAGAAACAGAAATTGTATTATTAAAAGACATAGAAGCTGCTAATACTATTGATGTTAATGAAAATAAAATTATTAATATAAATATGGATAATCATTATATTAAATTATATAATGAAGAAACTGGATTTATTAATGAAGGAGTTCTAAATATATATAATGGTGAACTAAATGATGATGCTTATATAATTGGTTATTCTAAAAAATTAATGGTTAATAATGGCACATTAACATATGATATGATTAAATCTTATCAATTAAAAACATATCAAAATCTTATTGATAATAATGTAATTTTAAACATTGATAATTCTAATGTTTATACATCAATTGGATATGATTCTAATATGACTACAGAAATAATTAATAATAAAGGTACAATGACTATTACAGATTCAGATATATATTCAAGTTCAACACAAATTATTAGAAATTCTGGAACTATGACAATGAATAATGGAAAATTAATGACTACAGCATGGATTTCTAGTGGAGGTTATACTAAAGATATATTAATTACCAATGAAGCTACTGGATTAGTAACATTAAATGATGTATATTATGAAAAAGAAGATGGTAATTATAATATAGGTGGACTTGAAAACTATGGAACTATATATGTCAATGGTGGTAGAGCAGATCTAAAAGATTACTTATCTAATAATGGTAATAGATATCCTTCATTATTTGCATATAACCGTGAAAATGGTAATATTTATATTACAGATATGACAATAGTTTCATCAAGAGGATTTATAGTTAAAAATAGTGGATATGCAAAAATAGATAATATTACATCTGATTGTTGGAATGGATTTGAAAACTATGGAACAATGGAAATAGAAGATTCTACTATTCAAACTGTTAATTCAGGTACAAGTTCAAATAGTGGAACATTAACAGTTACAAATTCTACTATTAAGGGTGATCCAACAGCATTATCTAGTAGTGGTAATTTAACAGTTACTGATTCTAGTATAATTAGTACAAGAAGTCCTGGGACATATGATGACAGAATATCTGCTTTATCAATTAGCGATTCTGGAACTACAAATGTAACTGGTTCAACTTTAACAGGTAAATATGGTATTATTAGTTCAAGTTCTGGAACTACTACATTAGATGATAATATTATTACCGGTAATTCACAAAATGGTATTCAATTTACAGGTGATGGAACACTTAATATAAAAGAAACTACTATTGATGGTGTTCTAAATGGTATATATAATACTGGAGCTGGTACTATTAATATAGGAGTTAGCGATGGAACAGTTTCTAAATCAACTCCAAGTATTAAAGGTAATAATGGTCTTAATAATACAAATGTTAATGCTAGTATTAATATGTATGATGGTGTGTTAATAGGAACAACAGCTCTTAATGGAGCACTTGCAAATATAGAGTCAGGATATAGTTTAATATTAGAAACTATAGATGACTTAGAATATAAATATTTAGATAAAGTTTATACAGTTGAAAATATTACATCTCCTAATCATGAACAATATTATTCGATACAAGAAGGTATTGATAATGCTTCAAACGGAGATACATTAAAACTATTAAGAGAATTAACTATTACAAATAGTGAACCATCAATTACTGTGGATTCATCTAAAGAAGTTACATTAGATTTAGATGGATATAAGATATCTGCTGCTAATACAATACTATTTGAAAATGATGGTAACTTGACTATTACTAGTTCAAAAGTAGATGAAACTACTGGAGATATTATTCCAGGTTATATTGAAAGTGCTGGATCTAAAGTAATAGATAATTCTAATAATATTACTTTAACAAATTTGGATATAAAGAAAATATCTAATAATAGTACTGACATAATTTATAATTCAGGTACAATGACTAATAATAATATTAAAGTTTATACCGGTATTGATGGAATGTCTTCTTGGTTAATATATAATGATGGTACATTAATATCAAATGATAGTCATTATTTAACATATAATACAAAGATTATTTATAATACAGGAACTATTACTTCTATAAGTGATGAAATAAAAGTTACTAAAGAAGATCATTATGATTGTAAGATTAATATGATATATAATGAATCAACTGGTATTATAACATTTACTGATATAGACTTTAGACATATGAGTAGGTATTATCCAGGAAATACTGATTCTTATCTTTATTATGGTATAGTAAACTATGGTGAAGTTAATCTTAATGGAGGAACTGTTAGAGAAGATGGTTCAAGAGGATACTGGGGAGATGTTCATGCATCATTATTCTTAGAGAATAAATTAAATGCAGTAGCAAATATTGATGGTACTTCATTCGTTGGTTCAAATGGTATAATTGCTCATAACTATGGAGCAATTGATATCAATAATATTACTTCAAGTTTTGATTCTGCTATTATGAATTATTCAGGTGGAACTGCTACTATTACTAATTCAAATTTAACTTCAATTAGTAGATATAGTTTAGAAAATAATGGGACATTAACAATTGATAATACGTCAATTACTTCATCAGGAACAACAATTACAAATACAGCAGATGCTACAATAACTAATTCAACATTAACTTCTACTAGTACAAGTTCTTCTGCAAATAATATTTCTAATTCTGGTACAGGAACATTAACTATAGATCAAAACACATCTATAATTGGTCAAATAGGTATTGGTTCAACTGGTACAGGTAATATTAATATCTTATCTGCAGATATAAATACTAATTATTATGGTATTAATAACTCAGGTGCGGGTACTATTACATTAGGAGTTCATGCAGATGGAACAGTATCTAAAACTAATCCAAGTATTAAAGGTAATAGTATAGGTTTAAATAATACTAATAATAATGCAGTTATAAATTTCTATGATGGATTATTAATAGGTAATACTTCACATAGTGGTGCTATTACTAATCTTGAAGATAATTATGAAATTATATCTGAAACAATAGATGGATTAGAAAACGAATATTTAGACAGAACATATGTAATGCAAAATATATCTTCAGCAACACAAGATAAATATTATACAATTCAAGAAGCGGTAGATGATGCATCAATAGGTGATACATTGTTATTACTAAGAAAAGCAAGCGTATTACCATCTGAAAGTGCTATTACAGTAGGTAGTAATAAAGAAATTACAATAGACTTAAATGGATATATTATTACTACAAATAATTCATTATTCTTAACTAATAATGGTAAGTTGACTATTACTGATAATACTAAAACAACAGATTCTGTAGGAACTGGTGGTATTACAAGTAATATTTCACAAATATTTGCTAATGCAGGAACACTTACTATTGAAGGTGGCACTTATTTAAAGACATTAGATTATACAAATAGTTTATTAGTTAATAGTGGTAAAGTAGTAATCAATAATGGTAAATTGACTATGGGACAAGAAAAATTCCCAGCAATACTAATTGAAACTTCTAATGAATTAGAAATCAATGGAGGAGAGATTAGTACATTTGTAAGTACTGCTATACATAATACTGGTATATTAAAAATTACTGATGGTTTAATTAAAAAGTATTCTGATACAACTTATTTCTATCCAAATGATTATATGTTTGATCCTGTAATTAGTAGTTCATCTACTGGTGTAGTTACTGTTACAGGAGGAACATTTGAGGGAAGAGAATATAACCGTGGCAATACAAATGAACAAGGTGGAGTTATATTTAGTGATGGATTATTAACTATTACAGGAGGCACATTCATACAAAGAGGAGATACTTCTTGGAGTAGTAGACATGTAGGTTCAGCTGTACGTAATGGTGTAAATGGTACTGCAACAATAACAGGTGGAACATATAATAGTGAGTTATCTGGTATTATTTATAACCAAGGAACTGCTATTGTTGAAAATATTACTTCAAGCTATGAAGCAATAGCATATAATAGTGGAACATTAAAACTAGATAATTGTACATTTAACAATGTTATAAATTATGTAATAAACAATAATAATATAAATAGTGGAGGTTTAATCAATACTGGTGATTTAACTATAATTGGTGGTAGTTATACTGGTTCAACACTTATTATTAATAACTATGGTGATATGGATATTTCAGGAACAACTATTCAAGGATCTAGTGGTATTAATAATGCAGGAACAGGTACAACAACTATTTCTAATTTAGGTATCACAGCATCTGGAACTGCTATTGGAGTATCAGATTCTAATGATGTTACAGTTGATACCGTAACAATTGTTGCAGCTACTACAGTAAGTAGTTCTGGAGGTAATATTGAATTAAATAATGTTACTTCTAATAATACAGGTACAATATTTAGTAATACCGGTACTGGTACAATTACTATCAATGATGGAACACATACAACTACATCAGGTAATATATTAAATAATACTTCTACAGGTAAGACAATAATTAAAACTGGTTTATATACTACTAGTAATGGAGATGCTATTAATAATACTTCTACAGGTACAATAGAAATTGGAGAACTAGGTGGTACACCATCTATTACTGATCCATATATATTAGGTACAGGTTATGGTATAAATAATCAAAATAATAACTCTAATATATATTTCTATGATGGTATTATATCTGGTCAAACTGGATCAATATATGGAACAATTAGAGATGTAGAACCAGGATATAAAGAAGTAAGAAATCCAAATACAATAGATGATATTCAATATACTAGTTCAACACTTGCTCCTCTTGGAGATGAAGATGTTGTAGTTGTAGTTAATAATACAAACTTTGCTAGTGTTCAATCAGCTGTTAACTATGCAGTAGCTAATGAAATAGCAGTTATTTCTTTAAAGAAAGACTTTACATTAGAAGCTGACCTAATTAAACCAGTAGGTATAAATGTAACAATTTATACAAATGGACATACATTAAATACTGGTGGATATACTGTTGATTCAGGTATAACAATAGATAATGGACAAGCACCAAGTGGACTTGGAGGAGCAATCTATCAATTATATGCAAGTATAACAGGTTCTGAACTTAATCCAAAGAATATAGTCATATATCATATGGAAGATGGAACTATATTAGAATCAAATAAAACATATAAGTTATATAAATTAGAAAATGGAAATTATAATATAGTTAAATTTGTAGAAGAAGGTATAGGTGAGTATAATCAAGGTGGTTCATCAGAAAAACTAAGTGTAATAAACGGAAGATTATACTTAAATGGATTAGGACAAGGACAATATAAATTAGTTGGATCAGATAATAAAGAATTAGACTTTAGTATATATGAAAATAGTGTAAGTGATAATATAAGAATAAGTAATAGAGTAATTAGTCAAAGAACAAATGAATCTATTGCAATGGTTATATTGACATTCTCAACAGGAGTATTAAGAAGTCACTATATATTATTAATATTATTATTAACTATAATTTTATTATCTTTGATGGCTATTAGAAAAACAAGAAAAGAGTTAGAATAATAACTCTTTTTTTGATAAATATCTATTGAAAAAAAGTAATATTAATGTTAAAATGTGAGTAGAATAAGAAGTGAGGTCAGAAAAATGAATGATTTTTTGAATACTGTAATGAATTTTATTAATGAAAATACTACATTATTAATAATAATATGTGTATTTTTAATATTTGTACTAGTTGGTTATTTAATTGATAATAGTTTTAAAACTAGAAGACTTGCTAAAAAGAAAGCTGAGGCTAATAATGGTTTAGAAGTAGAAGAAACTGCTATTGAAACACCAATTGAAGAACAAGAACCAGAGGTAGAAGAAACACCTGTAGTAGTTGAAGAAGAACAAGTTAATGAACCTATTATTCCTGAACCAGTAGAAGTACAAAATATAGTAGAGGAAGAATTAAATAAAACTGTTGAAGTTCCTAAAGTAGAACCTCTTGATGATATTAAAACTACTAATTTTGATGATATAGATTATGAAGAAGAAACTGATATAACACCTGATGTTAAACTTGATGACATAGAACCTTCACCAGTTCCTACTGAAGAAATAGCTGAACCAACTACGGTAGAAGCTAATGAATTATCTATAGACCCTGAAATAAATGATTTATTAAATAGAGATTTTACTAAAGAAAACGAAAATGTTAATAATATAGAAAGTGATTCAGCTAGTAGACTTGATGAATTATTATTAAATCCTAGTAAACCTTCTTCACCAGTTGTAGAAGAAGTAAAACCTGTAGAGGAAACTTCAAAATATAAGAATTCTAAGTCTTTAGCGGAAATACTTGCTAGTAAGAATAATAATACAGTTAAAGAAGAATTATTATCTAAAGAAGTTGAAAAAAATCCAGAATTAATGAATACAGTTGATTTTCAAAATGAATTAGATAGAATTTTAAAAAGATTAAATGAAAATTCAATTGATACTGAATCAAAAGATAGTACATTAGATGAAACAACGGATTTCACAGATATGTTTTAGAAAATAGAATGAAATTCATTCTATTTTTTATTTTATCAACTAAAAGTTTGTAGTATTTTGTTTGATTTTATAATATAATGTATAAGGTGGAAGGAAAACGAAAATGTTAGAATTAAAAAATATAAAGAAAAGTTATAAAACTGGTGATTTTGTTCAACATGCATTAAAGGGTGTTGATTTAAGTTTTAGAAAAAATGAATTTGTTGCTATTTTAGGTCCATCAGGATCAGGTAAAACAACATTATTAAATATAATTGGTGGTTTAGATAGATATGATTCTGGAGACTTAGTAATAAATAATAGAAGTACAAAAAAGTTTAAAGATAAGAATTGGGATTCATATAGGAATAACTGTATTGGGTTTATATTTCAATCATATAATTTAATTAGTCATATAAGTGTTTTAAAGAACGTAGAAATGTCTATTACTCTTAGTGGTTATTCTAAGTCAAGAAGAAAGAATATGGCTATTAAAGCACTTGAAAGAGTGGGATTAAAAGATCATATAAATAAGAAACCTAATCAGTTATCTGGTGGACAAATGCAAAGGGTTGCTATAGCTAGAGCTTTAGTTAATAATCCTGATATAATACTTGCTGATGAACCAACTGGTGCATTGGATACTAAAACAAGTAAACAAATAATGGAGTTAATTAAAGAAGTTGCATCTGATAAATTAGTAATTATGGTTACACATAATCCAGATTTAGCTAAAGAATATGCTAATAGAATTATTGAATTTAAAGATGGAGAAATACTTAGTGATTCTAATCCAATTAAAGAAGATAAAAAAGATGGAGAAAATATTAGTATTAAGAAAACAAAAATGAGTTATTTAAATGCTATAGGTCTATCATTTAATAATTTAAGAACTAAGAAAGGTAGAACTATTCTTACAGCATTTGCTTCATCAATAGGTATTATAGGTATTTCATTAATATTATCTTTATCAAATGGATTTCAAAAACAAATAGATCAATTTGAAAGAGATACATCTGATGCTATGCCAGTAATTGTTTCTTCAACAAAAGTTAGTACTGAAAGAATTACTAATACCATGAATAATATGTCTACTAAAACTGATTTTAAAGATGGGAATGAGTTGGTTATAGCAAAGAAAGAAGAAAAAAGTAAATATAATAAATTAGATGATAGTTTTATTAATTATTTAAAAGAAATGAATCAAGATTACTTATCATCATTAAATATTAGTTATTTTGTTAATATAAATATGATACAAACTGATGGAAATTCTTATTATTCATTAGATAGCTTAGAAAAGAAAAGTGTTATGTCTATGATAGCTAGTAGCGTTAATAAGATGTCTATACCATATAAGAATTTTGAAAATAATGAAATAAGTAATATTCTTACAGAATACTATGATTTAGTGGCAGGTAAATTACCAACATCAAAAGAAGAAATAGTTCTTGAAATTAAAGAAGATAATTCTATTAATGAAGTATTTGCTAAAGCGCTAAATGTTTCTGAAAATGATAAAAAAGTAGAAGATTTATTAAATAAAACTATTAAAGTGGTTTTAAATAATGATTATTATATGAATTATGGTGAACATTTTGTACCTAAAAAGATAGATGAAGAATTATACAATAATGAAAATAATATTGAATTAAAAGTAGTTGGAGTTATAAAAGTTAAAGAAGATAAAAAGAATGTAGTTTCTGCAAATAATGGAATTTATTATATAGATGCACTTCAACAATATATTTTGGATGTTAATAATGAATCAGATATAGTAGTTAAACAAGATGAAGTTGATTATAATATTATGACTGGTGAAAAATTTGATTTATCAACAGAAGAAGGACAAAAGGCAAAAGAACAAATGCTTGGATATTTAGGTAAAAAAGTATCTCCTAGTATGTTTTATTTATATCCAAAGGATTTTAACAGTAAAGATAAATTAACTGCTTATTTAGATAAGTATAATAAAGGTAAATCAGAAGAAGACAAAATTGATTATCTTGATCAAGCAGATTTAATTACAAGTATATCTAGTGGTATTATGGATGGTATAACAGCAGTTCTAATTGCTTTCTCTTCAATTTCTTTAATAGTATCTTCTATAATGATAGGTATTATTACTTATATTTCAGTTTTAGAAAGAACAAAGGAAATTGGAATACTTAGAAGTTTAGGTGCTAGAAAGAAAGATATAAGAAGAGTATTTAATGCAGAAACATTTATTATAGGTTTAAGTTCTGGATTACTTGGTATAGCAATATCTAGATTATTATTAATACCAATAAATATCTTATTAAAGAATATAACTGATTTGGATAATGTTGCTGTTATGGATATAGGTCACTCAATTATCTTAATAGTAATTAGTATTATGCTTACATTAATTGGTGGAGCTATACCAAGTAATTTAGCATCTAAAAAAGATCCAGTTGAAGCTTTAAGAACAGAATAGGTGCTATGTGAGGATACAATTAAATAAAAAAGATGTAGAAAAACTATTTGATAATAATGATCTAGATATAATTGAGGATTTATTAAAAATAACATATCCAGTTTCTATAGCAAAAGGGATTATAAATTTCATAGAAGAAGGAAAAGGTAAAAAAAGTACAGAATCTTTAAAAAAATACTTGATTAGTTCAGTTATGAAAGGCATTAGAAGTCATAATAGAGATGAAGATATAGAAAATTTTGAACCATATTTAGAAGAAAGAAAATTGTTTAGAAAAAAACTACATGGGTTTTTAACACCAGAAGAAGAGACATATTTAACAGTTTTTTCAAAAGATATAAAAGGTTTTAAAAAAGATTTAAGAGGTAGAATAAGTAAAAAAGCATATGAATCTTTAAAAAGAATATATGAAGATAATAAAGAAGATACATATACTTTAATACATAGAACTGGTTATGAAGTAGATCCTATATTTGAAGATGGTATTAGATTTGGTTCATCAACAGAAATATATGATATGTGTCAAAGAATGGATAATTTTCATTTTATGTTAGAAGCAATTTCATTATGCAATAATTATAAATATAGTTCAGGGTGTTTTATAATTAAGATACCTAAAAAAGCAATAACTGAGAAGACTGAGCCAATTTTTTATAAAGAAGAAGATAGTCTTTATTTAAATCCTAAATATGTAGTTGCTTATGCTCCTGTGAGTGGTAAAAAGGTATTAACAGTTGAAGAAAATAAAGAAGCTAAAGATGTAGAATCAGAATATTATGTTGATGAGAAAGTACATGGGTTAGTATCAAATTTTTATCATAAAATGTAAAGAAAGATGTATATCATCTTTTTTTATTTTTCTCCCATAATTCTCCCATATTTTTATTTTATACTTAAATTAGTAAAGGAGATGATACATGATAAAAAAAGAAATAACATATTATAATTAACATAATAATTACATCAATATGATGTTATATAAACATAGTAAAGAATTGAAATCCCTATAACCTCAAATTACTAAGAATTAAATAAAAAAATCTCTTTCTACTCTCATTATTTAACTCTTAATACAATTCTTTACTGAAAATAATTTTTTTAAGACGTTAAAATAAGGTACCAAATTGGTATCTTATTTTTGTACTATATCTAGTATATGTCTACCTGCGCCTAATAGTTCTTTTCTTTCACAGGTTGAAAAATGATATTTTAAGTATATATCAAATGTATCTTTATCCATTTTATTTATTTCTTTTTTTAAATACTCGGTAGGTCCATCTTGTGATAATATTTTAACTCTTTTTACTTTAGATTTATTATTTATTAAGTCAATATCTTCAATTCTAACAAACGAATATAAATCTTTTGGTTTACTTATTATTTTAAAGCTTTCATCGAGTTCTTTCTTCTTTATTGACTCAGTTAAAAAACCTTCTTTAATACCATGAGTTATAACAGCATATTCATTCATACAATAACTAATAAATATATATCCATTTGGTTTAACTATTCTTTTAGCTTCCATAAGAGATTTTATTTTGTCATCAGTACTTATAAGATGATACATAGGACCAAAAATAAGTACAATATCATAACTATTATCATTATATTTAGATAAATTAAGTGCATTTCCATTATATGTTTTTAAATCAGGTCTTTTCTTTTCTATAATTCTTAAATTATGTTTAACTAGTTCAACTGCTGTTACATCATATCCTTTATCATAAAAATATATTGAATAAGCACCAGTTCCAGCACCTATATCAATGATTTTATCACCTTTTTTTAAGTATTTTTCAATATATTTTATAGATGTTAAAAACTCTACTTGCCCATGAGCTGTAGTTAATCTTTTATCTTCATTAAATTTATTATAATAAGTAATTAGTTCTTTTTCATTCATATAAATCACAAATATATAATACATTAAATAATTATTATAAACAACTTTATTTATGAAAAAAAATTTGATATAATGATAATAATATTTTAGAAAGGAGTTTGCCCTATGAAAAAATCTACTTACTTCGCAATTGGATCTTTAGCAGCATTATTTGCTAGTTTTGTATTTGGTTTTATAACTAAGAACGTAGATACATTATTATTAGTTTCATTTTTAGCAGCAATTGTTGCATTTGTTTTAGCAATTGTTTCTATTGTTGTTGCTGGTAAAGAAAAAGCTCCAAAAGCGTTTCCTATTGTTACTTTAGTAGTTGCTATTCTTGCTATTCTTGTTAGTGGATTATTATTTGCTTTTGGTAAAATAATTAAAAATCCAGAAAATACTAAAGATATATGTAAAGAATTAGTTAAATGTAAAAAAGACAAAGATGGTGTAAGTATTTGTCATATTAAAGGTGATGATCAAAAAATAATAGACATCAAATGTTATGACACTGTATTAACAGGTGACCAATACGAATAAAAAAGCATTTTAAATGCTTTTTTTATTGTTTATAATTATATAAAATGATAAAATACTAATGCATAGGAGGTGTTATATGTTTAAGTTAGTTTCTAAATATAAACCATCAGGTGACCAACCACAAGCGATATCTGAATTAGTAAACGGAATTAACTCTGGTAAAAAGAATCAAGTACTTTTAGGTGCCACAGGTACCGGAAAAACTTTTACCATAGCAAATGTTATAAAAGAGGTTAATAAACCAACACTTGTATTAGCTCATAATAAGACTCTAGCTGGACAATTATATTCAGAGTTAAAGGAATTATTTCCAGAAAATAGGGTTGAATATTTTGTAAGTTATTATGATTATTATCAACCAGAAGCATATGTACCTTCATCAGATACTTATATAGAAAAAGATGCATCTATTAATGATGAAATTGATGAATTAAGACATAGTGCTACATCTGCGCTTATTTCTAGAAGGGATGTAATAGTAGTTGCATCAGTTTCTTGTATTTATGGTTTAGGTGAAAAAGAAGAATATGAAAAGAATACTCTTACTTTAAATGTTGGAGAAATAAAAGGTAAAAATGAAATATTAAAGAAATTAGTAGATATGCTTTACGAAAGAAATGATATGGATTTAGTAAGAGGAACTTTTAGAGCAAGAGGAGATACAATTGAGGTTGTTCCAGCTTATTCTAAATCTAAAGGGTATAGAATAGATTTATTTGGCGATGAAGTTGAAGGAATAATTGAATTTGATACATTAACTGGTCAAGTTTTAGAAAGAAAAAAGACAATAACTATATTTGCGGCTTCTCACTTTGTAACATCTGAAGATAAGTTAAAGATGGCTTGTAAGAGTATTAGAGAAGAACTTGGTGTTAGACTAGCTGAATTAAAAGAACAAAATAAATTACTTGAATATCAAAGATTAAACGAAAGAACTAATTATGATTTAGAGTTACTTGAAGAAACTGGATTTTGTAAAGGAATTGAGAATTATTCTAGACATTTAACATTTAGAAAAGAAGGCGAAGCACCACCTACATTAATAGATTTCTTCCCAAAAGATTTTCTTCTAGTAATTGATGAATCACATGTTACTCTTCCACAAGTTCGTGCAATGTATAATGGTGATAGAATGAGGAAGTCTGTACTTGTTGAGTATGGGTTCAGATTACCTAGTGCCTTAGATAATAGACCACTTAAATTTGATGAATTTAATGAAAGATTAAATCAAGTAATATATGTTTCTGCTACCCCTGGTGATTATGAACTAGAGTTAGTAAATAATAAAGTGGTTGAACAAATTATTAGACCAACTGGATTACTTGATCCAACTATTGAAGTTAGAAAAACTGATGGTCAAATAGATGATCTTATTTATGAAATTAAGGAAAGAAATAAGAAAAATGAAAGAACTCTTATTACAACTCTTACTATACGTATGAGTGAAGAGTTAACTGAATATTTAAAGAATGCTGATATTAAAGTTGCTTTTCTTCATAATGAAGTTAAAACTCTTGAAAGATTAGAAATAGTACATGATTTAAGAGCAGGTAAATATGATGTAGTAGTAGGTGTTAACTTACTAAGAGAAGGAATTGATATACCTGAAGTTAGTTTAATAGCTATATTAGATGCTGATAAACAAGGATTCTTAAGAAGTACAAGATCATTAATACAAACAATAGGTAGAGCAGCTAGAAACGCAAATGGACAAGTTATAATGTACGCTGATACTATTTCTGATTCTATGGACGAAGCTATTAAAGAAACTAATAGAAGAAGAGAAATTCAAGAAGAATTTAATAAAGAACATAATATAGAACCTAAAACTATTATTAAACCTATACAAGATGTTATTAAAAATACTGATAAATCTATTAGTGATAGATCGAGTGTTACTATGACTAAGAAAGAAAAAGATAAGTTAATGAAAGAACTTGAAAAAGAAATGATGGCAGCAGCAAAAGAATTAGACTTTGAAAGAGCAACAGAACTTAGAAATGCATTATTTGAAATGAGAAGTCAGTAAAATATATTAAATATTTTTTAGATTAGAAAAAGACCTAAAAGAGGTCTTTTTTTGGTTGCTAATAATCATAAAAAATGTTATTATATTTAATCGTTGAGAGTGAGAAATATGAGAAGGATTATTAAAAAAAGTATGTTATTTTGTTCATTAGGTTTCCTTTTATTAAATGGTTGTTCTAAAAGAGGTCTTGGTTTTAATAGAATAGAGTTATTAAATGAACAAGATAATTCTAATTTTGATAAACATGATGGATATGATAAAGTTCAAACTTATTATGATAGTACTTTAGAATTAGATGAAGATAAAGTAATAGAAATACCATCAGATTATAGGCTATTTGTTCTTGATTCACTATGTAAAGATAAAGATGACTCAGTAACAGTTCATGAATTAAGTCTTATATCTTCGTTAGAAATATCTGTTACTGACCAAGATCTCTCGTGGATTAATTATTGTATTAATTTAAGAGATTTAAAATTAAAATATGCTTATAGAACTGATGTTTCTAAATATATAAAAGAACTTCCTTCTTTAAGAATCTTAACTATTAATAGTTGCAGTGAGGTTCCAATCGAATTAAGAGAACAAGACTTCTCATTTATTAAAAATATTGAGGTATTAAATATTAGAAAGAATATTGATATAGATACTGATTTTTTAAAAAGGACTAAAGTAAATACTATGAATATTGTATCAACTGAATTAAATAGAATTGATTATAAAGAACTAGTCTTTTTAAAAAACTTAATAATTGATAAAAATGATGTTTCTCCATATAATACAGCAATTTATTTTACAACTGATGATAAGAATTATTTAGAATCTAAAGGTGTTTATATTGAAACAGGTAAAAAGATAGATGAGATTAATTCAAGATTAGATGTTATTAATAGTATGCTTGGTATTAATGATAATGATTTAGATTTAGTTAAATATAAAAAAATAGCTTCGTATGTAATTAAAAAACTATATTATGGTGATGTAGATGAAGAGTTAGGAGCAAAACCGTTTTATCAAGGTGGGAATTTATATGGAGCGTTAGAAGGAAATGGAGCAATATGTGGGAATTATGCAGCACTTGTAGAGGCTCTTTGTTTAAGAAATAATATAGATGCTTATATTTTATCATCAGGTAAATATGGTAGACATGCTTGGAACTTAGTTAAAATAGCAAATAAATATTATCATTCAGATATAACTAATGTTGATCATTTTGATTACTTAGATCCAAAAACTAAAAAGATTATTAGTTCTGAAGAATATGTAGATAAGTTTGGTATAAGTGATATAGATATGAAGTTCTTTTTATTTAAAACAGGTGAAATAAAAGATGATATTTTTAATTATGTTTATTTACCTATGAATTATATAAAAGAAAAAAATGAATCATCAGTTAAAAGATTAGTATTAAATATATAAAAATATAGTTTGTTCGCTATATTTTTTTATATTTTTTGGTATAATAACAAATGTTTGGAAGTGATTTTATGAACGATAAAATAATTATTAGAGGAGCAAGAGAAAATAATCTTAAGAATATTAATATAGATTTACCTAAAAACAAGTTAATTGTTATGACAGGAGTATCTGGATCAGGTAAGTCTTCTTTAGCGTTTGATACTATATATGCAGAAGGTCAAAGAAGGTATGTAGAAAGTCTTAGTAGTTATGCAAGACAATTTTTAGGTGTATCTGAAAAGCCTGATGTAGATTCAATTGAAGGATTAAGTCCAGCTATTAGTATAGATCAAAAAACAACTAATAATAATCCTAGATCTACAGTAGGTACAGTAACAGAAATATATGATTACTTAAGATTATTATTCGCAAGAATAGGTGTTCCTTATTGCCCTAATCATAATATTCCAATAACTAGTCAAACTATAGAAGAAATGACTAATAAGGTACAAAATTTAGAAGAAGGCACTAAGATTATGGTACTTGCACCTGTGGTACATGGTGAAAAAGGTACTCATAAAGATTTATTTGATAGTTTAATAAAAGATGGTTATGTTAGAGTAAGAGTAAATGGTGAAATAAAAGATTTATCAGAAGATATAGTATTAGAAAAAAATAAAAAATCTAATATAGATGTTGTAATAGATAGATTAATTATAAGAGATGATATAAGAAGTAGATTATTTGAATCACTAGAAACAGCTTCTAAATTATCTGGTGGAAAAGTAGTAATAGATGTTGTAGGTAAAGAAGAAATGGTTTTATCAGAGAATTTTGCATGTCCACACTGTGATTACTCACTTGTAGAATTAGAACCTAGAATATTTAGTTTTAATGCTCCATATGGTGCTTGTCCATCTTGTAAAGGTCTTGGTTTTAAAGAAAAAATAGATGCTGATTTAATTATTCCTGATGATTCTAAAAGTTTAAATCAAGGATGCATTGTTCCATATAAAAATATGGATGAAGATAATATTATTATTCAAAAACTTGGAATATTATGTGATAAATATAATATAGATATGAATAAGCCTTGGTCTAAATTAACTAAGAAAGAAAAAGATTTAATACTAAATGGTAATGGTGAAGTTATTCATTATAACTTTAAAACTAGAAGTGGTAATATAATGAATAATTTTGAAGAAAATGTTGGTGTTCTTTCATATTTAGAAAGAAGATATGCTGAAACAACTAGTGATTTTGTAAGAGAATGGCTTGGTAATTATGCAGTTGAATCACCATGTGAAGTATGTCATGGTTCAAGATTACAACCACAAGTTCTTAACATATTTATTAAGAAAAAGAATATAGATGATTTATGTAAGATGAGTATAAAAGACTTATATGAATTTATATGTAATTTAAAGCTAAATAAAGAAGAAGAGGAAATATCTAGATTACTAATTAAAGATATAAAAGATAGATTAAGTTTCTTAATAAATGTAGGTTTAGATTATTTATCTTTAGCTAGATCAGCTTCATCTTTATCAGGTGGAGAAAGTCAAAGAATAAGACTAGCTACTCAAATAGGTTCTAGATTATCTGGTATTTTATATGTATTAGATGAACCAAGTATTGGTCTACATCAAAGAGATAATGAAAGATTAATTAATTCACTTATTCAAATGAGAGATTTAGGTAATACTTTAATAGTTGTAGAACATGATACTGATACTATGCTTGCTGCTGACTATCTAGTAGATGTTGGTCCAGAAGCTGGTGTAAATGGTGGTTATATTGTTGCTGAAGGTACTCCTAAAGAAGTAATGGATAATCCTAATTCATTAACGGGTAAATACTTAAAAGGAATTGAAAAGATAGAAACTCCTAAAAAGAGAAGAAAGGGAAATGGACTTAATATAGAAGTTAAAGGTGCTACCGAAAATAACTTGAAGTCTATAGATGTTAAGTTCCCTCTTGGTAAGTTTATTTGTGTAACTGGTGTATCTGGTTCTGGAAAGAGTACTCTTGTTAATGAGATATTATATAAGAATTTAAAGAATAATTTATATAAATCAAAAGAAAAACCAGGAAAGTGTAAAAAAGTAACTGGTATGGATAATATAGATAAAGTTATTAATATATCACAAGATCCAATTGGTAAATCTCCAAGAAGTAATCCTGCAACTTATGTTGGTGTATTTGATGATATAAGAGATGTATTTGCGCAAACTAAAGAAGCAAAGATAAGGGGATATGAAAAGGGAAGATTCTCATTTAATGTAAAAGGTGGTCGCTGTGAAGCATGTTGGGGAGACGGAGTTAAAAAGATAGAGATGCACTTTTTACCGGATGTATATGTACCTTGTGAAGTTTGTCACGGGTCAAGGTATAATAGTGAAACATTACAAATTAAGTTTAAGAATAAGACTATTGCTGATGTACTTGATATGACTGTTGATGAAGCATTATTATTCTTTGAGAATATACCTAAAGTTAAAAATAAATTACAAACTATGAAGGATGTAGGACTTGGTTATATTAAAATTGGTCAAAGTGCTACTACATTATCTGGTGGAGAAGCAGCTAGAGTAAAACTTTCTAAAGAGTTACAAAAAAGACCTACTGGTAAGAGTTTATTTATACTTGATGAACCAACAACTGGTCTTCATACTCATGATATTAAAAAATTACTTGTTATATTAAATAGAATAGTAGATAATGGAGATACGGTTATAGTAATTGAACATAATTTAGATGTTATAAAAATGGCAGATTATATTGTAGATTTAGGTCCAGAAGGTGGAGATGGTGGTGGGACAGTTGTATTTACTGGAACACCAGAAAGCATTGTCAAAAATACCGTTAGTTATACTGGTAAATTTTTAAAAGATATTTTATAAAAATATCTTTTTATTTTTATTTTTTTTTGATATAATTTGTATGAGATGATAATATGAAAAAAATATTTAATGAAAAAAATTTAAATAAGTTTTTAGATTGGATAATATATTTAATTGCGTATTCACTAACATTCTTTTTAGTAGATATAATTTTTAATGCTTTTGAAGTAGATAATCCAGTTTATTACTTCATTGCTTCTTTAATTACATATCTATTAAATATAACAATTAAACCAATTATATTTAGATTCACTTTACCTATCACAGGTTTAACTTTTGGATTATTTTATTTTGTTATAGATTTTTTTATGTTAGTAATAATAGATTTTGTTTTATCAAGACATTTTGATATTTATGGAATATTCTGGGGATTATTTATTGCGTTCATTATTAGTGTTACTCATGTATTTATAGAGGAATTTATACTAAAGCCACTTGCGAGAGGAAGTGATAAAAAATGATGAGTTCTTTTAATTTATTTGGACTTAATATTCATTTATATTCACTATGTATTCTTGCAGGAATTATAGTTGCGTATTTTATTATTTCAAATGAAGCAAAGAAGCATAATATAGATAGTGAAACAATAACTAATATTATTTTTTATGGATTATTATTTGGAATATTAGGTGCCAGGCTTTATTATGTAGTATTTAATTTAAATTATTATAAAGATAATCTTTTAGATATATTTAAGATATGGAATGGTGGACTTGCTATTCATGGAGGAGTACTATTTGGTGCTATTTTTGTATTCTTTTATTGCAGAAAGAAGAAACTAGATTTTTTAAAGTTATGTGACATAATTTTACCTGGGGTTATAATTGCTCAGGCAATAGGTAGATGGGGTAATTTCTTTAATCAAGAAGCATATGGTAGTATGGTTACTCTAGATACATTACATAATTTATTAGTACCAGAATTCATAATAAAAGGAATGTTTATAAGAGGTAATTATTATTTACCTACATTCTATTTTGAAAGTATATGGTGTATTTTAGGATTTATATTTATGATAGTTTTAAGAAATAAAGTAAAGATTAAAACAGGTACTATAACTGCACTATATTTAATATGGTATGGAATAGGTAGAGGTCTAATAGAAACATTTAGAACAGATAGTTTAATGATATTTAATATTAAACAAGCACAAGTTATATCAGTGATAGCTATTATCATAGGTATAGTAATATTATTAAATAGAAAAAGAAATAAATATAAGGAGGATTAGGATAGTATGACATTCTCAGGAAAAATAAAAGAAGAAATATCTAAATTAGAGAGTGAAAAAATAGAATATATATCAGAATTATCAGGTATTTTTTGTACTAATGCAGATATAAAACTATATTCAATAAAAGTACAAACAGAAAACTTGAACGCCGCCAACAGAATCTTTAAAATAGTAAAGGACATTTATAACGTAACAAGTAATATAACTGTTAAAAAGAATTATAATTTTAAGAAAAATGAAGTGTACATTATAGAAATAAAGAAGAGTGTACCTGAAATAATAAAAGATCTTGGATTAATTGGTGAAACAGGTTTTGTAATTAATAAAGTCCCTTTTGAAGAAATTGTTGCGGATGATAATTTAAGAAGTGCATTTATTAGAGGATGTTTCTTAATAAGTGGTTCTGTAAATGATCCTAAAACTAGTAGATATCATTTGGAGTTAATTGTTAATACTGCTGAATTTGCTGAATTTTTAAAGAACCAAATTAATACTTATGGGCTTAATTCTAAAGTATTAAGAAGAAAAAAAGGATATATGGTTTATATTAAAGAATCAGAAAAGATAAGTGATTTCTTAAAAGTAATAAAAGCATTTAATGGTGTTATGTATTATGAAGATATAAGAACATATAGAGAAAAGATTAATCTTAATAATAGAATTAATAATTGTGAACAAGCAAATGTTGAAAAGTCTCTTGCTTCTTCAAATAAACAAATAAAAGATATAGAATTTATAAAGGCAAAAGATGCATATGATTTATTAGATGATAAAGTTAAAGTAGTCGCAGAATATAGGGTTAAATATCCAGATAGTTCATTAATTGAATTAAGTGAGATAATATCTGTTGAAACAAATAATAAAGTTACAAAATCATGTGTTAATCATAGACTTAGAAAAATAAAAGACTTAGCTGATAAATTAAGAGAAAAATAATATGTGAAAATGTGTTATTTTCTTGTAAAGACTTTAAGTCTTTTTTTATTTGTGATATAATTTTAATGTAGGGTGAAAATATGAATAAAAAGGAATTTAGGACATTAGATGAACAAATAGATATACTTAAATCTAAAGATTTAATAATCAATAATGTAGATGTAGCTAAAGATATATTACTACGTGAAAATTATTTTTTTATAAATGGGTATAGATATTTGTTTTTTGATAAGAATAAGAAAAGAAAATTTATAACTGGTACTAAGTTTGAAGAATTATATTCAGCATTTTTATTTGATAGAAATGTTAGAAATATAATGTTTAAGAACCTACTTGTTGTTGAAAATAATATTAAAAGTATTATTTCATATCAGTTAAGTAAAAAATATGGTTTTAAAGAAAAAGATTATTTAAACCCTAAAAATTTTATTCAAGACTATAAAGATTCAAGAAGAGTAGATGATGTCTTAAATAAAATGAAAAGACAAATTAGAGTTAATGGTGAAAAACATACAGCAACGTATCATTATATTAACAAGTATCAATATGTACCATTATGGATATTAGTTAAGGTTTTATCTTTTGGTTTAATAAATGAGTTATATGGAATATTAAAACCAGAGGATAAAGAGGAAATAGCTTCATTTTATAAAATTAGTTCCGAAGAATTAAAAGTATATCTTCAATTATTATCTAATTATAGAAATTTATGTGCGCATGAAGATATAGTATATGATCATAGAACTCAAACATTTATAAATGATACTAAATATCATGATTTATTAAATATAGAAAAGAATGAATTAGGGGAATATATTCAAGGTAAAAATGATTTGTTCTCGGTAATTATTATATTTAAACAAATGCTTGATAAAGAAAGATTTGAAGAATTAATTAGAGAAATAAAAATATGTTTTGATAAATTTGATCAAGGGGTACAAATTATTTCAAATGAAAAACTATTAACTAGAATGGGATTCCCTAAAAATTATATGGATATTATTGATTTATAGGAGATGATAATATGGATAATAAAGAAAAGAAAGTAAAAAAAGAAAATAAAGAAATAAAAACTATAGTAAAAGAAAAAAAGAATAATGGTTTTTTAAAGTTTTTTATATTTTATATAATAACAGTAGCAAGTGCTGTAGGAGCAGCTATATTAGTTGTTAAATTTGTTCCAGTGGAGTCTAAAGTTGTAACTGAAACTGTTAATAAAACAATGGTCAGTGAGGAAGGAATAGAAGAAGCTATTACTGGAGTATATGATGCAGTAGTAACTGTTAAAAGTTATTATGGTGAAACACTAGTAGGAACAGGTTCTGGTTTTGTATATAAAAAGGAAGATAAAAATGGTTATATTATAACTAATAACCACGTTATAGAAAACGCTAATAAGTATGAAGTATTACTTCAAAATGGAGACGGAGTAGAAGCTAAATTATTAGGTTGTGATGAATATTCTGATTTAGCTGTTTTATCAATAGATGCTGATAAAGTTATTAAAGTTGCTAAATTAGGTGATAATGAGTTATTAGCAACAGGTAATACAGTATTTACCGTTGGTAGTCCTATGGGTAGTGAATATAGTGGATCTGTTACTAAAGGTATTGTTTCAGCAAAAGATAGAACTGTTGAAAATGATAATATAGTAACTAAAGTTATTCAAACAGATGCTGCTATTAACCCTGGTAATTCAGGTGGACCATTAGTAAATATGGCTGGTGAAGTAGTTGGTATTACTTCGATGAAATTATCTGCAACTCAAATTGAAGGAATGGGATTTGCTATTCCAATAAATGATGCAATGGTTTATGTTAAGAACTTAGAAAAAGGTGAAAAAATAAGTAGACCAACTATTGGAGTATCTTTAATAAATGTTAATGAAAGATATAAATTATTCTATTATGGTATTAACGTAGATAGAAACATTGAAAAAGGATTAGTAGTTGCTAAAGTAGAAAAGAATAGTGCAGCTGCAAAAGCTGGATTAGAAATGGAAGATGTAATAGTAAAAATTGATGGAAAAGAAGTAGATAGTTTATCGAAATTAAGATATTACTTGTTCCAGTATAAGATTGGTGATAAAATTAAATTAACTTGTATTCGTGACAAGAAAGAAATTGATATAGAAGTTAAATTAGAAGGAGAATAATTATGTTTAAAAAATTAAATGAAAAGAAACCATTAGTTATTGCAGCTTCGATATTATTAGTAGTATTACTTGGCTTTGTTGGGTTTCTAGTATTTAATAAAATTAATGCATCAGTATCTAAATCAAAAGCTGAGGATAAACTAAGCGAATTATCTGATAAATTTTATGAACATTATTATGATACAAAAAAGGAAGAATTAAGTGATGAAGAATTAAAAAAATTCCTATCAGGTTATAGTAAAGATGGTTTAATAATAAATTTAGAAAATTTACAATTATTTCTTGATAGTTACAATATAGAAGATTATTCCGTTTTTGATAAGTGTGATAAATCTGGAACAAAAGTAATGATTTTTCCAGTTGATCCATATGGTAAAAAAGATTACAAAAAATCATTTACTTTAAATTGTAATTTCTAAAAAAAGAGAGTTTAATAACTCTCTTTTCTTATACTAATATAAATACTATTGCTGTTATAAATGCAATTATATATAAAATTAATTCAATTAAGAATGTCCATATTCTTTTTGTTTGTCCGTCAACAGTATATTCATATATTTCTATAAATGGTACTGGATTTCTTCTAAACCAACCTTTAACAGTTACCTCTTTATCAATCATTTTACCTGATTTAAATAAAGCAAATATTTTATTAATTATAAATAACGGTTGATTATAATCTAAGAATATAATACCTGTTTCATCTTTAATGACAAAGTCTTCACTAAATATACACCCTGGATCACCTTTACCAATTATTTTACCTGTTACTTCAGTTGGTACAGATGTAACATGTGATACTCTAACTTCACTAAGTAATCCTTCTACATTATTCTTTTTATATCCAAATTTATGAGATAATAAGAATCTAATAAATAAGAATACAACAGATATTAACATACCTATTCCTATATATCTTAATATGTAATCTTTATTGATTGCTCCTAAGATAACGAATAATGGTAATACTATACTAGGTACTAATACTATTAATAATTCAAATAAGAAATATCCCATAAAACCTTGATTCTTTTCTATATCAAAAGTTATATATGGTTCTTGATTGTATTCTTTAGACATTGCTGATATTCTATTAATTCTTTTTGATATTAATGGGTGAGTTGAATTTAATTCAAACCATTTAGCCCATGGATTCCACATTTCCCATTTCATAGAATTCTTAATTCTAGTTTTATTAATTCCATTTTCATCTATAGAAGCAACTGCCATTGCTTTAGATGCATTCTTATCAAATATACCTAGTGCATTTTTCTTTGAAACATCTTGGTACTTCTTGTTATCTTTATTCTCATGTGTTACCGTACTTAGTCCAAATCCTATTTTAACTAGTGCCTCTGCTAAGGCCTTTGGATTCTTAGTTTCTTGTACTGAGAATTCATCTGCATAGTATTCTCTTGTTCTTGATAACCATAATATAAAGTATTGGCTAATTATATATAGTACAAATGCTATATAACCAACTATAGCAGCTTTATTATCATCGCTATCACTACTACTTCTATTATCTGCTAATAATTCAAAAATAGCATACATAACTAGTGGTACAACTTGTACTGCAGTCATAACAAGCATATCCATATGAACAATATGTCCCATTTCATGACCAACAACTGCTTTTACTTCTTCTTCAGTTAATAAATCAAAGATACCTCTAGTTAATACTAATCTTGCATCTTTCTTAGTTCTACCATAAGTAAATGCATTTGGTGCTCCATCTTCAATAATACCTATTTTTGGATATTTAACTTTGTGTTTAGCACATTCTTCTTCAATAAATTTCTTTAAATATTCAGGTATTTCTTTATCAAACTTAGCTTTATAGAAAAACCTCATTGATAAATCAGTTAACCATGGTGCGATTAAAAATTGAATAGCAATTATAAATATACTTATTCCAATAGCTATTAATACATTTCCCCCCATGATCATTGTAGCTAATATAATTATACCTGCTAGTAATCCGTATAAACAAGTTACGGTAAATAATGATACCCCTAAAACCTTACTTTTCATATATACTCCTTTCTTAAAGATATAATATCATTTTTTAATATTATATTCAATATTATGGTATAATATAAAACTTAATTGGAGGAACTTATATGGCAAACATGGAAAATTTTTTAAATTCTATTGAGATACCTAATGGTGTTGGTTTTGAAATATATCCTAATACAATTCCATTTTTGTTTAAGACTAAAGCATTATTTCAGAGTTTTGGCTTAGAAGCGGAAAAAATATTTCAAAAAGTATTAATAAAATATGACTTACCAGTATTTTTTCCACTTGAATTTTCATTGTCAGTTGAGTCATGTAATGGTGAAAAACATATTTGTCTTTCTAAATTATTTTTTATAGATACAATATGTAAATGTTTTAATAGGCAACTTCCAGAAGAACTAAATGATTTCTTTTCTATGGTATCTTCTGGTTATTCTAATCACGCTTTTATGAGAAACGAATTTTTATCAAGTAATCTAAAGAATATTACTAAGGGTATTATAAAGGAATTAAATGAAACAAAAACAGTAGAAGATTTTAGAAATGTGAGTAATTATTTATATCAAGTAGTCATTGCTTTAGCTAAAAAACGAAATATAGGCAATTTAGAATTTCAAAAATTCTTTTTACATTTCCGTGATGATTTAATAAAACAATTGAAAAAAATAATCATATGGTCTGATAAAATATTAGATGATATTTCCATTCCTTTAGAAAATGAATTATTTAGATATGTAGATATTGATAAATTTAAAATGTATTTCTCGTTTTTATATTTACATAATTCTCAATTTGTTAAATCTCCATATAATTTAATATTATATGATTCTGCGTTAAAAATTGTTGATTCTATTGAGAATAAGGATGTTAAAATTCAGAGCATATATATTTTTTCTTTTTTTAAAAGTCCTGATAAATCTCTCATAATTGATAATGCTAATATTATAAAATTTAATGAACTATTAAATTATTATAAAAATAGAAGTAATATAGGCCCTACAAATCTATTAGAGAATTATTCTAGAGGTGATTTTTCTGGAAAAACAATTGATGAGATTCTTGATTTTATTTCAAAAGAGATAGAAAAAACTATCGAAAAATCTACTGAATTAGGTAGTGAAAATGTAGATGCTAATGAAATGAATTCTAAAATAGATGAACTAGATAGAGAAATTAAATCTGGAAAACTAGTAGGTAAAGATTTATTAAAAGCAAAACATCAGTTACAAAAATTACATATGGTTATGAAAGAAGTTATGCCAAGAGCTATTCATAAAGGTTTACCACCATTTAAAGGATTTTATGTTTATTTTTATGATAATGGTATGGTTGCGATAGATAAAATAGATTATGGATCACGTTTATTTGTTATGCCTGTTTCTACTTATAAGTATATTTTAGATAATAAAATTGACAGGTTAAGAAAAGTAGGTAGATTAGATAGTGTTAAAGCTTATAAACATGATGAAAGAACAGATTGGTTAGGAAAAGCAAAACAAACTATTTTAAATAGTACTGAGTATGTTACTGAAGCTGATAAAAAATATAATGAACAAATAGATGGATGGAATTTTGGATACACTCAAGAAGATATTGATAAAATAAAGAATACTATTGAATTAATAGAAAAAGATGTTTCTTTAACTATTGATGAAAAAGATAAGATTAAAAAAGAAATTGAAGAAAAAGCAAAAAAGAAGAGAAAGAAGAAACAAAAAGCTAATGAAATAGATAGTGAATTAAAACAATCTAATCCAAAGTCAGAAGAAGAAATGACTAAAAAGGATAATGATGAATTAGCCATTTTAGAAAGTAGATTAGATGATGAATTTGGTAATGATTCTGATTTTGATGAATTATATGAAGCAGAAAAAAAGTATAAGAAAAATGGAAATAGATGCGCTTCTGTATCTAAATTTGGTAAAGATAGAACTATAGATGAAAATGGTATGTATCACTGTGAAATGTGTAATAATACATATTCAATAGAACAAAAATCTAGATTAGACTATCATCATTTTATACCAATCTCAAAAGGTGGCCCTGATACTCTATATAATGGAATATGTTTATGTACTGAATGCCATAGAATAATCCATTATGAGAAAGAAAGAATTCCAATTAGTACTCAAGGTTATATTTTATCTTTAATAGAAAAACATATTAGAGAAGAAAACCCTGAACTATTAGATAAATTTATTGAATATAAAAATTATTTCTTTCCAGATATTAATGAATTAATATCTAATGAAAGAAATAGATTAAAAAAACAAGGATTATCTGAATCTATGATAGATATTATTATAGAAGAAAAAAAAGAATTATTATTAAATGAATCTAAAAAATATGTAAAGGGATTTGAATTAAGATATCATAAATAAAATTATATGTTATAATATATTTAACATCTTATAAAGAGAGACGGAGGGACCAGCCCTATGAAGTCTCACCAACCTATTAAGTTAGGTGGTAATGCTGGATCTATAAGATAACTTTTTAAAGAACTCAAGGTTATCTTGGGTTCTTTTATTATTTATAGGATGTTAGAAAGGAGGATATATGGAATTATCTAAATTACAAAGATACACCTATGAAGAAAGAAAAAATGTAATATTAAAATTTCAAAGACTATATAAAACTTTAGAAGCTAAAGAAAAAGTATTAAGAATGATGTCTAATAATGATATTAATTTCTTAATTTATTGTATGGATAATATACATGGAAAGATATTTTATTCTAAATTTATAAAGAAAGGAGAATAATTATGATAGAAAAAGTAAATCCATCTCATCCAGATAAACAAGCTGATAGAATTGCTGGAGCTTTAGTTGATCTAGCATATTTAAAAAACAATAATCCTAAAATTGCTGTGGAAATCTTATTAGGACATGGTAAATGTCATATAATAATAGAAACTAGTGAAGAGTTTTCCACCAGTGAGGTACAATCTATAGTAAATAGAATAGTTGGTTCGGTAACACTTGATCTACAAATAGTAAAACAAGATATAGAACTTGCTAAAAATCAAGAGGGTAAGATTAGATGCGGTGATAATGGAATTTTTAAAGGAGTTCCATTAAGAGAAGTAGATATAAAATTATCAAATATTGCTAGATCAATATATAAAGAATTTCCTTATGATGGGAAATATGTATTAGATAAAGATAAATTAATTATTTGTCAAAGTCATGATAAAGAAGATGTTCTTAAGAAAGAATATCCTGATGCCATAGTTAATCCACTAGGTTATTGGACCGGTGGTATTGATTCAGATAGTGGTGCTACCAATAGAAAATTAGGTTCTGATATGGCAGAGTCTGTTAGTGGTGGTGGAATACATGGTAAAGATTTATCTAAGTGTGATGTTTCAATAAATATATATGCTTTTTTAAAAGCACAATCTACTGGGAAAATACAAAAATATAGCTGCGCTATAGGAGATGAATACGTTGATAATATACCATATAGTGAAATTGTTAAGATTGCAAAGGATTATATTGATAGTATAGGTGGTTTTGAGAAATTAGCAGAATGGGGATTATATTAAATACTAGTATGTAAAACAAGTAATATCAATTGCTTGTTTTTATATTGAGTTATGTTATAATTAATTTAGGAAGTGACTGGTATGGGATTATTTGGAGATGATAAAAAAAAGAAGAAACAACAAGATATAGGTGCATTATTCTTTATGAATGATGCATTAAATGATAATGAGTATGATGATGAAGAACTAGATGATTATGGTTTAACAGAAGAAGAAAAAGAATTGGTTCGTAAAGGAGAAAATGATCCTTGGAATTTTGATGAAGAAGATTTAGAAGATGATGATTTTTATGGAGAAGATGATGATTAATCATCTTTTTTAATTGCTCTCTTCCCCCCCTGACACCTCTTTAGACCTTATTTTATAATGCTTTTCAACTATTTTAGACACCATTTAGATTCCAGCAATTTCTTCAGTTCAGAGAGAGCGTTCACACCAGTTCATAATTGACTCTATATAGGATTAAGAATACATTATTATATTAAATTGAAATATCAAAATCATTATAATCTTTTCATGGTATAATATTTATTAGAGATTATTTAATTTATAAGGATAGTGGTAGTAATATGTCTAACTATTTTAAAAACATTTCAGATAAAGATGCTTATGATATTTTAAGAAATAAATTCTTTTTCAATTATAAATATAAGCTAAAAAGCAAAATAACGATTTCTGAGCAATTTAAATTAGTTGCTAGAAATATAAATAATGATGAAATTGAAATATTAGGAAAGTCAATGATAGAAAAAATAAATGATATATTTATGTTTATAAATAGTAAGGAAGATTTTTACGATAACAATAAAAAAAATAAAGCTTTTCAATCATATTTGAAAAGAGCTACTGAATTTGATATTAAAACACCAATAATATTTGATCTAGATGGTAATGAATTATATGATATTTATAAAAAAATATTTGATATAATTTCTGATAATTACGATTTTATTGATTTAGACAATAAATATAATAGTGCAATGAAAATAACGAATAAATACCTTTCTAGTTTAATTGTTATTTATTCTGAAGATATAAATAGTATATATGATTTTATTAAGAATAATAGCGATATTTCAGAAGAATTAATTGAAGATCATTATGATGATTTTATATATAAATATATAGATTTTTGGAATTCTATTAATTTTAAACAATATAATTATTTAGGAATAAAACTCTGCAAATTTAAAACAAAGTTGAAATCATATTTGTTTATTTCTGACTTAAGTAAAAGTAATTTTTGTAATGAATGTCTGGGGGTTTTTAAAAATCCTATAGATATTCAGGTTTATGATAATAAATTGTTATATTTGATTGTTAGTAGGTTTAATCCTATGGGGTATATGGATGACAATAATAGAATAGTATTATATTGGTCATTATTAGAAATGCTATTAACACACAAGCCAAATGATAATTATATAGATGATACTATTCAGAAACAATTAACTAGGAATATAACAGATTGCTTTCAAAAATATGGTGTTAATAAAATAAGCAAAAAAGAAATACGATTATTGTATGATTATAGATCTGTGATTTCACATGGTGAATTTCTTGAGATTGATAAAATACTAAATAAAATAAAAAAATTAAATTTTATAAATGAATTAAAAGATGCATTAGCAATTGAAGATGATTTGAAAAAAGGAGATATAGTAGATATTATAAGAATACGTTTACTATATATTTATTCAACAATAATGAAATCATATTTTAATGATTATAAATATATTGTCAATTTAAAAGAATATAGAATTAAGAAAAAAATAATCGTTGATATTATTAAAAATATATTTATAAAGCATGAATGATATATTAATGTATTAGAATTATCAAAAAATGATTTTTTTGTTATAATGCTTACAGAGGTGATTATTAGTGGATAATAAACTTTTAAATGATTTTATTTCATATTTTGAAAAAGACAAATATAAATTTGAAAATTTTTGTAAGATTTTTTTAACATGGCTTGGTTTTGATGATGTTATTGTTACTCAAAAGAGTGGAGATAAGGGAATTGATTTAAGATGCACTAAAAAAGAAATTGATAAATTAGATACTACAGAAATAGAATATATTGTTCAAGCAAAATGCTATAAACACGGAAATAATGTTTCTGGACCAGAAATAAGAAATTTTAAAGGGACAAGAGAAACATTAGGAAAAAGAAGATTATTTATTACAACAAGTGATTATACAAGTTCAGCAAAAGAAGAAGCATCTGATCCAAATCAACCTGTTACTCTTATAAATGGAGAAAAGATTATTGATTATTGTAAGTCTTTGGGTGACCAAGTATTTGATATTCATTTTTCTTGCAATAAACAAAAATTAGATGACTTGTTTGTGGAAAGTGCTAATGACAATACAGTTGATAATAAAATAGATGAAGTTATTAAAAGAATTACTAAGAATGATGTTAGAGCTAGAATATTAAGAATTCCTAGTGAGTATAAGAATGACCTTAAGGGAAAGAAAAAATATAAATTGATAATTAATGGTAATTTAAAGGAATATTTTAATATTAGCTCTGATGAAAGATATTTTGGTGGCATTACAAAATATTATAAAACTTTTATACAAGATAAAGATTTTGTGGATGCACAATCATTATGGAAGTTCGATAAACAAAATGAAATAATTTATGTTGAAATAAAAATGTAGTAATAAACATATTTATTATACATTGTGTATGTAAATATGTTTTTTTATGTTATAATATTATTTAGAAATGGTAGGTGGTAATAATATGAAAAGAAAACAGAATTTAGTCCTTCAACCTGTATTGAAATGGGCTGGTGGTAAAAGACAATTATTACCACAATTAGAAAAATTTTTCCCTAAAAAAAATATAACTTCATATTATGAACCTTTTATAGGTGGAGGAGCTGTGTTATTCCATTTACAACCTAAAAAAGCTGTAATTAATGATTATAATGAAGATTTAATTAATCTTTATAGATGCATAAAAGATAATTTAGAAGAATTAATAGAAAAATTAAAATATTATGAAACAAAGAATAATTCTGAAAGTTTTTATGAAATTAGAGGAATTGATAGAACTGAAGAATATAAAAAATGGTCACCTGTTGAAAAAGCAGCAAGATTAATATATTTAAACAGAACTTGCTACAACGGATTATTTAGAATGAACAGTGCAGGTCAATTCAATTCACCTTATGGCTCTTATAAGAATCCTTGTATATGCAATGAACCAGTTCTTAGAGCTATGAGTAAATATTTTAATGAAAATGATATTGAATTCAAAGCTGGTGATTTTGAGGATGCGTGTAAGGATGCTCCTAAAGGTTCATTTATCTATTTGGACCCACCATATGATCAATATGATGAACAACTAAACTTTGTTGGATATACTAAAGATGGTTTTACTCGAGAAGATCAAACTAGATTAAAGAAAATGTGCGATAGATTAATTGAAAAAGGTTGTTATGTTATGATTAGTAATTCAAAAACACCTTTTATAGTTGATTTATATAGTGACTCATCTAAGTATGTTACATATACAATTAATACTGTTAATGCCAGAAGAAATATTAACAGTAATGCAAAGAAAAGGGGAGAAGTTGAGGAGGTTTTGATCATTGGAAAATTGGATATCGAAAAATAATGAAGCATGGAATTTATTGTTTGATAAATACAATATTGTAAATGAGATTAATAAAAATGGATATTTTGAAATAGCAGCTGATGAGATTAAAACTTCAGGTAGAGAACCTCGTCTAATGACTAAATTTGATAGTAGTGAAAATTTGCCAGATATTTTTAAAAGTAATCAATTGGCCATATTACCTATAAAACGTGGATCATATATTATTGGCAAATTTCAAAATTATCAATTAGTAGATATTAATAATGATATAGATGTAGAAACAAAGTATTTACCAGATTATATAACTACTATTGATTATAATAATATAACAAGTGAAGCAATTTCTTTAAATGCTGCTTATATATCTGGTATGCTTGAAGATATAATAGGTGAACCTGTGGTTCCTACTATTTCTGGTAGAATGGGAACTGGTGAATTTAAATATCAAATATTATTAAACGATCAAAATTCATTTGATATAAATGTTGAAAATTCGCAAATGGAAATTGACGGAAGTTATGAAGGTATTTCTAAATTTGTTATATTAGAAGCCAAAAATCATTATATGAAAGATTTTATAATCAGACAATTATATTATCCATATAAGGTATGGAAATTAAATACTAATAAGGAAATAATACCAATTATGTTAATTAAACATGACAACATATTTAATTTCTTTGTATATAGTTTTGAAAATGAAAATGATTATAATAGCATCAAACTAAAAGAAATTAAACGATATATATTAGATGAACCTTATAATCCTATTGAAGTTTCAGATATTATGAATGTAATGGAAAATATTGAATTTGCTACAGAATCTAGTGATGTTCCATTTCCACAAGCTAATACATTCAATATAGTATTAGACTTGTTAGGACAATTAAATGGTCAAGATATGACACCGGATGATATAACAAATTTCTTAGAATATGATCCAAGACAAACTAATTATTATATCGATGCTGCAAAGTATTTAGGATTTGTAACAAAAGAAAAAAAGTATACATTAACTGAATATGGTAGACGTATAATGAAGATGAATCATAAAGATAGAACATTAGAAATTGTTAAGAGTATTTTATCTCATAAACCATTTTATTTAGCAATGAAACAACAATTGGATGATTTTGATTTTAATATAGAAGAAATTGCTAAATCTATAGATGAATGTAGAAATGAAATTAATAAAGAGAGTACAGCTAAGAGAAGAACAAGTACTGTTACAGCTTGGGTAAAATGGATTTTAGATATTACAAATTATATTGATAAAATTTATTTATAAATTAAACTAAAAAATTAGACATTTATAAAATTGTTAAAGAAAGGAATGATAATATGAAAGGAATTTATAAAGAATTAAAAATTGAAAATATAGAATTAGATATGTCTAACCCGAGAATAGCTAAATATATTGAAATGTATGATAAAGAAAGTTTATCAAGTGAAGCACTTGCATTGGCATTAGGAAGTGGAGTTGAAGATTCTGGGCAAACAAATTATAATAGCTTATTTAATTCTATAAGAACAAATAAAGGAATTATTCATCCTATTTTGGTTAACCATCAAGAAGATGGTAAATATGTTGTAATTGAGGGTAATACAAGATTAAAAATATACCAAGAATTTAAAGAAAATAATGTTGATGGAGATTGGGATACAATACCATCAATTGTATATGAAAAATTAAGTTCAGATGAAATACATGCAATTAGATTACAATCCCATTTAGTTGGTCCTAGAGAATGGGATCCATATTCTAAGGCAAAATATTTATATAATCTTTGTTATATTGAAAATTTACCAATGAACCAAATAATAGATTTTTGCGGTGGTAAAACTAATGAAATTATGAAATATATTCATGCGTATCAAGATATGGAAAAATATTATAGGCCAAAGCTTGAAGCTGAAGATGAATTTGACCAAAGAGAGTTTTCTAAGTTTTTGGAATTTCAAAATACTACTGTCAAAGAAGCAGTTTTATCACAGTTTACAATGGAAGATTATTCGCAATGGGTAATTGATGGAATTGTTGATACAGCAATAAATGTTCGTAAGTTGCCCCAAATACTAAAAGAACAAAAGGCAACAAAAAAATTATTAAAAAGTAATATCAAAGAAGCATATGAGGAAACAATTACTAATAAACCTGGATATAGAGATTTAAATACTGTTTCGTTAGAACAATTATGTATAGAATTAACAAATAGAATTTATAATATGCAATTAAAAGATTATAAAGAAATAAAAGACGGAAACAGTGAGTTAGGAGCATCTATAACAAATCTTAAATCAACTTTAGATTGGTTTGTTGAGGATATAAATAAGGACTAATGGAATCAGATAAGCATCACTCACTTGTAAAAAAAATATATAATTATGTAAGAAAATTATATTTTGTTGAAGATGGACTCATAGAATCAGATATATATGAAATTCATGGAAATGTAACAAGAATGCCAGAAGGTTTTATACCGGATTTATTTTATATGCATAATAATTTATTAATAATAGGCGAGGCAAAAACAAATGATGATATAGAAAAAGAACATAGTTTTCGCCAATATAATTCATATTTTAAGTATATTAGTAATAAATCAAAAAAAGGTATAAATTGTATTTTTATTATAGCTGTTCCGTGGGAATGCACAAAAACTGCTTTAAGAATTTTTAAAAAATATTCAGAAAATATTAGGGTAAAATTAGTAATTATAAATGAATTGGGAGTTTATAAAGAATATGAAAAAAATTGTATTGGAAAATGAACCAAAATATGAAGCCAAATTAAAGTCTTTTATTTACCAATCTCAAGCGGTAGATTTTGTAAAAGATCTTGAATATGCTGCTATCTTTCATGAACAAGGTTTAGGAAAAACAAAAATAGCATTAGACATTGCTTTATATTGGATATCAAAAAGAGAGATTGATACAGTATTGATAGTCACAAAAAAAGGGTTAATAAAGAATTGGGAGGATGAAACAAAAATACATTCATTTTTACATCCAAAAGTATTAAATAATAATAAATCTAGTAATTATTATGTTTTTAATAGTGCAACTAGATTAATAATAACTAATTTTGAAACTATTTCTATCGAAAAAAATAGATTTAAACTATTTCTTAAATCAAGAAACGTTGGTGTAATAATTGATGAATCAGCAAAAATAAAAAATCCAAATTCTCAATTAACAAAAGATTTTTTCGAATTATCGCCTTTATTTGTCAGAAAAGTAATAATGACTGGAACACCAGTAGCAAATAGACCTTATGATATTTGGGCACAAATATTTTTTTTAGATAATGGAAAAAGTCTGGGAGAAAATTATAAAGAATTTAAATCTAAATCTGACTTATCAAATAAACTTTCGTCTGATCTTAATAAAAAAAATGATTTTGAAAACTTTATTTCTAGTATTTTTGATAAAATAAGTGATTTTTCAATTCGTGAAACAAAAAAAAGTGCAAACTTATACCTCCCAGATAAAATTTATCATGACATATGGACTATGTTCACTCCAGAGCAAAAGAATATGTATGATAAATTGAGAGAAGAATTGAGAATTGAATTAATTCGTGATGACAAAAAGGAAGAAGATGATGTATCTTCTGTTTTAAAAAGAATCCTAAGGCTGGAACAGATAACATCAAATCCAAAAATGTTAGATGAAACAATTAATTTTAAGTCTGGTAAAGAAATTGAGTTAAAATCACTTGTAAAAGATATAGTCAATAGAGGTGAAAAAGTAATAATATGGACAAATTATATATATAATATAAATTATATTAAAGAAATGTTTTTGAAATATAATGCAGTAACAATAAGTGGAAATATGACTATTGAACAAAGAAATGAATCAGTTAAAAGCTTTAAAACTGGTGATTCTATGGTTTTAATAGCAACACCACAGTCAGCAAAAGAAGGATTGACTTTAACTGTAGCAAATAATGCGATTTTTTATGATAGAGGATTTAGCTTAGATGATTATCTTCAGGCACAAGATAGAATACATCGAATTTCACAAACAAAAGAGTGCAATATATATAATATTATGATAAGGGGAAGTATTGATGAATGGATCCATAAATTATTATTAGTTAAGGAGAAAGCTGCATCATTAGTACAAAATGATGTATCAAAAGATGAGTATGTCAATTTAGTGGATTATTCTTATGACAAAATTATAAAAAGAATACTTGATGTGGAGGAAAAATAATGAGCAAGTTAATTAACGATATTTTAATAATTGGTAATGTGGATTACGAAATTAAAAGAACTGAACTTAAACAAAAAGATTTAAAGTTTTTTCCTGAAAATCCAAGGGTATTTAGTGTTTTAAATATGACAGATGAAGAGCCTACGCAGGAACAAATAGAAGAAATAATGTGTAAAACAGAACATGTGAAAAAATTAAAAGAATCAATTAAATCTAATGGAGGTTTAATTGATCCTATATTTGTAAGAGATGGAGATATGGTTGTTTTAGAAGGAAATAGTAGGTTAGCGGCATATAGAATTTTACATAAGCAAAATCCTATTAGATGGTCTAAGCTTAAGGCAATATTGTTACCAAAGGATATTCCTGATTCAGCAGTTTTTTCTCTGTTAGGACAATTTCATATTATAGGAAGAAAAGATTGGGAACCATATGAACAGGCAGGTTATTTATATAGGACATTATGTGATACTAATAAGACTATTGAAATATTGGCAGCAGAATTAGGTATTACAAAATCTTCTATAAAAAAATTAATTGACGTCTATGAATACATGCTTGAAAATGGTGATAATCATCCAAGCAAATGGAGTTATTACGAAGAATTATTAAAGAATCGTGGTATTAAGAAAGCGTTTGAAGAAGTACCAGGATTAGAAGATAAAATTATAGATGACATTAAAAACAATAAAATTCGTATGGCAATTGACATAAGAAAATTAGGAGATATTAGTAAAGTTAATGATAATCTTTCTAGAAGAATATTAAATGACATTGCGAACGGGGAAAGAGATATTTATAGTGGATATGAAGTGGTTGAGGATACTGGAAAAATGGATAATAATTATCAATATATTAAAAATTTTAAAGAAAAAATTCTAAATTCATCTTCAACAGGAAAATTGTTGAAAGATAAAAATATTAATGATATAGAATTTGAATTGAAAAAAATACAAAAAATAATTGAAAATATTTTATTGAATATAGAAAAAGATAAAAAACAATAATGGAGTTTAAAATGAAAAAAAGAGTCTTTATATTTATAATAATGGTATTACCTTTACTATGCTTGATTGTACTTGACTTTATAAATATAACAAAATATTTTCCGTTTACTAAAAGTTATGACTGGCTTTCTTTTTTTGGGGCATATATATCTGGTCTATGTACCTTGATTTTAGGAATTGTATCTATAAAGCAAAATAATACTCTATCTAATTTAAATAAAAAAATGTTGAATAATGATGTTGTTTCATCTAGTTTTTCAAAAATTGATGTAGAAAATGAACATTTCTATGAAAAGGTACCATTGCTTCCATTGGATAAAGCGTATGGAATTATTATGAAGGAAAATTGGAATAATAAAAATGATACTAATTATCATAGATTTATTATATAATTAAAGGATGAAAATAATTTACCATTAAAAAATGCAATTATAAAAGAAATGAAATTACATTATAATTCTGATAAGAGATATGGTGGTGATATTAAAACTTTTACTTCGGATAGTAAACCAGTTAAATTGGAGGTAACTACGCATGAAGATAAAATTACTTATTATTTACCTATATGTATTGTAGGAGATAATGAATTGTTAAATAATATATACAGTGGTAAAAATATTACTATTGAGGCAATATTTTATATAAAAAATGTTTTTAATGTTGTATCTGAAGGAGATTATACAATTCACTTTAACAAAAGAAATCAAAAAAGTGAGAATTGGATTCATTATGATTTATATGGCAGAAAAATTTATTTTAAAAACATTTATTATGATGATGAAAATAATTAATTATATTTGGTTTAAAAAAAACATATATAGATAAAACTATATATGCTTTTTTAGTGAAAAAATCATATCCTATTTTAGATTCCATTTACATCCCATTTTAGATGTTTTTGTGGCATCTAAAATTTTAATTAAAAATGAACTACAGTGTACAAACCCTTATTTTATATGGAAAAATGTGAAATGGTGTGTACGAATCAATGACTAAAATATTCGGCCCCCTGAAGAGAGCAATTATAGTATTATATTAATTGTATTTTTGTTATAATAAACATGGGTGATTTTTATGTTAATTGTAGTCGCAGCTTTAATAGAGAAAGATAATAAAGTTTTAGTAGCGAGACGTTCTACTGGTGACGAGAGTGTATTTGGTAAGTGGGAATTTCCTGGTGGAAAGGTTAATGAGAATGAAGATGAAAAGGATGCAATTGAAAGAGAAATAAATGAAGAATTTGAGTTAAATATAAAAGCAAAAGAATATGTAGTCAATAATGTTTGTAAGTATCCTACTAAAACTGTTGATTTAAGATTGTATAGATGCGATTATATATCTGGTGAATTTCATTTGCATGATCACTTTGAATATGTATGGGTAGAAAAGAGTAAATTATTAGATTATGATTTAGCTCCTGCTGATATCCCACTAGCTAAATATGTTATGGGAAAAAAATAAAAATATATATTTCTAAACTAGATGCATCAGTTAATTTAAGTAAAGAATATAAAGGATTTACTACTAATAATTCAGATGGAACATTATTCATTAATAGATTTAAAATCATTAAAAACAAACTAAAATGTCTATTTTTAATTGTCTAAAAATCTATTTAATGTTATTATGGAGGTAGCATATAATGAATAGGAGGTGTATATATGAAAAAGTTTAAATTCTTAGTAGCTTTACTAGCTGTAGTAACTGTAATTACATTAACTGGTTGTGGTAAAAAAGATCTTAGTAAATATGCTGGGACATATGAAGGTAATTATACTAAATTAGTTGGTGATTCAACAAAAAATACAGATGAAGAATTCTCATTAGATTTAAAAGAAGACGGAACTGGTAAACATAATAGAGATGGAATGAGTTTTGATGTTACTTGGTCAGTAGATGGTGAAAAATTTACTATGGAAGAAACATTTGTTGGTGATCCAATCGAATATGAAGGAACTTTAAAAGATGGTGAATTACATCTTTATAATGGTGATAAAACAAATGACTTCACTTATGAATATTTCTATTCAAAAAAATAAGAATCTTAGGATTCTTTTTTTGTGTCAAAAAATAGGTTAATGACATAGTATAATCTAGGGGAGGTTATGCTTATGATAGTCATAGATGCTGGACACGGTGGTTCAGACAAAGGCGCTTCAGGTAATGGTATGTTTGAAAGTGATTACACACTTTTAATAAGTAAATATATGAAAGATAGGTTTGATGAGTTAGGTATCCCTGCTACCTTAACTAGATCAAGCGATGAGACTTTGACGCCAACTGATAGAGTTAATAGAATTTTAAATGCATATGGAAATAATCCATCTGTATTAGTTATATCTAATCATTTGAATGCAGGTGGTGGTGAAGGATCAGAAGTAATATATGCTCTTAGAAATAATGATAGGCTTGCTAAAAGTATTCTAGATGGGTTATCATCTGCTGGTCAACCAGTTAGAAAAGTATATCAAAGAAGGTTACCTAATGATCCAACTAAAGATTATTATTTTATTCATAGAAATACTGGGTCTACAGAACCTTTAATTATAGAATATGGGTTCATTGATAACCAAAATGATGCCAATAGAATCAAAAATAACTATAAAAAGTATGCTGAAGAGGTAGTTAAAACCATTGCTGATTACAAAGGTTTTACGTACACACCACCAAGAGTATCAGAAGAATACATAGTTCAAAGAGGAGATACCCTTTGGAATATATCAAAAAAGCTAGATACTACAGTTGATGAGCTAAAAAAACTAAATAATTTGAATAGTAATTTACTATTTGTAGGCCAAGTATTAAAAGTTCCTTCTTATGAATCAGCAACTGATACTAACGTCACATATATTGTTAAAAAAGGTGACACATTATATTCAATAGCGAGTAGGTTTAATACTACAGTTAATTCATTAAAGGAATTAAATAATTTAAAAAGTGACTCTTTATCAATTGGCCAATCAATTATTATTCCAGAAACTACATCTGTAATAACACCAAGTGAAGATGAAATAATAAATGAAGGAAGCGTTTACGTAGTAGAAAAAGGGGATACTTTATACTCAATCGCTAAAAAGTTTAATACTACTGTGGACAAAATAAAAAATACTAATTCTATAGTTAATGATATATTAACTATAGGAATGAATTTATTAATACCTACAAATGGTAATACATTAGAAGACATAATTATACATACGGTAGAAAGTGGAGATAGTTTATGGAGTTTAGCTAATAAGTATAATACAACAGTAAATGATATTAAACAGTTAAATAATTTATTGTCAGATTTATTAATTGTAGGACAAAAATTACAAGTTAAAAGAAATACTAAATAGTATTCCTTTTTTTTGCAAAAAGTGTTAATATATTTTTTGTTTTAGGGGATGATAGAATGTTAGAAAGAACAATGTTTAAAAGAGATGAAAAAAGAAATATATATATTGATAGAGAAGTATTAATTGAAAAGAAAGAAGACTTGGCTGATTTTGTTACTAATGAACCATTATTAAATAAATCAAAATTTAGTAAATCAGATTTTCCACAGGAAATTAAATTTAATAACGCAATTGAAGGAATAGATGATGACGTTAATGAGATAAGTTCATTATTAAGTAGAATGTTTGTTAGTGTTAATAGAGATAAAAAAAGAATTACTAATGTTTATAAAGCTTATAAATATATATTAAATCACAAGAATATAAATAAAGATTCATTAAAGAAACTATATTCTATTTTAAGTGATGGATTACTACAATCATGTGATTCTAGAAGAATGGGGGAATACTACAGAAACGGTGATGTCTATATAATGAGAGGCATAAGTATGGAAAGATTCTTCCGTGGAGTAGAACCAGAACATGTTTCTGAATACATGGATATATTATTTGATTATATTAATAATGATAATAGTGATAAGACTGATATAGATTCATTTATTAAGTCTCAAATAATACATGCTTATTGTGTATATATTCATCCTTATTTTGATGTTAATGGTAGAACATCTAGAACTTTAGGTATGTGGTATTTATTAAATAAAAAAGATCTAAATTATATTACATTTAATAGATCTATATCATTTTTAAAAAGTAAATATGAAAAAAGTCTTATTGAATTGAGAGATATGGGAGATATGACTCCATTTTTAAAATATATGTTAGATGCTGAAAGATTGGAATTAGAAAAAGAATATATTATTAATAATGTTGAAAAGAATATTGGTAAAAAATTAACTAATGAAGAATATCTTACTTTAGAATACTTCTTAAGTTTAAATGGTAGATTAACATTACTTGATTTAATACATATATATAATGATTATAATGCTAAGAAAAAAAAGTTAGATGTATTAGAAGAAAAGATAAATCCATTATTAGAAAAAGGTATATTAAAAAAGACTTTTGATACTAAACATTATATATCATCTGATTTACCTAATTCTAGAATAGTATTAAATAGAGAATTATTAGATGTAGATGAAAAGAAAATTAAAAAACTAAGACTTGAACATTATACAAAAGAAAACCAAGATTAATATAATCTTGGACATGTTCCTTGACTAGGTTTATAAAAACAGTGATTTTTATATCTACCTGAATTTGCTTGATTAAACCAAGTTGATCTACAATTATTACCTGTTCCAGGTGCATAAAACCATAATGCATTAGTAGCAGGATAAAAATCTTCACCATCAATTACTCGCTTAGCGAGTTTTTTTTCTTTTGTAGTAGCTGAACTATTAAATAGACTGCTATTTATTCCAGAAAAACCACCAGGGGATTGATATACCATATCAGTAATTGATCTTATATTCTTAAAATCTATGCAATTACAAATAACTCTATTGATTGCGACATTTCCTACCATAAGCATTCCTAAATCTCCTTCACCTAGGGCTTCTGCTCTCATAAGTCTAGCTAATAAATCCAATTCTTTTGTATTATATGCGACAACTCCCATATTCTTCACCATTATATTATATGTTTTTATTGATAAAAAGTGAAAAGTATGTTATTATTAATTTGTCCTGATTTAGGGGTGTAGTTAAATGGTATAATAGGAGTCTCCAAAACTTTTGTTGGGAGTTCGATTCTCTCCACCCCTGCCATAAGTACTTAAAGCTCTAACTTTTTAGTTAGAGCTTTTTTATTACTATATACATAATTCTATCAAAATGATTTTCAATTTCGGTAATTCCGTATTCAATTACTTCAAATTTATTATTTACTTCTTTTAAAAGAGTATCGAAGTTTACAATTCTACAACTTGTTGTAGCTACTTCTATTTCTTGATTTGATTCTTGGTGAGTCCTTTTAATATCATCAAATGCTTTTGCTATATCACTTATACTTTCTTTTATACCATCACCCATAGTTAGTATTAAAGCATATCCATCATCTTCTAGATGATTATATATATAACTATAATATTTATTTCTATCTTCATCTAATACTAACATATGCAAACAAGCAACTGAATAAATAAATCCATATTTATTTTGTGAATTATCACTTAATACATCTAATACTTTGTAATTATCTTTGTGGGTAATGTCATTCCTTACGCAATAGTCAATTGCTTCTTGAGATATATCGGTTGCCAAAACATTATAATTTTTATTTAATAAGTATCTTGCATCTCTTCCTTCACCACAACCTATTTCAAGCATTTTTTCTCTATCTAGATGATACTTTTTAATTATTTCTTCTACTATTTTAGTATTAGAATTTGTAGACCATGCTAACCCTTTATCATGTACTTGTTTATATCTTTTATCATAAGCTTCATAATACTTACTCATATAACCACCTAGCTAAATTATATCATACATTTACTTCTTTAATACTATATGATATATTTTTAATAGTGATCAAAAAGCATGTTTTCGGTTGTACAACGGATAACTACTCGTGCCATTAAGAATATTAAAGCACTAACTGTTAGTTAGTGTTTTATTATTTTTTGGCTGTTATACCATAGTAACGTCTTAAAAGTCTTATTTTTCCGTTATATGTATTGTCTTTTATGTATTCATCCAAAATGTTTTCGTCTAAATCATCTGAATAGTAATCTTTATTGTCATCTATTTCCTCGCTAAAATCATCTATGATAGGTACTTTTTTTAAAAATTCTATGAATAATTCTTTATTCTTAAAATATTCTCTTTCATGTATTGGAATTAGTTCTACATCATTAAAACCAGCTTTTAAAACATTTTCATAATCTACTATGCTTATAGGTCTTTTGTCGTAAAAACCTTGTCCTTTACCAAATAATAGTTTTAAATTCCAACAATCATATTTATCAACACCACTTATTAATAAATATCCACCTTTTTTTAAACACTTGTAAATTTGTTTTGGATCAGTTACAGTGTTTCTAGCTACAACTATATCAAAGTAATGCTCTGGTACATCCATTTTTAGATTGTCCATTAATCTGAAAGTTACATCTTTTCTTCCACTTGCTGCTAAATTTTTCTTTGCTGTTTCTATCATTCCTTCTGAATAATCAGTAGCTAATATTTCTTTTACCTTTGGAAAATACTTTAATACTTTTTCTCCACCACCAGTTCCTAAATCTAGTATTTTTGCTTCTTTGTTTGCTAATTTGTTTAATAATTCATACAAATCCCATTTTGTTAAAGATTCTGATTCAATTTCAAATTTTGAAAAATCCCAGTCTTTTATTTCTTCATAATATTCTTTCTCGTTTATTTTTTTCATAATTTACCTTCTTTCTTTATTTTTTATGTGGTATTAAAAAAGAACCTCCTTTCATGAACAGCAAAAATCTACCACAAATTTTTTCTGCGATATTTTTTGTCATTCATGATGAGATTCTAAGGTTCTTATCATTATTAACCTCACTTTTATAAAGTGTCACGGTAATAAAACGCGAATAACTAATTGATTTATTACATCTTTAATATAACAATTTTTTTTATTGTTGTCAAATTAATTAGTTATTCTACGCTTTTTAATGATTCAATTAAGTGTATTTTCTTTAGAGTATAATGTACTCCAATACTTACTATAAATGTGAATAAAATCATAAATCCAAATGTTTGTAAGTAACTATCTAGATGTATATCTTTTATATATTGCATTGTATTTATTTCTAATGAATCTATAAGTTTATATGCATATAATGTACCTGCGCCAAGACCTACTAAAATACCCAATACCGTTATTATTATTTCTTCTTTCATTATATATAAATCTATTTCTTGGTAATAAAAACCTAATACTTTTAAAGTAGCTATTTCTCTTTGCCTTTCACTTATATTAATGTAAGCTAGACTATAGAATACTACAAATGATAGAGCACCAGAGAATATTATTAATACATAAACTATTAGATTTAAAGATTTAAATAATGTATCTGCTTCTTTTTTAGCATTTATTATAGAAATAGTACTTAGAATATGTGGATTCTTCTTTTTTAAATTAGTTATTATCTCTTTTTCTTCATTTATATTATTAAATCTTATATACTGTGCATTTATATTATATTTTCCTATATCTTTGGTGTATAAATCTTTTGACATATATATGTAGTCTCCAATATAGTTTTCACATATATTTGTAATTTTAAAATCATAAGTAGCGTTATTATTTTCAAGTATAGTAATTTTATCTCCAACTTTTAAATCAAAGTAACTTGCTAATTTTTCAGTTAAGACTACTGTATTTTCTTTTAGTGTTACTTCATCTTTTGTATCGCTATCAATTATAGTTAATGCTTTTTTAAATTCATCTTTATCATCAGGTGTTATTAAAGATACTCTTTTATTACCTAATTCAACTTGATCTATTTTAGCGTAAACACTAAAATCTAAGTTCTCATTATCAACATAAATGCTTAATTCTTTTGAATCTAGTTTTCCATCTAATGATATTAATGCATCATTATGATTAATCTCATTATATTGTTTCTCAACAACATATGCGATTGAATCTTTAATTCCGTATCCAGCGAGTAATATCATTGTACAAGATGCTATTCCAAATATAGACATTAGAACTCTTCTTTTATATCTAAATATATTTCTAATTGTTAATTTATTTGAATATTTAAATCTATTCCATAAGAATGGTACTTTTTCTAACCATATTTTTTTACCTATAGGAGGGGCAATTGGTCTTAATAATGAAGTTGTTTTTTCTCTTACTAAATTATTAATAGTAAATAGAGTAGAACCTACTATACATATAATACTAATAATTATTCCTATTAATATAGGCATGTAGTTATTACTATAAACTGTAACAGGTATATTATGTATTATTTTAAATACTTCAATTATTATATTAGGTATTAATAAGTATCCTATTAATGCTCCTAAAACACCTCCGATTAAAGAAGCTAATAGGGAATATATAAAGTATTTTAATCTTACTTCTTTATTAGTAAAACCTAGTGCTTTTAAAGTACCAATTTCACTTCTATTTTCAATTGCCATTCTAGCCATTGAAAGTAAACTTATCATTATAGATACTATAAAGAATATAATAGGGAATATATTTGATAGATTTTCAACACTATCATAACTACTTAAATATGTTATATATTCATTATTATTATCTCTTGTTTGTATAAACCATTTAGCTTTTTCAATCTTTTTAAGTTCTTCTTTAGCGGAATCTATTTCTTTTTTAACTTTTATTTTATTGTCTTCATATTCTGCTTTACTTTTGTCATATAGTTCTAGGTTTTTATTATATTCATTTAATCCAGAATTATATTTATCTAATCCAGTTCTATATTCATTTAAACCAGAGTTATATTTATTAATTCCATCATTGTATTCATTCTTTGAATTATTTAATTTTTCTTCATTTTCGCTTATTAATTTAGAATTTTTATCATATTCTATATAACCATTTTCTATATCTCTAATTCCATTAAATAGTTTTAAAATATCATCATTTTTATCTATATATTCATCTAAATATTTAATTATATCATCATAATGATCAATAGTTGTTGGTATACTTCCCTTAACAAGAATTATAAAGTTATCATCAAATATTAATTTTTTTATTTGATCAATAGTAGCTATATCTATTAATTCACTTATTTTAACATCTGATTTATCTAATATGTCTTGTTCAGTAATTCCATATTTTTGAAGCAGTTCTTCTAAGTTAATTCCGTACATACTAGCTACTATTTTTATATTAACTATACTACTTCTTATAGTTTCTTCTATATCTAAATCATCACCAAAAATTTTAATAATATCACTTAGAGAAAAGGATGCGCTATCATATTTTTTTACAAAGTCTTTTAATTTATCATAAGTAATAATATTGTTAGTATTATCTTTTAATTTATCTTCTATTTCTTTTTTTCCATTATCTAGTTTTTGTTTAGCTCTTGATAGTTCATCTTTAGCTTTATTTAATGAATCATAGCCTTGTTCTATTTCAATTCTTCCATTATTTAATTCTATTTTAGCTTTGTCTAATTGTTTTTTTGCATTATAAAGTGTACTTTTAGTATTGTCTAGTGTTATTTTACCATTATCTAGTTCAATTTTAAATTGATCTAATTGTTTTTTTGCTTTATCTAATTCACTATTTGCTTTATCTTCTTCTTTTTTTATTTTATCTTTAGCTTCATTTAATATTTTTTCATATCTATCATTTTGTCTATTATCTTTTATTTTATTAATTTGTTTTTCATCGTCTTCAATTTCTTTTAAGTATTCATCACTATTAGTTATATATTTAGTTGCATCATCATCTAATACATATATTTCTGTATAATATTCCATATTAAATAATTCTTTTTTTACATAAGAATAATACGCAACTTGTCCATTACCTAAACTAGTATTACCTCTACTTTGAGATACGCTACTATTATTTACGTATTCAGGACTTAGAACAATACCAACTATTTCTAATTCATCCGTTTTAAGTGAATCATCATCTTCCTCTAATTCTAATTTAATTTTATCCCCAATTTTATAATTTGTTTTATAGTCAATTCCTTCTTCTACAACTATTTCGTTATATTTTTCTGGCATTCTACCTTTAATAATTTCATAATCATTTATATCATCAATCATTTCTTGCATTCTTATGACTGATTCATATTTTCCATCATTAAAAATAGCGTCTTTAGTATGTGACCCTACAACTTTAAAACTACTATTTAACTTTTTAATTTCTTTTACATCATCATTATCAAGTCCAAGAGTAGAGATTACTTTCAAATCATACATCTTATTATCATCATAATACTTATCTAATGATTCCATCATTGTAGGTCCTGACATTTTCATACCTACAAAGAAAGATACTCCTAAAATGCTAAGAATGCATAATGAGAAAAATCTCTTTTTTGATTTTTTTATTTCTCTTAGACTCATAGTAATAAGTCTATTCTTTTTCATATTCTTACCATTCTATCTCTTTAACACTAATAGGTTTTTTATTTAGAATTATTTCTTCTGTCCTTCCGTTTCTAAATTTTATTACTCTATCAGCCATAGGTGCTACTGCACTATTATGAGTTATTATTATAGTTGTTATTTTATCTTTTCTACAAGTCTTTTCTAATAATTCTAATATTTGTTTACCTGTTTTATAATCTAGAGCGCCAGTTGGTTCATCTGCCAAAAGTATTTTAGGTTTTCTTGCTATTGCTCTTGCTATTGATACTCTTTGTTGTTGACCACCAGACATTTGTGATGGAAAGTTATCCATTCTATCTTCTAGTCCTACTTTTTTTAGAGCTTCTTTTGGGTCCATTGGATTCTTACACATTTGTGTACCTAATTCTATATTTTCAAGTGCTGTTAAGTTTTGAACTAGGTTATAAAATTGAAAAACAAACCCTATATCATTTCTTCTATATTTAATTAATTCCTTTTCTTTTATTTTTGTAATATTAATACCATCTATTATTACATCTCCAGAGGTTACTTCATCCATACCACCTAATATATTAAGACATGTGGATTTACCAGAACCAGATTGTCCTAATATAACAACTAATTCTCCTTTTTCAATTTCAAAACTAGCTTTATCTAAAGCCTTTAAATCTACTTCACCCATTTTATAAATTTTATCTACGTCTTTAAATTCTATATAGGCCATATTAGTCACCTCGGATTATATTGTTATTTTATCATATAATAGTTTTTTATTCAATGTTTATAAACTGACAAATAACTAGCATTTGCCTTGTTGAAAGGCAGATATTGTGTTATTATAAAGGTATATACTAGGAGGTCTATATGAAAAAATTATTTTCAGTTTTAATAATTTTTGCTTTGTTATTTAATATGTTCTTTCCTAGTACCATAGTATTTGCGGATAGTATTAATTCTAGTGAAGTAATAAAAGGCACATATCAGTATTCTTCTGATGAGGGAAGTAATATTCAAAATCAAAATAATTTTTTATATAGAGATGATTGTTTTATTAGATCATCCTTTTTAGGTTGTAAGCATTTAGAAATATTATCAATGCAGGTAGCTAGCGCATCAGTTAGTTATTATGGATCTGATGTAGATAAATATGAAATAGATCCAACAGTTAGTTCTCATAATTTAGTTCAAATGTTACAAGATATGAAGTTTAATAATATTTCAATAAATAAGTATTATAGAACTGAAAAACATGAGAATTCTATGGGAGTAGCAGTAGCTCAAAAAGAAATAATTCAATCTGGTGAAAAATATACACTTTTAGCTATAGTTCCACGAAGTGCTGGTTATAAAGAAGAGTGGGCTGGTAACTTTACTGTTGGTGATAAAGATATACATGATGGATTTAAACAAGCTAGAGATGAAATATTAAGATTTGTAAAAAAATATATTAATGAAAACAATATTGAAGGTAGTCTAAAAGTATGGATTCCTGGATGGAGTAGAGGAGCGGCAGTATCAAATATGCTTGGTGGTTTCTTTGCTGGTGGTGGAATAGAGTACTTTGGTGAAAATGTTTCTATTAATCCAGAAGATGTATATTGTTATTCGATGGGTACTCCAAGTACAATTAAAAATGGTTTAGATAAGAATATAGAACTTAGTGTAAGTGGTAAACGTAGTGATCCAGTATATGTTGATGATACTGAAGGAGAAGCATATACTTATACAAAAGGTGGTACAGTAGATGTAACTGATCCAATATATAATGGTATTAGAAGTATAATAGATCCTGATGATTTCTTCCCATTATTACCTCCAGAAGATTGGGGTTTTACTCACTATGGAATAGTAATAGATCCAAATGAAGGTTTAGATTATGGATCATTCTTAAATGAACTAAATAGTATTAGTCCATATGTTTATAATATTTATACTGGTATTGGTGATTTAAAAGCATTACCTAAAAAGACATTTGATTTAAAAACACTTAGTACTGTAGATATAGGTGAAACAATCGCTATAGTTGATCTTTTAAAACAAAGAATAGAGGGTATGGTTAATGAAACTAAAACTAATCAAGAATATAAAAATAATGGCTATGAAGAAGCTTTAACAGCGTTTGCTGGTGTATTTGGAATGGGATTAGTGTTCTTGTTTGATAGTTCAGAATCAGGACTAGACTCTAATTCCGCAATAAGTGCACTTGCTTATAGTTATCTTGCTTATGTATCAGAACTTCTTCAAGAAGAAGGTAAAGCAGATAATGAAAACTATGCGATTACATTAGCTTTAGAAGATGTATTAACATATTTCACAGGAGAAGAAATAGATGATTCAACTTTTACTGTGGATAGTTTCTTAGAATTATTTGCTAAATATATTTCAGAAAATGAAAATGAACCAGTTGCGGATGCGGTTATTAATGGAATAATGAATATTGTTCCAGAAGAAAATCAAATGTTCTTATCAGCTTTTAAATCATTTTATCCAACAGATGATCCAGATTCAATTTCTATAGAAGATGGGTTAAAAGCATTTATTAAGGCATGTTATTATGGACCAGATCCAAATAGTAGTGTAGTAAATTATTATGAAAATGCTGAAAAAGTAAGAAGTTTATTATGTATTACTATGATTATGTTTCTTCAGTCAGATGATCCAGAGATTCAAGAAATGTTCACAGATGATGATGGTAATATAACTGGTAAAGCTGCTAAATTTAGTGACGCTATTAGAAAAATAATGGATAGAATTAAAACTGTTAAAGATGATGAAGGTAATATAATAAAAACATATAATGATATGAGTGAATTAGCTGATGATAAATTAATTGAAATGCTTGAAAATAATAAAGTAAATATGATTACAAAAAGTGAAGAATTATATGGTGTAGATTATAAAAATGAATTAAGTAGACAAATAGATAAATTAGAGAATAATATTACTAATTTTAGAAAAATAATTTCTTCTTTATTCTTTTATTCAGAAAGTGGTTATAGTACTAAGACTATGCTTGAAAATTGTATAAGTTTAGTAGGTAATGCAAGTGCTATTCCATTAATGCATTATAATGAAATATACGTTGCTAAAGCAAGATCAGCAAATAGATATGAAAACCATGTTGATGAATCTGATATTATTAACCCAGCAACAGAAGATGGTATTAAATCATTTATTTTGTTATTATCATTAAGTATAATAGGACTTTTATTAATAAGAATAATAAAAATAAAAAAACTAACATAAGTTAGTTTTTTATTGATTATGTTCAATAAATTTAGTGAAATTCTCTTGTTGATATGGAATAGATTTTTCATTTATCTTTCCAAATAATAAATAGTTTTTACCATCATTTGTTTTAATAGATATTCTTTTTGTTTTAGAATTTAGTAAAGCAAAGTTTTTAATAGTAATACTAGTTATATCTTCATTTGGAATAAAAATTATATCTCTTTCTTTATCAATTTCCATTTTATTAATAGATTGAGTTAATACTATACCACCTTGTTTTAATGGAATCATCGCAAGTCCTTTATTTGTTTCATTAATTATTAATCCTTCATATGGATATTCCATACCACTTTTTAGACCACTAGACTTTTGCATATCTTTATAAACTATAAATATATTATTTTCATCATAATAATATTTGCTTTTCTTAAATAATTCTATTACCTTTTCTAATGTATCAAATTCTTCCATATTTTTCTCCTTTTCTTTATTAATTATTATTCAAATATTTATTCTTAAAATAGTTAATAATAGGTTCTACATTTAATTCTTCTTTACAAACTCTTTTAGCCACTTCAAATATATTATAAGCGCCTGCATATTTATGTATATTTTCATTTAAAAATTTAGTTATTTCATTTATTTTACCAGTTTTTAATAGTTCATCTACGTTATCTATTTTTTCATATAACATTCCATCTAATATAGTCCCTAGAAGATAATCAGGAAAATAACCAAATGATGCATCTGACCAGTGAGTATCTTGAAGAATTCCTTCTTTATCGTCTTTAATAGTAATACCCAAATAATCATAATACTTTTTATTCCATATTTCAGGTAAGTCATCAAGATTTGTAATTTTACCATTAAAGATATCTCTTTCTATTTCATATCTAATTATTATATGTAGACAGTACGTTAATTCATCTGCGTATATTCTAATAGGTGATGGCTTAGCGTTATTTAAATACTCCATATATTCATCCAAAGATAAATCTAAATTAGCCATTTTTTTAATATCATCATAAATTGGTATCCAAAAGTTTTTATCTCTACCTAATATGTTTTCATAAAATCTAGACTGACTTTCATGAAGTGCAAGCATATTATTATCACATATATTTAATTCATTAAATTCATTAGCTTGTCTTTGTTCAAATATACCATGTCCACCTTCATGAATAATAGTAGTAACTAAATCAATTATATCTTTTGCTTCATACGCAATTCTAACATCATTTTTTGAGATAGTACTGGTATAACCATGTGTATAATTACCAAGTGTTCCTCTTTCATTATCAAAACCTATATAATTAAGAATATATTTTGCTATTTTATTTTCTGTTTCACTATCTAGTTTATTTAACTTATTTAATTTTTTTGGTTTTAATTCTTTAATAATAGGTATAATTCCAGATTTTAATTCCTCAAATAATCTATCTACATCTTCTGATTTAATTCCTTTTTCATAATCACTAAGCATCACATCATATAGGCTACTATAGTTAGGGTTCTTATAATTATAGTATTCTTTAGTCATCTTGATATTCTTTTCTAGATATGGTTTAAATATAGAATAATCATTTTTTTCTTTAGCTAAAGCCCATTTTACTTTTGCTGTAGTTCTTTGTTTAACAAAATCTTTATAAAAATCTTTTGGTATTCTTTTATCTTCTTCATACTCATCTTTTAAGTTTAAGTAATATCTTTTTTTATGATCATCTAATTTATTAAACTCATCAGAATTAATATATTTATTAAGTAAATCTATATATCTATCAGATGTCTTCATTTCATTAATTTCAGACGATATTTTTGAAATCATATCTATATATAAATCAATTGATTTAGAAGGTGAAATAGTATCAACTTCCCAGTTTAAAATACTATTAATTATTCTTTTGTTGTTTATTTCGTTTAGATATTTTATTAGTTCTTCCATTCTTTTTTTCCTCCTTGTTTTTATAATATGCTATAATAGTGCTTGTTATTGTTATTATTTCAAATATTATTGCAAAATATGATCCAACTACAATTGCGTATATAAACCAACAAGTTGCCCCAACTATACCAATTAGTCTTATAATGTTCTCATCATCTTTAGTAAATGATAATAGTGAAGCAACAGATGCGATTATTGGAAAGATTGAATATATATTATCATATGTTAATAAAGATATAATTACTAAAATAGGTATTAATATAAATATTAGAATATTCTTTTTCTTTGGAAAATAATAATCAAAAATATAAATTAAAATTAATGATATTAAACCAAGTATATTACACATAGTTCCAGTTCTAGCCATTAACATTGAATAATGAATCGTAAATAGAATATAGGCTAGTATTTGTATTATTAAAATACTTTTTTTAGTTTTTTTAAAATAGCTAAACGCAATTACTAAATACGCTAAAGCTCCAATGGTTTGGGTAATTATTTCATGCATATGTATTCTCCTTTATGTTAATTATAACATATTTGACAAATTTTTAATTATTATATATATTATAAAAGCAATATGGGGGATCGTTATGGCATATAAATATTATTTTTTAAATGGTGACAAAGGAAAAGGAAAAGCCTTGTTTTTAGAAGAAAATGGTGTAATAAGACGTGATTTTAATGATATTTCTAATATAGATTTAATTACTCTAAATATGAAGAAAAAAGATTTAAGAGATATTATTAATGAATATAATAAGGGAGAAGATTTATCTGGTTATTTTTATGATGCTTCTTATCCACATTGTCTTGATAAAGTTAAAAAGGGTGAAATTCTTTTGCCTAAAACAGAAGTATATCCAGCATTTTTTGATTTTTCTAGTGAAAGAACAGAGTACTATATTGATAAGTTAAAAGAATTTGCTGAAGAAAGAAAATATAAGGTTGAAAACGGAATGTTAAAACACTTAGATGATACACCTGATTTTAACCTATTTATTGAAAACTTATTGTATAGAATATTTGATGAGTTTGATTCAAGAATAACTGGTTATGATTCTTTACTTGCACATAAACTTAAAGAAATAATAAATGAAAGATTTGATGATTATAAAGAAAAAGATAATAGTCAGTATGTTAAATTCAGATTAAAAACAATAAAAAATATATTAACAAATTATACTCAATTAAGATTATTAGTAATGGAATACTTATGTATAAAAGAAGACTATAATCCTAATATGAGAGGAACTATGAATAAAATAGGATCTTTTATAAATGATGATATGACTCCTTGCATAAAGGATCCATCTAAAAAACTTGAATATAGGCAATTAGTTTTATCAGATTTTCTTGATATTTAATTAAAATAGTAGATATGTCTACTATTTTTTATGTTATAATATTTATAATAGGAGGATGCTTATGAATCAATTATATCAAGAATTAATAAACTCTATTAATAGAACATGTGAAAAGCATCCAGAATACTCTATGCAGAAACATTTATATGGTTGTTTAAAACAATACTATAATTCACTATATTCGTCTCCTGTTACAGCTTTGAATAATTTCTATATTGGTTTTTCAAGAACAGATAAGAATAATAATCCTGTTAGAGCAAGGTTAATGGATTATATGGTTTCTAGAAATAAAGATGGAGCCTTAGAGTTTTTTAGATTAATATATTCTTTTTGTATAAAAATGGTAGAATTGAATTCAAATAGAAAACTAAAGGATGAAAACTTATTTAAATATAGTTGTTTTTATATAAATGAATATAATGAAGTAACATCTGAAAATGATATTGAATCTATTAGAGATAAAATTTATGATAATCCAAATTTGTTATCTGGTCTTATGTATTATATTCAACCATTAATTGGATATTTTACTGAAGCTATTAGCATAAAAAAAGAGGTTGTTAAATCAGGTATTATATTTACAGATATAACTTCAACAGCTAATCAAGTAATTACTAATGTTGATAGAAATGTAATTAAAGATTCATTTGGAGCTACTTTAAAAAATGGACGTATTCAAGTAGCGTCATACATTGGAAAAAAGAATAGACAAGAAGATGCAGTTTTATCTATGACTAGGGGAAATTGTTCATTAAATATAGTTGCGGATGGAATAAGTGGCTCAGGTGGTGGTCATTTAGCAAGTATTATGGTAGTTAAAGAGATGTGTATATGGTTTAATGAATTAAATCTTGATTATATACCACAAAGTTATAATTCGGTTAAAGATGCAGAAACAAGTACTTTATTTAAAATGATTACTAAAAAATTACAAGAGATAAATTTTAAAATTAATCATCGATATGAAGGAAAAAATCCACCAGGAACTACAGTAGTTATAGCTTTTAGTACACCAGCCTATACCTTAATTATTAATGTTGGTGATTCAACAGCATATTTAAAAAATGGTCAAGATATAAAATTATTAACAAAAATAGACGCGGCTGGATTTATTGATAAATCCATAATAGAAGATTATGAAAAATATAGAAATGTATTTGGTAATAATATAGTTACTCGATTTATTGGATGTGGTACAAATCAAGTTAAACCACATGGTTATTCATTAGATCATAGTGTTCCTAGAAAAATAATATTATCTAGTGATGGAGTAACAGATTTAATAAATGAGGATAATTTTAAAAGACTATTTTTAGGTAATGCAACTGCAAAAGATTTTGTAGATAAAGCATTAAATCCAGATCCACATATAAAACCAAAAGATGGATCATATCAGGAATTATCTAATAAGAGTACTGATAACATATCGGCTATATTAATTGATATACCAAAGAATAGTGGAAGGAGTCTTTAATATGAATAATGATTTATTAGTTTTAACATTAGAAAATGGAGAAGAAAAAGAATTCTATAAATTAGCTGAGTTTAATAGTCTTTCCACAGGAAAAAATTATATTATGTTTACTGATAAGAGTAATGATTTAGATATAAATAATATTTACTTTAATATAGTTAGTAAAGATGGAGAAAAAATATTATTTGAGAAAGTAGAATCAGAAGAAGATAAAGAAGAATGTAAAAAAGCATTATCTGAATTAGAAGAAAGATTAAAAAAGAATAGTTAAACTATTCTTTTTTATTTTATTGGCTGCATATTTTTTTGTTCACCTTTAGTCTTATCATATTTATCATCACTAAATGCTATTATAGCTTGTCCTACTATTGGTAATAAAGCTACTAATATCCAATAGTTTCCTTTTCTATTAAACTTTTTACATAAGGATAAACTAGTAACAATTGATAAAGCTATAGTCGCATGTCCTATTAAATATCTAACCCCAGGTAACATAGTTCCTATCCATATTAAACTCATCCAACCAGGAAAACCAGATATTTCATATAAAGTCCATCCACTATAGAAAGGAATAATTGCTTCCCAACCATTTTTTCCAGCTTTAATAAATAATCTCCATCTATATACAGTAGTAAATATCCATACAGCAATACCTAATAGTATAAGAAAAGTTAATATACCAATACCTATACCAGTAATTATATGAGCTTGTTCACTATTGTTATTAAATAAATCTTTAAAAAAGTCTAGTATATTATTATTAGAGTACATAATTTTCCTCCCAACAAGTGTATTATATCATAAATAAATATATTTTTCTTTATAAATAAATGCTTTTTACACTATTTTATGTGTTAAAATGTATATAGGTGATAGTAATGGTTAATATTTCTAAATCTTTATATTGTAATTATGTACAATGTAAAAAGATGGTATGGCTTTTAAAAAATAAAATGGAAGAATATGTAGAAACAAAAAATGAGCAAGTTTTAGATAATGGTAATAAAGTAGGTGATTTAGCTAGAAGATACTTTGGTAATTATAGTTTAGTTAAATATGATGAAGTATTAATTAATATGATCATGGATACTAAAAAACTATTAAAAGATGGAAAAGAAATCATATGTGAAGCATCTTTTAAATTTAATAATCTATTCGCTAGTATAGACGTATTAAAAATTGAAGATGATGGTGTTTCCATATATGAAGTAAAAAGTTCTTCAGAAATAAAAGATATTTATAAGGATGATGCATCATTTCAAGCATATATATTAAAAAAACTTGGCTATAAAATAAAATCTGTTAATATAATGCACGTTAATAGTAATTATGTACTTGGAAAAGAATTTGATATAAAAGAATTTTTTACTGTTGAAGATATAACAGATATATCTATTTTAAAAGAAAATGAAATAGAAGAATACGTTAAAGAAATGAATGAAGTACTAGATTCAAATAAAGAACCTAATATAGATATAGATAAACAATGTTTTAGTCCTTATCCATGTCCTTTTTTTAAGTATTGTACTAAACATTTACCAGAAAAAAATGTATTTGATATTAATGGTAAATTTATAAGATTAAATGATAAATTAAAATTATACCATGAAGGAAATTATTCTTATGAAACCTTAATTAACTCGGTAACAAATGAAAAAGCATTAGATCAAATAGACTTTGTACTAAATAATAAAAAGCCTAAAATAAATGTAGAAAAGATAAAAGAATTTATGTCAAAGCTAAAATATCCTTTATATTTTTTGGATTATGAAACATGTCAGTTTGTTATTCCTGAAATAGAAGGAACTCGTCCTTATCAACAACTTACTTTTCAATATTCATTACATATTTTAGATAAGGAAGATGGTGAATTAATTCATAAAGAGTTTTTAGCCGATGTAAATGATAAAGATTTTATAAGACATTTTGCAGAAAGCCTTATAAAAGATATACCAGGGGATGGAAGTGTAATAATATATAATAAATCTTTTGAACCGACTAGAAATAAAGAAATAGCTAGAATGTATCCGGAATTTAAGGAAGATTTAGAAAAAATAAATAGTAACATGATAGATTTTATGATTCCTTTTTATGAACATTGGTATTATACAAAGGAAATGGAAGGGTCATATTCAATAAAGTATGTTTTACCTGCGTTATATAGAGATGATCCATCTCTTGATTATCATAATTTAGATTTAATACATAATGGTGGAGAAGCTTCATCTTCATTTATAGATATGATAGATAAGTCGGAAGAAGAAGTATTAAAGATTAGAAAAGCATTGCTTAAATACTGTGAATTAGATACATACGCAATGGTTAAGATATATGAAAAATTAAAAGAAATAGAATAATTAGTAATATAAAACATATTATTCATTAGGTGAATAATATGGAAATTAAAGTACAAGGTAAGAATAAAAAATATAGTGAGTTGTTAAAACTAAGTTATTGTGGTAGATTTAGTGATTTAACAACTTTTTTATTGTTTAGATATGAATCTTATTTATTTAATAAAACTGATTCTTACTTTTCTAGTAATATGTTAAAAATATCAAATGATTCTTTAATCCATTTAGATATATTTGGTAGATTAATTACTCTTTTGGGAGGAATACCTAATCAAATAGATTTTAATATTAATGATATTTTTTATAATGAAGATAAAGAAAAGTTAATAGAAATAAATATAAGGTTAATTAAAGAAAAAATAATTTTATATACTAATAATTTAAATCAAATAGATGATGATTATATTAAAGAAATATTATCTAGTTTTATAGTGGAGGAAAGAAAGAATTTAGAGATATTAGAATTACTTCAATTGAAGTATAAAAGAGAACATTTTTAGGTTATAAAACCTATTTTTTTATTGTATTATAATGTCATATTTGATATAATTAAAAAGAAAGGTTGGTAAAAATGAAGAAGATAAGTTTATTTTTAATATTAGCGTTAGTATTATTTATTCCTTTTATAACAAATGTAAAAGCAGATACAAAGGATAAAATAACTATTTATTTCTTTAGAGGAGAAGGATGCCCACATTGTGCTGAAGCAGAGGAATTTTTTGAAGCCTTATCAAAAGATGAGGAATATGGAAAAATGTTCGAAGTTAAGGACTATGAAGTATGGTATGATGAAAGTAATGCTGCATTTATGGAAGAAGTAGCCGCTAAATTAGATACACAGGTAAATGGAGTTCCTTTTATAGTTATTGGAGATAAGTATTTCTCTGGTTTTGCTTCATCAATGGAAGATCAAGTAAAAGAAACTATAAAGGATGCTTATAATAGTGAAGACTATACTGATGTAGTTGCTGGAAACAATAATGGTAATAAAAAAGAAAAAAAAGAAGAAAGTAATCCACTTATTCCTATAATTATTGTTTCAGTTATTGCAGTTGGGACTATCGCTGGTTTAGTATTTTTAACTAAAGAAAAGAAATAGACATTAGTCTATTTTTAATGGCCTGTTGGTGAAGCGGTTAACACATTGCCCTCTCAAGGCAACATTCATGGGTTCAAGTCCCATACAGGTCACCATATTGATTATAAAGAACTGACATAAGTCAGTTCTTTTTTCATATAATTAAATAGGTGATTTTATGGTTATTATTGATGCATATAGAGGTGGAGAAGATATTGGTTATTCAAATAATGGTTTAATTGAAAAAGATTTTAATTTGATGATTAGTAAGTATATTAGTAAAAGACTTAGTGAATTAGGTATAAATAATTATTTGACTAGGGAAAATGATACTAATTTAAATATAAATGAAAGATCAAATAGAATTAAGAGTATTTATGGAAATAATTCAAATGTAATAGCTATATCAAATAGGTTAAATTATGGAGATGAAAATGGAGTAGAAATAGTTTATTCACTTAAAAATAGTAATGAATTAGCTAACAAATTAGAAAAATCTTTTAATGATAGAGATATCTATGTTAATAAGGTCTATCAAAGAAGAGATGAAAATGATACTAGTAAAGATTATGATGATTTATTAAAACAAACTGGAAATGTTCAAACAGTAATTATTAATTATGGATATATAAATAATAAAGATGATTTAGATAATTTAAAAAATAATTTTGAAAAATATGGTGAATCAGTAGTAAAAACAATTGCCAATTATTATAATGTGCCATATACATATATAAGTAATAATGAATATATAGTAAAAAAAGGAGATAGTTTATGGTCTATATCTAGGTTATATAATACAACAGTAGATGAACTAAAAAGAATTAATAAATTAAGTTCCAATATTCTAACAATAGGTCAAATAATTAAATTACCATCAGTAGATAGCAATACATCAATAGATACTTATACGGTAAAAAAAGGAGATAGTTTATGGTCCATATCTCAAAAGTTTAATACTACTGTTTCTATCTTAAAATCAATTAATAATTTAAATTCTAATATCTTATCCATAGGGCAAGTATTAAAAATTCCATCGAGCAATAAATATATAGTAAAAAAGGGAGATAGTCTTTGGTCTATATCAAGGTTATATAATATAACAGTAGATGAATTGAAAAAACTAAATAACTTAAGTTCAAATATCTTATCCATAGGACAAGTATTAATTATTCCTTAAAAAGTATTATTTTTTTTAAAATGATGATATAATTATGATAGAAAGGAGTAGACAATGAGAAAGTATATTTGTGAGTTTGTTGGAACTTTTGTTCTAGTACTTGTTGGATGTGGAGTTGCTTCAATAACAGGTGGAGAATTAGTTGCTACATCATTAGCTTTTGGATTAGTTATAGTAGCTATGGCATATTCAATAGGAAATATATCAGGATGTCATATTAATCCAGCAGTATCTTTATCTATGCTTTTAACTAAACAAATGACATTAAAAGAATTTGGTTGTTATGTAGCAGCTCAATTCTTAGGTGGTATTTCAGGTGCCGCTACATTAGGTTTATTAAATAAATTTAGTGCACTTGGTACAAATGGTTATGGTGAAGGTACATTATCTTATAATGTATGGATTGCATTATTAGTTGAAGTAATACTAACTTTTATATTTGTTTTAACTATTTTAGGTGTAACATCTAAAAAGGAAAATAGTCATACAGTTGGTATTGTTATTGGTTTAACATTAATGCTAGTACATTTATTAGGAATTGCATTTACTGGAACAAGCGTTAATCCAGCTAGAAGTTTTGGTCCTGCTTTATTACAAGGTGGAGAAGCATTATCTCAAGTATGGGTATTTATTTTAGCACCTATGGTTGGATCAGCATTAGCATCGTTGTTCTATAAATACGTTTTAAAAACAAAATAAAAACATCTTCGGATGTTTTTATTTTTCTCTTAAAGAAAGATTTTCATTATTATCAAATGAATATATAAATGTATAAGTTTTTCCAGTTTCATCTTCAATTGTAAATTCATAATCTTTATTTATATTACCAGCTAATTTCACTTCATATTCATCATCTTTTTTTGTTATTATTGTCTCTTGATTATTATCAGTAGATGCATAAATAATTGTATTTTCATTTATTATTATGTCATACTGATTTAAGGAAATAGTAGTTTGTGCCATCTTTTCATTATTATTTAATATAGAAAAGATTATGAAATATAACACTAAAATTATGAATAGTATCATAACCACTTTTTTCCAAGTAATTTTATTTGAAATATTTTTCATATAAAACCCCTTTCTTTAAAAATATTATAACATATTTTTTAAAAAAAATATGTTATAATCATTATAGTAGGTGATAGAATGTTAGATTTTAATGAATTATTTGATAATACTTGGTTTCAAAAAGGTATTAAAGTCGCTATAACTGTTATAGTAGGTATAATTATTTATTCAATAATCGCTGGCATTATAAAAAAATATTCTAATTCAGCGAAGGTAGAGGCTATAAAGAATAAAGCGAACGTTAGAACATATTTAAATTTAATAATTAATATTATAAGATATATTTTTATGTTAATAATGTTATTAGTAATTCTAAAAATATTAGAAGTTGATATTACATCAATAGTCGCAGGAGTTGGAATATTTGGAGCTGTATTTGCATTAATACTTCAAGATTTCTTTAAAGATATAACTAGAGGTAGTAATATTATTTCAGCCGATTATTTTAAAGTAGGAGATGTAGTTAAGTATAAAGATGTTGAAGGAAAAGTAGTATACTTAGGATTAAAGAATACTAAGATACAAGTATTAAAAACTAATAATATTATGAGTATCGCTAATAGAAATATAGAGGAAATAGAAGTGTTATCTCATGATATATTTATTAATCTTCCACTTCCATACGAATTAAAAGTTAAAGATGCTGAAAAAATAATAGATAAAGCTATAGTTAAAATAACTAAACTTAGTAATGTAGAAGGTGCTAAATATTTAGGGACAAATGTATTAGCTGATTCAAGTATTCAATACTTAATAAATGTTAAGTGTAATCCATTAAATAAATTACAGGTGAATAGGGATTCAATTAGAGAATTATTATTAACTTTAGAGGATAATAATATATCTGTACCATATAATCAATTGGATGTTCATCAAAAATAAAAAAGCCAAAATTATTTTGACTTTTTTATTTTTCTAATTCTAATTAAAGTTTCTATTAGGGAATATATAATTGCAAATATTAGAGGTATTACTATATCACCAATAATAGAGTATTTAAATGGCTTTTTTCCAATAATAAGATCCATAATAGGCTAAAGCTATTACGGCTACAACAAAAGATCCTATAAAAGTAAAACTAAAGTATTGAAAATTAGTAACTTCGTTTTTCTTTAATCCTCCAATTAAATATAGTATATCAAATATAGTTTCATATATCAAAAAAAGAACCTATTGGTTCTCTTTCTATTTTACTGGGGCTTTTCTAATACTAATATAAGAAATTATGTCCTCACTTTGTTAGTTATATTATAACATATATTTTAAAACTATTAATTATTATCAAGTTCATCCATAGTGTAAGTATTATATCCTTCATATTGATAGCTAACATCAATACCTTTCATGTATACTTCTCTATCATTAATCTTATCAGTTAATGCTTTTTCTAATAATACTTTTATTTCAGTATCTTTAATAGGGCTTCTTTCCATAGCTAATAAGTATTCTTCTTTATCTACTTTACTCCAGTCAATAACTTTACCCAATTCTCTTTTTAATATCATATCAAGCCATATTCTTGTACTTCTTCCATTACCTTCCCTAAATGGGTGAGCTACATTCATTTCTACATATTTTTTTATAATATCATCAAAATTACTTTGTGGCATTTCATCAATCTTTTTCAAAACTTCTTCTAAATACATAACTGGTGCAAATCTAAAATTGCCTTTAGCAATATTTACATTTCTCATTTTACCAGCAAAATCATAAATTTCTGAAAATAAAAAATTATGAATAGAAGAAAGTCCTTTAAATGTTCCAACTTCAAACTCATTTATTTTGTTGGTATCAAATAATTCTAATGCTTTTAATTTTGTATTTTTTTCTTCTTCGTTTGCTAATTCAATTTCATTAGTTATTCCTAGTTTATTTTCTAACATTTTATCACCCCTATAACTATTAATATTATACCATATTATCGTTAATTTTACTACTAGAATACTACCATTCAATGATATTTAAATTATTAAATCTTTCATTCCAACTTGAAGCTTTTTTATCATATATTTCTTTAGTATTATATTTATGTTTAATCGGTCTAATTGTTTTACTATAAATATCACTTAATCCATATGGTGCATATATTTTTATTTCACCATTATCCTTTGTTATTCCAATAGCATGAACTGTGGCAATCCATTTATCAATTGCATCTTCAGAGCATTTATAAGGTTCTACGTCAATATTAAATTTTTCTTTTTTCCATAAATGCATTCTAGCTTCATTAGATACATCTATTTCATATTTATAGCCCTTATTCTTACAAAACTCATTTATTAGGTTATAATATTCAATATCTTTATTAACTGATAAATCAGTATTATCATAGTAGATAACATCTATATCTTTTATATTATAGTTTAAATCTTTTTTATCATAGTAATTCCAAACAGTTTGAAATACACTTCCAGCTGCAATATAATAATTTGGTAATTTTAATGTTTCAATATAATCCAAAACATCCATTAAATTAATATTCTTTTTTAGAATAGAAATTATTTTTTCATTCTGTTCATAAAGACTTTTATATTTCATATTATTACCTACTTTCTATAAACAATTATATCATACTCTGCCCCATAAAAAAACGAACTTATTAAAAGTTCGACTTTTTTTAATGGGGCGGAATAAGGGGATCGAACCCTTGCATACCGGAGCCACAATCCGGCGTGTTAACCACTTCACCAACTCCGCCATAAATTGATTGCATACATAATATATCATATTTTTAAATAAATAACAATATATAAAATAATATTTTGCAAATAAAAAAAGATAGATTGTTTGAAGTGAACTATTTGGGGTTCACTTCAATTGTTCTATCTTAATTTTATTATTGAATACATTATTACCATACCAACTATAATAGCGATTATACTAATTATGATTGCACTGGCATTTCCTTTTTCATCAAGTGATTCAGGTAGATCTTCAGGCATCATTTCTTTTACCTCATCATCTTCATCTTCAAATACTGTTGGTTTTATACCTTCATCTTCATCTTCAGCATCACTATCAGTACCATTATATAAAGCATCTACTAGTTCATTATAATTATTTGGAGTAATATCTGGCTCTATATCCTCATCTTCTTCAACAGGCAATTCATCATTATAGTTATATGCTGGTTCTTCACCTGTATCTTCTTCAACACGTTCTTTTATTTCTTCTAATTTTTCTCTTTGTTTTCTTTCAAGATATTCATTATACTTAACTTGCATGTCTCTACTAAATGTTTCAAGTTCTTTTTCTATAATTTCAAATGGTTTACTTAAGTCATCATTATTATATTTCTTTAAGAAATTAACATATTCTTCTTCTGTAATAATAGGATTATTTTTTGCACATTCGTTTAATCTTGTAATAATTTCTTTTCTTCTTGTTTCTTTTAAATCGGATTTATATTTTTCAAATAATTTTTTCTTTTGTTCATCTGAAAGATTAGGATTATTTAAAATATCCATAACATCGCTATTGTTGTAATCAAAACTTCCTACCATAAAACCTTCTCCTATTCTATGTACATTATACACTTAAAATGTATAGCTTGTAAAGTGGTTTTACTTATTTTATAACAAAAAAAGCCATATTTCGGCCTTTTTTTCTACTTTGACATTAACACCCCAGGGGCAAATATTAATAATATACCAATTATTAGTGTAATTATACCTGCGATTAAATGGGAATATTTAGTGAATTTTGTTGATATTCCAGTAACTTTAAATGTGATCATTGCAATAGTGAAAATAACTATATCATCTATTAAGAAGAATAGAATATATAAGAATAAGTATAACGAATATGCTGGAATTGATAAATTGTTCATAGATAATATATTGACATATACTACTGGTATACTTAGTGAACACATTGCTTCAATTAAGTTTACTGTTATAGCTAATACTATAATTCCTATTAATGATATTATAAATTTTTTCTCAGTTGTAATATTCATTATTTTTTGCATAATCTTTTTTCTATTCTTTTTATTAACGACATTACATCCATCGTCTTTCTTTAAAGACTTTATAAAATTATATATATTGAATATTCCAATTCCTATCGAGAACGCGGCAACTATTAACCTTATGAAGAAATAACCACTAAGATAATTTGCTGTACTTAGTATCGCTAACATAAATAATAAATACATGATACCTGATGTAAGAATGAATGTAAAACCTAAAATCCACATTCTTTTCCTATTTTTCATATTAATAAGCATTGTTATTAAGAATATTAATATCCATGTAGCACATGGATTAAATCCATCTATAAAACCTAGTACTATTGATAATAGAGGTAGTGAAACTTCTTTAACTTTAATCTTTCCAAAGAATGGTACTATTTCAGTATCATCTTCTTCTACATTTTCATCATTACCATTGTTATCATCATTTCCATCATCAATTTTTTCATTATTTAATACTTTTTTAACTTTATCCACAAATTTAGATGATTTTCTAGTTTTTTCTATTTGTTCCTCTATTTGAATATTAGTAACACCATCATAATAACCAACTATTGGTTTATTACCTATAACCATGTATGGAACACCACTTGCATGATTATTAATAGCATCTTGCACTTTTCTTAATATTTCTTGATTGTCTTTATCATGCCATACTTCATATTTATGAAGTTCAATATCATCTTTATCTTTTAAATATTCATTTAAGAAACTTTCTTCTTCTGCACAGTGTGGGCATCCATCACCATAGAATAAATATAAATCTACTTTTGTTTCTGCTTTTATAGAAAATGGAATTATTAATAAAAGCAAAAATAATAATATTTTAAACTTCTTCATGTTTATTTATAACTCCTTCTATATCTTTATAATTTTTTTCTCCAATTAATCTATCTACTTCTATATCATTTTTAATGAATATAAGTACGGGAAGTGTTTCTCCAACATTATATTTTTTAACTTCTTCCTCATCAAAATCATAATCAAGATTTTCAATTTCAATATTATATTTTTGTACAATTTGATCAAGATATTTATTTGTAATGAGACATGCAGGACACCACATAGCCCCAATTTTTATTATTTTCATGTTACCACCAAATAAATTATAACACAAAAAAAGCATATTTAATATGCTTTTATTCCTCTTTCCATTCTAAATACTTTTCTTTTATATATTTAAGTGCTTTTCCACCATATTTTTTAAAGCCTTCTTTTATATTATCCATAATTTCATTCTTTTTACTAATTATGGCATTATATCTTTCTTCACCAAGATGATTAATAACAATGTTTTTTGCAGCATCTAATTTTTCTTTTGCATAATCTTTAATAGCATTATATTTTTCACCTAAAGTTTCTTTATAATCAGGATCAAAAGACATAACAACTCTATCCATGTTTTTTAAATAATCATATATTTCTTGTTTAAATTCATCTTTTAGGTCATTAAATGTTATACCATTAATACTTGAGTTAAAGAATATAAAATCAATAGTATTAACAACGAATCCTTTTGCTCTAGATTTTGCTTCTTTAGATCCATCTCCATTTAAAGTATCATCATTCATATCTTTAAATAAATCTACAATAGTTCTTTGTTCTGCTTCACTGATTCTTTGTTCATCATCATTATTTTTAACTTCTGTTATTCTTTCTGTTTTATCTTCAACTTTATTTTCCACTTTTTCAGCTGAATTATTATTGATAGTTTCATTTACTATTTTTTCAGTTTTTGTTTCAACTGAATGATCCTCATAATTATGTGAAACGGTACTTTCAGCAGCTTTTTCGCCAACTGTATAATTCTTATTATTAATTCCATTAAGTATTTTAGCAGTACATAAAGTTATTATTAAACTTCCCCCTGCTACTATACCTGCTATTTTATATTTTTTAATTTTTCTATTATATATGCTGCTTAGTTTTGTATATTTTTTATTTTCAATTAAAGAAATAATATCATTTTTTTCTTCATATTTTTTATAAATTTCATATAATTCAAGATATTCATAATATTCATCACTTGGTGTATTATAGTCTTTCATTTTCTTTTCTAATTCTTTATAGTTATATTTATTTATTAATTGTTTTTGTCTAATAATGATTTCTCTTATTTCTTCAAGTTTATCTTTGTTTTCAACAGGTTTATTCGATAATCTTATACTTTCATTAATTAAATCATCAATAGGTTCTAAATGAATCATATGATTTCCCCCTTTTTTTACGCCTTTAGATAATACCATATTTTTATTTAAAAGTCAAAAAACTATGAAGTTGTTAAAGAGTATGATATAATTAAAATGGTGATTATATGGAAGAGATAAATACTTTTTTTGAATACTTTTTATTATTTGTGTTTTTATTTTTTATAGGAAGTATGTTAGGTTGGGTATTAGAACTATTCTTTAGAAGATGGTACCATAAAAAATGGATTAATCCTGGTTTTTTAGTAGGACCATATTTACCTATATATGGAATGGGACTATCTTTATTAACATTTGTTCATTTATTATTACAAAATACTGATATTAATGATATATGGGAAATATTAATAATGGGTTTAATTATGACTTTATTAGAGTTAATAACAGGTTTAATATTCTTGAAACAAAAAATAAGATTATGGGACTATAGAGATAGAAGATTTAATTATAAAGGCGTTATTTGTCCTACTTTTACTATAATTTGGACTGCTATAGGAGCAATATATTATTTCTTTTTATCAGAACCTGTTGTTGATGCGATAAGATGGTTTACTAAGAATATATCATTTTCATATGTATTAGGAATATTTACTGGAGTTATAGTAATAGACTTTATATATTCAACAAAAATGTATAAGAAAATAAAGAAATTTGCAAAAAATAATAATATAGATATTATATCTGAAAAACTAAAAGTATATATTAAAGGATTACCAGAAAATGCTAAACATTCATTTTTATTGCCATTTAAACAAGGTAAAAATTTAATTGATGTTTTAGCTGATTTTATAGGTATAGATGGGGATAAGGATAAATAATATGAATGTAATTGATTATATATCTTATTATGGGAAACATACATTTGAAGAAAAGGCGTTTAATGAAGTAGATAACGTCATTTTTTCTATGCTTTCATATGTTGATTACAATGGTATAGTTCCTAATAATAAAAATGAAATAACAATTGAAGAAGCAAATATGTTATTTAAACAAAAAGACTTTGATGATAAAAACATAATGTTATCCATCAAGCAAGCTATAAAAGTGTTAGAGTCTGCTTCCGGTAGCAATCGTTTTAAAAATATAACAATGAGCAATTACATGTATATTGGAAATGAAGAATCTCAGTTTTCAGCTGTTACTTTTAAAATAACTAAGGATTTATATTATATTTCTTTTGAGGGAACAGATGCATTACTTAGTGGATGGAAAGAAGATTGCAAGATGGCATACAAGTTTCCTGTGGCTGCTCATGTACTAGCTAAAAATTATTTGAATAAAGTTTTTACACTACGTAGAGGAAAGGTTATAGTAGGTGGACACTCTAAAGGTGGTAATTTAGCATTAGTTGCTTCTATGTATTGTAATAGATTTGTTAGAAAAAAGATTATTAATGTTTATAGTAATGATGGACAAGGACTTAGAGAAACTCAATTAAATTCAAAACAGTATTCATTAATAAAAGATAGATATATACATATAATTCCAAATTATTCAATAGTAGGTTTATTACTAAGACATGATGATAATTATATAGTAGTAAAATCTGATAGAAAAGGATTTTATGCCCATGATGCTTTTTCATGGCAAGTTAGCTATGATCATTTGGAAAAGGAATTATTAAGTAGATTTAGTAAAGTTTTTGATGATGGTTTTTCAAAATGGTTAGATAATTATGATGATGAACAAAGAAGAAAATTTGTTAATGAGGTTTTTAAATTGTTTTATGAAAATGGATTTGAAACAGTTACAGAAGTTAGATCAAAGTTAAAAAATATTACAACAGTTGTTAAATCATCAAAGACAATGGATCCTGTGGTAAAGGAAATGTTTAAAGAATTAATAAAAATAGTTGGAAAAACAAACTTGGAATATCCATGGTTTTAATATATAATGAAAGTAGGAGGTAATATTATGGAATTAAAAGGAAGTAAAACTGAAGAAAATTTAATGAAAGCTTTTGCTGGTGAATCTCAAGCTAGAAATAAATATACTTATTTTGCTAGTAAAGCTAAGAAAGATGGTTATGAACAAATAGCAGCAATATTTGAAGAAACAGCTAATAATGAAAAAGAACATGCTAAGATGTGGTATAAAGAATTGCATGGAGGAGCTATTCCTTCTACTGTGGAAAATTTAAATGAAGCAGCAGATGGAGAAAATTATGAATGGACTGATATGTATGAAGAGTTTGCTAAGACTGCAGAAGAAGAAGGATTTAAAGCATTAGCATTTAAATTTAGAGCGGTTGGAGAAATTGAAAAACATCATGAAGAAAGATTTAGAAAACTATTAAAAAATATTGAAGATAAAGTAGTATTCTCTAAAGATGAAGAATGTATTTGGATTTGTAGAAATTGTGGACATGTAGTAGTAGGTAAATATGCGCCAGAAGTTTGTCCAGTTTGTAATCATCCTAAATCATATTTTGAATTAAAGAGTGAAAACTATTAATAAAAATTAGGGAGGTTTGATTATGAAATATGATGTATTTACTGAAATAGAAACTAAATTAGAAGAATATGATTTAGATAGAAATTATTTTGATGAAATAAAAAAATTAAAATTCTTATTTAATTATGTCCATTTTCATCATGGATCTGTAGGATTACATATTAATGGTGATGAAATATCTGCCGTTAATTATATTAAAGGTGATGATGGCTTTGTAGTTATTAAAAAGGATTCTATTACATTTGCTCAAGAAACAGGTATTTATAAGTGTTATTTTGATAATGATTAGCATGTTAAAGTAAAATTCTATGATAAAAAATCAATGGATGAATTACATGATTTAAATCCAAAAACTGAATATGATACAGATTCTTTTGAAAAAATAGGTATTAGACCTGATTTTAAATGTAGACTTAAGAAAAAGAAATTTAAACCAAAAGAAATTAAATCAGAAGTAACAGTTGAAGGATTAGTACAAAAAAAGATCCTAAAAAGAAAACAAGAAAATTTGGATTTTATAGAGCATTATGATGGAGAATAAAATGAAAAAGAAGACAGTTAAGAAGTTAGAAGAAATGAAAGATAGTGTTAAGAATCTTAAAGAAATGAGATTCTTACTTAAAGGTATTAATATTGATACTGATCATGTTAAATTAGGAGATGTTTACCCTGATTGGCCTATAAGTGTTCCTTCTAAAGATGGATGTATATTATATATAGGTAATTATTATATGGGTCACGTTAGTAATAAAGGATTTTATTACTGTGAATTTCAAGATTCAGTAGAAGAGAAAAAAGGTAATGTATATTTATGTTATTATAGACCTATAAAAGTAGAAACAATAATGGAACTAAATGAAAGTGAAGATATAACTACATATGATTTTTATAAAGTAGGTCTAAATCCTGATTTTGAAAAATTATATAAAAGAGAAAAACTTGAAGAAAGAGAAAAGAACTTTATAGATATAATTAATAAGGACATGAAAAAGTCTTTTAAAAAGGCAAATAAATTAGCAAAAAAAATATAAGAACTAAAAAATTAGTTCTTTTTTATTTTCCTCTTGAATATTTTTTTTAATAGTGGTATATTGAGAAGGCACCAAAAAAAGGAGGACATAATTATGAGTCAAAAATTTGATGATGTAGTTAATGATATAATAAGTATGTTAAATACTAAAACTTATAATGATAAAGAAAAGGAATTAATAAAAACTAATATAATGTTAAATCTATTTCAAATGACAAGATCTGAGGAAACATTTGAGAAAGGAATACAAGTTTTAAAACTAAGTAATAAAGAAAAAATGAATTAAAAGTGTAAACTTTTATTTTTTTTATCCTTAAATTAGCACTCCCTATTGACAAGTGCTAAAAAATGAGTATAATTAAAATTGTGAAAGGTGATGAGGATGAAAAAGAAACAGTTTAAGAGTGAATCAAAGCGTTTATTAGATCTAATGATTAATTCTATTTATACAAACAAAGATATATTTTTAAGAGAATTAATTAGTAATGGAAGTGATGCGATTGACAAGTTATATTATGAATCCTTAACAAATAAAGATTTAAAGATTAAGAAAAAAGATTTAGCCATAAATATATCAGTTAATAATGATAATAAAGCCCTTATTATAGAAGATAATGGTATAGGTATGACTGAAGAAGAATTAGAAAATAATTTAGGTACTATTGCGAAAAGTGGTACGCTAGCTTTTAAAGAAATGATGGATAAGAAAAAAGATATCAATATTATTGGTCAATTTGGTGTTGGTTTTTATTCGGCATTTATGATTAGTAAAAAAATAGTAGTTGAATCAAAAAGTATTAATTCAAATCAAGGTTATTCATGGGTTAGTGATGGATTAGATGGTTATACTATTAGTGAATGTGATAGAAAAGAAAATGGTACTAAGATAACATTATATTTAAAAGATGATACAGATGATTTTACTTATAGTGATTATATATCTGATTATAAAATTAAGAATTTAGTTACTAAGTATTCTGATTATATTAGTTATCCAATTATATATAATAATGAAACACTAAATTCAATGGTTCCGTTATGGAAGAAGAATAAGAAAGATATAAAAGAAGAAGATTATAATAACTTCTATTCTGATAAATATTATGATTATGAAAAACCAGTTAAAGTAATTCATACATCTGCTGAAGGTATGATTTCATATAATGCTTTATTATTTATACCTAGTCATACTCCAATGGATTATTATACAAAAGAATATGAAAAAGGATTAAGTTTATATTCTAATGGTGTTCTTATAATGGAAAATTGTAAAGATTTATTACCTGATTATTTAGCATTTGTTAAAGGTGTTGTAGATACTGAAGATGTTTCTTTAAATATAAGTAGAGAAATGCTTCAACAAACTAGATCAATCCAGTTAATAGAAAAGAATATTGATTCTAAAGTAAGAAAAGAATTAGAAGACATGCTTAATAATGATAGAGAAAACTATAAAAAGTTCTTTGAGGCATTTGGACCACAATTAAAATTTGGTGTATATAATAATTTTGGAATGGATAAAGATAAGTTAAAAGATTTATTATTATTCTATTCATCTAAAAAGAAAGATTATATTACATTAAAAGAATATATTTCTAATATGAAAGAGGGACAAGAATCAATTTATTATGCATCAGGTGAAACAATAGATAAGATTGATAATATGCCTCAAATTGAACAAGTTAAAGATAAAGATTATGAAATATTATATTTAACTGATTACATAGATGAATTTGCGATTACTGCTCTTCAAGAATATGAAGGAAAGAAATTCTCTAATGTAAAAGAAGAAAAACTTGATCTTGATGAAGATAAGAAAGAAATTACTAAGAAGTTAAATGAAGATAATAAAGATTTATTGAATATAATGAAAGAAAGTATTAATGTTTCTGAAGTTAGATTTACTAATAAATTAAAAAATCATCCAGTATGTTTAACTACTAAAGGTGAAGTATCACTAGATATGGAAAAGGTTATTAATGCTATGCCAACTGATCAAAAGGTTAAGGCAGAAGAAGTACTTGAAATAAACGAAGATCATAAGATTAAGGATAAATTAATTGATTTATACAATAATAATAAAGAAGAGTTGAAGAATTATACAAAGATATTATATTCTGAAGCTCGATTAATTGAAGGATTACAAATAGATAATCCAACTGAAATAAGCAATTTAATATGTGACATTATATCTAAGTAATGAAAGGAGAGATGTATTATGTTACTACCAGATAGAATATTTGATGATATGTTTGATTTAGGAGAAGTTAGAGGACCAAAGGAAAGAATGGATTGTGATATCTATGAAAAGGATGGAAAATACTTTGTAGAAGCTTCAATCGCTGGATTTAATAAAGATGAGATTAAAGTAGAAGCAGAAGATGGTTCTATAATTATATCTGCTGAAAAGAATGAAGATTCAAAAGAAGAAAATAAAGATAAAAAATATCTTAGAAGAGAAAGACATTTCCACAGTAAAGTTCAAAGAGCTTTCTATCTAGGAGATATTGATGAAGATTCTATAAAAGCTTCATTTGATAATGGTGTTCTTAAAGTAGAAGTTCCTAAAAAGAAAATTGAATCAAACAAAAAATTAATTGATATAGAATAGGTTATTCCTATTCTTTTTTTATGACAATCTAAATAAAGTCAAGTATAAAATTTTATAAAATTATTGCATGATAAAAATATCTACAATAGTAGACTTTTTAAAACATTTGTGATATATTATTTTTGCACATATAAGGAGTTATTTTTACACATTGCGAAAATA
>JAFRCK010000032.1 GCA_017404385.1 Bacilli bacterium
CGTGAGACAGTTCGGTCCCTATCCGTCGTGGGCGTAGGAAAATTGAGGAGATCTATCCTTAGTACGAGAGGACCGGGATGGACATACCTCTGGTGTATCTGTTGTAGCGCCAGCTGCAGTGCAGAGTAGCTATGTATGGAATTGATAACCGCTGAAAGCATCTAAGCGGGAAGCAACCTTCAAGATAAGTTTTCCCATATTTTTATAATAGTAAAATCCCAGAAAGACTATCTGGTTGATAGGCTGGAGATGGAAGAGTAGTGATACTTTGAGTCGACCAGTACTAATAGATTGAGGATTTAACCATAACTAATTTGTTGCACATTATCATGTTTTCAGAGAATAATTGACATTTTAAATTTTATATATTATAATTAATTTATCAGTGATTATAGCAGAGTGGAAATACCTGTTCCCATCCCGAACACAGAAGTCAAGCACTCTAACGCCGAAGATAGTGTTAAGCAAAAATAGGACGTCGCTGATATTTTTTTGTAAGGGCCCTTAGCTCAGCTGGCTAGAGCATCTCGTTTGCACCGAGAAGGTCAGGAGTTCGAATCCCCTAGGGTCCACCAGATTGATAGGAAACTCGAACTTTTAAAGTTTCGAGAGTAATAAATTACTAACAGAAATGTTAGTTTTTTTGTTATTTAAGAAAGAAAGCGAGGTACTTCTATGGTTAAAGGCAAACGAAAATATTTAAAAACTTATTATATTAGTATTATTGAGGAGTCAATGGTATTAGTTAATTCTAATGTCTTTGACTCTCTTTTTTTGTAAAAGGAGTTAATATGGAAGAAAAGAAAATTGCTGGAATATATATTCGTGTATCAACTGAAGATCAAGCAAGAGAAGGATTTAGTTTAGGAGAACAAGAAGAAAAATTAAAACAATTATATAAGTATAAAGAATATGAAGTTTATAAAGTATATTGTGATGCTGGAATATCTGCAAAAGATATGGAACATAGACCAAAATTTCAAGAAATGTTAAAAGATTTAAATAATGCGAAGGGTTTAATTAGAGATGAACTAATAAAGAGGTAATTCAAAATGAGAAAAATATTAAATTAACATTTATATATGATGAATCAATAGAATATGGTAAAAAAATAATTGAAGAAATCTACATAGAAAAATATGATATAAACTAGTCTTTTTTTACAGATTGACATAAAAGTAGTAATTTGGTAATATATACAGCTAAGGGAGGCATAATAATATGAAATCAGAATTAAAATTACTAAAAGAAAAAGTCGAACAATTAGAGGAAGAACAAAATTATTGTAAACATGAATGGTTAGAACTACAAAGAGATGAAATGGAAGAAGAAATATATGAACCTCTATGGGCAGGTGAACTTGCTATTCCATCACCAACTGGTAGATATAAAAAAATATCTTGTTTTAGTCGTACTTGCTCTAAATGTGGTAAGAAAGAGTATACAAAAGAACCAAAAGAATTAAAAGAATTTGAATTAAAAAAAGAAAAAGAATTAGAATTAAAGCGATCTCTAAGTTTTTTTTGATAATGAGTTTTAGCTTTAATAGTACCAAATGTATTCAGAAATATCCTACTGTAATATATGAAATGTTTAAATTACGAAAAAAAATTTGAAACAATACAAATTATAATTCCTAATGGATTAGTTGTGCAAGCTGCAATTAAAGATAATTAATAATAGCTAGACTAGAGTAATTGAATTTGCAAAAAAACTGGTACTGTGAAATTGATGATATTAATATTACTATTAACTATTATAGTTTTACAATTATAATAGCTCATATTATTAAATAGAATGGTTGTTAGATTAAGATATTATAATTAGATTAAAAATTAAAAAACTCCAAACCAACTCTTACTGGTAAAGAAGTTAAAATTGATAAAGAAACTTATGATACTTTAAAAGACTTTATGAATACCTCAAAAAGAGTAATTAAAGATATGCCTAATAATCAAGCATTATTTGAAGAATTAAATGATTATACTAATCATTATAGAGAAATGGAACAAAAGAATAAACATTTAGAAGTAGAAATAAGAAGATTAGAAGATAAAAACGATGAATTAAGAGATGAAAATAGAAGACTTCATAATTTTTTAAATGTAATGCTACAGACTATTAAAAAGTTCTTTAGAAAACTATTACATATAGGAACTGAAAAAGATAAAGACGATGTAGTCAAAGAAATAACTTCTTATCATGGATTAGGTTATTATAATGATATAGATTTACATGATATAGCAGATGATACACCTAGAGAAGAAGAAATAAATAATTATATCTATGAACAAAATTATGGTTATGATAAAGATTATGTTGATAGAGATATAGATATTTAAAAAGACAAGCATTCGCTTGTCAGTGATATCTATTTCCAATAGATAAAACACACTTCCCATTTGACAGAGTCAAAAGGTGTGTGCCAAAGGTGATCCTTTGGAAACCATAAAACATAATTAAGCAAGAACTTATTGTTCAAGCAAAAATTATGTTTTTTTGAATTGCAATAAATTGCAATTATATATTTTCAAAACTTCGTAATGAAAATATATTTATAAAAGTCTATCACCACTTACAAAATTACTTTGTAATTTCATAACGTGCCACGACTTTTTTCCCTATATTAATAATTTCATATTAAAATTTATTAATATACCATTTAATAGTTTCTTTTATACCATCATCAAACGAGTATTTTCTTTTCCAATTTAATTCATTTTCTATTTTGTTTGAATTTATTGAATACATTACATCATGCCCAGGTCTATCTTCCACAAAACTAATCAAATTTTGATCTTTATTCATTAATTTTAAAATTTTATTAACAACATAAAGGTTATTTTTTTTTGATTTACCACAAATATTATATATATGTCCAATCTTTCCGTGATGAAGTATTAAATCAATTGCTTTAACATGGTCTAAAACATACACCCAATCTCTTATGTTATCACCTTTACCAAATATAGGTATTTTTTTATTTTGAATGCAATTCTTAATTGTTAATGGAATTAAAGCTCTAAATGATTGATGAGGTCCATAATTGTTTGTTGATCTTGAAATTGTGACATTTAAACCATAAGTCCTATAGTATGAAAGCACTAATAAATCTGCACTTGCTTTGCTGGCTGCATATGGATTAGACGGCTTTAATTGTGCACTTTCATCATATTGTATAGTAGAATCGATTTGTAAATCACCATACACTTCATCAGTGGATATTTGATGAAATCTTAATACATTATATTTTAAGCATGCATTCATTAAAATTGCAGTTCCTAAGACATTCGTTTTCAAAAAAATATTTGGGTTTTCAATTGAGTAATCTACAGCTACTTCTGCAGCAAAATTTATAACTATATCAAATTTTTCTGTTTCAAAAATTTTATCTATACTATTTTCATTTGTAATATCATCCTTTATAAATTTAAAGTTTCTATATTCGTTAAAATCCTTCAAATTTTTTCTACTATCTTCTACAGATAAGTTATCTAAACATACAAATTTGTAATCAGGATATTTATCTAACATATATTTTAAAAAATTAGTTCCTATAAATCCCATACCACCTGTTACTAATATTTTCATTTGTCCTCCTTTATTGATAAAATATATTCCCCATATTCACAATTGTTTTTTCCCAATTTTTTTAATTGATTGATAGATATGTATTTATTATGATATGCAATTTCTTCTATGCAAGCAACAATAGTCTTATTTTTTTTCTGAGTATTATATATAAAAGAGGATGCAAATAAAAGATTTTCGGGTGTCCCAATATCTATCCATTTTTCTTTATTTGAAATAATTTTATATTTTAATGTTTTATTTTTTAAATAAAGTTTATTAATGTCTGGGATTTCTAATTCATTTCTTTCTGAAATGCTAATGTTTTTAATGCATTTAAATACATTTTTGTCATAAATATATATTCCCATTATTGCTAAATCGCTAGTTGGATTTTTAGGTTTTTCTTCAATTTTAATAATTTTACCATCTTTAATATTTATAACACCATAGTCTTTTGGATTCCTTACTTTATAGCAAAATATTTTAGCTCCCGAAAAATCATTAGAAATTTTTCTTATTTCGGAAACAACTTCATTTCCATATATTAAATTATCACCCATTATCACGCAAAAAGGTTCTTTTTTTACAAATGACTTGCATAATTTTAATCCCGCAGCACAACCATTTGGTTTCTTTTGAATTTTATATTCTATTTTTATTCCTAATTGTTTTCCGTCAAGCAGAAGTTTTTTAAATAAATTGCAATTTTCTTTTGTTGTTATTACCAGAATATCTGTTATTCCTGATTTCATTAATGTAGCTAGAGGATAATATATTGCTGGTTTGTCATATAAATTTATTAATTGTTTTGAATAAACACTTGTTGATGGATATAATCTAGTTCCATTACCACCTGCAAAAATTATTCCCTTCATAAATTATCACCTACAAATATATTTTATCATATTATTTTATATTTTTATTTTTTTCTGTTTATTTTAACGAAAAATGTAGTATAATTATATTAGTTAGTAAGTTATTAATACCTATTAATGTTTGTAAGAAAAGTTATTCGACTTCTTCTTCACTCGCACCATTTGATATTAAATCAAACCTTGTGTTTGATTTTTTTTGTGTTATAATGAATATAATAGGTTAGGAGGGTTTAGATATGAATAATATTCTTTTAGTTTTAGTAAATCTAGATAATGATTCTTTTTTCTATGGTGATGATCTGTTAAAAGAAATTGAGAAATATAGGGAAAATAAAAATTTGGATATAAGTTTATTAACACTATATTCAAAACAAGAGATGTATGAATCTCGTAGTAAAATAAAAAAACTTCATAGAGAGAGAAATCCTTTTCCTAAACTTGTATTCAGTAAGACATTTACAAAAAATGATGGTAATTTAACATCTTTATACATGACTAAATTTGATAAAAATAAAGAATATATTTATTCTTATATGATGAGATATTTATCTAAAATTATAGATGTAGGAGGTATTTTAATATTTGATGAAAATTTAAAATTACCTGATGAAGATTTAAAAAAATGTTTTGGAGAAAGAGAATATAAAGTTATTAGTAAATTAGAAATTAAAGAAGAGAATAAAACACTAAAAAAATTATTTTTTTAGTGTTTTTTTATTAATATTAATTATTATACCTATTAATATCATATATGATATTAAACTTGATCCTCCATAACTAATAAATGGAAGTGTTATGCCAGTAATAGGCAGTAAACCAATATTCATTCCAATATTTTGTATTTGTTGAAATAATAGTATTGAAATTATACCTGAGATAGTATACTTATCTTTTAATTTTTGAAACAAAGCTATTCTTATTAATATAATATCAAAATAAACTAAGAATAATATAAATGTTACTCCTGTTATATATCCAAAATTAGATAGGAATATAGATACAATAAAATCAGTTTGAGCTTCTGGAATATAAATTGGGGTTTTACCAAGCCCATAACCAGTTAATGGAGAAGAACCGATGGATGCTAATGCATTTTCTAGTTGCATTCCTTCTTTATTTTTCCATTCTAGTATTCTGTCCATTCTATAAAAAAAATCAGTTCCAAATATATTAATAAATATATCTGATTTATAAAAATATAAATATAAAAAAGAACCTATTGTTATAATAATAATTGTTAAAGAAATGATAAACCATCTATATCTAATTCCATATACAAATAACATTACAATTAGTATTACAAAGTAAATAATTACATTGCCTGTATCGGGTTCTAAGAATGTTAAAATAGCGGGTAATATAGTTATTATTAAACATTTAAGTATAACAATTAATTCATTTTTAAAAGTTTTATCAATGTTTTTATATTTATCTAGTTCATTTGCTAAAACAATTATTAGTATTATTTTCATAAATTCACTTGGTTGAAAAGAACCTATTCCTGGTATTTCAAACCAAGCTGATGATCCATTCGATTTAGTTCCAAAGAATAATACTAGTACTAGAAGCGAATTAAATATAAAATACAGAATTTTGTCATATTTATAAAAAAATCCTTTTTTACATTTCCAAATTATAAATATTAATAAAAAACCAAATAAATACCATAATCCTTGTTTAATATATAAATATTTATAATTGTTAGATAGTATAAAAGTAGAACTATATATAGTAACAATACTTATTAAAGCAAATATAATTATACATATTATTAATTTTATATTTTTCATAAATAGGCCTCTATTTTATTATTTTGTATTATTTTAGATATTATGCATATTATTTAATAAAAGGAGGTAATTATGGAGAAAAAGTTGCCACATATTTTTAAAGGAAAAGCCCCTAGTAATTTAAATCAAAATGAGGCAATTATTAATAAAGAAATAACTGAATCTAAAAATGAAGTTAAAAGTGTTAGTAAACAAATAAAGGATATTTTTAATTCAGATAAGTTTTTGTATAAAGCTGAAACTTTAATTACTCTAGTTAATGGAGATAAAATAAAAAAGACTATTATTGGGAAAACCAACAATAGTTTAATTACATTAGATGATGAATTAATAGATGTTAGTACTATATCTCAAATAGAATTAATTTAAATACCTTCGATTAAGGTATCACCTAAACATCTAATACAGCATATGCATTCTAAATTCATAGTAAAGAATGATTCAGTACTTGAATATGTACCATCTTCATTTACAATTAATACTCTAAAAGTTGCGCAGCATCCATCTATTTTTTCTACTCTAAATACTGTGGAGTATTCAGTTGGAGTAGCAGTTCTTGTTGTAGGTGCTGACCATGGAGTAGTTCCATTACTATTACATGTATAAAGCATAACTGGTCTTGTATTAAAGAAAGAACATGAGAATTGACCTAGAGTAGGTCTATCACAACTTTCTATACAGCTATCATCTGTATCTGCATTCTTTTGAAGTAAATAAATTACTTTTAATATATCACTTATGCAATTGCAATTATTTGTGCACATAGATTATTTCCCCCTTTATAAAGATTTCTATTATAGAATATTCTTGTTGGCATAAAAAGTGTAGGTGTAAGTCTTGTGTTTTTATGATTTTATAGTATAATTAGTGTAGGTGATAGAATGAATTTTTTAAGAATTAGTTTTGATTCATGGATACAGTATTTAATTATAGCTTTAGTATTAGTATTTATATTATTAATAGTGTTAAAGGCTAATAAAAAAGATTTTAAAATAGAAGCAAATAAATTAATAGAGTATTTAGGTGGAAAAGATAATATTTTAAATATAGAAGTTAATATGTCTAGATTTAAAGTAACTTTAAAAGATGTAAGTATAGTCAATAAAGCTGCAATTCAAAAATTAGGTGCGAAAGGTATTGTTGAAATAGATAATCAATTAAAAATAATACTTGGACCTAATGCAAAGGCTTTAGAAAGTTATATAGAAGATTTAAAGAAATAATATGTTTTATAACGTATTATTTTTTTGGAGGTATACATGAAAATTTTAGATTATATAAATGAAAACAAAGATAAAAAAATAGATATATATTTTGATATGGATGGAGTTATTTGTGAATATGATATAGGTAATTTTGATTATAATACAATTAGACCTATTAATAACACAATTAATTTAATGAAAAAATTAATAGATGACGGAATTAATGTTTATATATTAAGCATATGTAAAACAAATAAAATTGTTGATGAGAAGTATGAGTATTTAGATAAACATATTCCATTCTTTGATAAAGATAAAGCAATATTTTTATCTAAAGAAGAAATAAATAGTGAATCTAAAGATATGAAAAGTGATTATTTAACTAACAATATTAATAAAAAAAATGTTAATATATTGGTTGATGATGATATTACTATTATTAAAAAAATAACTAGTGATAATAAAGATGTTAAAGTATTTCATATATCAAGCATAATAGAATAGTTTTAATTTGGAGGGTTTGTTATGTATAGAAAGTATATTCAAGATGAAGTATTAAGAACTAAATTAGAGGAGTTACACGAAAAAAAATATAGGTTGGCTGAATTGTTAACAAAAAATGATTCTAAACCATTTGTTGTTGAACTATCAGGCATGGCGAGAACTGGTAAAACAATAAGTGCAGAAAAAGTATTTGAGTTTTTTAAAATGGCTAATATTAGTGTACTAAGAACTAAAGAACCAGCTCAAATAGTAAAAGAAAAGTATGATATAACTAATTTTACTAATACTGAGTTTAATGATAAGACTTTAGAAATTTCTAAAGAACAGTTAGAAAAATGTTTAATAAAAAAACCAAATATTATTCTTCAAGATAGAGGAGTATTTGATAATTATATATGGTATCAAATGATGTTTGAAAGAGGAGAAATTGGTATAGATACTTTTAATAAAAAAATGTCTGGAATTAATGAGGCAATAAAGTTATTAGACCAATTATATTTCATGACCGCTAAGCCAGAAGTTATAGTTCAAAGAGATTATTTGGATCAAATATTTATTGAAAATAGAAAAAAGACAACTATTGAAGGTGTTACTATGATTAAAAATAGTATGGATCATCTTAAAAATAGAGTAGATAGTAGTAAGTTAATTGAACTTGATACCACAGGTATTAATGAAATAGAGACATCAATTATTATTTCAGATAATATTATGAATGGTATGATTAAAAAGTTAAAACTAAAATAAAAGAATGTAGTTATTATTTTGTGAATAAGTCAACAAAAAGTGGACACTAAAAAAGAATTTTTAGAACCCTAATTCAGTTTTGTATTGAATTGGGGTTTTATAATCTAATGAACATGCTAAACGTTCATTATTATAATAATAAATATATGCATTAATAAATTC